>CAZXXZ010000004.1:0-110241 GCA_964644505.1 uncultured Treponemataceae bacterium | reverse complement strand
GCGGCTAAATAAGAGATAACAGACGTGATCCGCGCTCCAGCGCGGCGATTCCGGTACGGGCGAGCTCGCGTATCCCAAAAGGGGCGAGGAGCTCGAGAAGACCGTCGATCTTGGCTTGATCCCCCGTCGCCTCAACGGTCAGGGTCTCGTGGGATACATCGACGATTCTCGCGCGGAAGATGCCGGCTATTTGGATTATTTCGGGCCGCGATGCGCTGTCCGCTGCGACCTTGATGAGGGCGAGTTCGCGGTATACGGAGTTCGCGGAATCGAGAAGATGAACGGCCCCGACCTCGACCAGCTTCTCGAGCTGTTTCTGGATCTGCTCGATCGTCGCCTCGTCGCCCCTGACCACGATGGTCATGCGCGAAACGCCCGGGTCCTGAGTCTCGCCGACCGTGAGGCTGTCGATATTGTAGCCCCTGCGACTGAAAAGCCCCGAGACTCGGGATAAGACGCCCGCATGGTTCTGGACCAGGGCGGAAAGAACATACCGTTCCATACGACTCCAGTATACAAATCAAGTTCACATACCGTATCGCATAGCGAAATAATTGTAAAGGGCCATATGGAGGAATCAACGTCTATTTAGAACGGGGAAATGTGTATTTCTTTTATTTATATTTAATTAGATTTAATCAGACATGATGTTTATTTTGAGTGTTCGCTACATATCAAACATATTATTTCATTATTTGAAACACTTTTAAGGTTCCTCGAACCTTGTTGAAGCGCCTCGGAAGCGCAGAAGTGTTTCCCCACGCTCCCCAAAAATGGCTGCAACAAGCTTCGAGGAACCTCCCCTGTCTAACGACCTCGCTCTCTCAATTCGAGCTTGATCGATGCCCTGAGCGAGCGCAGATAGGCGCGATATGTCTCGCTCGCCCAGTCGGGGTAGGTCCAGGGCAGGGGCCGATAATCGCCCTTATCGAAGAGGAGGGTTAGTTCCCCGAAAATACCCAGGCCGAGGGGCAGGCGATGCGGCCGCTCCTTGGTGGTGGCGAGGACAAAGCGCGACAGCGAAAGAAGTCCGGGATCGAGGTTGAAGAGGCGGCCTCCGCCTGGACGAGACAGGAGCGACTCGAGTTCATTTGTCGTTTCCTTGATTTCGGCGAGGGTCGATGGATCGACCGGCCGTTCAAAGGCCGCGAATTCACGCCGGGGCCGGCCCCCCATCTCCTCATCGTAGTATGGGCTCCATTCGAACAGGAGCGAAGGGCCGGGGGTATAGGGACCGAAACGAGCGGAGAGTTCCCGGTCCAAAGCTTCTCGATCCGAAGTCTCGGCTAGAGGAGAGCTAAGAATCGCAATGACAAGCCATTCCGGCTTAAACTGGTATGCTCGACCCATTATGCTTGCCTTTTGGCCAATGTACACGATACTCTTTATTCTATGGAAGACTCGCAATCGTTCGCGCAGCGTCTCGAGATATGCCTCGATGCGCGGCGAGAGAAGTTGGACAGAAACGAGTTACCTAAGCTACGCGAATCTTTCAAGCTTTTTCAGGCGGCATTCCTGGGTCTGAAGTCTGTTTTATATAAGAAGGGTGTTCTTCACGACGATCCTTATAAATACGAGCTCAAGATATCCGAGGTTCAAACTCCACCGGAAAGTCCCTTTTCCGAATCCGAAAAACTCGACCAGATCAGCATGCGGGTTTCTCAGTTCGAAGCCTATCTCGATTTTCTCAACAATTATTACCAGTTTTCCTGTGATTTTCTGACGATGGGCCGGATCAAGCGGCTCCTCGGTCTGGTGAAGTACTTCAATTTCCAGCAGTTCACCGAAACGAGCACCCAGCCTAATACCCGCGCGCTTGCGGAGATTGCGGGCATGGTCAAAAAGGGTACGGACCAGCTGTCTGCGGGTCTTATCGCCGAATCCACGATGCAACTCGAACGCGCGACCCGCGACATCCTGGCTGTCTTGAAGGAACTCACCGAGTACCACCGCGAACGGTACAAACTCGATCTTCGGCATATCGTGCTCGTCGGGCTCAATCTCGACGCCGATCTCGCCATCGGCCGCCGCGAAGAGGCGATGAAACTGATCAAGAAGAAATTCTCCGAAGTTGCCGGAGAACTGCCTTTTTATCCCGAGCTGGTCGAGGAAGTGCTGAACGAAGATTTTTCTTCGGACGGACCGGCGCTCAGGGAGGAGCTTCTTTCCCGTCTTGCCGTCGTGGAAGAGAAAAAAGTAGCCGAGGTGAAGGAAAAATCCTATAAGAGCCTTCTCATGGACGGAGCCCGCGCTCTCGCGGGCGCAGCCTGGTCCGTCGATGCCGCGGCGACCAAGCTTGGCGAGAATTCGGCGCTCCTTCAGTCCCTCGAGCAGGGTCTGGGCGCGAGACTCCGTCGCATCATCCGCAGGATATTCAGTCCGGACGATGGAGGATTGGAGTACGAGATCGTCTTCGTCGATCAGCTTTCGGGCAAAAGGACCACGGAGACCCTCGACTTCAACCGCTTCATAGACGAAGCAGGGAAAAAATCGCGGCTTCTCGCGTCGCTTTCACAGCGGGGCGGGACCACGCTCAAGCGGCTGGAAGCCATGACCGAGGAACAGCTCTTTCAATTTCTGCAACGCCACATCGAAGAGACTCAGCGGATGCACAGGACCTTCGGCGCCCTCGAGGAGTATTTTAAAGAGCAGCTTCCGGAATCGCTGAAGCCGAGGATGAAAAGCGTTCGCGTCGAGATGACGACTATAAAAGGTGCTATTATCAAAGCGAACCAGAAACGTCACGAGTATGTCGCCCAGCGCGAGGAATCCGAGCAGTTGAAACGACTGGGGATCAAGGACGTGAGCATATAACCGACAAACGGAATGATGAAGATGGTCTCTCGGCAGTCCTATCCGGTAGACAGAGGTGAATAGATGAAAGCAAAACTGATACGGATTATCGCGACAATGGCGCTTGTCGTTCTTGCGCCGTTCTTTATCTGTGCGGAAGAAGAAACCGAGTTTGTCGTCGCTTTCAACGATCTGAATGTGCAGTTCGACCCTCATCACGCGATTTTCTCTTCGGAGGCGCAGGTTTTTACAGCCTTGTATGAGGGACTGTTCACCTACGACCCGGATACGACAAATCCTGTAAAGGCTGTATGCCGCTCATACAAGATATCGCAGGACGGCCGCGTCTATACGTTCTATCTGCGTGAAGAAGCCCTCTGGTCCGACGGCTCTGCGGTCCTTGCGCGGGACTTCAGGGAGGCGTGGCTGCGCGCCCTCGACCCCAGGACAAAGGCGGATTATGTGGAGTTCTACGACATCATCGAAGGAGCCTATGAGTACCGGACCGGGAAAAACAAGGACCCCTCGACTGTCGGGATTTCCGTCATCGATGATCGCATCCTTCAGGTGAAGTTGAAATACAAGGCCGATTACTTCACGCGGCTTCTCTGCCATCACTCATTCTCACCGATACATCCTTCAATGCTCGGCGTTAAAGACTGGCGCAAGGCCATACCCTATCCCGTCAACGGTCCCTATCGTTTCGTTTCCTTCACGGACGACCTAAAGCTCGAGAAGAACCCGTCATACTGGGACGCCGACTCGGTTAAAATCCCGCGCATCCGTGCGATCTTCACCGACGACGACAAATCCGCTTCGATGCGCTTCGACGACGGCGAAATCCACTGGCTCGCGGGCCCGACCGATTACGATACCCTCCTCTCGCGGGGTTCGATTCAATGGGGGCTTATGTTCGGAACTCACTACTGGTTCTTCGACTGCGGTTCGAAGCCCTGGAACAACCGAGACATCCGCCGCGCGCTCGCGCTTCTTCTTCCCCTGGACGAACTCAGATCGAAGGACATCTACATTTCGCCCGCCCAGACCCTGGTCCTGCCCTACACGAACTACCGCGACGCGAAGGGCATAAACGCGCGCGACGCCGAGGAGGCGAAACGCCTGCTCAAGAGCTCGGGCCACGAGGACGGCAAGGGACTCCCCGAGATAACCATACTCATCGCCGAGGAGAGCGAAGACAACAAGAGAATCGCAGAGCTTATAAAAAGTTCATGGGAATCGCTTCCGAATCTCCGTGTCACGATACGAAGCGTCCCCATCTCGGCGTATTTCGACCTCATCCGCGCGGGTCCCGTTCAAGGAGGCTGGACGATCGCATCCATGAGCTGGATCGGGGACTTCGCCGACCCCCTCGCCTTCCTTCAGATGTGGGGTTCCGAATCGAGCCTCAACGACTCGCGTTATGCGGATCCCGAGTTCGACCGCCTGCTCGCCCAGGCCGCGCAGAAGACCGGCACCGAACGGCTCAAGGCCCTGGCGGAGGCCGAAACCTATCTCCTTTCGGGCGCGGCCGTGTTGCCGATCAACTACAGTATTTCGTCCAATGTAATCGACACGGATTATATCGATGGATGGTATACCAACGTCCTCGACATCCATCCCTTCAAATACCTGGCGTTCGGCGAACGGAGCATACGACCGAATGTAGCCCGCATCGTCGATTCGATCATTACGTTTTAGGTGGTACATACGATGCGTAAAGCTCTCTCGACCATTCTGTATATTTTCTTCGGGCTTCCCCTCGCCTTATCCGCGCTTATGCTTTTATCGGTCAGGCCCTGGGCCCTCGACCGGCAGACCTACAAGCGCTTTGTTCTGGACGACCGACTCTATACCGCGCTCAGAGCACCCGAGATTGCCGAGCGCTCCGTGAAGACTATTACGATCAACGGTGTGAAATTCGACGGTCCGGCCCTGATCTCGGCGGCGCAGAAGAATCTTCCCGTCGAGGCGATCAAGGCGACCGGAGAGTCCGCGATCGACCGGATCATGGACAAGGTGCTCATGGTCTCAACAGGCCCGGTATCGATCGATTTAACGAAGCTGAAATCGGCTCTCAAATCGGCATCCCCATCCGCCGCCCGCGATTATGTGACCGCCCTCCCTGTCGAGAATCGCACGCCATCGACTAAGGATTTCAGCTATCGCTCCAGCAGCGTGAGCGAAAAAACGGCAGCATCGGCGCTCTCGAAGCTCTTGACCGAGGCAGTAAACAACGGCGTTCCCGACACGGCGCTACTCGAGACTGCAAGTACGCCCTCATTGCCGCCTGCGATTCTTTCAGGCGGGGAACGAAGCATATCGCAGGCTCTCCTGGATCGCACAACCATCTTCACTACCTTTTTTTCCGCCCTCCTCCTTGCGGGGCTCGGAATCCTCGGCGGCTCGAGATGGGGGGCGAGATTCGTTCGGACAGGAAGCTATATAATTATTCCTTCCGTATTTGTATTGGGCATCGGCGCCCTCGTCGCGATTCCGGGCGGGCTTATCCTTCAGAATCTTCTGCCCGTAGAAGTCCTCGGCTATGTAAAAGGCGAGGCCGGGGCACAACTGCGCGCCTACCTTACAAACAGTCTGGGTCCGATTGCAAAGAGCTTTTTCATAACCGGCTTGATCGGCGTCAGTCTCGGAGCTCTCCTCATATCCCTGAATCGCATCGTTGAACCCAAGGAACTCGAGTAGCCGTGTCGGAAGAACCCATAGGCGGCTCGATGACCGAGGCTGCGAATCTTCTGCGCAACCTCGGCTTTCCCCTGCTTCGCGTTCATCATCCATTCAACCATTTCGATTTTACAAAGCCCTCGCGGCGCATACTCGTCATAGGGCCCATGGGATCGGGTAAAACCGAGTTTTCCGCGAGGTTGTGGCGCGACGGCAGAATCGCGCAGACGAAGACGGGCGCAGTCAGGGCGGCGACGACGAGTGAGGGGGCGGACCGAAGAATCATTTTCGTGGTCAGATCGAGCCTCGACGCGTCTCGATTCCCCGATTATCCATCCGACGCCCTCGCCTACCGCGGGGGCTTCGAGCGCTGCGGCGGACGAATCGGCCAGGCCTCGGATTCCTTCGCGCTGGAGACGCTTCTCGCCGAGAACCACGATGCCGGGACGTGGATCATCGACGAGGCAGCCTTTTTCGACGAGCGGCTCGCCTACCTCATGCGCGACGAGTCGACGAAGCGCGGCCTCGTGTTCGTCTGCCCGACCCTCGTCTTGAATTTCAGGCGGGAAATATTCAACCAGACGGCCCGTCTCCTCCTCGAAACGGCGACGGACGTCTTCCCCTTGACGGCCTATTGCGAGCACCCGGAATGTCTGGAAGCCTCGCTGTACACATACCGGTACTACATCGTCGACGGCCTCGAGTGCCCGGCCCCCTACTTCGATCCGCTCATCATCATCGGAGGCGACCGCACGAAGGAGGACGGACGAGAGCCGAACTACTGTACCCGTTGCGACAAGCACCACTATCTGCCCGCAAAAGAGTATACTTTTTTCACATTAAAGCCCCTGGGAGAAGCTGCCGCGCGCGGCGATTCGAGGCCCCTTCTCGCGGAACTCGCCGCCGTAGCGGGCGGAAACCCGGACTCGCGCCTCGCCGCAAGCCTTCGTTCCCGCAGTGTCGACGAAGAGAGCCGCCATGTCATGCTCAACACCCTGCGTCTTCCCTGCCTCGCCGAGCGCGAGCTGGTCTACCTTTACGCCGAGCAGAATCTCCTATCCGCCGAACAACTGCGTTCAATAGTCTCTGATCTCGGCCTCGACCGCGAGTACCTCATGCGCAGGCTAGCGGACAACCGAAGGCCCATCGAGTTGTAGCATGCAGTGCGTACCTTAACCCAGGTTACGCAACAGTTTCTCGGCGGCCTCGAGAAACGAGTTCAAAGCCGCCTCGGTTTGAAAAACAGCCCGGAAGGCAGAGCGCCCGCCCCCGCCCCTGCCGCCCGACTCGGCGAGAATCGGAGTAAGTCGCGCTCCGAGATCGGGGCCGTTCCGGGGGGCTACGGCCTGAACGGTCAGATCCGGTATCGACGCGATCAACGCGGTCAAACCTTTCGACGCAAAGACTTTCGCCGTATCCATAATACTGCCTGCATGCCGGTCCGTATAACATCTTACCGCAACAGCTCGTGCAATGGAGGTCCGAAGTTTATTCGTGTCGCATAACGCGGACAATTCTTCAAGAATGGATTCCGCGTCCCGCTCATCCTCGCGGAGCCTCAAAGCCACAAGCCTCTCTTCGGCCGCTTCTCGCCGCGCGACCTCGCGCTCGACCGCCTGAAAAAGCGAGGACTCGGAAGTCCCGAGCAGACGCGAGGCCTCGCGCGCGATACGAGAGACCATCCGATAATTCGACACGGCCCTTCCGCCCGCGATGTAATAGACACGAGTCATTCGCTTATATCGCTCGGCCCCCACAATCCTTATGATACGAAGATCTCCTGTCGATTCGAGATGCACGCCGCAGCAGGGTGTGCAATCGATACCCTCGATTTCGACAACACGCACGATATCCTCATCTGGGGGAGAGGGCCTTCGTAGAGCAAAAGACGAAAGATCTTCCGGCGGACAGAGGTGTACTCTGACAGGAAAATTTCCGGCTATGATACGATTCGCCTCGTCCTCGATCGTATCGAGGTCGGACTGTTCAATCGAAGCGGCGTCGAAATCGACGAGCGAACGATCAGGTCCGAAGTGTACAGAAACCGAGCGAATCCCGAAACGACGCCACATAAGCGCCGCGATGAGGTGCTCGGCTGTGTGCTGACAGGCATAATCGAGACGGTGATCGATGTCGATCTCGACAAGCACAGGGTGTCCAGGCTGGATATGCAATGGTGCAGCGAGTTTCACCACGGCGCAGCCCTGGTCCTCGCGCAGTGCAAGCACCTCGACGCCCTCTACTCTTCCACGATCGGCCGGCTGTCCTCCCCCACCGGGGAATAGCACTGATCGGTCGAGAACGATCGTTGGAGACTCCTTGGGCCCTTCGACGGCGACGACACGGGCCTCACACCGATCGAGGCGCGGATCAGTATAATATAGACGTTCAATACAGCACATATCGATACCAGTATAGCGGATGGCGACACGATATCGTATACTCCACTCAAAGGGGGAAACGGAAAATGGCTGAGGATTGCGCGATGCGACGGGACGAGACCGACCTTATACGGGAAGTCTTCGTCTACGCACATCGCTTCATGGGGTCTGTCTTCGTGTTTCGAGTCGGAGCGCGGCTCATGGACAATCCCGCCTTTCCGGTTCTCGTCAGCGATCTCGCCCTGCTCCACGAAAACGGAATCAAAATCGTTCTCGTTCCCTCGGGAGGCGCGCGCATCGATGAATTACTCGCAATCTACGGTATCAAAACGGACAAAGTAGACGGCTTGCGCATATCGACCCCGGAAGCCATGCCTCTCATCGAGATGGCCGCCTTCGACACCGCGACGCGGCTTATGAATCAACTTGCAAAAAACAAAATCGAGGCCGTCATCGGCAACTGGGTGCGCGCAAGATCCTACGGCGTCCGAAACGGCATCGATTACCAGCAAACCGGCGTCGTGGACAAAATAAGCGCCGATCTCATCCAACGGTCTTTGGAAGACGATTTCGTCCCCATCCTGCCCTGTATCGGGTGGAGTTCGATCGGCGAGCCCTACAATATCTCGTCGATAGAACTCGCGACCGAACTCGCCATAAGCCTCAAGGCCCGAAAACTCGTTTTCCTGACCGAAGGAGACATCCTCTCGCAAGCGCTCGAAGATGCGGCCGGCGAAGGGGTCGCTATCCGTCGCGACACGGAAACGGAAGGCAGATCGGCAAGCCGTTTCACAGTCCAAGCAGCCGAGCGCATCCTTGCGTCCGCCGATCTCGATCTCGCGAAAGCCGATCGCGAGATGCTCGAACATTCGGTCGCCGCATGCCGCGCCGGAGTCGAGCGTGTTCACTTTCTCGACGGTTCGAAGGAAGGCGTTGTCCTAAAAGAAGTCTTCTCGACACTCGGCACCGGCACCATGGTTCACGCCGATCCCTTCGAAAACATAAGGCCTATGAAGGCCGAGGACATCCCGGAAGTGTTGAGAATAATGGAGCCGCTCATCCAGGAGGGCAATCTCATCCGTCGAAGCGAGGAAGATCTCCATAAAAAACGGGCCGACTACGTCGTCTTCGAAACCGACGGCACCGTGCGCGGCTGCGGCGCCCTGCATCGTTTCACATCGGGAGATGGCCCCGCCATGGGTGAGATCGCAGCACTCGCCGTCGACGGAAGTTTCAAATATCTCGGTATTGGACAACGCATCGTCGCTTATCTCATCGGGGAAGCAAAAAAGGCCGGATTAAAAACTGTCTTCGCCTTGACGACCAGAACCTCGGATTGGTTTTTAAGCCAAGGGTTCAAGGCCGCAGGTATCGAAGACCTACCGGCAGAGCGGCGGGCGACTTACGATCAAGAACGCAAAAGCAGGATTTATATTCTGCCTCTTTGAGCATGTCGCATAACCGGAGACGACATCGAACAGAAGCAACAAGCCCGGCAATCGCCGATTTTATGGGGACCTCGAAAAACTGAAGTTTTCGAAGTCCATTTATCTTAATATTACCTCGGCTTCGAGAACCCATTCCAGGCGATCCGGCTTTCTGCCGCTTATTATCTCGAAAAGAAGCGAAGCTGCTTTTGTCGCCATCGCGTTGAGTGGCTGCTTCAGCCGGGAAATGGGAATGCTCAGATAATCGAAAAACTTATAATCATCAAATACGGCCATGCTGAATTGTGAAAGATCACCCTTCCTGCCCTTGAGCACTTCGATGGCGTCGAGGACAAATTCGCCGCCGGCTGTCATGAAGATCGCGTCGAGTTCGGGCTTCTCCGTAATGAGCCGCTCAACGGCTTGGGTTATATCCTCCAGGATATAATTCGAGTATTCAATGGCGTTCCACTCGATACCTGCGTCGCGCAACGCACCTCGATATCCTTCACAACGTTGTTGTATATAAAGATGTTCTTTAGGACCGGCAAGACAGGCGATTCGCCTTCTTCCCTTGGATATGAGATGGGAGACGATTTTGCGGGATGCGGCCTCGTTGTCGACATCCACCGAATAATGACGGATATTCGGATTACGGCCGATCAGGACAAAGGGAATCTCTTCAAGAATCAATGTGGATACCGCTTTTGTATCGAGATGTTCGGCGCCGAGAATGAGTCCGTCGACATTCCTTCGCTTCAATACCGAATCGATCGGAGTACTGGTGTCATCGTCCTGCCCGGGTGAAAGAATAAGGAGGTTGTAATTATGAGCCCGCGCCTCCTGTGCAACCGCGGTGATCATCGCCGACCAATACGCGCCGGAAAGGCTGAGCCCGGCATGATGGGGAAGAACGAAACCGATTGATCCCGAGCGGTTTAACGCCAGAGCCTGGGCCGAGGCGTTCGGGTGGTAATCGAGCTGTTCTGCAAGTTTTAGAATGAGCTTCCTTTTTTCCTCGCTCACTCCCTTTTGGCCGTTCAAGGCCTTTGAAACCGTGCTCTTTGCAACTTGTGCCAACTCGGCGATCTCGTTTATCGTTAACTTCATCGTAACACCTTACCATATATCCAATCAGTACTGCGATTTGGCGCAGCGGTAGCAACGCTATCGCAAGCGATAGGCTCCATTTCTAAACCTTGCTCTCGCTTATAAAAACCACAGTACCGGCTAGAAGTCCATAGTCGCTTTTTTCGTCCCTTTCTCAGAATAATGATACTGTATCACGAAACCGTTTCTTAGTAATAGCAGTTTTTTGAAGTTAATGACAAAAAACGATCGTCATGTGTTGTTTTTTTTCCTTAAAATAATCAAGATATATCAATCACCTCCTTAGAAGACGTCATCACTAAATACAATATATTGTTTTATAATAAGTATTTATATAATTGTCGGCACATGGAATCTTATTCTTTTCCATGTCAACAAGGTTCGAGGAACCTACTACAGGTTTGCAGTTGACAAGTGATAGACCGATGGTAAACTACACACATCATTAAAAACCGGTTTCCTTTAATACATAAAGAAACCGGCAGAAAATGTTTAGACACAAGGAGGCACGATGAAAACAAAAGTGTTCTGTTTTGGCCTTGCCCTGCTCCTCGTTCTCAGTGGCGGGCTGTGGTCGCAGGCATCGAAGAACATCAAGGGTAGCATTATCGTCCTGACACACCGGACGGACATCGTCGATACGACCCTGGCGGACTATGTCAAACGCTTCAACAAGGTCTACCCCAATATCAAAGTCGAGTTCGAGGCGATCACCGAATACGACACAACGGTTCGTACGAGGATGAACACTAAAGAGTACGGCGATGTGCTCAGCATGGTGACCTCGCCGCCCCTTCAGTCCGACTATGGTAAGTTCTACGAGCCGCTCGGAACGCAGAAAGAACTGGAGAAGAAGTACGGTTTCCTTACGAACTTCGTCTATGATGGCAAGGTATACGGCATTGCGCCGAACGCGAACGCTTCGGGCTTCGTCTACAACAAGAAAGTCTTCGAAAAAGCCGGGATCAAGACCATGCCGAAGACGCCCGATGAGTTCCTCGCAGCTCTGCGCAAGATAAAAGCCATCGGCGTCGCGCCCCTTTTCCTCAATTATCCCTCGCAGTGGACGCTGACACAGTGGGAAGCCTATCGCGTCGCTCCCTCGGGAGATCCAGACTATATGAACAAGATCGCCCACGATCCTGCGCCGTTCTCCAAGGGAAAGCCCCACTATGTCGTCAATAAGCTTCTGTACGATGTGGTCAAGGAAGGGCTCATCGAAAAAGATCCCTTGACATCCGATTGGGAGAACTCGAAGCACCTTATGGCTCAAGGCAAGATCGGCGTCATGGCCCTTGGAGCATGGGCGATCGGGCAGATGATGGATGTCGCCAAGGCGGACGGCCTTGACCCGAACGATATCGGATACATGCCCTTCCCCTATACGGTCAACGGAAAGATGTACTCCGAGGTGTCGGCCGACTATGCGCTGGCGGTCAATGTCAACTCGAAGAACAAAGATGCCGCCAAGGCTTTTGTCTTCTGGATGCTCGACGAGTCCGGATACGCCGCCGACAACAAGGCCATCCCATCCCTCATCGGCGGGAAGTTCCCCTCGGTGCTCGACGCTTTCAGCGCGCTCAAGGTCAACTACATTACGCTCAATCCAGCCCCGGCCGTAGAAGCCGGCTTGACCGACAAGCTCGACAAGGAAGCCGAGATAGGGTTCTGGCAGCCCAACTGGCGCAAGCGCATCGTCGACGCAGCCATGGGAACGACGAAAGAAACCTTCGATCAGATCATGAACGACTACAACGCACGCTGGGACAAGGCCCGAAAGGCGCTCGGCGTTAAGTAAAGGAAACCTCGAAAAACTGAAGTTTTTCGAGGTCCCCTAAACCCGATTGACGAGTATGGACCGCCGGATTCGATATGTCCGGCGGTCCCTCACTCTTAGGATCCAACAATGACGTACCAACAACAACGTAGACTCGTCAGCTTCGTATTCCTCCTCGTTCCGATGCTCCTTCTTCTCGTGTTCGGATATGTGCCGCTTTTGAGCATCACATACAACAGTTTCACGAACTGGGACGGGCTCACGAAAAACGACTGGATCGGCCTGCGAAATTATGTCGATCTCTTCACTCGAGTCGAGAACTACCGCGTTTTCTATGTGAGCTTGTATTACTTCTTCGGATCCTTCATTCAGCTCGCTCTCGCCCTCTACTTCGCTACCATTCTCAGCTTCAAGACAAAGTTCTCCAATTTCTTCAAGGGCGTCCTGTTTTTCCCGAATCTCATCAACGGTGTCGCGGTGAGTTTCATATTTCTGTATTTTTTCCGAGACCAGGGGGGCACCCTCAATACCCTGCTCAGGGCTATAGGGCTCGACGGTCTGGCACAGCTTTGGCTCACAAACCCGAAGTTAATCAATTATTCTCTGACCGGTGTATCTATTTGGAGATATCTCGGCTTCAACATGGTGCTCTTCCTCGGCGCCATCCAATCGATCTCGTCTGAGATATTCGAGGCCGCCGAGCTCGACGGAGCAAATCGGTGGCACCAGTTTACGCGCATCATCTTCCCCAGCATCCGCCCCGTCGTATACATCAATCTCGTGCTTGCCATCAAAGGAGCGCTTTCGGTCTTCGAGATCCCCTACATCATGACTGGAGGCGGCAACGGATCGGAAACCTTCGTGATCCGCACGGTCGATATGGCATTCAAGTACAGCAAATTCGGCCTGGCCTCGGCGATGGCCTTGGTGCTCACTGTCTTTATACTGCTGGTTACCTGGATACAGAAGATCACATTCAAGGAGAATAAATAACCATGGCGGTTGGTACAAAGACACGTTCATACAAGCTCGACGACAGGGCCCTGACTGCCATTGTGTTCAAATATGCTACGCTCTGTCTCGCCGCGATTATCGTCATCCTCCCGATCCTCACCATATTGTTCGGATCTATCAAAAGCTCGACCGAATTCGCGAATTCCGGCCCCTTCGACCTACCGAAGAATCCTTTGGATTTTTCAAACTATGTTTTCGCGTTTACAAAAGGTAAAATGCTTCAAGCCTTCGGTAATACCCTTATCCTCATTTTTTTCTCTGCACTCGGCACGGTATTCACAGGAACCATGGCGGCCTACGTTCTTCATCGCTTCGAGTTCAAGCTGAAGAAACTCATTATGGGTCTTTTCCTTTTATTGACGCTCATACCCAACATAACGACCCAGGTCGCGACCTTCAAAATTGTATCGGCCCTGGGTCTCTATAACACAATGGCGGCGGGAATTATACTTTCGATAGGCACCGACATCGTCGCCCTCTACGTTTATCTTCAATTTCTCGAAAGCATACCGCGTTCTCTCGACGAATCGGCCATAATCGACGGAGCCGGATACTTCAGAGTGTATTTTAGGATAATTATGCCCTTGCTCACTCCTGCGACGGTAACGGTTTTGATCATAAAGTGCATCGGCGTCTACAATGATTTCTATACGCCGTATCTGTATATGCCCAAACAGTCGCTTGCCGTTATATCCACAGTGCTCTTCAAGTTCAAAGGTCCGTACACGCAAAAATGGGAGATTATCTGCGCCTGTGTCATGATCGCGATCATTCCTGTCCTCATAGCCTTTATCGCGCTACAGAAAAAGATATATAACGGCCTTATCCAGGGCGCGGTAAAGCAATGAGCGGATCGAGACGAAGCCTCGTAGTGTTCACGTTTGGAGCGGTAATGATGATGAATTTGGCCATGGGGTCCACCTGCGAGGCCCAAGGTAAAGCGGATTCTCCGGTCGATCATACGAGACTGGTCTCGGTTTTGGCAGAGCTTCGCCGCGGCGGGACTATCAAGGTAGCCGCGATCGGCGGCTCCATTACCACGGGCTATCAAGCGACGCCGCTCGATGAAAACTCCTGGGCCGCCATTGTTAGGCGATGGTTCGAGAAAAAAGCGGTGGAATCTGGCGGTCAGGTTTTATTTCGCAATGCTGGTGTCAGCGGCACCGACTCTGCCTTTGCGTCGATCAGGGTTCAGGACCATATCATCTCGTACGATGCCGACCTCGTCATAATCGAGTTCGCCGTCAATGATCAATGGCTCGACCCGAAGGTGAGAGGTCGAAGTTACGAGGGCCTCGTGCGGCGGCTTCTCTCGGACTCGAACCGAGCCCTCTTCTGTCTTTTCTTGAACGAAAAGGGCGACGCCCGGAAAGGCCAGGGCATTGAACAACGAAGAATAGCCGAACACTACGCTTTACCCTGGATATCGTGGGCCGAAGGGATCGCACCGCGGATCGCGTCAGGCGAAGAAACATGGGACGAGTTTTATAACAAGGGCGAAACAATACATCCAAACAACGAAGGGCACGTATCCATCGCCCGTGTCGTCATCGAGTATCTGGAGAGAATGTGGCGTGAAGCGGAAGCGGCCCCGTTGCCAGATACACATACTGTTCGCACACTGCCCGAAGCGATTCATGGAAACGATTTTCAAAACGCCCGTTTTCTGGGGTCGACCGACATCGCTCCACTTGAAAACTCAGGATGGAAACCCGGCGGCGATGTGCACGGCGAATGGCGTTCGCTCGGCGGCGCCAAAGAAGGCTGGACAACACACGATCCTCAGGCGATGATGTCCTTCAAGATCAAGGCGAAGATGATCGGAATAACATATTCCGAGAGCGATCAATACCGGAACGCGGAGGCATGGATCGAATTCCCCGACGGTACAACGACAAAGAAAGTATCACTTGAGTGCTACGTTTCCTACCGGAAGGGCTATCTCGGCTGGGCCTACCGCGAGATCGCCACGTTTCCCGAAGAGCGGGAAGTCATTCTGCGTGTCGCGGTGAAAAAAAGTCGAACGACAGATAACGGCAAAAGTTCGAATATAACCGGCATCGTCGTTGCGGGTCGCGGATAATACTCGGCCTCACTGCGAAGAAAGCTCGATAAGACGCTTCCATCCGCGATCGAACGAGCCCGACCAGAGAAGGCCCTTCGATCGGTCGACGACCATGAGATCGGGCGTACCGAAGCCGCAGATGCCCGATTGACCGTCGCCGAATGAACGTACCGAAGCCAAAAGCCCGGCGGCGTACGAGACGACTTTTGTTTTCTCGAAGGGGAAGGAAAAAACGCAGACGAGGCGGTTCGGAGCTTCGGGATTCGGGCAGATCTGGATCATTCCCGTGCCCTTGTACTCTCTACCACCGGCCGAAAAGCCGCCTGCAGCCGAAAGAGGCAGGGCAAGATGCTGCGCTATCCGCGCGAGTACCCGGTTCTCGTCGACGCAGCCGACCAAGATAAGAGACTTGTTCTTGATAATGTCATCATCGACTTCCATGTCGGATACAACAGGTATCAATCCCGATACCGCACCTATGGATACTGTCGTGGCGCCTGCGAAGGACGCTAAGACCCTTGCGGCCTCCCTATTGATGGCGGTGCGCCCCGGGCGTGCGCTGCCGTAAACGATGCAGACCGAATCGTCGAAAATGCCGGCCAGACCTCCGCCTCCGTTCGGAAGAAGTACGGGGTTGTCCCGCATGACCCTGAAACGCCCGTCGCTTCCCAAAGCGAAAAAAGCCCTCCTCGATCCGGCGTCCACCGTGAGATTGATGCCGTCGACGAGAAGGAGCAGTCTTCCAGATTCTGCGAGTTTCGGATGCCCTAGATCGATCGAGAATAGCGCTACATTTTCCGTATCGATGCTGATGTGACGGCCGTCGAGTATCTTCGAATCGATCGCGGCCTGGGTCAGGGGTTTTATGAGTTCTTCGACGCCGATCCAATACTGTCGTCCATACCGTGCTTGACTAGTCCTGGCACGGACCTCCGAGGGCCAGGCCGAGCGCTTCCACTGTCTGAACCACTTTAAAAGCCGTTCCGGTCCTTCGATTTGCATCCACGCTCCCATCGCATCGTGACCGACGCCGGGCAATGAATCAAAACGTACGCGTGCTCCGAGTTTCTGTAAAATCTGGACCGCCCGACGATCGGAATCGATCGGTACCGTCTCGTCGTCTTCGCCGTGCACAACGAGAACCGGTATGTTGATAAGATTTTCCAAACTGTCGTCACCTGTCCAACCCGCAAAAGCCGCGATCGCCGCGAAACGCGATGCATACAAAGAGCCGAGCCGCCAGGTCCCGAATCCGCCCATGGAACGTCCCGTCAAATAAATCCGGTCAGGGTCTATTGAATAATATTTTGTCACAAGATCGAGAACATCGATCGCATCGCGTTCACCGCTCGTCGACCAGCCCATATCCCCCCGCCCGTAGGGGGCTAGGACAAGCATGTCTTTGGGCTCGGCTGCCGCGATGGCAGCCGCCATATCCCAATCATTGCCCTGCGCTCCATGCAGGGCGAGCACAAGACCATAGCGCTGTCTCGAGTCATAACCGCCCGGAACATAGAGTGTATACGGCTGGACGCTTCCATCGAAACTCGAATGGTAGGCATAGCGATGTAATCCGCCGAGCGGGGCGCCGTTATACGCAATCGCTTTGATATCCTTCAATGCAAGAAGAGTCGAATCACGAGTTTTAAGCCCTGAGGGTATCTCTCCTCGAATCGCCGAAACGAGGAACTTGAGCGTCGCTTTCGGATCCGGGCAGGTTGATAGATTCCCCTCGGCTCCAGGACGGAGAACAGATGAAACAGTACGCGCAGTGGCAAGCGCGGAATGAAATAGATATGCCGCGTCTCCTATACCGATAGGACAATCGACGGAGCGTAGTCCCGAAGCCTCCCCTTTACCTTCTGCCCGAACATAACATAACTCGGGGACCTTCTCCGGCACGGGTATCGAGAATCTTTCGGAGACCGTGCATCTGGCCGAGCCGAGGACGGCGCCCGATCCATCGATCAGGTGCACTAGAACATAACCGTCGATCAATGCGGCCGGCTCCGAGACTATAGTCCCGGTCAGGCTGCCGCCGGGTGGCGTTGTATTGTTATCGAGGCAAATCCTGAGAGAGACCGGCTTCACGGTCCGTGCCCTACGCCTTTCGACCTCGGGATCGCTGAATGTAAGGCTGAATCCCCAGTCGCCCCATCCCTGCGCTACCTTCACGAGCAAGCGATTCTCTCCTTCGCGCAGTTTTACAAGAACCGCATCCTGCCCATCGACGAGTGAGCGATTCACATGGTTTCCGAAGACAAGTTCGCCGTTGAGCCAAATTTTTACACCGTCGTCCGAACCTATTTGCATCACCGTTTGAACGGCGGCGCTCGAGTGAAAACTTCGATATGCGTAGGCTACCGAGTTTTCAACAGCGCCGAATGCAGCTATGAAGTCGACGCCGTTGTTCGTTGCCGCAGCCTTGGCATCTTTCCAGGCCATTTCGCCTACGGACGAAACTGTAGTCGCCCGGGCCTCGGCTTCTCCCGAAGCCGACATCTTGAAGAGTGTGAGATAGTCGAAATCGAGCTCGTTCAGCACAGATTCAGAAACGGAAGAAGAAAAGGGTCCGGCGATTTTCCAGCCCGTCGATTCCTCAGAAAAGGCAGCTGTTGTGAACACTATGCTAATGAGTATACATACATAATATTTTTTTATCTTTCTAGGCATCGTTGCGTTCCTTTTCTTTCACCAGACCGGACCTACGCGAAACATACTCAGCAAGTTTTCTGCGTCGCGCCTGATAGAACTCGTCATTCTGATTCGAGTAGGGAACCGAATCCTGCCATTTGAGCGAATTGATCGATTCGGCGGTCTCACGCTGACGGCGCCACCATACTCCGACCGTCTCTCTAGCCGCTTTAAGCTGCACCATCATCGTACTTCGCACAAAAAGGTCCGCAAGAAGAAGGAACAGAGCCAGTCCGAGAAAGAGTGAACTCAAAGGTATTGTCCGCCATGCAAGAACAAGACTCGGCGTGCGAAGCGAATCTACCGAATAATAAACCCCGCCTGTTTCATGTGCGATTCTGGACAGTACGGATTTGTCGGGCCCCAAACGCGTTTGTTCCGCGTTCGGAGGATTCCAGGCCCAGGCCGAGGTCCATAAGCCTGAAACGGGATCCCTGATTTCGAAACCGCACAAACCGATGCCTGACAGCGGAGCCTGTCCCTCATACCGTCCTGGTGAAGTTTCCTTCATTTCAAATAAACTGTTGTTTTCGACCGATCTACCGACAAGGGAAAGCCCCGTCTTCAGCCTGCCGTTTTCGTCGATCGCATCGGTGATGATATGTGCGTTACCACCCTCGACGATCGCGCTTACGCGCATGCCCTTGTCCAAAGCCGATCGCTTGATCGATCGTATCAGCTGAGCCCAGAGTCTGTTGTAAGACTGTGTTCCAGACCACGACGACAACCACCTCCGTCCGGAATCTGACGTGAAGACCGCGACCGTACCTGCGCCGTAACGCCAGGATGCGAGAAGGGGGTCCCATGCGTCACCGGAGTTTGGATTCCGCGCTTCGATCAAAACAGTCGACAGTTTTTTCGGCTTCGTGATGAGGTAGCCGGAGACCGGAGGCAAGGCGGGACCGAAACCGTCTACAACAGGCGATTTCACACTGATCCGAGTCGCTATCTTCCCCTCCTGGATCAGATCTCGGGTTATACGAACCGTTTCCTTGTCGATGATTGCCGGGATCTGATCGAGCTGGGCACGCTGATATGTTCCGCCGCACCATTCGGCTATGTTCTTGAGAAGTTCTTCGTTAACCTCTTCTCCGATTCCGATCGTCGACACCGTGACACCGTTGGACGCCAGACGAGATGCAAGGTCTTTGAAGTCCGCGTCGGGCGTGAGTCCGTCGGTAAGGATGACTGCGTGTCGCTTGGTAGGGCCGGCTTCGCCGAATCCGCGTATAATCTCCTGTATCGCGTTCGATAGATTTGTTCCGCCCCCACGACTCATCGTCTCGAAAACGGCTTTGATCTTTTCGGTATCGCTGACCGGCGTGAACGGCAGATCCCAGGTCGGCTCGGTATCAAAACTCATGATACCGACCTCGTCGATCGGTTTCAGTTCCGGTATTGCGGCCAGGACACCGCGCATAGCCGCAAGCTGCTTTGTCGTGGATCCGACTTCTTCCGACATAGATCCGGAATGATCGATGACGAAGAGGATTTTCGCCCGCGTAAAAAGCAAACGTTGGCGCGTATCCGTGCCCACGGGAAGCATCTCTTCGAGCGGCGTTGCGTAGTATTCGCCGCGCCCGAGGGATGATTCGCCGCCGATCACGAGAAGTCCGCCGCCCCCGCTCACATAGTCCTGAAGAGCCGTCTGTTGACCCTCCGTCATTTCCAAGGCAGACACGTTGTCCAGAACGACTGCGGAGCATCCTGTATACCCCAAAGCGGAATCGGGAAGAATCCGCGTATCTCCCGATTCGACGGAAAGTCCCTGGGCCGTAAGTGCCGAAGCCAGCGGAGACAATCCCTGCCGTGCATAGCCGGAAGCCAGTAAAACCCGAGCAGCGTCGCCCACGACAAGAAAAGCGCCTGATCCGGCTTCAGGTATGACCTGTCCGTCGTGCTTCGCCTCGATCTCGATACGATGACTGCCTCCGTCTCCGGAATTGATTTCAAGATTCAAGTCATTGGTTCCCGCTTGCAGATTCGCGCTCGATTGCAATACGATTTTTCCGTCGATTTTCAAAGTGTAATCGATTGATAATCGTGTTTCCGAATGAAGTCGCCAGCGCAGAAGTACTTTTTCTTCCGGATGAACCGTTTCAGGCACTGCGAGTCCCTCCGAAACCAATCCGGTCGCCTTCTCGCCGACCTCGATGACGTTGACCGCGACCCCCGTACGTCCCAAGGCAGTCGTTCCGACCGGACCTCCCTTTGTGGCCCTGCCGTCGCTGAAAAGATACACTGAACCGAGTCCTCCACCTTTTCTCGCGAGAGCTGTCGCCGATGCGAGAGCCGCAGACAAATCGGTCTGATCAGGGAGAGGGGCCTCGAGGCGGGCCGAAGACAATACCGCCGCCGTCATATCGGGCCGTGAGGGATAAGCGAGAACCACCGGCTTTCCGGCAAAAACAACGATTCCTGCCTTATCTGACTTCTCGAGCGAATCGATCAATTTCAAAGCCGAACGTCGCGAGCTTTCTATACTTTCTGCGCTCATCGATTCCGAGACGTCTATGAGCGCGACGACCGTCCTCATCCTCGTCGGGAAAGGCAAGGCGATACCGAGGAGGGCGAGAACCCCGAAAACGGCGGAGACTGCGCGCAGGGTTATTGAAGATTTCCACAGCCCGGCGTTTTTTTTCATGTTTTCAGCCCTCTTCGAAGGGACTGCCCCTTGAGGGGCAGTCCCTTGAGGTGGAGCCCCTTGACGGTGAGCCCTTTGACGGGGAGCCCCTTCCATACAAACCATTCAACGGCGAGCAAAACCAGGAATAGTATGGTCAACCATGTCTTGAGTGGCAATTCGATAGACGTTTCGACCGATGCAAGCCTGCGCGAAGGTGATTGGATATCGAGATGCCGCGGGGTTATATCGAGTTCACCTGAAGGCACATTGACCGCCAAATATCCTCGGGCCGTTCTATTCTCCCAAGCATGGAAGCCTGAATTCTTCGCAGTGATGAGGACGAGGGGGCCCGACCTTTCGATGTGGACATTTTCGGCTTTAAACGAACTGTCCTCGGCACGACGTACGGTGAGGCCCGCGAAAAGCGTATAAGCAGACTGGTCGTCGACGCGCGGGATGCAGGACTGGATGAAGTTCTGCAGGAATATCGGAAAAGCGCTTTTCAATCCAAGATCCGATCTGGCGAGGTCTATACCGCAGGCCGCATACTGGTATCCTTTTTTTTTCCATGCCGCGATAACGGGCTTCCCGTCGATGGTCGCGATGACATCCGAAGATTCATCGACGCGATAGGCAATCCCGGAATCTATCGCCGCTCCTTCCCAATCAACGTAGCGGCCGAGCGCATGGGCGGAGTTCGTCATGTTTATGCGACCCGAAATTCTAGCGACCGGTGAAACGGGCGCGTCGGGAGGCACCGCCCCGAAGCATAAAAGATTACTGTGAATACCCTGTGGCACCTTGGATGATTCAGTGATAACGATATCGGGCATATCAGATGCGCTACCATCGAAAAGTCTCTCTGGAAATGAAGCAGAACTCGATACGCTGATCCCGCCGTATGCCAGCGCCGCTTTCAGGAAGGGATCGTCCCTGTCGACTAAAAGAACCGATATGGCACGAACAGGGTACACTGTCAGGTAGCATTCGGCCCCGGGCGCCTTCCCTCCCTCGCCTGTATTCCGCATGACTTTTAACGTATACAAGCCCTCGATCGATTCTGAAGCCTTCCTTGATTTCAGCGGCATGCGCATCCTCGACCACCCGGGAGAGGCGGTCAACCTTTCTTGTTCACTCAACATTCCCTTTTGTTCCAGGACGAGATCGACTTCCTTCGCAGATGGAAACCCGTTCCACAGCGAAAAAACGGCTGCAAACGAGCCCTCCGGGTCCTTCTCGATCCGTAAGCCTGCGACGGCTATCGTGTTTCCGGCATCTCCGATCGGCAGAACGCGCAGGTCTCCATCAAACGCCGATGCTATCCGCTTGCCGCCCATATCGAGTCCCCCGTCGGTTGCGAGACATGCGTGCCACGACTCCTTTCGAAGAGCGAGCCAGGCGGTGATGTCGTCGGCGCATTCGGCTTCAGAAAAGGACTCCGATCCAGGAGAAAGCGTACGAAGAACGGAACGGGCGGCCGCTTTGTCGAAGGTCGGTTCAGCGAGAAGCGGTTTTACACCGGATCCGCAGGCGAATATCATGATCGCTTCGTCGGTTGCAAGTTTGTCGATTTCGGCCGAAATAGAAGCGGAAGCCGCGGCGACCCTGTTCTCGTAGCCTGGCACATCGTCGCTTCCCATACTCGCCGAAACATCAACAAGAAAAACAGTCCCAGTTTTCAATATTTTTTTATTTTTTATAACCGGTTCTGACGCCGCCAGCGTTCCGAAAACAACGGCTGCGCATTGGAGAAGAAGCAAAAAAAGACTGCGAAAACGTATACTCTTTCCGCCCGAGGTCTTGTCGAGAAAAGTCTTCCATACGAAGGTCGAGCCTATCTCGTACCGCCTGAAGCGCATCCTCAAAAAATACAGGACGACTACGGGTATCACTATGAGGCCGAGCCAGAGTGCGGAACTCTGATTCAGTATCACCATACGACACCGCCTTTTCTGAGCTCCTCGTAAAAAACCCGTTCGATCGGCGTATCGGATGTAAGCAAGGTGCAACTCATGCCTCCGGCGACGCACTCCGAGCGGACGTTCGTTATGAACTCCGACATCGCTCTTTTGTAGCGGCTCAAAAGAGATTCGTCGGCATGTATCGGTGTTTCGGAAAGGTCCTCCATATCGACCAAGGTGGCCTCGCCTCGAAGAGGAGGATCGATCTCCTCGGGCGCAACTAGATGGAGTACATGAGCTTCGCAGCCCGAGGCCGCGAAGGATCGTATCGCCGACTCCCATCCGGGGTATAGGAAATCCGAAATGAGCACCGCGATGCACTTACGCCCATACTTCGACGCGAACTGCCTGATACAGGAAGCCGGCGACGGACTTTCGACGCAGGCGATCGATCTGACTGTTTTTGCAATACCGCTCAAGGTCACCTTGCTGCGATCGGGTTTCAAAGGTTCGAGGAGGACAGGACCGAGGACGGCGATGCCGGAACGGTTTCCGGAGAGATTCGCAGAAGCGGCGAGAACGGCCGTGATCCGTTTTGCAAGTTCGAGTTTTCGTTGTCGTCCGTAGGCCATGGAGCGGCTCGCGTCCAGAATCACGACCAACGTCAGTTCTTTTTCCTCGGCGCACAGCTTTACGAGAAGTCTTTTCGAGCGAAGGTAAACCGACCAGTCCAGCAAACGTATATCGTCCCCGGGCGCGTATTCGCGGTAATCTGCGAATTCGATGCCGCCGCCTGTGGCGGGGCTCCGCTGCTCGCCGGCGGCGAATCCCGCGATACGCCGCTTCACACGGAGGGATATATTCTTCGCAAGCTCGAAATCGCGCGCCCAGTCCGAATCCGTAGTCATGATCCCGCCTATTCTCCGGCCTCGCCAGGATTCGGAACGTCGACGCTTGAAGCGCCGACGCCGGCTGCGCTTGAACCGGCGACGCCGGCGCTTGAATCGACAATTGCGGCGTCGAAAGCGCGTTTCGATCGCGCGGCCTCGACCGCATCGGCGATCAAGTCCTCTACCTTGACAGCCTCGCTCTGCCCCTCGAAATTGAGCGCGATCCTGTGCCGCAGGGCCGGCATCATACATCGTTCGAGATCCTCGGTCGTCGCGTGGTAGCGGCCCTCGAGAAGGGCCTCGGCCTTCGCCGCGAGCACGAGTGCCTGCGCGCCGCGGGGGCCTGCGCCGTACCTGACGAAACGCCTCACGCTCTGGGGCGAATCGGGCCGCTCGGGCTGAGTGGCGAGCACGATGCGCGATGCGAATTCCATAAGCGGCCTGGGGACGACGACCTCGCGCACCGCGCGTTGAAGCGCGGCTACATCGGTCTCGCGCATGACGGCCTCGGCCCTCGCCTCGCTCGGTCCGACCGTGCGCTCGAGTATTCTTACAAGCTCGTCGTGATCCGGATGCTCGACTATGACTTTGAAGAGAAAACGGTCGACCTGGGCCTCGGGGAGAGGATATGTTCCTTCCATTTCGAGCGGGTTCTGCGTCGCGAGCACCAAAAAAGGCCGCGGAAGCGGATACGAACGGCCCCTCACCGTCACCGTCTTTTCCTGCATCGCCTGAAGAAGGGCGGACTGCGTCTTCGGCGACGCGCGGTTTATTTCGTCTGCGAGCACGATATTGGCGAACACGGGGCCCGGTTCGAAACGAAGGCCGATATCGTGCCCCTCGCCCTGCGATATCATCGTCGCACCCACTACATCGGAAGGCATGAGGTCGGGCGTGAATTGTATTCTCGAAAAACTCATCATAAGCGTATCCGCCATCGTCCGCACGAGGAGGGTCTTACCGAGTCCGGGTACGCCCTCGAAGAGCACATGTCCCTCGCAGAGGAGTGCGACGAGGGCCGTATCGATAACCTCTTTTTGACCGACGATGACGTGAGCGATCTGCTCGCGCGCCTTGGCCATACCGTCGATACACGCGGCGATGGGTAGTTCATCCTTGCTCATTCCGATGCTCCTTTCGTAAGGGCCATAAAATATGAACGTACGAAATCCAGGTATTCGTAGGGTATGCCTTCGCGCGACATAGCCGACTCCGCCGCCCGCTTCGAAGAAGGAAGCAGGGACGAAAGAGGAATCGAAGCGTTCTCGCCGGGCAGGACCAATTCGAAAAACGACGAATCGTCTTTGAGCTCTAGTGTTGCTTTTTTTTCACTCTTGGAAGGTTCTATGCTGCCCCAGGGCTGTTGTTCATTCGATGTACCGACGCCCCAGCCCTTCCCCCCCATCGACAGGGCCTCGCCGTATCCAGGATTTTTCGAAGAACCTCCCTGAGCGCCGCCCTGAACGGCAGCTCGTCCCTGTATTTTGTCGGGGAAAGCGTCGCCGCCGATACTATTCTCTTCCCCATCCTGTCTTCCACCGAAAGGCGATTCTTCCTCTGCACCGCCCGAGTTTTGCGGACTCCTTTCGCCTTCCGACTGCCCTTCGGCGCCGCCTTCATCACGCGACCGCCCGGCCTGTGTCGAGGCGAATTGTGAAAGTAATTCTCGATTCATCTGTCGCGAATCTCGAGTGAGTTTCCGTTTTTCGAGTTCGCTGATTTTGCGTTCGATCTGCTGCGTCGACTCGATATTCGCCCCTTTCAATATATTCCGGAAATCCTCCATCCTGCCCTCGCGCAATGCGCGTTCGGCTAAAGTCGCCATGCGTTTGTCGCCGGGGAAGATAGAAGAAGCGAGAGCAGCGGCCGAGGCGGCGATCTCGTTTTCGGATAATGCCGCCGAGTTCCGGTTTTGAGATGCCTCGGCGGCACTCCGCTCAGCCATTCTTGTATTCGTATAACTTGTTTCAAAGGGCCGTATGAGCATCAGTGCCAGTACGCCGGCGATCGAAGCTGCGAAGGCGATCGAGCTTTTCTTCACTGTCGGCAGAATCGGGATTCTGACCTTGGCGGCCCTGGGCGCGAGTGAAAGGGCTTCCTGGATCACCGTTTCATCGAAGCGCCCCGTCCTCCCGCGTTCAATGCAGACAAGAGCGGCGCAAAAGACCTCGTCATCCCCGAGTCTCTCGTCCAGCCAGCGCGCCGTATCGGTCGTTCCCATGCGCGATCGAAAGCCCTTGACGGCGCCGATCAAGGCTCCGAACACGAGCAGTAAAATGAATGCAAAAATCGCGTATCCCTCGCGCCCCGCGATCTTCAAAACAGCCGCCGCCAAAGCTGCGACTCCGACAGCGGGGGCGATCCAGACGAACATTCGATGCACGATGATCGCCGAATTGAGACGGCGTCGAATGCGTTCAAGCATAGTCAGTATTTCATCATTCATGCATGTGCTTCCTTATACGTGCGAGCGCCGCGATCGATCCGTACACAAGGAGGACGCTTACAAGCGCGGCCGCGCAGATCCACAAGCCCTCATAAGTGTCTTCGCCCTTTTTCATGAAATTGAAAATCTGTATAAAGGGATTCGAGTGCCGAAGCGGTTGTATGGAGAACGAAACGCCGACCCACGAAACAAGCAGCAAGAAACTGACAACCCCGTCCGATCTCGGAAAGACGAAACCTACGAAAAGCGATACGGAAAAAGCGAAATAAAACGTGACAAGACTGGCGGTAAAGCAGAGTGCGAGGACTTCGGGGAAAAGACCGTGAACGCAGGCGCTGATGTAAATAGGAGGCGAAAGTACGGCCATGACAAAAAACCAAATGACGAGGGCGGACAGTGTTTTACCCATGATCGCCGAGCCCGCGCGCACTTGACAATAGATGAGCTGACGTCTGGAGCTCGATGCAATTCGGTAACTGCTTCCGCAGGACCAGCCGAGGAAAAGCGAAACGACGGAAACCGAGATCATGATGAAAAGCGGATGAAGCATGCCGACTACGCCGGCAAAGGCTACGAGAAGCGAAGCGAGAAAGACCGCGCGGCTCATGTATGTCCGCTTCCACTCCCGAAGGGCGTCGAGCATGAACCCGATCACGATTCACCCTCCACAAGCGGGATCGCCCAGAAGAACTCCCGGACCGAAGCACC
Source organism: uncultured Treponemataceae bacterium (assembly GCA_964644505.1). Taxonomy (GTDB): domain Bacteria; phylum Spirochaetota; class Spirochaetia; order Treponematales; family Rectinemataceae; genus CAZXXZ01. The sequence goes on along the minus strand of CAZXXZ010000004.1, from coordinate 83,730 downwards.
GCCGACTTTCAACTGGAGCTGAGGCAGTAAATTCCTTCCGACCAGGAATGAGCGGCCGGGAACGATTACTGCCAGCTCTTCGACCCATGTCTGATCCGGACCGACCCAGGAAGGGGCTGCAGATTCGTCGACCCAGCTTCCGTTTTTTTGCACACGCCAGAACAAGCCGCTGGAGGAAGGCACTACAAGAGCCGCTCGTCCTCCGAAACGGATATTGTCCCTCGTCGCCGTCGTTCCACTGCTGAGAGCCTCGAGGGGCAGATCTGAGCCCGTAAGTACAGTCGGGCTCAATACACCGTTCAACTCGAGTATGCCGCCTTCGCGCGGATGGAGACTCAAGACCGAGGCCGGCAGACGGTGATTCCAGGTGAAGATCGCCGACTCCGAGGCGGGCAGTCGCCCATCTTCGATCCCGCGGAACTCGACGGCGATGCCTCGTACAGTCTCGATGCGCAAGCCTTCGCCCCAGGACTCGGCGGACGCATCCCTCACCGAGACCGACGCGAACGAAGATCCATCGCCGGGCAGTACCAGCAAGCGTAGTGAAGTACGCGACTGGCGTTTCAGCATCGAATCGAGACTCATCGAGCCTGCGAATGCGAATAGCAGCGAGAACGCACAGACGCCGAGAATCGGCACAAAGGACTTTCTGCGGTTGCGCGAGACGAAGGCCAATACTGAGGCCCAGAGCGCGAGCGAGACGAGGATGATGGTCTCGGCCCGGGATACATCGGAATCTTTCTCGAACGAATACGGGGCCGTGTTGAACACCCGGCCCGCCGTGATGCGTCCGCTTTTGTCGTAGGGGGCCAGATCGAGAGCGGCCTTCCACTCGGCCTCGGATTGTAGTCGAGACGAGCCTTGTGCATCGAAGAGTTTGACGAATCCCAAACCTCGTTTGAACGATGCCGGACGTCCATCCTGTCGTTTACGCGCACGTTCCGGGAACAGGGTATCTGCTACGCTCTTCCCCGATTCCCGGAGCGCCGTCACGACAAGTCTTCCTCCGCCGGAAATCCAGGAGAGCATCGCATCTCGCTGCGCCGGTGCGAGAACGGGTCCCCTATCGTCGAGCACGACGGCGCTCACGCAGTCGTACGAGAGCCCTGCGCTCGGTAAATCAGTAATAGAGAGCGGCAGAGCTTTGACGGGCTCGGAAGGATAGAGCACGGATGCGATCGCGTGTTCCACCTTGGAATTCTCTCCGCAGACGAGGACGAGGTGGCCGGGGAAAACTCTGGCTCGTGCGGCTAGCTTCTCCTCGACGAGAATCCGCCCCGATGAAACGAGACGCACGGATATCGAGTCGAGGTTGTCATCGATACGTACAGGGCATTCAAGACGTACGCCGTCGACGGAGGGGAATGTCTCCACACCGATCTCGGCCCCGCCTGGAGATTTGAGCACGACATGTATCGTTGTATCGGCAGGACAGGATTCGCAGCGAATCCAGAGCGGATTCCATCGCCCCGGCACGATAATGCCGCCGAAACCGAGGCTCGCCGACAGACGGGCCGCCGCCGAGACCCATGGCGAGGCTGCGATGAGAGCGCACAGGCAGGCGAGCGTGAGAAGAGGCCGCCGTGGTGCAGACGATGTCGGGTTCCCCGCTTTCCCCATAGCTTCATACTCGCTCAGGTTTCAAGAGAGGGGAAGTTACGGCGGTACGGTACTGTCACGCTTTTTTTTGTGACAAATGTACTGGATCGACGAACAGAGAGGGCATTCTGCTTGAGAGTTTCAAAAACTCGAGGCGGTCGGAGACATCGAGCTTGAAGTAAATCGAGCTGATGTAGTTGCGGACCGTCTGCTCGGTCAATCCGAGACGCTCTGCGATTTCCCGATTCGAGTAGGACCTTGCCATGAGCGAGGCGACTTCGAGTTCCCGGCGGCTCAGGCATTCGAGGGCGGCCTCGGGATCATCCTTGGGCGATCCCGGTTTCCGATCGACTAACAATGTAGCCACCTTGCCCGAGAAAAGCGTCGATCCCCGGCTGACGGCCCTGATCGCTTCGAGAAGCTCGTCGGTCGATACGCTTTTGAGAATATAGCCCTTCGCGCCGCGCTCGAGAGAAGAGCGCAGATACTCCTCGTCCATGAATGTGCTGAGCATGACGACCTTGGTCTCGGGATAGCGCGAGCTTATGAGGCGGGCCGCGTCGACCCCGTCCATCTCGGGCATCTTCACGTCCATCAATACGATGTCGGGCCGCAGGCGCTCGACGAGAGCGACCGCCTCGATTCCGTTCGACGCGACGCCGAGCACCTCCATGTCGGGCGCCGTCCCTCCGATCACGTAGCGCAGGCTTTCGACGAAGAGCTTCTGGTCGTCGACAAGAAGCAGGCCGAGTTTGCCGTTATTCATCCGACGGCCTCCCGTACCGGAGGGGGAAGGCGCATGGTGATGCTGAAGCCCTCGCTCGTCGAACTGTACTCGAGGCCGCCTCCGAGTTTCGCGAGCCGTTCCCGCATTCCCGAGATGCCGATGCCCTCGGTGACACTCTTCGCGCCCGAACCGTTGTCTCGCACGGTCACCGCCACCCCCTCCTCGGACTGGCGGAAGGAAATGCGGATCGAACTCGCCTTCCCGTGACTGAAGGCGTTGAGGATGGCCTCCTGGATGAAATGATAGAGGGCGAAAGCCTCGTCGGCTCCGATGGCCCAATCGAAGTTGCCGAAGTCAAGATCGACATCCACTCCGGTGGCCGTCTTGAACACGCGCACGACCTTGGCTATCGCGTTGGGACCGGCCGCCGACCTGATCTCGCGTCTGCGCATGTCGCGGAGAAAGCCGCGGACCTGCGCAAGAGCCGTCTCGGCTCCATGCTGGGCCTTGTCGATGAGTTCGCCCACCCTCTCAGGCTCTTCCCGGATCATGAGCGATGCTGCGCGCATAAGCATCATGGTGTTGGTAAGTGCATAACCGACCACATCGTGGATGTCCCTCGTCAGACGGAGCCGCTCCTCATGGGCAGACTTCTCCTCGAGGTTCGCGGTGTAATCCTGATAGCTCAGATTGAGTTTCGTCACCTTGATGAGGGCCTCAGCCATCCTCGTCGTTTCACACGTCAATGCAGAAAGAAAGGAAAGCACCGCGGCTCCGGAAAGAGGTGTGATTATATAAAGAAAGGAATCCCGGAACGACAACTCCCACCGCCCGGTCGCTTGAGGGGGGAAGACTGCGAGACGGAGAATGACGAGCACGCCGATCAGCGCCGAAGACCAGGCGAGGTTTCTTGGGAACTGCAGGTACACGGACAGGGGACAGACGACGGAGAGAAGAAGAAAAAGCCATGAGAGCGAGGTGACGGGGAAGTAGAATGTGAAGGCCAGGCACAGGAGGTACTCAGCCGCGAGCATGAGGCTGAGGCTCCGGGAAGCACGCAGAAAAAAAGCCGCCGCGAGCCCGATCGCCGATGAGATCGTAAGAAGCAAAAAAACGGCGAGGTCCACGCTCGTGACGCAGATCTGATCCAAGCCTCGAATCGCGGCGTAATCGATGACGGCGATACAGAGAAGCGAAAGAACGAGGAGGGCGAGCGGAAGACTATTATCGTTGAGTATCCGACCCGCCGAGAGGTTTTTCTTCGCGTCGGGAGATGATCTCATGCTTTTTCTTTCCGCGCCCGTTTTGCTTCGTAGAGCCGTGCATCGGCCTCGGCCATGAGGGCGTCCAAGTTATGCGCCGTCGCCCTCGTCATCGCCGCGGCGCCGTAACTGAAGGAAAGCGTATATGCCTTCCCGGAACGTTTATTATACTCGGCTATACAGGCCTTTGCCCGCGAGATCATCTTCTCGCACTCGCTCATGTTGGTATCGACCGCAAGGATCGTGAACTCGTCCCCGCCGATGCGCGCGATCACATCGCTCTGCCTGAACGAGGAGGACAGGGCTGCAGCCATGGCTCTGATGGCGGCATCGCCCTCCGCATGGCCGTAGTGGTCGTTGATGCACTTGAGCGAGTCCACATCTATAAAAATAAGAAGATAATCGGCGCCTCGTCTATGCGCGAGTTCGATCTGCTTGCCCGCGAGTTCGAAGAAGCCCCTTCGGTTGTACAATCCGGTCATCTCGTCGATCGAGGACTGCTCTTCGAGTTTCTTGTTCATCTCCTTGAGTTCCGCTACGGCTTTGGCCAATTCGGCCGTACGCTCTGCCACCTCGCGTTCAAGGGCGGCGCTGTAATTGCGCTCCGCGGCGAATAGCCGCGTCCCCTCGAGGGCTCCGGCGAGATGTCGTCTCAAGACCTCGAAAAACTCGGGTTGATTCCCCTCGGCGGCGCATACCATGAGCCCGAGAGTTTTTTTCCCCGCCGACAGGGGGAGCACAAGCAAATCCGAGCGCTCGGGCAGACCCTTCAGTCCTTCGGGGATGAGAAAGCTCGGATCGAAAGATCTGCCTGCAAGCTCTTTATTCGTAGAATAAAAAACTTTTGCGCTTCCGTCTTCCAAATACACAGAGGCGCAGAGAAACGAACAACGCCTGAGAACCTCGACATCGAGGAACTCGCGAATCGCGTCTTCGTTGAAAGAACCGATAAGGCGGCTGGAAAGCTGGTCGAAGGCCGATTCTTCTTCGAGCAGAGCGAACATGGCGCGTTCGTTCATCTCGTCCTGTAATGCGCATAAAAAATCCAAAATCTCGCGTTCGATTCTATGGGCATCACGAGAATGAAGAGCGCGGACCATGTCCGCGACAATTCCGCGCCAGGCGCTCACGGGGGTCCCGCGGTCGTAGGCTTCGGCGACGTGGGATTCGAGAAGCGCGCGGAAACGCGAATCGGCCCCCGCCTCGAGCGCGGCGAGCATCGCCTCGTAACTTTCATCGTCTACAAGCAGTTCCCGCGTAAAAGCTGCCGAATCACCCGAAGAGCCCGGAGATATGCAGCCGCACGAACGCCGTGTGACAAGCTTGGTGGGAAATGCGAGCCGTACAGGCCCCTTGCTTTTTCCCTGTATCATCGAACAGACGAGACGCATCGCCGCCTCGCCCATCTCGTACATGGGCTGGTGGACAGTGCAAAGCGCGGGCACACAACTCTTGGCGGCGCGGAAATCGTCGAAGCCGCCGACCGAGACCTCGTCGGGGATACGGAAACCTCTACGCCGAAGTTCCTTGGTGGCGTAGAAGGCCATGTAATCGTTGGCACCCACAACTGCATCGAAAATCTCGCCGGACTCCGCAAGACGGGCTCCCGCACGGATCCCCGCCTCTCTGTTGAAATCGCCTTCAAGTACGAGCGCGGGGCGGTACGGAATCCCGTGTGCATCGAGAGAAGCGCGATAGGCGGCAAAACGCTGTTCGGCGTCGCTGATACCCTCGGGTCCGCGGATGAAAGCTATGCGCGATCTTCCGTGACGTTCTATGAGATGATCCACAAGAGCTCTCATGCCCGCATAATTCTCGGGCACGACACGGGCGAGATTCGGATCGTCTACGCCTACATGAACTGAAGGGAGAGATGAAAACCTTTCGAGAAAATCGGCAAGCCTTTTTTTCGCCTCGCTATCGACAACGGGAGGGGAGAGAACGACGATTCCGTCAAGCATTTCAGGATTGGCGGAGTCGTACATCCTTCTGCCTTTACTGAAATCAATCCCCGATTCCCACAGCGAATCTTCGGCGAACGAAACGAGGCTGGTCCCCGTTTCAGATGCGATCTTGGCTGCGCCTTCCCATACGCGGTTCTGGTATTCCCCGAAAAAATTATCGAGGAACAATCCTATGACCGCTCTCTTGTCCCTGGCCACAGTCTTAGTCTAGAGCCGCTCGTTTTTCTTGGCAAGGACCGAAGAGTCATCCTTATAAACAAAAACTTTTTCAAAATCTTTTCTTATATGATTTCTTCTAATCATTGCCTCAATTCTTATTCGTAAGTTGTCGTATGGTATTATTGTACACACGGCTGAGCCGAATTGCCTCTGCATAGAACATTGCTGCGTGATAACCGGTCTTCCAGATACTCCCCTTAGGTCCCGGAATCGGTTGGAATCCTCCTCTCCATTCCTTTACCGTTTTGTACCAGCCGCCGTACTTCGGATCGATCATATAGTCACGGATAAATGACTCTGTTTTTTTATACTCGTCCTTGAGAGACGAGTCACGTACAACAGAGAAGTGCATAAGCGCCCGTCCCGTCTCGGCCTGCGGCCACCACTCGAACAACCCGTCCAGTGTGTAACCATCGAGCCGGGACCCGTCCCATTCCGAAATATCGTAGCGCATGGCGTTCACGCTTTTTTCGAGCGAATGTGCCATGACGAAATCGAGATGCGCTCGTGCGGCGTCGAGCCATTTTTCCGGGAACCCCCGTTCCACGGCTCGTGATAGAAGATAGGCGAGCTCGATACCGTGTCCTGGACTTGCATGCCGGGCGCCGGACCATTGACGGGCGTAGCTGTACGGTGCTTCAGCCGGCTTCCAATTCGAATCGAAGTTATACGAAATCCACAAACGCTCGGGATGATCTTTTTCCGGTTTCGAGAGGGTAAAAGCGAGAAAATCGCCGGACTCCCGAATCCGTCTCTCGACATTTTTTTTCAAGTCATCTAACGCGGCCCCTGATATCGATACGATCATCGAGCGGAAAGCCGCTTCTCCGCCGAGGAGCGAGGTTTTCCATGCTGTTCCATTCGACCTGTCGGATTGATATGCCGAAATGGCATCATAGAGCGCGAGAAAGGCTTCAAAGCTATGGAGGGTCGAGTCGACATTGTTCGTAGCCGGCGGTTTTTTCGACGAGAAGTCTGCGTTGAGTCGCGGCCGTATGCTTCCAGGATATTTCGGATCAATAAATCGTTTACAGATCGTTTCGAACTGGTCAACTGCCGCGCATAGGACACTCTCGTCGCGGAGTGCGACGGCGGCGTGGCTGAGCGCGAGCAGCGGGTGGACATTGCCGTAGTCCTGTTTGTCGCTGTCGATGACGCGACCCTGAGGATCGACCATCCAGAAGTATCCACCTCGTTCTTTATCATAGAAGTACCGTATCAAGGCGGCGACGCCCTTCTCGAGCGCTACTCTGAATCTGCCCCCTTCGGTATCGGCACGTTCTCCAAGTGCGTAGAGCGCCTGCGTTTGGAGAAAGACCGCGCGGCTTTGAGACACGGAGGTCTGCGGCCCCTTTTTCAACGATGTCCAATCGGCTGCGACATCGGACATGAAAAGACCATCGAAGTACTTTCCGTAAGCCCCCATGCCCTGTGAACCGTCGAGACCGCCGTTCCAGCGGTCGACCGCGTCGATCAATGCGGCCTCGTACCAGGCGGCGTCGAGGAAGAGCGCGGGGTCGGCGGGGCGTGAGGTCGCGGGAGGACCGAGTACCTTTGCAGTTTCCGATGAAACGAATCCTCCGGCGATAAAAAATAAAAAGAACACAAGGGGCTTAAGACCTGTCACTCTCAATACAAGACTATTGTTCATATCCACTCTTTTGTATCTTACAAGGGGACTTCGAAAAACTTCGATTATTCGAGGTCAACCTTATAATACAATACCTTAAAAAACAAAACGTTTTTTAAGGTCCCTTCTGCTAGTACATTGCTGGAAAACTCGACGCTTGTCATCTACTTATTAAACTGGCCGCGCTGCGCGCGGTATGTTTTGTATTAAACAAAAAAACATCACTTATGAGTTTTATTGAGATTATAAAAATAGATATGCGCGCTTTAAGGGCGAGCAAGAATCTATAAGATTCAGTTGGTACTTTTTCAAAAAATCACTATTGAAATACAGAAAAATGATAAGCTAAGGCGCGTCTTAGGGCGTGCATGAATATAAAAAAACATTTTGAGGTTATCTAGAATAGAATAGAGAGAGATAATTAAGTATTTTAAATGGAAGAAAATAGATAAGAGTTATCTAAAACATGCGATAGGAAAGATGAAATATGAAATAGCCAATTTAACAACCGCTTGGAACCTGCTCAGCGGCTTGACACACAATTTGCGAGGTAGTAAAAAAACAAATTACGCGCAAAGCTCGCTTCGTAGGACAAGCGTTCGTTCGGCCGACCATTCAAAGGGAGGGGGCAGATGAAGAAGTGTCCGTTCTGTGCGGAAGAAATCCAAGAAGCCGCTGTTGTCTGTAAGCACTGCGGTCGCGATCTAGCGGCAGCATATCCCCAGCCTGCAAGACCGGCAAAGGGCCAGCTCTCCGCCGGCACAGTGGTTGTCGCCATCCTCGCCGTGGTGGGCGTGATCGCCTGGGTCTCTGGGGTGTTCTCGGTTTCAGATTCAGCCGGACGAACGGTCCTGCCGCAGAGTATCGCGGCACCACCGCCTGTTGTGACGAAGGCTGAATTCGACCGGATCAAGGAGGGCATGTCCTATGACGAAGTCGTAAAGGTCATTGGCGCGCCGGGCGAACAACTCAGCAGTAACGACTTGGCGGGCATCAAGACCGTCATGTATTCGTGGGCAAACTCTAGCGGATCCAACATGAACGCGATGTTTCAGAACGACAAGCTCATCCAGAAGGCGCAGTTCGGCCTCCCGTGATGGGCCAGGCGGCCGAACAAGGCGATTAAGTTGACGAGGCTCGCAGTGGCACTAGGAACCCCAACGCAAGATGCCGCTGCGTGGCTCCTCGGGCCGGGAACCTGGGCTACCGCCTCGAGCTTATCGCCGGTGTTAGGCCTTTCTCAGCAAAACAAGGAGTCTTATGGCCGAAATTACAATTCAACGAACTGGTGAGTTATTGAAAAAGTTGTTCGATATTTTGATGCCTCTTCCTGAAGGCATACGAGCTCAAGATGCCCTAAATACCCTTCGAAGCAGTGTGCAACTTACTGAGTACGAGAAAGGTGAATATGCGTCAGGCGGTGGGTCGCGATTCGAGAAAATTGTACGCTTTGCTACAATTGATTTGGTTAAAGCGGGTTGGATGATAAAAGACAAAGGGCGTTGGATAGTTACTGAAGATGGTAAGCGGGCCTACCAAGACTATAAATCACCAGAGCAATTCTATCGAACGGCGCAAAAATTATATTGGGAATGGCGCCGGAATCAGCCTGAACGTAGTTCAAAAGTTGAAGAGGAAGTTGGAGAGAAGAAAGCCGCTATCACTTTTGAAGAGGCGGAAGAACAAGCTTGGGGGGAAATTGAAGAGTATCTACGAGAAATGCTGCCGTATGAGTTTCAGAGAATGGTTGCTGGCTTGCTAAAAGCAATGGGGTATCATGTTTCTTGGATTGCGCCTCCCGGACGCGATGGTGGGATTGACATTTTAGCTTGGAATGACCCGCTTGGTACAAAGCCCCCCCGAATCAAGGTTCAAGTCAAACGTGAACAAGGTGCTGTCAATGTTGCAGTGCTACGATCGTTTATGGCATTATTGGGTGATAACGACGTAGGTATCTTTGTCAATACCGGTGGGTTCACCCGAGATGCCGAAGAAGAAGCGCGCACTCAGCAAAGTCGTCAAGTTACACTTATCAACCTCGAACGCCTTTTCGAACTCTGGATTGAGCATATCGAAAATTTGGATGAAGAGACACGAGACCAATTTCCTCTAAAACCTATTTATTTCTTATCGCCCGAAGGGTAAGTAAGGCCTAACAAGCGCTTCAGTGGACGGCTTCGCCTCACTGCGCTCGGCTCGCCGCCACTGAAGCACAAGCTGTTAGTAAGTTGCTCTAAAGCTTTCCGGTTTTCTACGCAAATCCAACATAAGAGAAGCTGCTGACAAAGGTTTTTCGACTTTGTCAGCAGCTTACCGAACTACTTCTTCTCGCTTATCTCGATGTTGTCGATCACAAAGCTGTTCGCAAAATGACCTCCGATCTTGATGCCGAACTTGCCGTTCATGGTGATGTTGTTCGCGTAACCCTGGACCTTGTAGACGGTGTTCGCCGCCTCGAGCTTCTGCGTGATCCAGCCGAAATGCGTGTCCTCGTCCTTCCATACCTGCATGTATGCGTAGGTCTCGGGATCCTTAGGAGCGCTCAGGGGCTTGACCTCGAATGTTATCTTATAGTCACGCCATCCGACGACGCCGAGCTTTTCGGGGTCGGTCAGGAGGGCGTCTATCCATTCGCCGTCGACGGCCTGGTTCATTTCGACGAGGAGGGACTTCCCGCTGATGGCGCGCGAGTCCGATACGATCGAGAATTTTACGCTCTTCAGGTCCTTGTTGAGGATCTTGAAGGCCGAAAGATCGCCGTTTTCGAAATCGACTTTGATCGTCTTGAACGGCAGCTGAACCGGCTTTTCCATCGGTTTGCTCGCTTCGAGAATGAGGCTTTCGGCCTTCGCCTTGTAGCCGGCTATGGCCTGCGAGGCGGAGCTGCCCGACCAGACGATCTCGCCGAGGAAGTCGTCGAGTATCGAATCGAGGGCCGAGGCGGTGACGCCGGGATACGAGGCCTTCTTCTCCATCTCCTTCGAAAGCGCGAGAACCGCCTTCGGCCATTTCTCACGGCCTTTAAGATCGTCCTCGTACCAGGTCTTGAGACAGATGTCGATGAACTTGCCCGCATAGGTGGGGTTCTTCGATCCATTGCCTATGCCGTAGCCGTCGCACTCGAAGATGTGGCTCGCGTTCTTTCCGCTGGGCCCTGTCGGTAGAGGAACGTATCCAAGCTCGTCCCTCGTATCCCTGAGAATCTGGACCGGTATGTACTCGCGTTCCATGAGCATCGCCACGGTCCGCTTCTGGATGCCGTTCTGCGCGATGCTGTTGTCCTGCATATACCAGCCTTCCTTCTTCGCATCGGCGAGGAAGGTCAGGGCCTCGACGAGTCTCTGATCGTCGAAGTTGAGTTTGAGGTTTCCGGCCTTGTCGGTCGTCGTGAAGCTCGTTCCGTTCATGTACGCGAATCCGCGCGTCCACCAGTTGCCGAAGCCCCAGCGGTCTATTTTACCCGTCCCAGTCGTGTCCTTGGTGAGCTTGATGGCCAGGGCGCGCAGATTCGCCCAATTCCACTTGCCCGCCTTGTACAGAGCCTCGGGTTGGTCCTTCTCGGGAATGCCCTCCTCGTCCATGAGGCTCTTGTTGTAAATGATCATCCAGGGATGATTCGAGGTGATGTGCGAGGCGAGGTAGTACTTGCCTTGGTACTTGAAGGCCATGTCCATGCCCGCTTTGTTGATATAGGGGACCGTGAGGTCGACGTATCCGTCGATCGGCTGGACGTAACCCTTGATGTAGAACTTTGGAAAGTCGGCGTCGCGCGCGAAGATGACGTCGATGGGCTCGCCGGCAGCCATGGCGGTCAGGATTTTCGGCTGCCAGTTGTTCCAGTCGGCGATGACGAAGGTCACCTTTCCGCCGGTTTGTTTCTTGTACTCCTCCGCCGCGCGGACCATGACGTCGTTCTTGTCGCGCGGATTCACCGCGGGCCGGAAGACCGTTATGTTCGGGCTCTCGGCGAGGAGCGGAACGGCGATCATCGCGGCCGTGACCGCGATCCATAAAAGCTTCTTCCTCATACAACAACCTCCCTCGATGGATTTCATCCAACCAAACCGGTGCGCGTAATGCTCTCGGTGAAGAATCTCTGCGCGAAAATGTACAAAAGGAGTATCGGCAAGACGACGACGAAGCAGGCCGCCTCGAGGATCGAGGACTGCGCGAGCGCCATGTCCTCGGGACTCATGTTCTGCGACAAAAGCGTCAGCCGCCCTTGAAGCGCGGTGACGCCGACCGACAGAGGATAATCGTTCACATAGAACATGACCGACAGGTAATAGTCGTTCCAGTGCCAGACGATTGAGAACAACATGATGACGATGATGATGCTGCCGGCGTTCGGCAGAATAATCCTGAGGAATGTCTTGAAGGGGCCGCAACCGTCGACGAAGGCGGCCTCCTCGAGCTCGGGCGGCATGCCGCGGAGGAACTGCCTCGCCATGAAGATGTACAGTCCCGACCGTATACCGACTCCGGTCGCGGACATGAGATAAAAAGGCCATTCGGAGTTGAGCAGGTTGACGGTCAATTTTTGACCGCTTACGAGACCGAATAAAGTTCCAATTCCGAAAAAGTCGAAAAACCTGAAATTCACGTAGAGCGGTATGATTATAGTCTGCACGGGTACGATGATCGTAAAGATAAGGCATGAAAAGAGAAAATCACGTCCCTTGAACTTGAACCTCGCGAATCCGTAGGCGACCGTCATGCAGACGAATACTTGAATCAGAACCGAAGGGACCAGCATGGCCAGCGTCTTCAAGATCGAGGGGAGAAAACCGATAACTTTGTCCGCGAGAATGAAATTCGACAGTGTCCAGGTACGCGGAATCCAAATGACGGTCGGGTCGAGCTTGTCGACGGGATCACGGAAGGCGTTCGAAATCAAGAAAAGAACGGGATAGAGGAGAACATAGGTCATTCCGAGAAGGAATAGGAAACGGAGAATCTTCGTCGTTATCCGCAGACTTCGATCGGCTGCCCGTTTGCTCGACCACTGTCTCGACAGGATTACGCCTTTAAGGCCCGAGCTCAGGCGGCTTAAGCCTTCGGTGATTGATCGTATGCCGCTCATCTCGATCCCCCTACCCTGCCGCATAGTACGCACGTTTCGACAAAAGTCCGTTTACGATCGAAATGATGATCATCACGGCGACGAAATAGATGAAGGAAACGGTGGTGCTGTACTCGAATCTCCCCTGTTCTACGAACTTCACGATCATCCGCATCACCTTGTTCGAGTAATCCGTAAAGTAATCGATTATCGAGTAGATGACCGCGAGCACGATGGTCGGAGATATGAGGGCGAAGGTTATCTTCCAGAACGATTCCCATACGGTAGCGCCCTCGATTCTCGCGGCCTCGTACATGCTGTCCGGAATGCTGTGAAGCGCGGACAATAGAAGAAGGATCTGCACGCCCGACCTCCAGGCAAGATCGAAGACCTGTGAAATCGAATCGGTGATTATACGGGCGAAGCTCACTCCGAACCCGGAGTTGACGAGGAAGGTCGTAAGCCCGCCCGCCTGGAAGAGTGTCGAGGCCTGGCCCGAACCCGTAGCGAGCACATTCTCCTTCAATATGGTTATTACAACGCCTGAAGATATTATTACCGGCAAAAAGAACACGGCCCGCATGAGGGTCTTGCCGCGGAATTCCCCCTTGAGGATGATCGCGATGAAAATGCTGAAAAAGACGATGATCGGCACTTGATAAACGATATTCAGCACCGATTCGACGATATTTCTCGTAAAATCGGGATCGGTCGCGAACGCGTACAGATAATTACCGAAGCCGTTCCACGAAAACTCGAGACCGGATTGAGTGATAGTGATTTGCGTCAACGTGTAGTAGAACGAAGAACCGAGCGGAATGCAGAAAAAATAAACAAAACCGATGAACCAGGGCAGGATGAAGAGTCTGCCGTAGAGCGCCCTGCGGGATGCGAGGCTGCGTCCCCCGGGCTTTTTTCCACCTCTGCCGATCATCTCGAGGCCCCCTTGTTCTTCATGTAACCCGAGATATACGACAATGGAGCTATGCCGCGTCCGTCGGGTGCTCGCACAGTCGAACTTCCATAGTTGACCAGAACCTCGAAGCCGCCTTCGAAGACCGTCCGACGCAGGCTGTTTCCCAATATCTCATGTTCCACGATTTTCTTTCCGCTAACTTCACGCAGGATGGGCAGAACTTCATGGTACAACTCCGCGGCTTCTTCGATCCAATCGTCCGCGTTGACGTTCACCAGAAACTCGAGTCTTGTGTCGCGCATTTCGGCGATGTTTTGCGAAGCGAGAACATACGAAGGCAGGGCGCCCGTCTCGAGAAGACCGAGCATATAACGCTCCTTGCCGAGATCGCGGTTTCCCGGAAGATTCGAGAAAGGGATATAACCTTTTAATAGTATCTGATAAAACGGTACCGCTTCGTCTTCGATGTCGAATCGGCTTGAAATCGTCGGCAGGTCGGACACGAAGTCGGCGTAAGCGAGAGCGTAATCGAAGGGCCTCGACAGCATGAGATTCCTCTCGTCGAGCTTCGCAAGCAGAGCATCGAAAGCCGCCGCCGTTCCCGCGCGGCTCGTCCCCTTGCCCGTCGCGCCGAAGTCCGAACCGACCAGATTGCCGATCGTGTCCGGGGAAAGCCCCGCGGACAGTCTTTTGTCGATGTTTTTTCTGAATCGTTCGACGCCCGCCTCGACGCTCGAGGCTTTCAGGTACCACGAGACCCTGCTGTCGGCCCACGCGTCGAAGGTGGTCAGGCGGTACTCGATATTTTTCGCGGGCGCTCTATTGAGGGCTCGGTTCGTCGCGAGTTCTTTCATGTGAGAAAGATCGGGTTTGTATAAATTCACAAAGTCCGCACCGAGATAGAACGGTATGTCGTGGGACTTGAGCCAGGAATCGAGACGACGAAGACCTACATCGCCTCCCAGCGCTCCTTCCGCTCCGGCGCTGGAAGGATATGAGTTCATCAAACCGCCCTTTGTCCATCCCTCGTATTTTACGATGAATGAATCGATCTTCTTTTTTTGCAGACTTTCGATGACAGACCGGGCCTGGGCGAAGGGAGTGTACGCGATCGTCACTTCCGAGGGTATTCCAAGGACGGGCTTCACTTTCGGGCCCGCGCCGATGAAATCCAAAAGCAAAGCCGGTCTTGTTTCTTTTTTTTCCGTGGTGAATCGCCCGCGTTCCTGAAGATACCGACGATACACCTCGGCCATACCGAGGTAGTTGTTATTGCTACTTGTAAGGAAAAAATACCTGACCGTGAAACGCTCGCTCTTGAAGTTCCCCTGTTCGAATATGGGAACCTCCCGGGGCGTCCCGGTGCGTTCGCGGAAAGAGACGGTGTCGAAATCTCGCACGATACACGAAGCGCTGACGGCATTGAAAGCGGTCCGCTGATACGCGGTTTCCGCATTTATCCAGGCCCGCGCCGCACCGTCTTCTATGACGGCGAAGAAACCCGACTCCGAGGCCGATAAACCGAAGACGGGCAGATAGACCGATTCGGTCACGTTTTTCTTCATGACGGGCACGATCGACGCGTCCCGCCCATAGACGTATTGCTGATACACGGCGCCCGTATTTCGATTATTAAATCGTATGAGAGCCCCCGAGCCGTCAGGCACGAAAATATAACCATTTTCTGAACGAGGAGCCGCGCCGAAATACGGAGCGACGGTGAAATTGAGAAGCTTCAGACTGAGTTTGTCGTCGTCTTCCTTTATTTGATCCAAGGGCACCGAGAATACGAGGGCATCGCCGTCGATCCTGACCTCGAGCGGTATCTCGATACCCTCCCGTTCGAAATCGTGGACCATCCTGAGGCCTCCCTCGATCGCCTCGACACTGAGCCCGGAGCGCTTTACGACGTTCACATAGCTGTTGGCAGTGTACTGCTGACTGTTGCGATCCTTCGCCCTGATCGAAATGAGCGAGGGAAGCGAGTTCTTGACGAAACCCGAGGCGATATCATCGCTCTCCCAGCCGGGGGGCGAGGAGAAACGGATTCTTCCGTCGGCCAGTGTCCGCACCGCGAGGAAGCCCGTCGACTCGTTGACATACAGTTCGAGGGAGGACGATCTTGCGGCTCTGACAAAACCGCTCCTTGTGAGTTCGGCGTCCGACAGCCTCGGAAAAGAACTCTGGGCTGCAAGCGTAAGCGTCAGTATGAAAAGCGCAGCGGAAAAAGCCGTCTTGAGCATCCCGGCGACCCTGATTCCGGGCGAGTTTCCGCGTCCTTTCACCACATCACGTCTACTCATAGCCTTCTCAAGTCCTCAATAGAATTTCCTGCACTATCGTCGAACAGAAGTTGAACACCTGGCTGAACAGCGAAACGAACAAGGCGATGATGACGACAATGAGCACGATGCCGAGGATTGTGAGAAGCACCGTGACGATTGTCTGTTTCATCTCGAACAGGTGCACCGCCCGGACCGCCAGAACGAGCTGAACCCAGGACCATCCATTGACGAGCCAGAGAGCCATCGAGAAGAAAAAGCCTTCTTCCTGAACAAGAATATTGCTCAAGACGACAAGCGGAAGGGCGGCGAGAACATAGCTCATACGGGAGTATGCGGTGAATATCCACACCTCCTTGAACGAACCCTTCCCGTCCTGCAGCGTGCACAAGCCCCAGTTGGAGATGGACCACAAAAGGGCGATCCCGACCGTGGACGCGAAGATCAGCGCGACGTTCATCTGATCGAGCCGGTTGAAATTGAACGAGAACCCCGTGAACTGATACGAAATGATCTGCATGACGAACCAGGCGGCGAGGATCACGTTCGCCAGAGCGAGCGATCCTTGACCTTCGCGCTTGAGCTCTTCCCAGCCCTTGAAGGGGTGCACAACGAGGTAGAAGGGGAAGGCCTTCTTCGAAATGAAGCGCACGCGCTCCTCGGTCATCGCATGCGTAGGGAGTCTTTTTCTCCGCTTCACCGCCCCGAGGACGATGGGAACGAAAATGAGCGCGACGATGAACGTTCCGATATACGGAAAGCTTCGGCGCAGGAATACAGTCCGCGCCTCCCGAAATGCGTTCGAGTACATCCCATGGTGCTCGGATTCCTTGTAGAAGGCCATGGCGTCCGTAAAGCGCCCCATCCGCTCGTAGGCCCTGCCGATGCCTCTGAGCGCCTGCCAGTTCGAGCGATCCAGCTTGAGAGCCTCGAACCAGTACCCGAGGGCCTTTTCGTACTCCCCCCCCTCGTAGAGCACGGTGCCGGCCCGCAGGGCGCGCCCGAACCTCGTCGGAGCGAACACGGTGAGCGATGACTTGACCTCGTCGAGCACGACGATCCTTCCTGCGGAACTCACAAGATCGACGGCGCGTCGGAAGGTTCCGTTTTGATCTCCGGGTCCGCCGAAAATCGCGATGAGATTGCTCATCTGGTCGTACTGGAAAACCCTGCCACGCTCGGTGTCGAGCACGCTTATAAAATCCTCATCATCGACGTCGATCGCTACAAGCGAAGATTTCTCGACGCGGTTGGTGTAGGTCGTCTCCCAGTCGCCGAAGAACATGAGGTTCGGCTTCGAACCCGCGAAGAGGATGTTCTGCGAGAGGGGATTGAGCTTTCTCACCTGACCGCGCTGCTCGTTGTCGCCGAAGTTCGACACCGTATAGACGAAGCCCTCGCGGTCGATCGCGAAGTTCGCGTATTCCATCGGGACGTAGCGGTGCATCCTCTCGCGTTGCTCTTTGGTCGCGAAAAGACGCCAGAAGCGGTCGGCGATGAGCTTCGAGCTCACATTGACCTTGTTCGAGCCGAAAAAACCCAAAAAGCCGCCCTGAGAATCGAAGGTGTAGGCGCCCTCGTAGGAACCGAAGGAGATGACGTAGATCAGGCCGTGCTTATCGGTCAGTACTTTAATGGGCAGAAAGTCGCTCGATTCGTCCACAAGATCGCTTACCGGCTTGGTGATCTTTCGAACAACGCGCCCCGCGGAATCGGCGACGAGCACCGCCTTCAGGCCGCGGTCGGCTATATACATAAAACCGTCCGAATCGACGCAGACACCCTCGGGCTCGACAAGAGCGACGGGCCCCGAGCCATGCATGAACTTGTCGATTACGCGGATGAACCTGAGATCGGGATCCACGACGACGATGCGCCGATTGCCCGAATCGAGAATATAGACATTTCCCTTCGAATCCTTGCACAGGTCCTTAGGATTCTTGAGTTCTCCGACTCCGAGATCGAAGCCGTTCACCGTGTATTCCGGCGCATAGGCCGGAGTGGCGGGCACGCTTTCGTCCCACACGCCGTAGTTGTACGAGTTATACGGCACAGGTGGTTCCGGGGGCAGAGCCGAGAGATAGGCTCCGGTCAAGAAGAAGAGCATCGCGGTTATCGCAGGAGCACGACGCGCAGGCATGATTACTCCTTGATCCCCGAGGTCGTCATGGTTTCGATGACGGACTTCTGCGTCAATTGGAAAAGAACCAGGGGCGGGAGCATCATGACAAGGCCCACGGCCGCGACGACGCCCGCCCGCGCAAGCCCTCCGGCCTGGATCTGTACCATGATAGAAGGCAGGACCTTCATGCTTTCGTCGTATATATACGAGTTGCCCGGCTGGTTCCAGATTTGTTGAAATGCGAAAATGACCAAGGTGAGCCAGGCCGGCTTCACCGAGGGCATCACGATGCTCCACCAGGTCCTGAACTCCCCGGCGCCGTCGATGCGCGCGGCCTCGAGAAGAGAATCCGGGATCTGCGTCATGAACTGCTTCATGAGATACACGCCCAGTGTCATCGCCACGACGGGGAGAATGAGAGCCCAGTACGAGTTGATCATGCCGAGCTTGGCGATGATGATGTACTGCGGTATGTAGATGACCTGGGGCGTGAAGAGGAGGGCGAGCACGACGATCTCCGACAGGATTCTCTTGCCGGGGAAGCGGTGCTTGGCGAGCGGATAGGCTGCCATGCTCGCGAAGACGACATTGCCGACTGTCGCGGCGATCGTCACAAAGGCGCTGTTGAACAGATAGCGGCTGAAAGGGACCCAGTAATTGGAAAGAATCTGCGAAAGCTGAATGAAGTTGTCGAGGGTCGGATTGGCCACGAAAAAGCGCGGGGGGAAGAGGAATATCTCGTCCATCGGCTTGAAGGCCGAGACGAACGCGTATACGAGGGGCAGGAGCATGAATGCTCCGAGTAGGCCGAGGACGAGAAAGGCGAGAAAACCGCCGAAGGCCGAGCGGTTTATCTTCCGTGGCCTGAGTCGACGCAGCCCTCGTCTCGCTCTTCGAGTCGACTCGTCGCGCGCCGCCGAAGTTTCAATCGCCGAGGCATGAGCCGCCGCGACGACGGAGGCCCGACTCAGTTCACTCACCGGCCATCCTCCGCAGAACGCGAGTTATCACCTTGTTTGTCACCAGCATCATCAAAAAGAGGACGACGGCGATGGCGCAGGCGTAGCCCATCTCGAAGCGCACGACTCCGTAGTCCATGATGTAGGTTCCGATGGTGTCTGCCGAATAGGCGCGGGTCGGGAATCCGGCCACGGCCTTGATGACTTCGCTCACCCCGAAGGATGCCCCGATCTGCATAACCGCTCCGAACAGAAGCTGGGGCGCCATCGAAGGAAGCGTTATGTACCACAGTTCCTGCCAGCGGTTGCGCACCCCGTCGATGACGCCCGCCTCGTACAAGGTCTTGTCGATACTCTGAAAGCCGGCGATGAAGGCCAAAAAGCCGGCCCCGAAGCTGAGCCAGATCTGCACGATCAGAACGACGGTCATGACATGCTTCGGATCGCCGACCCAGTCGATCGGGTCCTTGATGATCCCCAGCGTCATGAGCCAGCCGTTCATGAGTCCGTAGTAGTCGCCCGAGAAAATGACCGTCCAAATAAAGAAGACATTCCCGGCCAATGTCGGCGCGTAAAAAACAAGCGTCAAAAAAGAACGCATGCCGGATCTGTAATCGTTTATGAACCAGGCGAGAAGGAAGGAGAGCACATAACTAATCGGTCCCGTGACAAAGGCGAAGACGAGGGTGTTCTGCAGCACTTTCAGGAAGATCTGGTCGTCGACGAGAAGGCGGATGTAATTGATCCAGCCGATCCAGCGCGGAGACTCGAGCATGTTGAAATTCGTGAACGAAAGGGCTATCGAGGAGAGGATGGGGATGATCGTGAACGTGAAGAAAAGGATCATGAAGGGAGCCATGAGCAGATAACTGGAGCGGCTCTCGTACATCCTGCGCAAAAGACTTCTGCGTCCGCCTCGACGCTGAGTTTGTACCGCATGGGCCGCGGAGTCGATCATCGCTCGATCCTTCATTCCAAACCGAGCTCCTTCCGCTTGCGTGCGATCTCCTCGTCGATCATCAGCGTGTATTTGGTCAAGACGGCTCTCGGGTTTTCATAGTTGTAAAAGACCCTGCTGAAGGCCGTATCCACCATACGGATGCTGTAATAACCGCCCGGCACTTCGGGTATCTCCTTGACCTGCTTCCATTGATAGCGGAGGGCCTCGGCCTCGGTCTTGGACCAGGCCATGCGCTCGAAGGTCCAGGTGTTCGCAGTCGGCACCCGGGCGGCGGTGCCCAGGAGGGTCTCGAGCTGACGGACGAAGGCCAACTGGACCTCGCCCGATGTCCACCATTTGAGAAACTCCCATCCGGCCTTCGGATTTTTGATTTTTGAGAACATGACACAGGCGGAGCCGCTTGCGGCCTCGGTCCTGTCGATCGTGCCGTCCGGACGGCGCGTCCCCGGTATGGGGACCATCGCCCACTGGTTCCGGATCTCGGGAGCCGCCGCTACCAGTTTGTTATATAATTGGTACGAATCGATTCCGATCGGCATCTCGCCCGAGCGGAAGCGGGTGTAAAAATCGTACTTCACGATAAAGCCGTACGAAGAATAGAAATCGGTCCATTGCTTGAAGGCGGCATAGGCCTCGGGCCTCGTCAGGCCGCTTTTCCGGCCCTGGTCGATGTAAAAGGATCCGCCGTGCTGGGCCAGAAGGGTCGGGAAGAGATTGCGCGCGCCCATGCCGGCGTCGATGAGCTCGATCGCATCCTGCTGCTGGTAGGGCAGACTGATCATCATGTTGTTCCGCTGGAGGGCCGGGATGATCGCGTTGAGGTCGTCCCAGGTCTCGGGGGGCCTCAATCCAAGCTCCTCGAAGATATCGGTCCGGTAGAACATCATGTGAAAGTCCTGGGTTACGGGGAGAGCGTACACGCCGCCCCGGTAGCGGTAGGGATCCAGGGCGCCCGGCATGAAGCGCTCGGCGGCGATGCTCTCGCAATCGGCGAACTTCGAAAGATCGTACAAAGCGCCGCGCGAAGCGAGGTTGACCGGCTGCCCCCGCGAGGTGAAAAGCGCGATCTCGGGCCCCCGACCGGCGAGCGTCGCCTCGATCAGTCCACCCTGGGCGAGGGAGAGGTTGACCTTGATCCCGGTTTTGGCGGTGAAATCGTTGGTGATGAGGTCGCGCAAAATCTGGGCCTGGTCGCGACCCGATTGTATCCACACCGAAACGACCTCGCCCTTCTCCCGGCGTCCGATACTGTTGTAATCCTCGGTGAAGGAGGCGAAAAACGACAGGATCGACATCCACAACTGTTTGAAGAAACCTGCCCCGGCTGCGGGGAGCGCCCGTTCGGGCGAGGCGAAGCCGAGATAGTCGAGTTCGAGCGGAATCTCCTTCCGATACAGAAGCCAGGTCGCCAGACCCGCGATATTGTCGCGGAAGTTCGTCTGATGGTGCGGGATGTACTGGGGCCGTTTCGCGAAATCAAGAAGCTGATCGGCCATTCTGCGAAGCGTCGCGGCTTCGGTGCCCTTTTGACCCGTTATGCGCTCGAACTCGTCCGCCTGCTCGGTGAACCTGTCGGCGAGGCTCAAAAGATTTTCGACGAGACCGGGGATCTCCTTTTCGAGCTGATAATCGCGGTAGAGATCGGGCTCCGAGCCCATTATCATGACGAAACGCCTGCGGAGCGAATTGACCTCGTAGGTCAAATCGTCGACCGCGGTCAGTATCGGCGTAAGGCGGCCGAGGCTCGACTCCATGCGGATCGTGTGCCAGCCCTTCTTGAGATACACGAGACAGCTCTTCCCCTGCGAAGTCGGCGAGACGACGGCCCACTTCAGCGAGTACGGAAACTCGACATCATCGAACTCGGCGAACGGAATAGTCCCGTCGATGAAGATCTTGCGCACGGCGGCCATGCCGCGCTGGTAATTCTGCCGGGCCTTCACGAAAAACTTGTACAGCCCGTCCTGCGGCACCTCGATCCTCCACTCGACCCATTGGCCGGGCAGTTTCCAGGTCCAGCTCCCTCCGAGCGTGTTGAGGCGGATCTTCGCGGGATGGGAGGGTTCGGTCGCCGCATCGGAACGGTCGTAGGTCGGGGCGAGTGTCGAATCCGACTTTCGATACGCGGCCTCGGCCTGAACCTTTATAAGAAAATCACTACCAGACTCGATTTCCTCCGCCTTATACCGCTTTTCGACCTCGGCGTATGAGGGGATGTTCTTAGGATTGTAGAATTTGATCCCCTTGAGAACCGCCCCCTCGCGTCGAAGCTCCAAGCGGATCGTATGGCGCCCCGCCGAAAGGAAGACCGGAAGACTTTTGTTATAAAAGCCTTGCGTATCCAGAAAATCCCTGTCGGTCCAGCTCGGCGATTCGACCTGGTTCGGTCTGAGTTCGTTGCCGAAATCGTCTGTTCGTATGGCCGTCTCATCCTTCCAGATCTTCTCGAACCGCACGCTCGCGAAGTCGTCGTAGGGCAAGGCCCCGTCGATGTAGACCGCGAACTCGACGCTCATGCCTTTTTCGCCGAGGGGGAAATACCGAAGCGAGGCCGAGTAAAGCCCTGTCTCGGGCGCGGTGAAGGCCCACTCGACCCAGCCCGACTCCCCGGTCCACGACAGTACATCGCGCTCGCCCTCGTATTCTCCGAGGCGCTTCACGGCGGCTCCCTGGGAGGCGGAGAACGATACCGCCGGGATATCGATGACCGCGTCAGGCCTCGGCGCACGCGCATGTTTCTTGAGGTATTCGTTGATCGATCCGCCGCGTGTCCAGCGCAGGACCTGTTTCTCCACGATCGGAGCATCGGAAGGCTCCGCAAAGGCCGAGACCGTCGCGAGCGCGATCAGGGCGATACCAAAGGCTGTCTTCATTCGGCAACCTCGAAGATAGGACAGTCGTGCGGATCGACGTTGACCGCCAATCCGCCCCTGACGAGAATCTGCGAGCCTCCGTTCCAGAGATCGCGTACGCGGAGTTCCTCTTTGACAAAGCCGAGTTCTTTCCAGCCGACCGCGATCTCTATCGGAACTGTCGATCTGTTATGCAGACCTACGGCCATGGCCCCGCCCGAGAGCTTTTTTATCCAGATGTCGTACTCCCGGCCGCGACGAATTACATGACCCTGAATTCCGAGCGGGTCCTGATCGACCGCAATGAGGTCCTTGTTCGTCAGGATACCGAGGGTCGCATCATCGATAGTCCTGACGTCGCAGCCGATGATGAGCGGCGCGGCCATGAGACACCATAAAGCGAAATGACAACGATACTCGGTCAGAGTGCATCCAGGGCCCTGCCAGCCTATCTTGCCGTTCAAGCCCACGACCAGCATATCCGGATCGTTCCAGCAACCCGGACCGGCAAAGGGATAGAGACGCTCGTTCAGGTCGGCGATTTTGTTGAATCCCATGCCCCAGGAGACATCGCCGTCATAAGCATCTTTGATGTCGGGGCTTGTCCGCCATAAATGACCGACCATGCAGCCCCACTCCCAGGGCTTCGACCTGCCATGCTCGCAGATCGAGAGCACCATGGGTCGCCCGGCTTCGAGCAGGCAGTCGCGCATTTCGGCGTATTCGCGTTTCGGTTCGCGGCCGGGAGGGTCTTCGGGAAGGTCCCGGTAATCGTATTTCAGATAATCAAAGCCGAGTTCGGCGATGAGCCGGGCGTCGGCTCTCGCATGCCCGAGGCTTCCCGCCTTTTCGCCGTAGGTGCGTAAACCCGCCCCGAGATAGATCCCCGCCTTCAGCCCGAGTTTGTGAATATAGTCGACGACCGGAGCGAGGCCGTTGGGGAACTTAACCGGATCGACGACGAGATCGCCTCTTTGATCGCGCTCGGCTGTCATCCAGCCGTCATCGATATTCACATATTCATATCCGGCGTCGCGGAGCCCCGTTTCGACAAGCGCCTGAGCGCTTTCCTTGATCACTTTTTCCGTAGGTTCACAGCAGAAGGTGTTGTACGAATTCCAGCCCATCGGCGGCGTTAGAGCGAGATTCGGACCTGATGTCCGGCGTTCCATCATCACCCGGCTCCTTTGGGCTGGAATCATACAGCGCTCAAGAACAGTACATCGAGAAATCGATTTCGCATAGGGCATTTTGTACTTTTTTTATGGTATTATGTAAGGATGGCTGCGATCACCCTTTCCATTCCTCACGATGACAAAGATATCTGCTTTCATTATGCAGGTATCGAACAATGCACGCCCGGGCAAAGCTGCAAAACGGTACGTGATCAGTATGTTTTTTACTATGTTTTTTCAGGGCAGGGAATTATACGATATGGCTATACACCGTATGTACTAACAGGTGGAAATGGATTTTTCTTTTTCCCCGGGGATATCATCGATTACCGCGCCGATATAGAGGCCCCCTGGCAGTATGCATGGCTTGGATTCTCCGGGAAGACGGTAGACCGGCTTTTATCGATTATTGGTATCACCAGAGAGCAGCCGCTATACCGATCGCGGGAACCGGAAAGCGCCTGCAGCAACCTTCGACGGTGTATAGATCTTCTTTCACATACGAGAAGCGAGATCGAGCGTCTATCACAGTTGTACGGCCTTTTTTCGATTCTCGAACGTCACAATTCAATGGACAGACATGAAACCGCCGATGTTGTCCAGCCTCTCGATTATGTCGATGCAGTATATAAATTTATCCGATCTTTCTATGCGCGTAAGGACTGCAGCATCGAATCGATGGCTGACAAACTCGGTCTTACAAGGAATTATCTTTCGGCTTTGATCCGAAGACGAACCGGAGCGTCACCGAAGGCGCTCTTGACCGCCTATCGAATGGAACAAGCCAAACTACTATTAACCAGAACCATACTGCCGATTTCCGATATTGCGGAGGCGGTCGGGTATGCAGATCCCCTGTGTTTTTCCAGGGCATTCCGCAAGTTCGCCGGAATATCACCGACAATGTGCCGGCAAAGAAACTATATACGACCTCCCTTGAGAATCACTAAAGGCCTCGATGCCTTGTAATGGGTCATCCGGATTATCAATGATTTCTTTCGCATAGGAACCGGTTTTTCCTTGACAAATCCTTGAAACAGGATGATAGCATTACATCCACCTCTTCACATCCTCGATAGTTTTTGTTGAGACGATGTGAAACAGACCAGTTCTTACGGAGGGTTACATGAAGCGATATTTCATCATCCTAGCCGTTTTTGCGGCTCTTGCGGCATTTATCGGCTGTGCATCGACGCCGAGTTCCGGAACGAGTTCTCAAGCAAGCGCGACCGCACAACAAGCTACGACCGAAGCGAAACCGGTTCCTGAACCTGCAAAGCCTGTTCAGGCTGCACTTCCCGCAGGCGATGTTCTTCTCCTCGATAATTTCGAGGACGGAAACTACTGGGTGGCAGTTAAAGACTCGTGGGATCAGTGGGGAGCCCACAATCTTTCGCTCGAAGCCGAGCTGTACGAGAAATGGGGAACCGACGGTCCGACCTCGGGCGACTGGGTCTTCGACAAGATTCCCGCAGCAGGCGGACAGGCGACATTCTACTGCGATCAGCTTATCGAGACGAATTGGACCGGAGCAAAGTACATCGTCATCGATATCAACAATCCCCAAGCGGAAGCTCTCACCATCTGCTTCAGCTGTCAGACGACCGACGGGTGGAAATGGACCCAGACCAAAACACTCGAAGCCCCGCCCGGAATCAGTACCTTGGTATTCGATCTGACAAAGGATCTTCTGGACGGTTCGAATACGCCGGTTAAGGCCATCGACGGCATAGATCAGATGAAACGGGCTATGTTCAATGTCGTCAAATACGGGAAAAACGGGGGATCTGGTCGTTTCTATGTGGACAACATCAGACTGATAAAATAGCCAAACATGCGAAAATAGAAAGGGCTGCCGATACAGGCAGCCCTTTCTTTTACGAACGTGGGGATGAACCCCGCCGCACCATCAACCCGGGATAATCGCCTCGGTCGGACAGACGGCGACGCAGGAGCCGCAGTCGGTGCACTTGGCCGGATCGATCCAGCGCATACCGTTCTTTTCGCTGATCGCCTCGACGGGGCACTCGGGTTCGCATGCTCCGCAGTTGACGCAGGCATCGGTGACCTTATGGGCCATTGTATACCTCTCTCGAAGGGGATTGTGGACAGAGTATAGCATTGTGAGTGTAGCGGGACAAGCACAGGGGCAAACCTTTCCGCTTGTCCGCGGCTCAATACATCATTATACTATATTTCGTAAATAATTAACGCATGAACCAGTTCCAAGGGTCATTCCTTTTTTGGAATTTGTTCTGCACGTGTTTCTTTTTTTGAAATGCATAAAAAGCCTTGAAAGCTCACAAGCGAGTTGGTTTGAGGTTTACTTGCATCGCTGTATTACGAAACGCAGCCGCGTTTTAGAAAACAGCGAACTGAATTTTGGGCGATCAAGAGGCGATAGTACCTGATGAAAAAGATCATCTTTGCGATGATTGAAGCGGGCGGCGGACACAAGGCACCGGCTGTCGCTGTAATGAGGGCGCTCGAGGCTGCATACCCCGGTTGTTACGAGACACGCCTCATGGATTTCATAAAAGACATAGGCAGTGTAAAAGTCGACGAGGCCCACAAGAAAAGCTGGAAAACCTTCCTCGAATACCCGCTTTTCACCCACCTGCTCTACCAGGTCCAGGATATTCTGGGACCGGTGACGCGTGGCGTACTCTACCGAACGATGGTCGCCCCGGCGGTTCCCGATGCCGTCCGTTTCATACGGCGATGCCGTCCAGATCTCGTTTTCAGCACCCATTATTTCGCGACAATGGCCCTGGTGGCCGCCCGTGAGCGAACGGGCATACCTTTTACCATCATCACCTACCAGACCGAGATGTTCACCTTCCACGCTCCCTGGAGACTGCCGAAGACCGATTGGTATCTGACAGCCTCGGAGCGGGCGGCGGAGGCGGCGATACGCGGGGGCATTTCGGCATCGAAGGTCAGGTCCTTCCCCTACCCCATCCCGCCGGATTTTCTTTCGTCGCGAAGGCCCGATCATGTTGTCGCCGCGGAACTCGGATTGGCGGCCGATCGAAAAACGATTCTCATCAGCTTCGGAAATCAGGGCGCGGGCATGATCATCCAGTACCTTCTGGCCCTCGAACTATTGGCCGAGCCTCTGAATGTCGTAGTCGTGGCCGGCAAGAACAAGGCCCTGCATGCTCGACTCAACGAGAACAGAAACAAGCTGCAGCATTTGAACATCGTGCCTCTCGGTTTCGCGACGAACATGAACGAACTCATATCCGTCTCGGACATCTGTTTCATCAAACCGGGACCTGCGACCATGATGGAGTGCATGCACTCGCGGAAGCCCATCATTTTCTCTCAGGCCGCAACGCCCTGCGAGCAGGCCCATGTCAACTACGCGGTTTTCAAGCGCGTCGCAAAGGAGACGGGCGGGAACCCGATTCTCTTCGGCATCGCGGTCAAGAGCTTTCTCCGCGACGATGTCCTGGAAGAGGTCAAGGAGCGCTACGAGAGGCTCGAACTCGAGAACGGAGCGGCCGAGATCGCGCAGTTCATCCACGACATCGCCGAGGAAAAGGCCGGGCAGCCGTAGCAGCCCTCGTCGAGCACCTAGCGCGTCAAGGGATCGGATGTGCGCGACATGGTGCCGGTCTGCAAGAGTTCGTAGATTTTGTAGGTGCCGTATTTTCGCGCGTTGAGGAAGCCTGCCCAGGCCGTCTCGGCGAGACGGCCCTGCTCCAGAAGCTCGTACAGCCATTCGACGGCGTAGCGGGGATCTTCCTGCGGTATTCCCGCCTGTATTTCGTCGAGCCAACGTTTGTTGAAGACTTCCTGCGAGCCGATCGTCGGGGCCATGATGATCGGGATTCCGAGGCCGACATAGAAGGACATCTCGGAGGGCTTTGTCCAGATGATGTCGGTTTCGTGGAGGCTGCGGTTGAACGACTCGAAGTACTCCTCGTCGCCCCTCCCCCCTATGATCCGGACATCGCGCGAATCGGCCAAGCCGAGGGCCTTCACCTCGGACTCGAAATACGCTCGCACCTCGGGCCGGACGCCGCAGACCAAGTTCATCGCGAGTTCCCCGGCCTGAATCTTCGGCTTCAAGCTCGCCAAAGCCTGGACGCCGATTTCCTTCTGCGCGCCGGCCCCGCCCACGCAAAAGGCCAGGGTCAGCTTACGCAGTCCCCGGGGCTTGCAGTTGGCCTTGCCGAGGAAATGCACGACGCTCGGCTCGTGCAGAGGCCAGAACCGCCCCTGCGGATCGAGATAATGCAGCCTCTGGCCGAGATCGGCCTTGAGCACATCAAGATCTTTATTGCCGAGAAGCTCCTTAGGCAAAGGAAAACCGGTCATGAAGATCCGCTCGTCCGGGACGCCGTACTGCTTGAGCCGCCTGAGGACCGAGCCGCAGGGCACGAGATACATGATACGGGATTTGCGGGGATCGGAGGCGACCCAGACTCGGTTGATGTCCGCATCGCAGATAATGCAGTACACGCGGCCGTAACCGGAGCGGTCGGCCGCGATCGCCGCCGTGAAATAGGAGGTGACGAGCGGCAGAGGCTTCGTGTTGATTTTCTTGATGAGCCCTGCGCATATGCCTTTATCGATCATGCTCTCGTTCCAGCGGGTCTGGATCGTCGGATGCGAAAGATCAATCCTCGGATATGCCGGCTTGATCCGCTGAAAGTAATCCATGATGCCGAAGAGGAAATTTCCTATGATGGGGACTTTTTTGACCCGCGAGAGGCGCTCGTAGACATTGAGGAGGGTGTCCCACAATTTGAGCTCGTCCGGCTCGGCGACCGAAGGGTCGTTGACCACGATAAGACCGTCCTCGGCGATGTCTTTCAGGGGCTGAATAGCCCGTTTATGCCCGAGTCCCATGTTCGCCGCGGCGACCCACGCCCTGACCTCTACGCCGCTTCTGTCCGCCATCGATCATTCCCCTTCCGCGCTCTTCTTCGCCGTAGTGTCATGAGTATCGGCGTGCGCCGTACTGAATGAGTATCGGCGAGCGCCGAAAAAAATTAAAAAGCATCAACGGCGCCGTTTCAAGAGGAACATGTCCGCTTGAACTCCACCTCTTCGTTGACGAGAGGCGTCCTGCGCCATATTATGGAGCGGATGAAGCAACAACTCATCGTCAAGAATCTTCCATTTATCAAAATCCTCCCATCCTGGGCTCAGGAACTGTCGTACAAGTACTGCTCAAAAACGGCGAACCTCTATATCGTCCACGGCAACATCCGCGATTTTCTGCCCCATAAAATGAATGAAGGAGAATTCCTCTTCGTCAAAATTCAGGAATACATCTCCGAGGTCCTGTTCGGCAACAAAGATGTCATCGTATTCTTCGACCGTTCGAGCGGGGTCAGTTTCTGCGACAAAGAAATGGAAAGCGACTATCTCGCGGCCATGCGCCCGACAAGGCCCGACAGCGCGGACTCGGAATTCCTGTCCAACGACCCGACCGTCGTTTTCCCCATACTCGAGCGATATTTCCTCGGCTTGATACCGCGCAAGAAGCGGATCGTCCTCATCATCGACTACGCCGAGACGATCGCGCCGGCGAGCGATGTAGCCCGCCTTTCGGAAGAGGACCGCTACTGCTTTGTGACTTTGAACCGCTGGTCGCACGAGCCGGTTTTCACGCGCGGAGACGTCTCGATCATCCTCCTCACCGAAAACCTCGCCGATCTCAATCCGCGCATTTCGTCAAGTCCAAGCGCAGTCAAGGTCGAGATTCCCATCCCCGACGAAACCGTGCGCGCCCAATTCTTACGGTTTCTCGATGCGAAGGGCGAGCTTCTCCTCGACAAGGGACTCAAGCCCGAGCAGATCGCCTCCCTCGCCTCGGGCCTCAATCTCATGAACCTGAACCGGCTCGCCGCGGAAAGCTGGCAGGAAAACGCCCCCATTTCGCTCGAGTACATGCAGGCTCGGAAAAAAGAAATCATCGAGGCGGAGGCCTCCGGCCTTCTTGAATTTCTCGAGACCGAGCACGATCTCTCCTTTGTCTCGGGCCATGAATTCGTGAAACGCAGGTTCAAGAACGCGGCGCGCGCGATCAAGCAGGGCAGACTCGACGTCCTGCCCATGGGCTATCTCATCGCAGGCCCGGTGGGAACCGGAAAGAGCTTCATGGTCTCGGCCTTCGCGGGGGAAATCGGCGTTCCCATGGTCAAGTTCAAAAACTTTCGTTCGAAATGGCAGGGCGTCACCGAATCCAACCTGGAAAAAGTCCTCTCCATCCTCAAGGCCATGGCCCCCGTCGCGGTCATGATCGACGAGGCCGACGCCTTCCTCGGCGACCGCGACCAGGAAGGGGATTCGGGTGTTTCGAACCGCGTCTTCTCGCAAATCGCCACATTCATGGGCGATACTCAATACCGCGGGAAGATCATCTGGTTCCTCATAACCTGCCGTCCCGATCTTCTGCCGATCGACTTGAAGCGCCAGGGCCGGGCCGAGGAGCACCTGGCGCTCTTCTACCCCGAGACGGACGAGGAAAAAATAGCTCTTTTCGAAACCCTGGTGCGCAAGCTCGATCTCTCGATCCGGCGCTTCCCCATCGCGGACCTGCTTCGGCGTTTCAATCACGAGTTTTCGGGCGCAGATCTCGAGGCTGTGCTGATCAGGGCCAAGTTCCGTGCGGCGATGGAGGGCAGAACCTTCATCACCAAGGAAGACATGGACGAGACCCTGGCCGACTTCGTGCCGCCGGCCTATCCCCACGAGATCGAGCTGCAGAACCTCGTAGCTGTGGTCGAGTGCACCTCGAAAGAAATGCTGCCCAAGCGTCTGCAGGGCATCCCCAGAACCAAGCTCGTCAAGGATATCCAGGAGTTGAAAGCTCTGTTGGGGGAACGTCCGCTATAAACCATCGCCGCTCGCTTGCAGACCGAGCTCAAGCGGTATACCCTACATCTAATGGAGCGAATAGAAGTTACCAGGGGCGTCTGGTACCTCCGGATACCCGAGGCGGGCATCTGCGTCCTCTGCGGCTGCCCGCCCGATGTCGTCAAGCACCTCATGCGGCGCGGTCTTATCAGCAATGAAGTGCGCGACGGCGTTGTCTTCGAAACCGGCCCGAACGCGATACTCTTGTCGGACATCGCGGTGCAGGGCGGGACCTTCTGTAATATGGCCGAGTTCCCTCTTCTGCAGATGTTCTACCGGCAGGGCATGAACGTGCCGGGGCATGTGAACAATACGGGACGCCGGCCGCTCTTCATCGGACTGCAAAGCCAGCTGACGGCCCAGGCGGCCTATATCTTGAGCGGCACCTTCGGTCTGGCGAGCGCCGCCGAGATCGAGGCCGCGGGCATAAAGCCCGACGTGGCGCGCGAGATTATGCGCTACAAAACGCTCTTCGCGGGCGGTTCCCCGCGCGGCCTCGAGGAAATCGCCGATTTCGCCCCGACCGACTCGGGTCGAGCCCTCCTGCCCGGCGGGGTCGAGGTGATACGCAAGGCGCTCAACATCTATGTCTTCAAACTCGGAAGCGAGGAGGTCGAGGTCGACCTGAATCTCGCGCCCGGCGAGACCTACGAGAGCCCCATACGGCCCGACTCGCACCGTGTGGAACTCGATTATTTTTCGATCATCCATTCCGGAGAGGGGAACGGCTGGGACAAGGATCGTTCCTGCATGGCCAGCGTCGTCGTGTTTCAGGGGAGAATATACCTTATCGACACGGGGCCCTACGTCCTCGATTCGCTGACCGCCCTCGGCATATCGGTCAACGAGATCGAGGGGATTTTCCATACGCACGCGCATGACGACCATTTCGCGGGTCTCACCTCCCTGGTGCGCACCGACCATCGAATAAAGTACTTCGCCACCCCCCTGGTCAGATCGGCGGTCATGAAAAAACTCTCGGCCGTCATGTCCCTGCCCGAGAGCCACTTCGCGAACGCATTCGAGTTTCACGATTTGTCATTCGGCAAGTGGAACGATCTCGACGGCCTCGAGGTTCAACCGTTTCTCTCCCTGCATCCCGTGGAGACGACGATTCTCTTCTTCCGCGCCCTGGGCCCCTCGGGGTATAAAACCTACGCCCACCTCGCGGACATACCGCCCTTCTCGGTCCTCAAGTCCTACCTTCTCGACAGCCCCGAACGCAGTCCGCTTTCCGTGCGGCTGTACGAGAGTTCGATACGAAGTCTCCTCATGCCGGTCGATCTCAAGAAAATAGACGCGGGCGGCGGCTTCATCCACGGACGAGCCTCGGACTTCGCCGACGACGCCTCGGCGAAAATCATCCTCGCGCATGTCGACGGCGACCTCGATCCGAAGGACAAGGAGATCGGCTCGAGCGCCTCCTTCGGTCTCCAGGACAGTCTTATCGAGTCGAGAGTCGATTACCAGCTGCGCGCCGCCGAGCGCCATCTCGCCGCCCACTACCCCGAGGCTTCGAGCCAGGACCTCGGCATGCTTCTCAACTGCCCGATGATCAGGATAAACACGGGCCACGTCATCCTGCGCAAGGGATCGGAGTGCCCCTTCACCTACCTCATCGTGAACGGCGTCGTCGACATGATCGCCACGGAGGACGGCATCCAGCACATGCTGTCGGCGGGTTCGATGATCGGCGAGGTCAACGCCCTGACGGGCGAGCGCGCCAGCCGGACCTACCGCGCGCGCAGCTATGTCACGCTTTTGCAGATCCCCGCGATGCTCTTCTCGGAGTTCGCGCAGCGCAACTACGACATTTCCGAGATGCACCACCTCCTCGAGGTCGAACTCTTCCTCCAGGGCACCAGAATCTTCGGGGAGATGGTCTCGAGCGCAGTGCACATCCGCATGACCAGATCGATGAAGTCTGAGGTCCTGAGGGCGGGCACGAGCATCCCTGCGGGGGAGCACATCGTCGTGGCGCGCACGGGGGCCGCGCGCATCCTCATCGACGGCGCCGAGGTCGATCTCATCGGGCCGGGAGGCGTCTACGGCGAGGAGAGCGTATTCTTCGGGCGCCCCTCCCTCATGACCGCCGAGGTCACCGAGACGGGGGAGTTCCTCTCCATCCCCGCCGAAACCGCCCGTAACGTCCCCATCGTCGAATGGAAGCTTTTGGAAATCTATGAACGTCGCATAACGCGCTTCGGATCCGCGAGCGAAAGGAAGTGACATGGCTTCGCCTCGGAAGACCCTCACGCTAGTACTTATTTCGCTGTCAATGCTTGTCCTGAACTCGGACACGAACGTGATGGCGCCCAACCTCATCCGAATCGAAGCCGAGTTCGGCGTCACCGACGCCTCGATCGGCGTCATGATGCTGCTCTTCACGATCGTCGGGGCCGCAGTCTCGCTTTTCTGGGGCTACTTCGCGGACAAGGCCTCGCGTAAAAAACTCCTCATCTGGTCGGTGCTGATCGGGGAGGTGCCCTGCGCCCTGACGGCTTTCGCCCCGAGTTATGAAATATTCTACATTCTCCGAATCCTGTCGGGCATAGGCCTGGGCGCTTCCTTCCCCCTCGTATTCTCGATCATCGGAGATATATTCGACGACAAGGAACGGCCGCGTGCGACCGGTATAGTTTCGGTCTGCATGGCGACGGGAAACATTATAGGCACCCTCATAGGCTACATGGGCGTGGACGGAGATTGGCGATTACCCTTCGTCATCGCCGCAGTGCCCAACTTTGTCATTGTATTTTTGTATTGGGTTTTTTCGCCGGAGCCGAAAGCCGCGGCCAGCGAAGAAGCCACCCGAGAACTCGTCGCAGCCGGGCTCGTATATCCAAAACGGATACGCCTGAGCGACTACAAAGGCTTGTTTTCCACCAAAACGAATCTCTTTCTGCTTCTTCAAGGTATCGTCGGCACCATCCCCTGGGGAAGCTTCTTTTTTATCAATAAATTCCTCGACGAGAACAAAGGACTTGCAGAAGGCCCCGCCTTCGCAGTCTTCCTCGTCATGGGCATCGGCATGACACTCGGCAATATCGTCGGAGGCGAGTGGGGCCGTATTATCTTTAAGCGCAATCCCAAACAGCTCCCTATTTTCTGCGTCTGGACGACACTTGCAGGCGCAGCATTGGTGATCTACATACTTCTGTGGGCTCCTTCCGAAGCTGTCAGCCTCTCGGTCCTGGGCTTTTTCGGCGCACTCCTCGTTTCGATCACCGGTCCTAATATGAAAACCATGCTTCTCGACGTCAATGCGCCCGAACAGCGCGGGGCGATTTTCTCGATTTTCAATCTGACCGACTCATTAGGCACCGGATTGGGAAGGGGCTTTGCCGGAATTTTATCGGGCGCAGTCGGACTTTCGGTTTCGCTCGCCGTCTGTTCCGGCTTCTGGCTTATTTGCGCGGTTCTGCTCTTCGTCGTTACCTTCTTCTTCGTTCCCGACATCGACAAACTCAAAAAGCGCATGAGCGAGATCGCCGACGAGATGCGTATAGGAAGCCGACAGTAAAAGTGTTTCGGGGGGATGCTCTCATGAAATTAAAAACGCAAGCCTTTGTTTTCTTTTTTTCTTTCCTGTTTTTTCTCTCTCTCAATGCAGAATCCAGGGATTTTTACTGGCAGTTCGGGTACGGAGGCATATTGCCGAATGAATGGAAGTACTTGGACGAAGCAGGCATGAATTCTACAACTATAATCCACCTTGCGGATAGGTGGAAGCATATCGAACAAAAACCCGGGATCTACAGTTTTGAATCGCCGCCATCGACAATGATTGATATGATTCATAATGCCCTTCCGAATGTGAAAGCCTATTTTATCGAATCGGGACCTCTTTTCAGGGACGGATATCTTTCCTCCATAGCTCCACCGTGGGTAGATGTAAACAATTTCGACCTCTGGACCGCCTCATTATTAAAATATTTGGAAGCCGTCGCAGAGTACTCGAAGGGATTCCCTCTGGTGTTTTTCTCTTTATCTTGTTGCAGCGATTTAACTCGCTTATATCAGGAATTTGAAAAGCCGAACACCAAAAAAACGGCCGAGAAATATGCAACTGTCGTAAAAAAAATGTGCACTACGATCCGAAAAGTGAACAAGAATGCCAAAATAATACTGGGGGTGACTCATGCTGCTTTTGCACCAGGAAATCTCGAGTTTCAAACGATCGATCTTCTAAAAAGGGCAGGATGTACTTTTGATTGTATCGGCGTCGAGATACATCCGGGATTTCATTCCCCCGAGTCCATTGCCTATGTGGAAAAGTATTATGATGAAGTGTATCGACGTTTCAAAAAGCCGATCTATATCTGGGAGACTTTCTTTATTGCGTCACCGGCTGATTCGATACCGTACGATTTCCAACCCAAGGAGGGCTACTCTCCGGAGTGGCAGGCGAAAAAAACAATCGAGTTCCTTCGCTATGCGAATTCGAATCCACATATAATCGGTGTTGCATGGGTGCAATACATTGATATTGTCTGGGAAGGGACAGAGCTTCTCGCCACCGGTTTTATGGACGAACAACGGAACATTCGGCCGGTACATGATGCCGTAAAGTCGTTTTGGAACGACCTGAAATAAAGAATGCGGACTATATCTCATCGTATCGGTATGGGACAGTGAAAAGCTCTTTACTTTCCATTATTCCGCCCACAAGCCGGCTTTATTGCTCCGCGCCTGCTTTTCGTACTGCTTGAATTCCTCCATGAACTGGAACGGGTATTTAACGTAGGCGTAGGCGTAGCCTTTGAGGATCAAATAGGAATTGAAACAACTGCCCTCGACATATACGTACGCCAAGAGTCGCTTGTATGCATCCCGGAGATCCCAGTCGAAGGCAAGGAAGACGGTCTTGCCTTGAAGAAAAGAGCGGGTGAATGCGGCCGCCTCCTTGCCGAAACGTTCGACGGGTTTGTTCGGATGCTTCGTCTCGGGAGTATCGACTCCGATGAGTCGTATAGTTTCCGTATCCAGAAGCCCCGCGGGAGGGTTTTCGATCTTGACGCGGATCGTGTCGCCGTCGATGCACTCGAGTACCTTGGCGCGGGTCATGCGCTTCGTATCCGCATAATGAGACGATGCGAGATTTTCCACATTGACGCGGTACAAAGCGCCGGAAGTTTCTTTGGCTTTGGACTCGGCGGACGTCAATGTCGGAGGCTTGCACAATTCACAGGGCCCGTATCCCGCCGTGATTGCATCGCCTAACTTTATCGATATTTTCGATATCCGCAGAGAGGAACAATTTTTTGTATGATACTTCTTCCCGGAATCCGTGAGATACACAATAGTATCGGGACCGGCGGCGAAGGCAGACAGGCTTAATAAAGCCAAAAACAACACAAAGAAACCTATCCGCCTCGTCTTCATCGAAGCACACTCCTTGTCGGCAGGGCATAAAACGGGCATGCAATGGGTCAATATATAATGAAATTTCAAGGACCGTGCTAGTATACTCTATACGGGAGCGAGAGATTATGAATGAAGAGGATCTTCAAAAGTTCATAGCAAAAGTCCATCAAGTTAAAACAAAAGCAAGAGGGAACAAAACAGAATTTGAAGCCATTGCCTACGAACTCGGCATGACGAAAGAAGAGCTGAAAGAAGCTTATACCTATGCGGAGGCGGCACGGGAACGAAGCAGAGAACTGAACCGGTCGGGACTTTATTCGGAAGCGCTCAGATTCGCCCTGGAAGCCCATGAAGTAAAACCCTGGGATGCGGATATCTGCGCCCTCGTAGGAGGCATTTACAAAGCGAAAGGAGAAAAGAGCTTCTTCCCCTTATTTACGTACCGTAAAGCCCTTTCCTGGTATCACAAGGCCGCGGACATCGAGCCGAAGCATCCCACCGTATACGAAGACATGCGGTATATTTCGGCTCGACGTAAAGCCTACATCAAGAAAAGTATTCTTCTTTTTGGAGTTCTTCTCCTTGTCGCGGGCCTTGTCGTTCTTTTTCGAAGTCCTGCAATAAGGTCTACCGTACCGATTTCCGCCTCGAACACCGCCGAAGAACGGAAAGTCTCAACGGAAAAAGATCAGTCTTCTTCTCGTCAGACTCTTCTTTCAAAACCCAGTCCGGAAAGCGAGATCCCCCTCACGGCACTTTTTTCCGCCGCCGACGGGATAAGTCTGGATCTTCAATCCAGTACCCTCTTTAAGTACAAAAGTCCCAAAGAAGCCTTTTCGATGAAAGTGAGAGGACTCCTTCGTTCCTCGAACAAGGGCATCTACGAGATAAGCCTCAAACAAATATGGTACGACAGGTCAAACACCAAGATATTTGAACAAGTTGACAAGGTCCTAAGTCCGCCCTCGGCGCCCATCGAGCCGGGGGATGTGCTCCCGATCAATCTTTTAGTCTACAGACAGACTGAAGCCCCCGACATCGCGCGAGTAAGTCTTTCACTCGAGAAACTCGATGCAGAAAATCTCGGGAAAGCATCCGAGAGCGTCCCCCTTCCCGTGGTTTGGAAGGGACTGAAACCTTCGGGTCTGGATATCGAGTTCTCACTAAGAACAAAACAGATC
The DNA here is from genome assembly GCA_964644505.1 of uncultured Treponemataceae bacterium. Classification (GTDB taxonomy): domain Bacteria; phylum Spirochaetota; class Spirochaetia; order Treponematales; family Rectinemataceae; genus CAZXXZ01. Next base: position 46,576 of record CAZXXZ010000004.1, on the reverse strand, counting down.
ACGCGCTCTTCAAACAAACTATATGCGCGAAGCACCCTTCTCGTCACAAACCATGGAGAAAGGAGGCTTCGTTTTTTACGGTTTACGCTTCAGTACGGCTCGGGGGACAAGCAACTCACAGGTAAAGAGAAGATAGCTCTTTCACGGGACGGCGCCTTTATCCCCCCCAAGGACCGGTACCCCTTCTTCACGATTGACGTGTTCGAAGACGGCGATCGAATCGAAGATGGCGTTTTCGACTCGATCGCCGTGGAAATTGCCGAGGCCGAATAGCGAAGAACGAGTCAGTTTACATCAACGTAGCCACTCGGGATCGATCGTCGACGCGGCAAGCGTGAATTCGGTATAGGCTCCTTCCTCGAGCGTGACGGAAAGAGTCTTCGTGAGATAATGGGCGGATATAGTACGCTTGGCATGTTCGATATCGAAGGGAGCGGGATAGACATACTGTTCTTCGATAACGACCGAGCCCTCCGGGATATGGTATATTTTATATGCTACTTTCCCCATTTCACCGCAAAGATCGACCACGCAGTATTTTGTAAGATTCTTTTCTTTATACCGTGTTATAGTCCCGCCCTCTGTCGATCTGCCTTCCAGATCCTCTTCTTCCTTTTTCAGACCCGCGAGAGATATAGAATTGAGCGAACGCAGGGCTTTTTCCACTTCTGCGTTCCTGGGGTCTTTCGAAAACATGAAGTTCCATAGCTTTTTGTCGACCCTTCCATTCGGGACAAAACCGATGAACTCTTGATACGAACTCAGTGCTTTTTGCGTATTGGGGCCGAACCAGCCATCGGCGTCGCCGACCTCGGTAAAACCCAGAGAAATCAGTTTGTTTTGGACAAGCCGCACATCTTCTCCGTTCATCCGTTCTTTCGCAAGGTAGAGTTCCCGAGTGAAGTTCTGGGCTCCGGCACGAGATGACAGAATGAGAATTCCGGCGATACAAAAAAGAATTTTCCGATAGAGAAACACTCGCTTCATCGACGGCTCCTCCTTTTACTATAGGGGACCTCGAAAAACCAACCGGGTTTTCCGAGGTTCCCTATAATTTTATATCGTTCTCCCCCGGTTTTTTCAGTTTCTTCTATGGTTCTCGTGCACCCAGTATACCGAGCCATTTTCCGTTCTTGAGACGCAGGCAGAAGAGGATCGACCTCAGCACCCAATCGATTATCATGCCGATCCACACTCCCAAGACGCCCAAGCCCGCCGGTATCGAAAGGACGTAGCCGAGCGACACGCGGAGCACCCACATGCTCGCCATCGAAACGAACATCGAGAAGCGGACGTCGCCGGCGCCGCGGAATCCGGCGGGGAGGATAAAGGAGGTCGACCAGAACAAGGGCAGGCATATGAAAAGCAGCGTCATGAGGTCCGTCGTGATTGAAAGAACCGCGGGATCTTTCGTGTACAATCCGATAAGTTCGCGTGTAAACGGATAGCCGAGGATGCCGGCGGCCAGAAGGGCGGCCGAGGAAAGGGCCGTCGCGGCAACGAGATTTCGTGTGGCGGCGGCCGGGTCTTTGCGGCCGACCGCCTGGCCTACAATGGTCGTCGCCGCGATGCTCAGGCTCGAGGATGGTATTTGGAGAAACGAGGCGAGGGACATACCGATGAAGTTCGCGGCGATCGCGTTCGTGCCCAGCGACACGATGTAGGTCTGCGCGAGGAGCTTGCCTCCGTTGAAGGTCAGGTTTTCGAGACCCGAGGGCAGGCCGACGGCGAAAACCCTGCGGAGTATCGCTCCGTCGGGCTTGAACGAAGCAAGCGACCGTATGTGTATGGCAGCTGAGCGTTTAAGCAGTACGAAGGCATAGGAAGCCGCCCCGTAGGCCCGGGCGATCGTTATACCTGCAGCCGCTCCGGCGATGCCGAACGAAGGAACACGGACAAAGCCGAGATCGAGACCGAATATCAAGAGGGCGCTCGCGGCGACGTTGACCGCCCCCATCGCGACATTTATCCGCATCGGAGTCTTCGTGTCGCCGGCGCCGCGCAGGGCGCCCGAAGATGAGAGGGCCGCGGCGAGGAAGGGGAATCCCAGGGACGTTATGCGAAGATACACTACGGCGCCGTTCGCAACGGCGGCCTCAGCATCGGGATACAAAAGTCCGATAATCGCTTCGGCGAAAAGGGCGGTGAGGAGACCGATCGCTGCGGCGAGCAGCACCGCGGACATCGCAGCCTGGGCGGCCGCCCGCTCGGCGTAGACTCTGTCCTTGCGGCCCCAGGATTGAGCCACCAGCACGGTACCGCCTAGGGCGAGGGCCGAGAAAAAGCCGATGATCACCCAGTTGACCGCGTCGACCATACCGATGGCCGATGCTGCCTCCTTACCGATATTGCTGGCCATGGCCGAATTGACCATGTTCATGCTCACGATGATGGCCTGCTCCGCGAGGATGGGGAGGGTCAGTGGAATGATTTCCTTGATCGACGACGAGTATTTTGAAGGCACCGGAACGAGTATATATAAAAGTCCAAAAAAGATAAGGCGCGGCCGAGGCCGACGCTGCAGCCCCGACCGCGCGGTCGGAATGCGCGATCTTCCGCGCTTATGGAGGAATTACATTCCCAAATGTTTCAAAAGCTCGAAGACGACAAAGGCGGGCCACACAAGGGCCTTGAGGAAGCCCAACACCCCCGCCCAAAATGTCGCGGCCGTCGAGATGTAATAGACCGCCGCTCCGATAAACCCGAGGCCGTAAATCCCGCCGGAAGCCGCTCCGCCGGCCTTCCCTTCGTACGCCATTTTAGTACCTCCTTATTATAAGTCACGAGCCCGCATCTGCGGCGCCCGCGAAAAACGAATATAGTGAAATCGGAGCCGAAAACAAAGAACTTCCGTATCCGGTTTTTGAGCCTTTCTTCGCCTTGCCCGAAAAGAACGAGGACCATACAATAATCGACAATGTCCTTGCCACTCACCGACCCGGCAGCGATCTTCTGCGTCGTGCTGGTCATCATGCTCGCCGCGCCCTACCTCGCGGAGCGGCTTCGCCTGCCCGGCATCGTCGGGCTCGCCCTCGCCGGCATACTCGTCGGACCAAAGGCGCTCAACCTCATCGCCCTCGATTCGACGATCGACTTTCTCGGGAACATAGGGCTCATGTACGTCTTTTTCGTGGCCGGCGTGGAAATCGATCTTACGCAGCTGCGTAAAGAAAGGGCCAGCACACTCCTCTTTTACGCCTTTACCTTCGGCCTTCCGTTCGCGGTAGGCATCATAACGGGCCTTACGATCTTCGGCATGGGCTTCCTTTCGGCCCTCCTCTTCGGCTGCATATTTTCTTCCTACACGCTCATCTCGTATCCCATCGTCTCCAAACTCGGACTGACCCGCCAGCGCTCGGTCGTGGCTGCGGTCAGCGCAGTGATCCTGACCGACACGACGACAATGCTCATCCTCGGCGCGGTCGCCCGCGCAACGCACGGCGGCGAAAACTGGCTCGACGCGCTCAGGATGCTCGGCCCCATCCTCATCTGGGCAGTCGGGTGTGTACTTCTCGTGCCCCGACTCGCCGGCCTCTTTTTCAAAAAGGTGAAGCCCGACGGCACCATCGAGTTCGTCTTCGCTCTGGCCCTCGTCTTCCTCTGCGCCTTCACCTCGCGACTCGCAGGCCTCGAACCGATCATCGGCGCCTTTGTGGCGGGTCTCCTCCTCAACCGGTTCATTCCCGACTCTGGCGTTCTCATGAACCGCGTCAGATTCGCCGGCAACTCTTTATTCATACCGTTTTTCATGGTCTACATCGGCGTCCTGGCCGATCCACGGGCCCTGGCCGAGCATCCCTCGACACTGATCTTCGCGCTCGCGATGGTTGCGCTCAATATTGCTTCAAAATGGCTCGCTGCGGAGGGGGCGGGGCGGCTGCTCGGCTACAGTTTCCACGAGCGGGGCATGCTCTTCGGTCTCTCGGTGAATCACGCCGCCGCGGTGCTCGCGGCCGCCCTCGTCGGCTTCAAGCTCGGACTCTTCGACCAGGCGGTGCTGAACGGCGCGATCTTCCTCATCATCGCAAGCTGTCTCATAGGCCCCATGGCAACACAACGCGCCGGCAGGGCCTTGGCCGCGTCGTGCGAAGACAGATCGGCGGGCTCGGACCGGGCGCTCGAGCGGATACTCGTCGCCATTTCGAATCCTCAGTCGATCCGCGAACTTCTCGACCTTTCGTTCCTCCTCCGTGGACGAAGGAGCGAGGAAGCCGTCTATCCTCTCGCCGTCGTGAGCGAGAGCACGAGCACGAGCCTCGAAATCGCGAAAGCCGAGACCCATCTCGCCCAGGCCGTCGTCGAGGGAGTCTCCGCGGGCATACCGGTCATACCCTCGACCAGGGTGGCGGTCAACGCGGCGGAGGGCATACTCCAGGCCTCGGTCGAAAACCGCGTCGGAGCCATCGTGATCGGGTGGAACAAGGCCCCGAAACTGTCCCGTTCTTTTTTTGGATCGGTCATCGAGCAGGTCATCGTCGGAAGCTCCGAACTCGTCATCGTGGCGAGATTGTCCAGTCCGCTCTCGAACGCCCAGTCGGTTTCGCTCATCGTGCCGCCGCTCGTGGAACGGCACCCGGGGTTCAGGCGAGGCGTCGCGCTCCTGGGGAATCTGGTCACTCAGAAGGGAGCGCGCCTGACGATCTACGCTCAGAAACCCTACGGCCCCGCCGTGCGATCGGCGGTTCTAAGCGACAGGGGCCGCGTCCTGGGCCAGGTGGTGGAACTCGATTCGTGGAAGAACTTCGGCCTGCCGCCGGGCCCCGTCCCCGGCCAGGGGCAGGTGTTCGTTCTCTTCAGCGCACGCCCCGGAGAGGCGGAGTGGCATCCGGCAGTCGAGAAACTTCCGCACCGCTTGGGCGAGCAAAGACCCGATCTGACGATTCTGCTTTTTTACCTGCCCGAGGGCGTCCGCGGCGTCGAAGCGCCGGCCGCAGAGCCTGTCGAAGAGGATCTTTTCTCGCGCGCTCTGGCCGCGGGGAGGGTCGTCCCGAACCTCGAGGGCACGGCCGTGACCGACGCGATCCGCGAACTTCTGCAGTGCGCCTTCCCAGAGGACCGGCGCAAATTGGGCAGGCTCACCACCCTTTTCACCGAGATCGCGCAGAAACAGCCCATCGAACTCAAACCGGGAGTTCTACTGCTCCACGCCCATGTCGACGACAGCGCTGAGCCTATCGTCGTCTTCGGCGCCAAAAGCCAGGGCATCCGCCTTCTATCGCTCGAGTCGCCGGCCCGACTCATCGTTCTTCTATGCGCCCCCTCGTCCCAGAGCCCTGAATCGCATCTTAAGACCCTCGGCGAGATAGCAGGCCTATTCAAGGACGACCGCATCTTCGAAGCGCTCGGCTTGTCGGAAAGCTCTTCCGCTCAGGGCGAGTGCTGATTCGTCCGTAGCATTGATAAAACGCCCGCTCATCAACTAGCGGCCCGCTGCAATAAAAAAGGCGGCCCGCTGCCGCAGGCCGCCTGTACCGCACATTTGTTTTTTATAACTACATCGAGGCCTTGATGAGGATGAACTCGACCCGCCGGTTCTTCCAGCGGTTCTCGGCGTCCCTGAAGTCGACGACGGGAGCGCTCGAGCCGCGGCCGATCGTGGTGAGCCTGCGGCCGTCGACGCCGTTCTCGACGAGGAGTTTCTTGACGAGTTCGGCCCTGCCGGTGGACAGGGGGATGAGTTCCTTCGTCTCCTCGGTGTTGATGGCAGCGGTGCTCTGGCCGGTGATCTTCGCGACGCTGTTGGCGTGACCCTCGATGAGGATGCTGTAGTCCCTGAACTTGTTGAGGATCTGCGCGATGCGCGCGATGACCTTCGCGTTGTTCTGGATGATGTCCGGATCGAGACCGTTGAAGTCGGCTCCGTTCGGCCTGAACACGATGGACGGAACCTTGATCTTGAGGCGGTCGCCGTCGCGGACGACCAGGACATCGACCGCAATTTCGCCTTCTACCTTCGCCATATTGCCCAGGGCGTCGCGGACGGTGAAAGTGAACGGGTAATCGGTCGCGGACTCGACAAGCTCGCCGCGGTCCGACCTTCCATCCCAGACTATTGTCCGCGTCGGGACACCGACGCCCGACCATGCCTTGAATATACGGGACGCGGGCTTCGCGTCTGCCTTGGCGCCCTCGACGACCGCGAGCTCGCGGATCTCGAATCTCCACTCGGCGATCTCGCTCGGGCCCGAAACAGAGAGACCTATCGAAAGATCGTCGGCGAAGCCGTCGTTGTCGGGACTGAAAATATCGGGCGTCAGGCTGACCTCGGCCCGGGGGCCCTCGATACTGACGAAGATCTTGCCCGTCCTGGCTTCGGCGATATCGCCCTTCTTGTATTTGACCGTAAAGGCTCCGGTGAAATCGCCTTGAGCGACGATGCCCGAGGCGTCCCTTCCGTCCCAGACGATCTTGTTGGGCACGTCGTTGCCGCTTCCCTCGAAGACGGTCCGCTCCTTGCCCGAGGCGTCGAGAATCGCGAAGCGCCATGTGTCGATACCCTCGCGGAGTTTAACGATGAGGGTGAAGCTCACATTGTCCTTGTAGCCGTCGCCGTTGGGAGAGATTCCGGTCTCCGAGGCGGTCACGAAGACCTGGACGGCGCGCTGATCGACGACGATCGAGGGGATGACGGCGCTGCCCTTGTTGCCCGCCGCGTCGGTCGAGGAGACCTCGTAGCGGTACGAGCCGTCGGCGACCTTGTTGCCGGCTTCGTCCTTGCCGTCCCAGACAAAGTCCGCGACGGCGTTTTTCCACGTCCAGGTTCTGACGACCTTGCCGTCGACCGAGGTAAGGGTGCCGGTCCAGTCGTCGCCGGGGACCGACTTCTGCGTGAACCGGACGGTCTTGTTCGTCGAACCCTCGTTCGGGGAGAAGAGCAGGGGGTCGGCGCTGACCGTCACCGAGGGCGCGACCGTGTCGATCACGAAGCCCGGGGTCGCGGCGTCCGCCGTGTCGCCGTTGAGATACGAGACCGTGAGCCGGGCGGCGTAGCGGCCGTCCGGAGCCTTGGCCTTGTTGTCGCCCGTGCCGTCCCAGACGAAGCTGTCGGGCACGCCCTTGTTGTCCTTCCAGGTCTTGACCGCGGCACCCGGGGCGATGCCGGGGGCGTCAAGAGCCGTTACGACGAGCTGGTACGACTTGACGTTCTCGTTCGAGGCGACCTGGGCCGTGAACGTTATGCGATCCTTGGTGCTGCCGGCTTTGGGGCTGAAGGCCTTGAGATCGGCGAGAAGTCTGACCGCCTTTTTTACGGTGTCGACCGAGACGGCGACCGGGGCGCTGGTGAAGGAGTTGCCGGCCGCGTCGACCGCCTTGAGCCTGAAGGTATAGACCCCGTCGGGCACGACCTTGCCCGCTTCGTTCGTTCCGTCCCACACGATCTCGGCGTCCGGGCGGGGCGAAGAGGAGAATGTTTTTACGGTGATGCCGTTCGCGCCGCTTATCTCGCTCGTCCACTTGGCGTCCTTCGATCCCTTCTGCGAGAAGCGGACGATGTCCTGGCCCTCGGCGCCCGCCGGGTTGAAGGCTGCCCTGTCGGCGCTCACGCTGCCGGTGGGAGCGGTCAAATCGAGGACAAAGGCGGGGGAAGTAGCCGTGGGGTTATGGCCGTTGACATAGGTGACCGAAAGGACGGCCTGGTAGCTTCCCTCGGGCAGAACTTTGAGCGAGGAATCCCGGCCGTCGAAAACGATCTCGGGCTTCAAAGAAGCGGCGTCCTTGCCGGAAACCGACCAGACGTCCTGTTTCGACTTGTTTTGAACCGCAAGCTTCCATCCCACGACGCCGTTCTTGACCGGAACGCCGGGAACCAGAGTGACGCTGTCCTTGACCCCGTCGCCGTTGGGGCTGAAAGAGCTGTTATCGATGGTCAGGCTGACCGGGGCGCGCTCGGTATTGATAATGACATTGTCGATGCGCTTGGTCGTGGCGTTGCCGGCGCGATCCGTCGAACTCATCGTGAAGGAGTACACACCGTCGGGCACGATCTTGCCCGCGTCGTCCTTGCCGTCCCAGGCCCAGTCCGCCGGAGATTTGTCCTTGAACTCGGTGTTGAGGATCGCCTTACCGGAGGCGTCGAGAATCTGCACCTTCCATAGATCCTCGGGAGATCCCGAAAGCTTGAAGGTCAGACTGTCCTTATTCCCGTCGCCGTCAGGACTGAAGATCGCGGGCGTCTCGGGGACGGAGGCCTGGAGGGCTGGGGCCGAATTGTCGACGACGACGATAAACGGTCCGGCTTTTCCTATATTGCCGTTGTCGTCGACCGCCTCGATCGTGACCGTGTATTTACCGTCGGGAACGATCTGGCCTGAATCGGCTATGCCGTTCCACACGAGCTTGTCGGGTACGGTGACGCCCTTCTTGACGTAGACGAGCCTGTCCCAGAAACCCTCGAGTCCCTGAGTCTCGGGCCGCGATTCTTTATTGAGTATCTTGCGGACTACCTCGCCCTTCTCGTCGCTGATGGTGAGCGTCCAACCGACCACATAGCGCTGATCCTTGATCTGGATCGGCATATCGAGCGTGTCCTTGGTGCCGTCGCTGTTCGGGGAAACATAGGCCGGCCCCCACTGGCTCGTGGGGAAGTCCACCACGATTTCGGGCGGCGCCTTGTCCACCACGCCGAGCGAAATAGTCGCACCGGCGCCGATGGCCCAGACATCGCCGTACAGCTTCGAAGCCGACAGAATCGGCTTCAAGTCCATCTTGTCCGCCCCGGAACCCGATTCGGACTCTTTGCGCGTCAGCGGAATAACGACCGAAACGCCGAAAGAAGGAAGAAGACTGCGCCCGGTTCCGTTCGCCAGATCGAGGATGGAGGTATTCCATGCTGCGCGCAGGCTGAAAGAATCCCTGAAGCTCAGCGCCGTAGAAAGCCCTATGCACAGATCTGAAAAAGTCGGCAGGGAAAGATCTGCCCCGACCGTCCACTTTGTAAACGATGTACTGATGAGATTTCCCCGCGCGCCGAGCGACAGGGTGAAGGGCGGGGTGTATGGGGTCGCGCTCGTGCCGTAGGCTCCCTGCGCCGGCAGAGGGGCTGAATAGCCCTTGCCCATGTTGGCGAGGACGGCGCCCCAGGTGAAGTCCTTGAAGGGACCGAGTTCGCCAATTTTGCTCAGTACACCGAGATCGACCGCAAGACCCCAACCGAAACCTCCGTTTCCTCCCATAAGAGCGCTGAGCCCGGCTCCTATGTAGAAATTGGGGAAGACATCCTTCGCGATGCCGACCCTGAGATCGCCGATGGCGCCCAGGGGCAGATCGGTCATCGTGCTCGGCGTATAAATAAAGCGGGCGCCGAAATCCCAGACCGCGTAGGGTTTGGGCAGGGAGTAACCCGCAGACAGGGCGCTACCCCAACCTTGATCGCCGAAGTCAGTCAAGGCGACATAGCCAAGATCGAGGACAGGACGCTGCTGGCCCGCCGAAGCCGCAGGATTCATGCGGTCGGCCCAGGGGGCGTCGACCGCGGTCACGGTCGGCCCAGAAGCCAGAGCCTGCGGCGAGCTCAGCGTCGGAAGAAGAACGCCGCCGGCCGGCGGATCATAGGCGAATGCCTGGATCGCTGCAGCCGCCAGAGCGACCGCCAGTGCCCGTTTACAAAAACTCCGCATCAGTGCCTCCTGATCGATTGCCGGCTGGAAGTATACACGAGTACCTTGCCAGCTTGCCGGGGCCGTGTAGGCCTGTCGTTTTGATGATCCTCTCCGGGGGAAGAGAATCATATATAGGATATCTCCATAAAACCTTCGAGACTACCGATTGTGACGAATAATGTCGCAATTTTTTATACAACAAGGTTCGAGGCACTTTCTATTGGTAAATGATGAGAATGGGCTGAGGGTTCAGACCCAACACCTGTTCAGGAGTGAGTAAGGGCTCATCATACCCGGCTCCCTCGACATCGGACTTGAAAAAAAGCTTGAAGCCCTTGAGCGGCATATTAATTGCTTGTGCATTATATAAATATGCTCCACGCTTCAAACTCGGGGACCCAAATCCGTCGGCAGTGTGGATAAGCAGGACCCCTGGATAATCCGCCCTCACCTGTTCGCGCTCGGTTATCATTTTTGCGTTGAACTGATGGACGACGAGCATTTTCAAGCCTGGAATGCCCTCGGTTTGCAGATACTGGCTGATCCTGGCCTGGGCCCGATTGAGATCGGCGGCGTGCACCGCACCGATTTCGAGCATGGGCGCGGTCGTGTGCCATTCGGGATCGAGGGCGATGTGAACATTGGGATACTTGAGCCAGGGCAGAAGACGCTCGACAGCCGCCTCGACCCCGTATTTCCCGATTTGGTGATCGACGAAGACGAGCATCCCCTGGCTTTGGGCATACTCGATGTACTCTCTGACTGTGGAATCCTTCAGGTAACCGATCTCTCCGCCGGGCCAGCAGGTACCATAGATGAGATAAAAGGCCGGGACAAGGCCGAGGGCCCCGTTCGCCTCGTCATAGCGTCGGGCGTAGTCTTTAAGAAAAACCGCCAGCTCTTCTTTCGGATACCTTCCGAGAATGCCCATGCGCTTCGAGCCGGGATGTCCATAAAACGCGAGAATCTGGTAATTCCCCGGAGCGGGGATTGTGAAAAACTGTTCCATCGAGCGCTTGGCCGCCTCCTTGGTATCGGGGAGGCGATACTCGAGAAGAAGGGGAAGATCGACGGGATCGAAGAGCGCGGGGAAGGTGAGCTTTTCGGCTGCATCTTCCCTGTTCATCGGGATTTCCGCCGGGATCACAGGAGGAGCCTTCTCGCGATCAGACTCGGCGTATCTCGAAATATCCGTACGCACGAGCCTGCCAGCGTAGACCGCCGCTCCGACGGCGAGAGTGCAGCCCACTATCCCGACAGCGATAAAAACAGTATGCGGTGAGGGTAGTCGAGAAAAAGGCATAGGCACGGCACCTCGTCATCGTCTAGTCGGTCGCTCTCGAATATCGGCTTCCGCGTCGCGTATCTCAAGGATATACAGGCCTCGAGAGCCGTTATTGACGTGTTTCTCGCTCGGTATATTGAAGGAGGGTGTACAAGCCGCCGACAATAGAATGAGTATGTTCAGGGCAAGACCTCGATCGCTCATTTCGACTCTTCCTCTCTCCGCGCTCATTCTTCTGCTTCTTGCAGGAACGATGAATGTCTGGGCCGCAGGGGCGCTGCCTGCCTTGCCGGGCGACCTGCCCATCGAACGTTTCCCCGACAGCGCCGATATCCGTTCCGCATATTGGGAGAAGTTCTTCATCGCCCCGCTCGGCGCCCTGGCATTGAGATCGCCCGCGGTCGTTTCCAACGATTATGGATCATTCAGACTCAGCTATAAAAAGGACGGCGGCTACCATTATACGATCGCGGCCGCAGTCGTTCCGGGCTCGACAGGCACGGGCGATACGCCGGAGTACTCGCAGGGCACGTGGATTCTCAAGCGATCGCCGCGCGACGGAGCGCCGCTGCAGGCCAAGGTCTTCCTTCGGGGCGACCAAGGCACCTTTCTCCGCATCTACCCGGCCGGCGATCGCTGCACCATGGACGTCGTCGTCTACGGCGGAGTCTTGAACCAGGGAGTTCCGCTCCCCGTCTCGTTCGAACGGGCCTTCACCTCGCCCATATCCGATATCGTCGCGTGGACTTCGGGTATCGTCGATTGGTCGCTGTTCTCGCCGAAGCCCGCTCTCTACAAAGATGTCCGTTCCTTTGTCGCCGAAACACGGAGTCGGCTCGGCGGCTTGCGCTACGCCTACGACGGAGCGCTCGACGCTTCGGGACAGCCTGTGCGCATCGCCACCGGCGAACGGCAGACGGGCGAGACCGGACTCAACTGCTCGGGCTTTGCGAAATGGGTCGTCGACGGTTTTTATAGGCCGCTGAAAGGTCGTCTCCTCGATCCCCTCGCCATGGCGAAAAAACGACTCGACGAGCGGGTCACGGACGCCGCGGGCCCCTACGAGTCCGATCTCGACCCCTTCTTCGGTCTCGATTGGACGCGCAATCTCGCCCTGGCTCTGATGGACGCCCGCCTGCCCTCCCGGCCGCATTCCATCGACGAGGTGGACATACGAATTTCGGTTTTCGCGATGATCGCGGGCTCGGGGGGCCTTGGGATGCCCGCGTCGGTCAATGGATCGGCCTTGTATTCGCCCTACGCGGCCTACCAGAGCGATCTCGGCTATCGCGTCGACGGCCTCAAGGCTCTTTTGTATGTGCTCGCCCTGAGAGAGCCCGGCAACATCTATCTGGCCAGTTTTTCGCGGAAAAGCGGGGGCGTCATCCCCGGTCTATCAAGGCACTATCATGTCGCCGTACTCGCGCCATATTTCGAGGAGACGGGCGAGTTCAAGGTCGCGGCCTTCGAAAGCGTCGTCGAAACGAGCGTCGAACGGATCATGTCCCGTATTCCGAAGGATTTCGTACATCTCGTGCGCGTCAAGGCCGACCGCGCGTACGATCCTCCCGTTCTTCCCGATTAGTTCCTCGTAGATCAGCTTGAAAAACCATTTTTAAACCTGTTTTGCATCGACGCGGCACTGGCTCAAGACCGCCTTCGATGGCATAATCTGGCCGATGCGAATCTGTTTTCTCGGTACAGGGACGAGCTTCGGCGTACCGGTTCTCGGCTGCGACTGCCCTGTATGCCGCTCATCCGATCCACGCGATACCCGATATCGTTCCTCGCTCCTTATCACGTCCGAACGCGCCTCCGTCGTTATCGATACGGGCCCTGAGTTCCGACTCCAGGCCCTGCGCGCCCGCATACGCCGTCTCGACGCCCTCCTCGTCACGCACGGTCACAGTGATCATGTGGTGGGGCTGGACGATGTCAGGCCCTTCACCTACGCACGAGCGCTTCCGGTCTACGCCTATTCCGAGACCCTCACCGAAATCCGCGATCGTTTCGGGTATATATTCCGCACAACGCAGGAGGGCGGCGGCAAGCCGAAACTCGAACTGCGGGAGGCGCGCGGAGCTTTTGCGGTCGAGGACCTGCAGTTCATCCCGATTCCGGTCGAACACGGGGAACTGTCCATTCTCGGCTGGAGGACAGGGGCCTTCGCGTACATCACCGACGCATCGCGCATCCCCGACTCCTCGTTCGGACTCCTCGAGGGCGTTCGGACGCTGGTAATCAACGGTCTGCGGTACCGGCCTCATGAGACCCACTTCAGCATCGCTCAGGCATTCGAGAACGCCCGGAGGATCGGGGCGCGGAAAACCTATCTCACCCACATGTGCCACGAATCGAGCCATAAAGAGCTCGAGGATTATTGTTCCGAGTTCGGCTCCGATATCGGAGCCGCTCCGGCCTGGGACGGTCTCGAGGTCGAGATATGAACAGACGCACAACGAAGGCCCCTGAAACAGGATTCAGCCGGGAGCAACGCGCCGTCGACGCATTGGTCGCTTCGGGCGCTGGTAAACGGCAAATCGAACGCCTTATCCTCGATGTCTTTATCGAGCGGAACAAGACGATCCGCAACGAGGATTTCAGGTACCTGAACCCCAACACGGTCGCCGACGATTTTTTACGGCCCCGCCGCGACCTGTACTGCTTCGCCCTCGTCAACTGGATACGTTATATTTTCATACCTTCGCTGAAAAGCCGCGTCGCCGACGCCATGCTCGTGTTCGGCCTGGGCAGACTGTTCTCGGCCTACAACGACATGGGGGTCCAGGACTGCACCGACGCGGATATAAACGTCGTCGTTCAGGACTCCATGAGCGCCTCGGATCGAGCCTATCTCGAAGACAAGCTCAAGGCGCTACAGCTCGAGATCCGAGACAATTTCGCGATCGTGCTCGACTTCCACCCCGCCTACACCCTGCTCCGCGCCAAAGACATCCGCGAGCGCCTCACCAGCCGCGATGAAGAGGTGCGGAACTCGGCTCTTCGCTTCTACAAAACCAACGAGAGAAGCATCACGATAATAAAAGACAACGAAGATCTCCGCGAGGCCGTCTTCTCCCTCGTCCGCGACGAGCCCGACAGCAGGCTTTTTGAGAACTTCATCGGCCTCCGCGACGGCGTCAGTTACGCGAAACTCCGCTCGGGCGCCGAGACCCTGCCCATCCTCCTCGACGGCGGGGGTCGAATCAAGGTCAGGACCCTCATCGGGTCGAAGCCCTTCGAACTCTACTGCCGCAGGGTTTTCCCGCGCGACAAGTTCATTTCTCCGCCCGAATGGGTTTTCTCGATGAAGTATTTCGTCAACCGCGTCTACGATTATGTCAGCGCCATGCTCGGCATAGGCCGCTCGCTCGACGAAATAGGACTCGGCCCCTCGCGCCGCGGCACGATCGACCCCGATTACGCCTATCTCAGGAACGCGCACAAGCTCATGCTCTATCTTCAGGAGCTCATAACCCTCGCGATCGGCTCCTACAATGATGCCATGTGCGATTACACGTACATATCCCGCTCCCGCTTCATGAGATTCATGGACATCCATCCCGAGAAGTTCAGGCGCGACTTCGACGAGATGGTCGTGGGAAGCGGACTCATATCGGCGGGCGCCAAAACACGGTACGACATGTTGAAAGGCAAAATAACGGCCAAGGCCCGGGACCGTTTCCTCGAAATGACCGTTGAAGAACGCGCGCTGCTTCCGAAGGACTTCGAGTGCGAGACTGTCTACAAAGACCGTCGTAAATGCCGTATCTGTGTACCGTATTCCTGGGGCGACCTCGGTTACCTCGTCTTTTCCTCGATAGCCTCGCGGATCGCCATGATCGTGGACGAACGCTTGATTCCCAAGCTGCCCTCGCTGGGCATGTCCGACGCGGACTACAGACGGCACATCGTAGCCCTGGACCTCGGATCCCGATCCGCACCATCCCTTCGCGCGCCTTGAGCTTCGGGTGCTTTGTCGTCATACTAGCCTGCGCGGCCGCATGCGGCCCGGCGAAGGAGAATAAGGAATATGTTCCCGATCCACCTCGATCTGGGTTTCCGAACCTTTTACTTCTACGAAGGCTTGTACATTCTCACCGCCATGATCGTCGCCTATATTTGGGCGGCCGGAAGAATCCGTAAGAGCGGGCTTTCGCCGGAACGCTTCGACATCGCCTTAGTCGGCGCATTCGTCGGTCTCATCCTCGGCGCCCGCATTTCTCACTTCCTCTTCTGGGATCTCGATATACTCCTCGAAGACCCGATGGTTTTCTTCCGCTTCTGGGACGGGGGCCTGTCCGTCGTGGGAGGTCTCGTCGGCGGCCTCGTCGGCGCCGCGCTGACCTTCATCGGGAAAAAAGAGAAGTTTCTGGAATATTACGCGGTCGTCGCGCCCTCGATCCTGCTCGGCCAGGCCGTCGGCAGGATCGGCTGTTTCATGAACGGAGACGCCTGGGGGCTTCCGACCTCGCTGCCCTGGGGCGTCAGATTCGCCAAGTTCGGGACGACATTGTTCTCGGGCGAGCTCGACAGGACCCTCGCGAGCCCGGCCTGGACATGGGCGAGGAGTCTCGGCCTCGTCGCGCCCGGCGATCTGCGCACCCCTCCCCTCCACCCGACCCAGCTATACGAGGCGGCGGGCGATATCGTTATTCTTTTTATACTCCTTCTCATTCTCAAAAGGGTCGGGCGTGAGCACGGAGGCTCGCTCTTGCTGGCGGTCCACGCAGGCGGCTACTGCCTCCTGCGCTTCCTGCTCGAGTTCATTCGAGGCGACCGCGGCCCCGTCGCCTGGGCCGGCATGTCGGCCCTGCAAATATCATTGGCCCTCGGCGCCCTGGCAAGCCTCGTCTTCGCCGTGAACCGCGTGCTACGACTTCGCCGCGTTGCCGCGTAGGCAGGTTCCATGTGTTTTAGAATTATAAAGGGGACCTTAAAAAGAGGAAAAACTATGCGTTTGAAGAGTATTCTCTTGGCAATACAAGTACTTCTTATGAATATGACGCTTATCGCATCTTACGCCGAAGACAAGGCAATAAGCCACAGTATGAGCGAAGCGAGCGTACAAAATGCATTACGGCTTTATACGTATGGTATAAAAGCAGCAGGTGTACAACATGATATTGGACCAGCATATTCATTAACAACTGACGGTGAAACTGTTTTCTACTATTTTGTTTATTACTCTACTCCAGAATTTCCAGGCATGACGATGACTGGAAAATTAACTGTTGTTAATACTACCAGCACAATAAATGGAACACTGAGCTTTACGGGTTGCGATGTCACTACTATAGATTTTAACAATATAGTACCTAAATCATCTCCATCCGGCCAACTCGTTATACACTTCACCGACAAAACACACTTGATTTACGACTTCAGTACCAATGTAGTATCTCAGTAAGCGGTGAGTAGTATAAACAAAAAAGCCGCCCTGCAGGGCGGCCCTTTTCTTGTAGGCTTTAGTTTTTACGGATCGAGCTCTTTATAGGGCTCAAACCACCTTCTGGACCTTTCCGGCCTTGAGGCAGCGGGTGCAGAGCTTGACGGTCGTGATTCTGCCGTCGACCATGGTCCTGACCTCGAGGAGGTTGGGCCTCCAGGTCCGACGGGTCCGGTTCTTGGCATGCGAGACATTATTCCCGAAAACCGTGCCCTTGCCGCAAATATCGCATTTCCTCGACATAGTTCCACTCCAAATCGATAAGTAGAGGGACTATAGCCGAAAAAAGGCAAACATGTAAAGTACCGGAACTTCTCATGCAAGGGGAAACCTGGTATCCTCGGTTCCCGGTATGTCGGCTCTGTACCACATCGCCCCGCTTGTCATCCTGATCGCGGCCGCCCTGGTGTTCATCCTCCTCATGTATGTTTCAGCCCCCTACGGCCGTCATTATCGATCCGGCTGGGGGCCTTCGGTGGGCGTCAGAGCCGGATGGGTCCTCATGGAGCTGCCATCAGCCCTCATCCCCCTTCTCATCGTTCTTGCCCGCGCCGATGAGCTGACCAAGCCCGGGCTCGTCTCCCTCGCGCTTCTCATCGCATGGGAAGTGCATTACCTGTACCGAAGCCTCGTCTACCCCTTCCTCCTGCATTCAGGCGAAAAACGCTTCCCCCTGAGCCTCATCGCCTTCGCCTGGCTTTTCAACGGCCTCAATGCCTATGCGAACGCGGTGTTCTTGATCGAAGCAAGCCCCGCTCTTGAGTCCAACCCGCCCGTGTTTCGGTTGGCGCTCGGCGGCCTACTCTTCGTCGTCGGTTTTTCGATTCATACGAAGGCTGATCGGATGCTCCGTGAACTCCGCAGCCGTGGAGGAGCCGACTATTCGGTACCGAGGGGCTGGCTTTTCGAGTACATCGTGAGCCCGAATTACTTCGGAGAAATACTCCAGTGGTGCGGATGGGCCTTGGCCTGCTGGTCGCTGCCCGCCCTGGCCTTCGCGGTCTTCACCGCGGCCAATCTCGTACCCCGCGCCATAGCCCACAGACAGTGGTATGAAGAGACCTTCGAGGACTTTCCCCCCGAGCGGAAGAGCGTCATCCCCTTCTTTTTATAATTGAAGCTCATTCAAAGTCAGAGAATTGTGTAATTGGCTCAACTGCCTCGCAGCTCACCCGGCCGCGACAAGCTCCGAGAAAGCTCTCAATGTCCGCCCAGAAGTTGCTGTTGGTACTTCTTGTTCTTGGCGAGCTTTTTCATCATGAGCCGGGACTTCTCGAATTTCTTCAAAAGCCGGTTGACGTCGGCGACCGAGGTGCCCGAGCCCTTGGCGATCCGCGTTCTCCTGGAAGGACCGATGATCAAGTGGTTCTGCCGCTCCTTCTTCGTCATGGAAAGGAGCATGGCCTCCTCGCGCTTCATATCGGCCTCGTCGATCTGGTCCTCGTCGATCTGACCGGCGAGTCCCGGCAGCATCTCCAAAAGCCCCTTCATCGAGCCCATCTTTTTTACGCTCCGGATCTGCTCGAGATAATCCTCGAGCGTGAGCGTTTCGCTCGCTATTTTTCGTTGAAGCTCGGCTGCCTGCTTTTGATCGAAGGCGGCCTGGGCCTTCTCCACCAGGCTTACCACATCGCCCATGCCGAGGATCCGGCTCGCGATGCGGTCCGGGTAGAAGGGCTCGAGCCCATCCGGCTTCTCGCTGGTGCCGATGAACTTGACCGGCTTTCCGGTGACCGACTTGAGCGAGAGGGCGGCTCCGCCCCGCGCATCCGAGTCGAACTTCGAGAGGATGACCCCGGACAGTCCGATCTTCTCGTCGAAGGTCTTGGCGATCTCGGCCGCGGCCTGTCCCGTCATGGCGTCGGCGACAAGGAGGGACTCGAGCGGCCTGACCGCGTCGCGCACGCGCGCGAGTTCCTCCATCAGCGCCTCGTCGATCTGAAGCCGCCCCGCCGTGTCCACGATGAGCGTGTCGTAGAGTTCGCGCTTCGCCTTCTCGAGCGCGGCCTTCGCGACCTTGGCCGGGTCCTTGCAGCCCTCTTCACTGTAGACATCCACGCCGACCTGGGCGCCGAGAACCGAGAGCTGCTCGACCGCGGCGGGGCGCTGGAGGTCGCAGGCCGCCATGAGCACCCGCCTCCCCTTGTTTTTGAGCATGAAGGCGAGCTTGGACGCGGTGGTGGTCTTGCCCGATCCCTGAAGACCGAGGAGGAGGATCACACTCTGCGTATCCGGGCCTCGCAGCTGAAGGTCCTGGCGCGTATCGCCTAACAGCGCGACCATCCGGTCATACACGATCTTTATGAATTGTTGACCCGGGCTGACCGCCTTGAGAACCTTCTCGCCCTTGGCCTCTTCCAGCGTTCCATTGACGAAGCGGCGCACGACCCGGAGATTCACGTCCGCGTCCAGGAGGGCGAGCTTGATCTGCTCGACCGCGTCCTCGACGTTCTTCTCGCTGATGGTCGCCTTGCCGCCCAGGGTTCTGGCTATATCGCTGAATTTTTCGGTGAGCTTCTCAAGCATGGGTCCTACCTCGGAAAATGGTTATTCAGGCCGGTATTATCATCCGCAAGCCCGATGAGCATCAAGGACCTGTCTTCGCAGCTTCGGTCCCTACGTCGGATGGCAGTCCCCTCTACAGATTTCCCTTGAGTCCTATCTCGGCCGCGACAGGCCTGAGCACCAAGTTGGTAGATCCTCCCTCAGTCCGCGGGGCTCTCGGCGACACCGATGAGGTTCGAAAAATCGTGGGCGATTCCCAGTTCGTCCAGGATCTGCGATATCTGCCCGCGGTGGTGGGTCTGGTGGTTGAAGACATGGTCGGCTGCGTCGCGGAAATAATACCGCCTCGGAATACCGTGCGAATCCGAGTAGGAGAGTATCCCGCCGAAACGCGAGGTGTCGGCCGTCGCGAAAAAATCCTCGAAGATCGCGTCGACCTTTGCCCGCTCGGCTTTGAACTCGGAGAAATCGGGGAATGAGAAGACCGCCCAGGCATGGCCCGGAGGCGAGAGCCTCGGTCTCGTGAGCGGCTCGGACTCGGGGAAGAGTATGCGGAAGCGCCTCAGCCAGTTGATGTCGCAGGTGAGGAGATGGTCGAGGATGCCCTGGATCGAGCCGAAGTAGGAGCCGCGGGGTTTGGCGAGATCGCCTGTGGCGAGCTTCTCGAGGAAACCGACGAGGGCCTCGTCGGCCGCGCGATTATACCGCGCGAGGTACGTGAAATGTCTGCGGTCGTAGTCCATGAGGGGCAGTATACTACAAACATGCGCCTGTGGTCCCTCCATCCAAGCTACCTCGACGCGAAGGGCCTCGTCGCGCTCTGGCGCGAGGCCCTGCTCGCCAAGGCCGTCCTATCCGGCAAAACGAGGGGCTACCGGAACCATCCCCAACTTCTACGGTTCCGCGCGACTGCCGAACCGACCACGACAATCCGGTCCTACCTCGAAGCGATTCTGAACGAAGCCCGTTCGCGCGGCTACCGCTTCGACGCCCGCAAACTCGGCCGCGTTCATAAGGACAGGAAGTCGCCCGCCGTCCTCCTCGTGACGCGCGGCCAGCTCGACTACGAGCGGGAGCATCTTTTGTCGAAATTGATTCACCGCGACATCGAACGCTACAAGCTGCTCAGGGACGACATCGCGCCGCAAGAACATCCCCTGTTTCGCGTCGTCGATGGTGGCGTCGAGGAATGGGAGGTGGCGGTGGCCGGAAAAAGGGAAAAGTAGTTGCCATTTCCAAGCTTTCGGCCAGTTGGAACTCATATGATTATTTTGGACACTACTGACGTATATTCTTTTGACAAGTTCTTTTTAACTGTAACAGCTTTGAGAAAAAACAAAGCACATTTTCACATCACCATCTGTTTTATCATAAAACTGTATTATCCAGCCAGTAATCGCTGTAGTTGTACTTTTCCCTCTAATCTATCCACACCCTTTTCATAGTGCAACAAGCTTCGAGGAACCCCCTCTCTTGACGATTCTACAACGTAGAGTTATTCTACAGTGTAGAACTGAAGGAGAAGCCAATGAGAATCCTTGTCATCGGAGCCGGAATTATCGGGAGCGTGCATGGCTGGGCTCTTTCGTCGGCGGGTCACGATGTCGAGCACCTTGTCCGGCGCAATCGGGCCGAAAGGCTCAAGGACGGCATTCCCGTGGATATCATAGACAAGCGAAAAGGTCATCCGCGCCGATTCAAGGGCGTGTACAAAATCCGGCCGATCGAGGTAATCGAGGAGCCCGACACCTACGAGTTCGTTATCTTCCCCGGTCATCACTATACGATCGACGAGGTCCTCTGGGACCTGGCTCCGCGCTTCCGGTCATCGGGTTTTCTCTTCATGACCCAAAACTGGAAGGGTTGCGCCGATATAGACGCTGTCATCCCGAGGAGTCGATATGTTCTTGGAGATGCGAAAGCGGGCGGAAGCTGGAATGGCGATATGCTTGTCGGCGCGATCCGCTCGGTTGATATCGGCCCGGTCGGCGCCGAGGGCGAAACGCTCGCGCGCCGCGTCATAGCTTGTTTCGAGTCGGCCGATATAAAGGCGCCGTACAATAAAAGGATGCCTGAGTATCTCTGGGTCCAGTTCGCCCTGAACGGCGCTCTCTGGCCCGCGCTCATCGAGGCGGGCGGGTTCCCCGAATTATTCAAAAACGAAAAGATCCTCGGGAAAGGTCTCGCCGCGCTGCGCGAATGTCTCGGCCTTCTTGAACAGAGGGGTGTTCGTCTCGACGAGTATCCCGAGCTGAGGATGTACCGGTCGACATCGAATCTCGCCATCGCCTTCGCTTCCCTCATGAGCCGCGTCATGTTCAGTTTATCCGAGTGGGCCCGGAGATGCTCGGCGCACGCCCTGGGGGATCCCGCCGAACCGCGCGCCTTCTTCTACGATATTCTCAATACGGCCGATATCTTGGGTTATGCGATGCCGGTGTTCTCGAGCTATCGATCCGTCATTGATGCGTTCTTCAAGGCTGGATACACTCACAGGCCATGAGCGCGATAAAGCGGCCCGGGCGTGCGGCCCTGAGCCGCACGTACATCCTCGACAAGGCCCTCGCACTTATCGATCAAGGCGGACTTGAAGACTTCTCCTTGCGAAAGCTGGCCGCCGAGATCGGGGCCGACCCCATGGCGGCATATTACTACTTCAAGAGCAAGGCGGATCTCTTCGACGCCGTCGTCGAGCGCGTGTACGAGGAGATCGGAGGATCGGAGGTACTGAAGGGGCCGACGCCGCGCGACAGGCTCCTCGAGGCCGCCCGCTCTATGCGGCGCGCCTTTCTCCGCCATCCCCGCATCCTGCCGCTCATCGGCACCCATCCGGTTTCCGTTCATCGGCTTGCGCCCTCGCTCGAGGCCCTGCTCTCGGAGGCGCAGGGGGCCGGGATAGCCTTGGACCGGGCCTTGGACGCGGTGGGCTGCATCACGGTCTATGTCATCGGCCACGCACTCGCCCAGGTCGGCGAGCCTTATGGCGGGAGCGAGGCCGGGCCTCCGAACGCAGCTTCCATCGACGGATCACGGTATCCGCTATTAAAGGCAGCGGCCTCGGCATTCGAAGATTACGACCCCGAACGGCAGTTCGATCTCGGCCTCGAAGCCTTGGTCGACGGCCTCATCGCCCGATTCAGCTCGAGGTAAATGACGTTCGATCGATTCCCAGTTTTTTCATTTTGCTCTGCAGGGTGCTCGGTTTGAGGCCGAGTAGTTCGGCCGCCCCGCCCCTGCCGTAAATTCTGCCGCCGGCCTCGGCGAGGGCCTGCGTTATGCGAATTCGCAGCGTCTCGTCCAGGCTGCACCTCGGTCCTGTCGATTGCGGCGAGGGGCCGTCGACCGCCAGGCCGGCGACGGAAGCGACAGGAGGCGGCGAAAGCAGCTCGGCTGTGATGAGGCCGCCCCGCGCGAGTATGGCGGCGCGCTCGATGGTATTCCGAAGCTCGCGCACATTGCCCGGCCAGTCGCGTTCGGCCAGGAGCTCGAGCGCCTCGGGATCGAAGCTCAGCGATTCCCAGCCCGGTCGTTGACGCAGGGCGGAGGCGAAGTGCTCGGCGATAAGCACGACATCGCGACCGCGTTCGCGAAGCGGCGGCAGGCGGATCGGAAAGACCGCGAGCCGATAATACAGGTCCTCGCGGAAACGCCCCTCCTCAACGGCGCGCAGAAGATCGACGTGGGTCGCGGCCACGACGCGCACGTCGACTTCAACCGCACGCTCGCCCCCGACCCGTTCGAACTTCCCTTCCTGAAGGGCGCGCAGAAGTTTTGGCTGTATCTCGAGCGGAAGTTCCCCCACCTCGTCGAGGAAGAGCGTGCCCCCGTCTGCCAGCTCGAAGCGGCCCCGGCGCAGAGCCTGCGCCCCCGTGAAGGAACCCTTCTCGTGGCCGAACAGCTCGCTCTCGGCCAAAGAGGCGGGCAGGGCCGAAGAGTTGACCGCGACGAAGGAGGCTCTCGATCGCGCCGAGAGTCGGTGGATGGCGCGCGCGGCTTCCTCCTTGCCCGTGCCGGTCTCGCCCAAGAGGAGTACCGGCGAATCGGTCGCAGCCACGAGCCTGATCGAGTCGAGAACCTCCTCCCACGCGGGTGAGGATCCGATGAGCGAGCGAAAGGCGTCCGCATTCAATTCGAGGAGGCGGTTGCGCTCGGCGGTGAGATCGGCAGCCCGCTCGCTCAATTCCCGCGACGTGTCGGCCTGAATCAGGGCAAGGGCGATAAGCCGCGATATGACATCGATGAACCGCAGTATTTCGGGAGAGAACACGCCGCAGCGCCGATGATCCAGGGTCAGAAGACCGACGACACGGGCGCCCACTACAAGGGGAGAGACGAGGCAGGAGTGCTGTTCCGGAAGGTCGAGCAGTTCGGCATAGGTGTCGATATGCTTTTCTTCCGGTTGGAACAGTTTGGGCGAGCCGGCTTCTAAAAGCGCAGCGATGTCCGGCCGCTGCGTGAGCGTTATAGTGTAGGAATCAAGACGCGGTGTCGCGAGTTTCCCTCGTGCCTTCCGCACAAGAAGCCTATCCCGCCCGTCATATTCGAGGACAACGGCGAGTTCGTAGTCGATCAACTCGCCGATGCTCTCGAGAACGATTTCGAGTGTTTTCTCGGGACTGAGCTCTGTCCCCAGGGACAATACCATACCAGGCCTCACCGAAATTACGATGTCCACCGATATTGCGGTGTTTATAGTACCGTTATTTCGGTGAATCAACAAGCGGTTTTCTGCGATGCAACAGGTATTTCTTTTCTGGATAAATACAATCAAACAATACCAGCGCCTGGCACATCCTTTGCTTACTTATCAACGTAAACAAAGAGCTGACGTATCGCATCCATGATTCTCAGGCTCAATACTTAACACCATGACGTACGGAGGATTTGTATGGAAACCACAGAAGTCCGGGCCATGCCGCGCATCGGGGACAGAGCCCCCGCCTTCAAGGCTGTCACCACCCAGGGAGAGATCGATTTTCCCAAGCAATACGAGGGAAGCTGGGTCATCTTGTTCAGCCACCCTGCTGATTTCACGCCGGTCTGCACCTCGGAGTTCATGACCTTCGCCACCCTCGAACCCAAATTCGAGGAACTCGGCTGCAAACTCGTGGGGCTTTCGGTCGACGGCCTGTACAGCCACATCGCCTGGCTCAGGACCATCAAGGAAAAGATCGAGTTCAAGGGAATGAAAGACGTCGAGGTGAAGTTCCCCCTCATCGAGGACATCACCATGGAGGTCGCGAAGACCTACGGCATGATCCAGCCGGGCGAGGCGGCCACCAAGGCCGTGCGCGCGGTCTTCGTCATCGATCCGAAGGGTATAATCCGAGCTATAATTTATTATCCCCTGAGCCTGGGCAGGAATTTCGACGAGCTTTTGCGCGTGGTGCAGGCCCTCAAGACGGCCGACGCCTTCTCGATCGCGACCCCGGCGGACTGGAGGCCGGGCGACGACGTGATTGTTCCGACCGCGGGATCCTGCGGAGTGGCCAAGAACCGCATGGACGGGAAGGAGGAAGGCGTGACCTGCAAGGATTGGTTCTTCTGCACCAAGAAGATCGACAAGGAAAAGGTTTTATCAACTATACTCAAAAAACAAGGAGGCTCAGTGTGAAAGGCAACGACAAACTCATCGCCGTCTTGAATGATCTCTTGGCCGACGAACTGACCGCGATCAACCAGTACATGGTCCACTCGGAAATGTGCGACGACTGGGGCTACGAAAAGCTCCACAAGCACTTCGAAAAACGCGCCATCGACGAGATGAAGCACGCCGAGAAGCTCATCGGCCGCATCCTCTTCCTCGAAGGGCTGCCGATGGTCAGCAATCTGAAAAAAATCAGCATCGGCGCGACGGTGGACAAGCAGCTCGCGAACGATCACGCCGCCGAGCAGGACGCCATCCGCGCCTACAACGAGGCCATTATCCTGGCCGGGGAGGTCAAGGATTACGCGACGCGCGACTTTCTGCAGGGGATACTCAACGATGAGGATGCGCACATGGACGGCATCGAGGCCCTGCAGAGCCAGATCGAGCAGATGACGATGCAGGTCTTCCTGACGACGCAGGTGGAGGAGTGAACGGCTGTTCCCGCCCTCGAGCGCGCCAAATCGAGCTCGAGCGCGCTCAGGGCCGTGACGAGCTCGCGCACTCGGGGCAGAGTCCGGTCATGTAGAGGGTGTGTCGCATAACGCGGACGCCGAGTTCGCGTTCGACGCGGCCGACCATGCCGCCGAGCCTGCATGCGCCCAGGTCGACGAAGCGATGGCAGGACTCGCAGTGAAACCAGTGCCGATGGGCAGAAGACCGGGATGTGTAGTAGCGCTCGACGCCGTGCTCCGAGCAGTGGAGCACGAAGGACTCGGCCATGCCTGATTCTTCAAGGTAATGGAGGGCCCGATAGACCGTGGCCTGGTCGCAGCTTTCTCCGAGCGCCGATGCGACGCCCGAGGCCGACAGAGGCTCGGAGGCCTCTTCAAGCACGGCGAGGACCGCCTCCCTCGCCCGGGTCATGACGAGGGCTCCTGTTCGTCCGCTCCTCTTGCTTTTGGATCAGAGTCTGCGAATCGTCGGCCTGCGTCGGGGTACCGGCCTGCGCCGGCCAAGCGGCCGGGCCTGCGGGCGCCGACCGCGGACAGAGCCGCCGCGAGCAAAAAAACAGCCCCGGCGAGGACGACAACCACCGCGCCGGCGGGCATATCGAAACTCCAGCTCAGAGCGAGACCGCCGACCGAGAACAAAGCCGACAGCACGACACCGCCGACCATCATCGCGGAAAGACTGCGCGCGGCATAGCCGGCCGTGCCGGCGGGCAGGGTCAGCATGGCGATGACCATCACGAGGCCGACGAAGGTTTGAAGAAGCACGACTGCCGTCGCGGTGATACTCAGGATGATCAAAAAGACGGTATCCGTCGGCACACCCCGCGCCTTCGCGAACTCCTCGTCGAAGGAGCTCGCCTCGAGCTGCGGATAGAAGCGCCACGCGAGAAACACGACCGCGAGGTCGAGACAGGCGAGGAGTATGAGATCGGTCGTCGATACAAGGAGAATGTTGCCGAAGAGATAGCTCATGGGATCGACATAGCCGGGGGTCTTTGCGATGAAGAGGACACCCAAGCTCATGCCGACCGCCCAGACCGCGTTGATGACCGTGTCCTCGCGCTGCTTGGCCCTGAGCGAAACAAAGCCGATCACGAGGGCCGCGATCAGGGCGAAGACGAGGGCGCCGACGACGGGGGGCAGACCGGGCACAAGGCCCTTCGCCGACAGAAAAACCGCGAGCCCGATGCCGCCGAGGACGGCGTGCGACACCGCGCCTGCGAGCCCGGCTATCCTCCTGACCGTCACCACCGCGCCCAGAACCCCGAAGAGAATAGAAGATAACACTGCTGCAATAAAAGCATTACGGACAAAGGGAAGCGCAGGATCGAAGAGGGCCGCGAAATAGCCGTTCATGGAGCCGACCCCCGGCCGCAGCAGGCGTCCTCGGGAAGCTCGGTGTCGTGGAGGACCTGAAGGGCGCGGCCCCCGTATTGGGCGTCAGCCACATGGTCGGCCGGCGCCGAGTCGTGCCGCACGATCGACCTTCCGCTTCCGCGGTCTCCGACGCAGAACACCGAATCGGTCAACGCCGAGACGAAGCCGGTGTCGTGAGTCACGATGAGAATTGTGGTTCCGCCCTTGAGCGATCCAAGGACCGAGAAAAGCCGCCTCTCGCTGTCCGCGTCCATGTTCGCCGTCGGTTCGTCGAGCAGAAGCAGCCGGGGTTCGGCGGCGAGGGCGCGCGCGACAAGGACGCGCCGCCTCTGACCGCCCGAGAGCGCGGCGTAGTGCCGATCGGCGAGATCGGCGACATCGGCGGCCTCGAGGGCGCGCTCGACGGAGCTGCTATCCTCGGTCGAATACCGGGCGAAGGCTCCCCGAAGCCGCCCCATCCTGACGACCTCCCTGACGGTGATCGGAAAGGCCGCGTCGAAGGACGCCGTCTGCGGAACGTAGCCGATCTGCTCGCGCGCTTCTTCGGGGCTGCGTCCAAAAACGACTATCCTTCCGCAGCTCGGCCGCGCAAGTCCGAGCAGGAGCTTGAGCACCGTTGTTTTTCCCGCTCCGTTCGGACCGACAAGGGCCGCGAACTCGCCCTCGTGGATGTGGAAACGGGACGAGTCCAAAACAAGATGATCGCCATACGAAAACGAGACGTCCTCGAAGCGGAGCGCGACGGGGCCGGAACGAGACTCGCTCTGCGTCATGCCCTGATCATACTCGAAACACCGAACTTGTCCATGCGCTTCGAAGCTCGAGCCCTCGTTTATCGCAGCGCCTTTTTTCAGCGCAGCGCCTTTTTCAAGGCCGCGCCCATACGCTTTAGGTTTTCAAGCCAGTCGGGCGCCAGAGGATCGATCGTCTCCACCACGCCGCCTATCGACTTCGCGATGGTCTTCGCCGCGTTCGAGGAGAACTGCGCCTGGACAAAGACGACCTTGGCGCCCTCGGCCTTCGCCTCCTCGATCAGCGCTGCGAGAGCCTTCTGTGTCGGCTCCTTGCCGCCGAGTTCGACCGCCTCCTGGCGTATCCCGAATTCGTCGAAGAAATAGCCGAAGGCGGGATGATAGACAAAAACCGGCCTTCCCTTGAGCGCAGCCAGATCCTTTACAAGCCCGTCGAAAACCGCGTCGATATCGCGGACAAGGGCCTCGCAGTTCTTTTTATAATTCGAGGCTCCGGAAGGATCGAGTTCGACCAACGCGTCCCTGACGCTGCAGGCGATGAGCTTCGAAGCAGCCCTCCCCAGCCAAACATGGGGGTCAGGTCCGCCCTCCTCATCGGCATCCGCATCCTGCGTAGATTCTCCGTCGTGGTGGTGGGCCTCGAGATTCCGATACCGGATTCCCAGGGTCGTGTCGACAATCCTCAGAGCCGGATAGAGGCCCCGGACCTTGGGCAACAGGGCCTTTTCGAAATCGACGCCGATCCTCAGCCAGGCGGCCGATGCGGCGAGCTCGGCCATCTGACGGGGCGTCGGTTCGTAAGCGTGCGGACTCTGGCCCGGCCCGACCAGGACCGTCACCGAAAAAGCCCCGCCGCCGATGCGGTCGACAAAGTACTTCTGAGGCAGAATGCTGACGACGACTTTCCTGGGCGCTCTCGTATCGGCTGTCGCCGTCAGAGCGGCGACCGACACAAACAGCACCGCAATAAAAAGTACTTTCCTGTTCATACGATCGGCCTCCAGGTAGATTGCAAATCATTCGCATTTGCGAATGATTCGCATTTTACCGAATGACAGGCCGAACTTCAAGCTGGCGACCGCCGGGCCTATAGCCCGCGGACTCCTACCACAATCAAGACGGTGCAAAGTTCCTATACGGCGGGGAAGCGCTCGGTCCCGCTCCTATTGTATGCGCCTGTCAGTGTGAGCAGTCGGCGCCGTGAGAGCTGCAGCTTCGGCCCGAATCCTCGAAGCTACCGTCCAGAAACGCCTGGGCAGCCTTTCTGGCCTCGCCCGATGCGCCGCGTACAACCTTGATACCGTGGGAACCCAGAACCCTGACGGCCCCCTCACCCATATTCCCGGCTACGAGATGCGTGACGCCGGCCCGGGCGAGATCGGCCGCGACACCCGACTTGCACCCGCAGCCCTCGGGCGAGGGAAGGACTGTTTCATCCGCGATACGATTGTCCTGAACGGAAAATATAATGAATTCTTTACAGTGCCCGAAATGATCGTCGACCTGTCCATTGTTCGAAGGTACGGCTATCTTCATTATTCTCTCTCCTTCTTCATCGATGGTATATTCGCCACCCTCTATTCGGAGGGCTTTTCCGTTGAGTATGGAATCCGCGACCTTTCTCCGCGCGGTCTCGATGATGCGCCCGAAGGTCTGACGAGACACGCCCATGGACCGAGCGGCCGCCTCCTGATACAGTCCCTCGAGGTCGGCGAGCCGTATGGCCTCCGCCTCGTCGAAACCGAGACGGACCTCTTCGATCGCTCGCACCGGGACACCAGCGGGCTTCATAATCCGCGCGGGGATCCGCGTCCCGAGACGCCGTTCATTGACCGGGCGCGACATGGGCTTCAGCCTCCCGCGGCGACCGGGGCCTCGACACGCTCGACGACGAAGACGATCTTCGCAGCATCCTTGCGGACCTCCTCGGGCAGTTCGGACCAGCGCAGGGACTTGGCCTGGGCGACCTCGCGCCTCCAGGGCAGCGAGGCGATCAGGGGCAGACCGAGACGTTCCGCACTCCGAGCGGCGCCGTCGTCGAAGAGCTGAATCTCCTCGCCGCACTTCGGACAGACGAGGCTGCGCATGTTTTCGACCACGCCGAGAATGGGAGTCTTGAGCATCTCGGCCATACGCACCGACTTGCGGACGATCATCGAGACATAATCCTGGGGCGTCGCAACAACCACAACTCCGGCGAAGGGAATGGTCTGGAAGGCGGTCAGGGCGATGTCGGAGGTGCCGGGCGGAAAATCGACGATAAGAAAGTCGAGTTCGCCCCAGTTCGAATCGGTCCAAAACTGCTCGATCGCCTTGCCCAGGAGAGGACCGCGCCAGATCACAGGGGCAGACTCGTCCTCGTGGAAGAGGTTTATCGAGAGAAGCTTAATACCTTCTTCATTTATTATTGGCAGGAGCTTTTCGTCGTCGGACTCTGCCCTGAAGGAGTCGACACCTAGAAGCCTGGGAAGACTGGGGCCCGTGATATCCGCGTCGAGGATGCCGACCTTCCTTCCCTTGGCCGCGAGCGCCTGGGCTAAAAGGACGGCCACCGTCGACTTGCCCACCCCGCCCTTGCCGCTGACAACACCGATGACCCGCTTGATGGAGGGGTTCGGCTTTTTTTCGGGTACTAGATCCACAATGCTCTCCTTGGAACTAAAGCTGTATCCTCATGCCGCAGGAAAGCCAGGTCGCCTTTCCGCGGAATACAGAATCGAGCGCGGCGAAACCGCGCACACCCGTGCAGTGCGCGGGATAGAGAGTGGCCGGGCCTATGACCGCGAGATCCTCCGCTATCCCGGCGAGGATCGTGTCCGGCAGGGAAGCGAGATGAAAGCCGCCGACGATCGCGCGGATCGGCATTCGCGGAAACGCGGCGCGGGCGGCATCGACGATATTCAGAATTCCCCGATGAGCGCAGCCCGTGACGATGCTCAGGCCCCCCTCCTCCACGGACACGAGGGAAATTTCGTCCTCGAAGAGATCAGGCCGAGTCGTCTCAGCCGCGCCCCTTCGGAAACGCGGATCGATGTGTGCGTCGCTGTGCATCTCGGCACACGACATCAGAAAAAGTTCGTCGGCGATCTCGATCGTCGTCTCGACGATCGTCGTCTCTACTCCCTTCATACGCGTCCCCGGACCGACGAGCGTACGCCGATCAAGACCTATGTCGCGCAAGCCCTCGGCCTCGGCCGTCCAGCGCCGATCGTCGAATCCCCGTCCCGCGTAAAAACGGATCGGACTCTTCCCCTCCGCCGTAGAGAGGATGGATAGTCAGCCGCCATGATCGTAATGTCCGTGACTGAGCACAACCGCATCGAGCGTATACAAGGGTATTCCCAATACGCGGGCATTCTCACGAAAGGCCTCGGTTTGCCCTGTGTCGAAAAGTAATCGTGTCGAACCCTTCTCTATATAGAAAGAGAGCCCGTGCTCTCCCCGAAGTCCTCGACGGGGGCACAAATCGTCCATCAAGGACGTAATTGTCATATGATCATAATCACACCAAGAAGGACCACAGTCAAGGGGCGGAGAAGTCCCTCGAACCTTGTTGTAACTGGTCGAAGCCTCACGGTACCCACCACAGATCCTTCTGCCCGGAGACTTCAACCCTTCTCAAAGTGAACCGCAACAAGTTTCGAGGAACTCTCTACCCTCTACACGGTCGCCGCCCCCGGGCCGGCAAGACTTCCGATCTGGTAGACCGCGAAGCCGAGGATCCAGCCGAAGGCCAGCATGAAGGCGAAGGCAAAACCGAGCCATTTCCATCCAAGTTCGGCCTTGATGGTGGCGAGTGTCGCGAAGCAGGGCGGGATCACCAAAATAAAGAGCATGAGCACGAAGGCGACCAAGGGGCTGAAGCCGGGATCTGCGCGGAGGGCATCCCTGAGACTTCCATTTCCGCCGGCTTCTTCGGACTCTTCGCTGTATAATACGCCGAGGGTCGAAACAACGACCTCCTTCGCGGCGAAGCCGGTGATCGTCGCGACGCCGATCTTCCAGTCGAAGCCGAGGGGTTTTATCGCAGGCTCGATGAACTTGCCGATCGCTCCCGCCGCGCTTCGTTCAAGTCCGCCTTCCCTAACCGCGTTCCGAGGAAGATTGGTGATCGCCCAGATGAGCACCGAGGCAGCGAGGATGACCGTGCCCGCCTTTTTGAGGTAGTGCCAGGTCTTTTCCCAGACATGCCACAGGACCCCGCGCAGAGTCGGGGCCCGGTACGGCGGCAGTTCCATGACAAAGGGCGTCGGTTCTCCCCTGAGGACGGTTTTTCGCAGGATCAGGGAGGAGAACAGAGCAAGAGTGACGCCGATCGCGTACATCAGGATGACCATGTTCGCCGCGTTATTCGGGAAGAAGGCCCCCGCCAAAAGAACATACACGGGTATCTTCGCCCCGCAGCTCATGAAGGGGATGACGAGGATAGTAAGTATTCGATCACGCCTCGATTTCAAGGTTCGCGCCGCCATGACGGCGGGCACCGAACACCCGAAGCCGAGCATCATGGGGAACACGGACTGCCCGTGCAATCCGAAGGCGTGCAGGAACTTGTCGGTCGCGAAGGCCGCCCTCGACATGTAGCCCACGTCCTCGAGAATCGATAGAAGCAGAAAGAGGATGACGATCAAGGGAACGAAGGAAAAAACTCCCCCGACGCCGCCTATGATCCCGTCGACCACAAGCGACTGGAAAACCCCCTCGGGTATGCCGGCCCTGGCAAGATCGGCGCAGTATGAGAAAAAGGACTCGAGCCAGGCCATCGGGTATTCTCCGAGGACGAAGGTGAGCTTGAAAACCGCCCACAGGACTCCGACGAAAATCGGCAGGGCGAGGAAACGATTCATGATCACGTTGTCGATCGACTCTGTTATCGAAAAATTATGCCTTTTCTCTATCTTCACCGTCTCTTTCACCGCGCCGTGGACGTATCCGTACCGTTGCTCGGACACGACGATTTCAGAGTCCTTGCCGTAATGATGCTCGATCCATGTCGAGGCTTCGCGGGCCATCGCCGCGATTGTATCGGCCTTGGCGTGGGATTTAAGCCGTTCGAAGGCGTTCGCATCTTTCTCGATCAGTTTCACCGCCAACCAGCGTATGGGGAATAGTCTAGCGAATGTCGAATCCGTTGCTATCGCCTCTTCGATCGGCCTGAGGCGCGACTCGATCTCGTCTCCATAGCGGATGGTTTTCGCCTCGTCGGTTCCGCCCCGCTCGATCTCGTCGTCTATAGCGTCGAGCAAGCGATCGACGCCCAGGCCCTTGGTCCCGACGGTCCTGACCATCGGAATACCGAGTACCTTCGAGAGGGCTTTCTCGTCTATCGTGACGCCCTTCGCCTCGGCCTCGTCGCTCATGTTGAGCGCCGCCACGACGGGGATGCCGAGTTCCTGAAACTGGAGGCACAAGTAGAGATTCCGCTCGAGGTTGGTGGAATCGATGACGTCGACGATGATGTCGGGCTTTTCGTCGATAAGAAAGTCGCGCGCGACGACCTCGTCGATCGAGTAGGCGGTCAGGCTGTAAATGCCCGGAAGATCGGTGAAATGATACTCGCGACCGTCGCGCAGTCTCCTTCCCTCGAGCTTCTCGACCGTGACGCCCGGATAGTTGCCGACCTTGTGGTGTGCTCCGGTGAGCGCGTTGAAGAGGCTGGTCTTCCCCGCGTTTGGGTTTCCCGCCAAAGCCACCTTTATCGAACGCACGATCGCTCCTCCGTTCCCGCCGTCTTTCATTCAGCCTCTCCTTCGGTGAATCCGCGCCGTCCAAACCGTCCGCGCCCGCCGAATCCGAAACCCCGCCCGCCGTGCATGAAACCGCGCCACCTATGTCCATGGCCGCCGCGGGCATCCCGCGCCGCGCTCCAATCGCCGACCGGTTCGACCTCGATGCCCGCGGCCTCGCTGCGCCGTATGAGGACATCGTAGCCCCTGATACGGATCTGCAAGGGGCCGTAGAAAAAACCCGAACGCACAACCGCGCCCTCGGTACCTTCGATAAAGCCCATATCGGCAAGGCGCCGCCCCACTTCCTTGCTCAAGTGGATATTCTTCACTCTGAACGAAGCGCCCGCCGGCGCATCCGACAAGACCGTCATATCAGACTCCCTTTGATATCGATAATCATTATCATTTATAATGAAAAGCAAAACCCTATACCGAGTTCCCGCTTTGTTGCGCGCAGTGCGGACACAGTCCCTTCAGTTCCATGCGATGCGCGACCGGCTTAAAACCATAGCGTCGATACACGGCATTCTGGGCCCGCTCCACCGCGGCGTCGCTGAACTCGACTATCGATCCGCAATTGACGCAGACGAGGTGATCGTGGTGGGTATGCTGATACGCATGCTCAAAGCGGCGCGAACCGTCTTCGGAGCATGTCTCCCGGGCGAGCCCCGCTTCGGCGAGAAGCTTTATCGTACGAAACACCGTCGCCTGACCTATGCTTGGATCCGTGCGTCGGGAAGCCTCCAACAACTCCTCGACCGTTACATGCCGCTCGATTTTAAGGAAGGCATCGAGCACCGTTCTCCGCGTCATGGTCATCTTAAGACCGCGGTCACGAAGATATTCCTCTAGGACGCTATGCTCCTCATCCAGCATGGAAACCTCATTTTGAGAATAATTATCATTTACAAGATTGTCCAGCCCCTCGTCTCCTTTTTTTGCGTAACGATGAAACAGAAACGAACTCTACCGCGGGAAGTTGACCGGTTGCCGAGAATCCCGATGCTTGTCGGCTGCCTAGTAAGACTTCATTTAAAATATATTTAGCCTTTTTCAACCCTCTCCATCGGGCAAAAAAAAACGGTATGCCTGGACGTCTTGCAGCATACCGTGGTGGAGGTCGCCCTCCAGGTAAATTTTCGGTATCTCGGCGGGAAACTTTAGGGTGTTTATTTACGTCCGCAAGGCTGAAGACAAGACCTGTATGTGATAACGCGCCGAATCGGCGATGCTCTCATAAAGCCGGGCTGAATGAACAAGGCTCTCGGCGAGGCCGCCGGCCCGCCTTCCCGCAATCTCTGAAAGCGGCGGCAGGAGGAAGCCCGCGATGTCCCGAGCCCCGAGGGAGAGGATGCGCCTATCGGCCTCATCCAGGGCGGACAGGATGGTGTCGGTTCCCGCGCCCTCTTCCAGGGCCTCGAGCCCGGACTGGGCTATGCGGGCGGCGGCCTCGGCTGCGTCCAGAACCTCGGCTATGTCGTCGCACAGCCCGCTGAGACCTTCGGCCAAAGAGTGGTCGGTAGCAGAGTGTCGATGCATGGACTCTACGGCCTCGAGACGCTCCTCGATGCGGCTCCGGATGTCGGGACCTTGTAGAATTTCTTCGATCGTTCCGAGCGGCATTCCGTCGATCGAAAGTCCCTTGGGGCCGAGTGAAAACGTCGGCGGCGACTTCGGTCGAGCGAGACGACTTTCGAACCACCAGGCATAGAGCTCCATCCGACTGTCCGTGCGCACGGTGCCGCCTTGGGCCGAGCGCGCTGTCCGGCACTCCGGTCCGACAAGGGCTTGAGCGAGCGCGGTCTCGGTCGGCGAAAGACGAAGAGCCGAGGAGAGGGCGCGTTGTTCGAAAAAGCATGCGCGGGCATGCGTCGCGCCGTCGGGGAAGCCGAGGTCGAGTCCGGCCATCCACAGGGGCGAACATCCCGCGAGTCGGGCGAAATCCCAGGCCGAGGTCGCCACCGATCCTCCTGCGCCGAGCATTCCCCTGCGGCCGAGGAGTCTGTCGATTCTCCGGCCCAGGGGAAAGAGCGAGGAGCCGAAAAAGACGCCGCGATTGGGCATGCGGAAAACCGCCGGCCAGGTTGTCGCGTCGGAGACGATGAACGAGGATGAGGCGGAGAGCCCTCCGACATGACGCCAGTTCCAATACTGGGGATCGACTATGACAAGGAAGTCGGGCTCGATTCCGACCGAGAGGAGGCTCCGCAGCGCGGTATCGACGCAGACAAGCAAAGCTCTTCGACGAATCTCCGCGAGGAAGGGGAGGACCGCGTCCAGGCTCGGTCCGGCGGCGAGCACGATCGCCGGCATGTCCGAAAAAAAACCTTCGAGGCTTTCGACGCCGCAGGCCCGCGCGGACACGGGGATATTCGCAGCGAGGTTGCGCACCCAGAGTCTGCCGAAACGCTTGAGCGTGCGCTCGTTGATGAGCGACATGGCGATCCAGCGCCCGGCGGCCGCCTTCGCGCCTTCGAGCCATGGGCGGTCGGATTGTGATATATGCTTAGCATCGGCGACCGAGGCGACGACGGCTCCTGAAAGTTCAAGGGCGGTGACGACGAGGTCCGGATCTCCTCCGACGATGAAGATCAGCCGCTCGTCGCGCAAAATCTTCGCAAGGTCGCGGGCGCCGAAGGCCGTCTTGAGGGCCCGCGGGCCTGCTTCGCACACGAGCACGCGCTCCGCTCCTGATGCGAGGCAGGCCTCGGGGAGGTAGCCCAGGCCGAAGCCCGGTACGACGACTGTGTCGGCGCCCCCGGCGAGGAGGGACTCGGCGAGACGGGAGGACTCGGCGCGGGGATCGTTCCGCGAATGAAGCAAGGCGGCCCCCGGTATGCGCGCGGTGGGATCGCCGCTCGCGGCTGTAAAAACTTCGAGCGGAACAGGCTCGGAGACTGCTATTTCGGCAGCGAGACCGGGGAAGCGGCCTTCGAGGGCGGCCAGGTTCGATTCCAGAAAGTTCACCGAAGCTCCAGGACAATCTCGACATCCGGTCGTATCGCCGCGCCGGGGGCCGGACTCTGACTGACGACATAGCCGTCGCCCCTTAATGTTACCTTTATATCACTACGAGCGAGCAGGGGCATGAGCAGGCGCTTCGGAGTGCCGATAAGGTCGGGCATCGTATCGCCGATCACGACCGGCTTGACGGGCGGAATGGCCACCACGCGCGGAGCCTGGACCGTCGGGATGGAGGAGCGGGGCAGGTCGGAAAGCGTGAGGATGGCTTCGGCGGCCTCCTTCATGACCGGGGCGGCTATCCTGCCGCCGTAGTACGAGCTTCCCTTCGTCGGCTTGACAATGGCAAGGTAGGCGGCGACGCGCGGCGAATCGGCGGGGAATATCGCGAGGGTCGAGGCGATATAGTCCTTCTCGGAGTACTTTTTCGTCGCTTGATCGATCATCTGGGCGGTGCCGGTCTTCACGGCCATGCGCACGTCGTCGATTCTCGCCCGCCTGCCCGTCCCCTCCTCGCTTGCGGCCTTCTCCATGGCCTTGAGGATAAGACGCGAAGTTTCGGCCGACACGACACGGCGCACCGTCTGCGGCTCGGCCTCGTAGACAATAGAACCATCGGGCCCGAGGGAACGTTGCACGACATAGGGTTTCATCAGCGTCCCGCCGTTCGCGACGGCGACCGCGGCCTGGATCATCTGCATGGCCGAGACGAACAGCTCCTGGCCCATGGCGATCGTGGGCTTCGTGCGACCCGACCAGGCTTCCGGCGAGGCGATGCTGCCCGGCGTCTCGCTTGGCAGGGGGATGCCCGTCCGGGAGCCGAAGCCGAAGGCGCGCAGCTTTTCGTAGAAATCGAGCGAGGCGACCGTGTCGGAGGCGTAGGCGGCTCCCGCGTTGCAGGAGTATGCGAGGATTTCGGCGATACCGACCCTTCCATGCGCCCCGAGGCACTTGATCTCGATCTTCTCGCCCGAACTCGTCGTCTTATGATACGCGCCGTCGCAAAAGAATGTCGACGAGGCGTTTGCGCCGCCCAGATCGACGATCGAGGCCATGGTAAAGACCTTGAAGACCGAGCCGGGCTCGTAATGATACACGCTCGGCCAATCGTACCAATCCGAGGGGGGCGACGAAGCGTAGTCGTTCGGATCGAAGTCGGGCATCGCGACATAGGCGAGGATGGCGCCGCTTTGCACGTCGGCCGCCAGAAGGATAACGGCCTCCGCTCCCGTCGAGTCCCGAGTATTCCGCGCGATCTTCTCGAGCGAGAATTGAAGATCTGCGTCGATGGTGAGCACGAGACTCTCGCCCATGGTCGTTCCCGCCGGGGCGGATAGAGGCAGGAGGTCCTCGTCATAGCGGTTCTCGATACCGGCGAGACCTCGATTGCCGTCGCCGACAAAACCCAGAAGATGCGAAGCGAGGCGCTTTTCCGGATAGAGTCTTCCCGAGACCTGCGTGACGACGACCCCGCCGAAAGCGCCGTCCTTCTTCCTCGACCGGATCAGATCGGCCGCTTGCGGCCCTATGCGACGAGCGAGGTAAAAATAATCCTGCGTTCCCTTCGACCATTTGTCGAGCACCTCGGCAGGCTTCACACCCAAGATCTGAGATAGGGAGGAAATTTCATCCGGAAACTTCGCCGGATCGGTATCGGGCCGCCAGACCGCGATGTCGTACAGGGGCGAATCCATAGCCAGGACGCGACCCTCGCGATCGTAGATGGTGCCCCGTACAACCGGCTCGGATGCCGCGGACGCCTCGGTCCCTTTCTGGGCGGCGAGGTATGCGTAGCGGGCGGCGATAAAAACCGCGAAGGCGGCGACAAGGACGAGGGCGCTCCAATAGCGAAACGTTTTACTGCTCACGGCGCAGTCCTATGACGGGACACAAGGGCGCGCCCGAAAATGAGATCGATCGACACGGGGCCGTAATCGCGCGAGTCTACGGATTCAGAAATATTATCGCCCAACAAAAAAACCGCAGCAGGGGGGACGAAAAGACTGTCGCCCAGCTCGCGCGAGCGTTCCGGGCCGAGGGGAGCGTCAATAAGCGGTCCCACGAGACTGTCGGCGGCGATGCTCAGGCGGACCGGCCCCACAGCGACGACTCGCTTGAGCACCGTGCGGCCTTCCCGCGGATTCGGAGAGGCCACCACATCGCCGAGCTGGGGCGAAGACCATCGTACAAGGTATCCGGAACCGAAGGGATTCTTGAGGCCATAGGCGCAACGGAGGACGAGAACGACCGAACCTGGCTTCAAGCGCGGCAGCATCGAACGCCCCTCGACGACCACGGCGTCAAGTACTAGAAATTTGACCATTGCGGCGCTGACGACGACGGCGGCGATGGCCGCTCCCGGTCTGATTCTCCTCCGGCTCATGATATAAGCTCCGACTATAATGCCCGGCTCGATACTTGTCGATAAGACAGGTACGAGACCATGGACACAATCATAGCCGGTCAGAAAGTAGCGCGCAGACGCAGAGCCCCCCAATCGCGGGTACTCATAAAAACACGGTCGCCGATTTCACACGACAATCACGAGCGTGTACCCATCCTCCGCGCATTCAAGACAAAATCGGAAATCAGGCCGTCCAATAGACCTTCCTTCGGATCGTTTCTTCGAAAGCTCGTCGATCGTCTTCTCGGAAGGATAAAGAGCCTTGGAACCGGTCGGATCACGGTGATAGCGGCGGCGGTATTCAGTACTGTACTCGTCCTGAGCCTTGGAATCGCCGCTCTTGTCCGAGAACCGGAGTTCCCCCTGCCTGAACGCGACATTCTCCCCGAAAGCCCTGCAAGCTCCGACATCCTGCTCGAATACAGCGCCCCGGAATTCGCTGATTCAGGGAAAAGACTGTCATCGGACGAGACGCTCGACCTTCCTCCCGCCCCGGCCACCTTGAACTACTCGACCTATACGGTACGATCGGGCGATACGATCGGGGGAATAGCGAAGAAATTCGGCCGATCCATCGACACGATCATCTCCGTCAACGGCGTGGAAAACGCCCAGGCGCTCCGTTCGGGGACCGTTCTTCGCATACCGAGCATAGACGGATTGGTGCATCGAGTCCGTTCGGGCGATACCGTCGGATCGATCGCGAAACAATACAAAATCGACACGACTCGCCTTGTCGATGCAAACGACCTGGGTTCCTCGACCCTCATTCCTGGACAGAGCCTTTTCATACCCGGCGCCCGCCTACCCGAGGCTCAACTAAAACAGGCCCTGGGACGGTTAATCGTCTGGCCGCTGCGCGGTCGAATTTCTTCATATTATGGTTACCGCGAAGACCCCTTTACGGGAGTCCGTAGATTTCATGCGGGTCTTGATATCGTTGCCGATTCCGGCACCCCCGTGCATGCCGCTGCTGCAGGCACGATCTCGGACGTCGGCTACAACGCAAACTTCGGCAATTACGTCATCATGACCCACGCAGGCGGTTATCAGACCCTCTACGGCCATTTATCCTCCTCATCGGTCGCCAAGGGCGCGAAGGTCGGGCAGGGCGCTACGATAGGCCTGTCGGGGAATACCGGGTATAGCACGGGGCCGCATCTGCACTTCGGTCTTTTCAAGGGCGGGGTCGTCATAAATCCGCTCAAATACCTGAAATGAAGGTTCCTCGAAGCTTTTTGCGGAAAAACCTATGCCGACACTAGTCGCGGGGGTATTGCAACAAGCTTCGAGGCACTCCATTATAGGAGAACAGTTATGCGTAAACTTGTCGTAGCCCTCTTGGTCCTTCTAGCACTTTTTACCTTTCTTCGTGACGTTCCCCACTCCGCGTCCGCTACTTCACCGGCTCAGGCCTCGCTCAGTACCGCTCAACCGTAAATTTGTCTTTTTTTGTATACGTAAATTTCGCCACTATGTACAACTATGTATACTCATAAGGCGATGTGAAACTCGTTTATTTTCTGCAGATTTCATAACTTATTATATTGATTGACGTTAGCAAGCTTTTAGCATTTCCGGAAATCCTGGCACGCTTCCTGCATATTCTTTTCCGGAGATACGTATGAAAGCGAGTACCGAATCAACCTGTTCAGATGACAGTCTTCGCAATTATTACGCAGCGATCAAACGCATCCCGTTGTTGACAGCCGAGGAGGAACGCGAACTTTCGGCCCAGGTTTTCTCCGGGAACGAAGATGCGCGGAGACGCCTCATCGAGTCGAACCTCAGACTTGTCGTGAAAATCGCCCGGGCATTCGTGACCCCGGATATGCCGCTTCTCGATCTTATCCAAGAAGGGAACGTCGGACTCATTAAAGCCGCCGAGAAATTCGACGGATCGAGGAATGTCCGCTTCTCGACCTATGCCTCCTGGTGGATCAAGCAGGCGATCACCCGGGCTCTCGTCAATTCGAGGCGCGCGATTCGTCTGCCCCACAGGAAAGAAGAACTCCTCAAGCGCATCCAGCGCACCTATAGTATGCTCACCCAGGTCCTCCAACGCGAACCCACGACTCAGGAAATCGCGGAAGAGCTCCACGTACCCGTCGAGTCGATCGCCGACGTGGTAGGCATGGCCGCCTCGCTGGTTTCGCTCGAAACCGAGAGCGACGAGGATTCGGGCTCGGTTATCGATGTCTATGAGGACTACAGTTACAGCCCCGATTACGAGCTCATGAAATCCTGCGCACGGGAAGAGACGATCAATATGCTCGAGGTTTTACTCGAAAAAGAGCGGCAGATCTTGATGTACCGCTTCGAGTTCCTTGGAGGCAAACGCCACACACTGAAGAGCATAGGCGCCGAGTTGGGGATATCCCCCGAAACCGTACGGCAGATCGAAAAACGCGCGCTCCGCAAGCTGAAGGAGGGCGCGCCCGAATCAGGATTGTCGCTCGTTTCATAGCGAGCGAAACCATTAAGTTCTTGGAGATACACTTTTCCGGAATTGACACAGGCCGGGGAACTTCCTCCTGAGCCTGTGTCTTGGTATAGTCACACTGCATGTCTCCCACAAAGAAAAAAACTCCCGCTAAAGGATCGGGCCGGAGTTCCCGCAAGCGTTCGAATCGGGCGAACATGGCTCTCGCGGCCGCATCTCTGGCGACGATCGTGGTCGCCCTTGCGGCGATGGCGGTCATTCTTGTTTCGCGGACCAGTCCGGTACAGAAAGAAAGGAATGGGGCCGTCCTCGATAATCGTGCTACGAATCAGAACGGGGCTTCGGCGACACCTGAAACTTCGAATCACGACGCTCATCAGACGATTCCGCTTCGGGAACAACCGCAGAACGGAAAAAAACCTGACACAAGAATCGAGACGAGGGCGCGCAGGACAGTACGCCCCACAGGGCGCCAAGAGCCTGATGCGGGAAAGCCCTATCCCGAGCTCGGCACCATCGTCATCGTTATCGACGACGCGGGTTACAATATGAAGCAGCTACGGCCCTTTCTCGACCTGCCCTTTCCCCTCACGATCGCCGTCCTGCCGGGGCTTCCGCATAGCGAGGAAGCGGCCCGGGCCGCTGCGGCCTCCGGCAAGGAGGTCATTCTCCATCAGCCCATGGAAGCCATCGGCGGAGAAAATCCCGGTCCCGGCGCGATTTACCGTTCGATGAGCCGTCAGGATGTTTTTGATACTATGGAGAGAAATCTTGCAACAGTTCCGGGCGCGGTAGGGATAAACAACCACATGGGTTCCCTGGTTACACAAGACCTCTATCTTATGGAAGCGGTGGCGACGGTAGCCAAAAAGCACGGAATTTACTATCTTGATTCCCTCACCGTCTCGGGGACGGTCATGCCCGAGGCGGCCCGCCGAGAAGGAATTCATTACTGGGAGCGCAGCGTGTTCCTCGACAATTCGTCAGACAGGGTATCGATCATCCGTGCCGTCGAAGACGGTAAAAAACGCGCGCAGGCGAATCGGCCCGCCGTCATGATCGGTCATGTCTGGTCAGCCGAACTCGCCCAAACTCTGGCCGAGCTCTATCCCAAGCTGATCGAGGAGGGGTACTCCCTTTCGACCATATCTCGCTTCATGATGCACGAGGCTTCGGGTAACGATGCTGATCCTGGGGATTGAGTCGTCCTGCGACGAGTGCGCGGCCTCAGTCGTCGAGGACGGACGCCGGATACGCTCGAACATCGTTGCGACGCAGATACCATTCCACGAGAAATACCAGGGTGTCGTCCCGGAGATCGCCAGCCGCAAGCACAGCGAGTGGATAGCCGGAGTCGTCGAACAGGCTCTCCGCGAGGCGGGAATCCGGGCCGTCGACCTGGACGGCCTTGCGGCGACTTCCCGGCCGGGGCTTGTCGGCTCCCTCCTCGTCGGCTTTTGCTACGCCAAGGGCATGGCATGGGCCCTCGAAAAACCCTTTGTCGGCATAAACCATATCCTCGCCCATCTCTACGCTCCCCAGCTCGAGCGCGAGATCCCCTACCCCTTCATCGGACTACTTGTTTCGGGAGGGCACTCGATCATTTGCAGGGTCGAGGACTTCGACTCGATCGAGGTGCTCGGCACTACGATCGACGACGCGGTCGGCGAGGCCTTCGACAAGGTCGCGAAGTACTACGGCTTCGGTTATCCGGGAGGAGTCGCGATCGACCGTCTGGCGGCGAAGGGCGACCCCGAGGCCTTCCGCTTTCCCAGTCCCTCGCTCCACAAGGGCGAGCACCGCTACGATGTGTCGTATTCCGGGCTCAAGACCGCCGTCATCCATCAACTCGAACAGTACCGACGCCCCGGAGCCGAGACCAATCCCGAGAGCATCGCCGCCTCGTTTCAGAAAGCGGCCGTCGACATTCTCCTTTCGCGGCTTTTCCGCGCCGTCGAGGACACGGGTCTCAAGCGCGTCGTCGCCGGCGGCGGGGTCGCGGCCAACTCCTACCTCCGCTCGGTCCTTGGAAAACGGAACGATATCGAAGTTTTCTTTCCCCCGCTTGCGCTTTGCGGCGACAACGGCGCCATGATCGCGGGCATCGCCTGCAAGTATCTCGAGCGGGGACAGACATCGCCGCTCGACACGGGCGTATCGGCCCGAGTCCCCCTCTTCCGCAAGCTCCATTCCTCCTCTTGATCGGCGATCCGCATTCTTCCCCTCGCTGATGCAATCGGCGTACAACACGGCGCGCGTATGAAGTGGGCAGGGGAGGTGTGTATGCGCTCGTATAGACTCATTGCGGTATTCGCGGTCGCGCTCGCGACAGTCCTGACAAGGGCCACGGCCGAGTCTGATCGAAAACCGGGGGATGAAAAGACACAGGAGCATTTTTATATCACATTCGAACTCGACGCTGGTCCTCTTCTCGGCCTCGATGAACCGCTACGGGGCGCCTCGGGCGGTGTCATGCTCGGCCTCGGCCTGGGGCAACTCGGTCTCGGGCTCTCGTCCCATGCGGCCTACGACAGGACGCTCGACTTCGTCTCGATCAGTCTCGACCTCGGAGCCGAGATCGGCGACGGCCTGCGCATCATCGTCGGCGGCGTCCTGCCCCTTACGAGCGCGACACTCGATCCCGAGGGCGCGGCTCTCCCACTTACAGCCGCAAACTGGCCGAGCCGTTTCGGGCTCGCAACACGCTTAATCGATTCGAATCGTGGACTTTTAGGATCGCGATTCCGCATATCGGCCGAAATCGTCTACACCGCATATCGCGTCGAGGAAGAGGAGGCTCAGACTGCGAAAGCCGCGCTCTCGGGGGCCCGGGCCTTCGCCGCCTGCATCGAGATCCGGATCACTGCCGCCCTCGCTTGGAATGTTGCGCTGTAGAGAAAAAGAAGTATGCGTCCGCTTGTCGTCTTCCGGACATGATCCTTCAGCCTGGGCGTCGCACCTTGACAGAAAAACCTTCGAGGGCTTTGATTGAGCAATGTATTCGCTTTCAGACGCCGCAGGGTTTACGCGCGACGAGGCCGTCGCACGAGCCGCGAGAATCGCGGTCGAACGATCGCTCCGCCTTCAGACGGGCGAAAAAATCCTTATAGTCACCAATCCCCAACGCGAGGTTTTCGAAATTGCCTGCG
This sequence comes from uncultured Treponemataceae bacterium, assembly GCA_964644505.1. GTDB lineage: Bacteria > Spirochaetota > Spirochaetia > Treponematales > Rectinemataceae > CAZXXZ01. The sequence continues at coordinate 2,821 of CAZXXZ010000004.1, read as the reverse complement.
CGGTCTACGACGCGGCCGTCGATCTCGGCGCCTCGCCCTCGCTTATCGTTCAAGGCGTGAAAAGCCAGACCGACTACGCCGAAGAGGCGGTCATCTCTGCCTTCGACTCGAAGCCGGACGCCTTCGTCTCGCTTTCGGCTGAAAAACTCGGCAAGGACCGCGGCGGCATCGCGACGCCCTACGATTGGAACGGCACCGAATACGACCACATCTTCCACTACCAGCTTCGAGGCGCGCGTACCCTGCGGGCGATTTGGTCGCCCGGCCTCACCCGCGCCATGTTCGCGAAAACCGTACCCATCGATTACGACGCGCTGGCGCAACGCTGCGCAAAAGTCGCGGCGGCGCTCGAGGGCGCAGAATCGGTGCGGATCACGAACGAGAACGGCACCGATATCAGTATAGGTCTGGCCGGTCGTAAACCGCGCGTCGACGACGGCGACTTTTCGAAGCCCGGCGAAGGCGGCAATCTTCCAGCGGGCGAGGTCTTTATCTCCCCGGCCCTCGGGTCGGCCACGGGCGTCATCGTGTTCGACGGATCGATCGCCGCCGCCTCGGGCTGCATCCTCATCCGCGAGCCGATACGCTGCTATGTCGAAGGCGGCTTCGTCGTCGCGATCGAAGGCGGCGCCGAAGCGCGCGAACTCGAGGCCTCTCTTGCGCGGGGAGAGGAAGCGGCGCGCAATCTCGAACGATCGGGGTCGTTTTCGCACGAAAAAGCCGCCGTTTATATTCGCAATGCGCGGGCGATCGGAGAACTCGGTATCGGTCTCAATCCCGCGGCCGAGATCGTCGGCAACATGCTCGAGGACGAAAAGGCCTTCCGTACCTGCCATTTCGCGATCGGCTCGAACTATGACGATGACGCGCCCGCCCTCATTCATCTCGACGGCCTGGTGAGCAGACCCGACATCGTCGCGATCAAGGCGGGCCGCGAAATACCCATCGAGCGCAAGGGCGAGCTTTTACTCTGACAGGCTGATGACAACCTCGATGCCTGTCATCAACCTGCTCGACAATGGAAGTTCCTCGAAGCTTCTTGCGTCTTTGGGAAAAAGTTTTAGTCCGGCCCGCGTCATTGAAGCTGAGCCCCGCTTTCCGCTAGAATGACGCTTCAAACTCGATCGTAACCGGAGCAAGCACATGGGCGAAGAGCGCGTGATCCAGACACCCGTAGAGGACGAGGAGGCGCACAGGCGCGAGCTGTCGGAGCAGCAGCGCGTCAGACGCGAGAAGCTCGCGAAACTGCAGGCCGAGGGTCGCGACCCCTTCGCCGTGGTCAAGGCGGAACAGAGCCATCACTCGGCCGAGATAAAGGCCGGCTACGAGGCCTCTCCGCAGGAATGGGAGGGCCGGGAGGTCTCGGTCGCGGGGCGCATGATGTCATTCCGGGACATCGGCAAGGCTTCGTTCATCGACGTTCAGGACCGCGAGGGCCGCATCCAAATCTATGTCAACGCCGACGAGCTCGGCTCGGAAGAATACGGACGAATCAAAACCTACGATATAGGCGATATCATCGAGGTCAAGGGGCGGGTTTTCAGGACTCGGCGCGGCGAGATATCCGTACACGCGCGGAGCCTCAGGCTGCTCACCAAGGCTCTCGAGCCTCTGCCCGAGAAGTTCCACGGTCTCAAGGATCCCGAACTGCGCTACCGGCGGCGCTATCTCGATATGATCATGAACCGCGAGGTGCTCGAGACATTCCGAAAGCGCACCCTCATCCTGCGCGCGATCCGCGAATACCTCGACGAACGCGGCTTCATCGAAGTCGAGACGCCCATCCTCTCGACCGTCGCCTCGGGGGCGGCCGCACGGCCCTTCATAACGCGATCGAACGCCTTGAACCTCCAGCTCTATCTGCGCATCGCCACAGAACTCCACTTAAAGCGCTGCATCGTCGGCGGCATGGAGCGCGTCTACGACATGGGCAAGAACTTCCGGAACGAGGGCATCGATATCCGCCACAACCCCGAGTTCACCATGATCGAGATATATCAGGCATACACCGATTATCACGGCATGATGGAACTCTGCGAAGGCCTTGTCTCATACGCAGCCGTCAAAGCGACGGGGTCGAGCAAGGTTGCGTATCAGGGAACCGAGATCGATTTCTCGCCCCCATGGCGCCGCCTGACCATGATCGATGCGGTCAAGGAGTACGGCGGCCCCGACTTCAAACTAATCGCGACCGACGAAGAAGCCCGCGAGATCGCGAGGCGGCATGGTCTCGAGGAAGGGCTCAAGAAGAAGCTCAAAGACTGTACGAAGGGCGATATTCTCAACGCGGCCTTCGAAAAATACGCCGAGGACAAGCTCATCCAGCCGACCTTCATCATGGATTATCCGACGGTCATCTCACCCCTCACCAAGCAGAAGCCCGGCGATCCCTCGATGACCGAACGATTCGAAGCCTTCGTCTACGGTCGCGAGCTCGGCAATGCGTATTCGGAGCTCAACGATCCCATCGTCCAGCTCGAGCGCTTCAAGCAGCAGGAGCGCGAGAAGGCCCTCGGCGACGACGAGGCCTATTCGCTCGACGAGGATTTCGTCTCGAGCCTCGAGGTCGGCATGCCGCCGACAGGCGGCCTGGGTATCGGCATCGACCGCCTGGTCATGTTCCTCACCGATTCCTACTCGATCCGCGACGTCATCCTCTTCCCGACCATGAAACCCGAATCGCTCCGCGATTCGGGTTCTCGCGAGATACAGGAACACTGACCGAGCGCAACCCAAAGCGGAGCGATTCGCTTTCTCGCGAGACATAGGAACACTGACCGAGCGCAACCCAAAGCGGAGCGATTCGCTTTCTCGCGAGACA
>CAZXXZ010000003.1:0-115698 GCA_964644505.1 uncultured Treponemataceae bacterium | reverse complement strand
TCCAGAATATCTCCGGCAGGTCCTTCAGCTTCAAATCCTTGTACGCGAATCCGAGGATCGCGGCGTAGATGCAGACAATGACCGAGGCCTCGGTGGGCGTGAAAATGCCCGTGAGAATCCCGCCTATAATGATGACGGGGGCAAGGAGGGGCAGAAACGCCGCCTTGAAACTGTCCCAGACTTCCTTCATGTTCGCGCGTTCCGAGCGCGGAAATCCGCGCGGCTTGGCCATGATCGCGAGCACAAGCATGAGCGCGAGTCCCATGATGATGCCGGGGAGGAAGCCGGCCGCGAAGAGCCGGGCGACCGACACTCCGGTCAAGGCGCCGTAGAGGACGAAGGGGATCGAGGGCGGGATGACCGGTCCGATCGTCGAGGCAGAGGCGACGATCGAAGCAGATATTACAGGTTTATAACCGTTGTCGACCATCGCCTTATGCTGTATCTGCCCCAGACCAGCAGCGTCGGCGACGGCCGAACCGGACATACCGGAGAAAATCATCGACGAAAGCACGGATACCTGGCCGAGCCCTCCCGGCACGTGACCGACCAAGGCCTTCGCGAAACGGAATATCCGCGTCGTTATGCCGCCGGTGTTCATGAGATTGCCGGCTAGAATAAAAAACGGGACGGCGAGGAGCACAAAGCCGGTCGTTCCGGAATACATGCGCTGCGGCATCATCGCGAGGAAATTGGCCTGCCCCATGCCGACGAAGAAAGCGACCGCCGTGAGCGCGATCGCGACGACTATCGGCAAATCGATGATGATAAGCACGAGCAGAACAGCAAAAATGTAGATTGTCAGCATCATTCACTCCAGCGGCCGCGGAACGCCCGTACACGAGCGTCCCGCGGCTTGTTTTTCCGCGTCTCTACTTCGCTTTCTCGAGATAGCCCATGAAGGTCTTATAGACTTCCTCGCCGACCTGAGCCTTGAGCGCATCGTAGACCGGCTGGACCAGGGCTTTGAACGGAGCTATATCCGGATACGCGACTTCCATGCCGTTCTTTTTCAACTCGGCGATCTGCGAGGCCTCGCTTTCCCGGACCAGTTTCTGATTCAAAAGCCCCGCCTTCTTGGCCTCGTCGATGAGAATCTGCTGCTGCGCGGCGCTGAGCTTGTCGAATTTCGCCTTGTTCATGATGAGGTAGGTCGACTGATAGGTGTAGTTGAGCATCGTAAGATACTTCTGCGTCTCCCACATCTTGTTCGCGTAGATGGTCGCGATGGGATTCTCCTGTCCGTCGACGACGCCCTGTTTGAGGGCCATGGGAAGCTCGGTGAAGGCGATCGTCTGCGCGACGCCGCCCAGGGCTTTGACGGTCTCCTGGTTTACGAAGTCCGGCGGCGTGCGAATCTTGAGCCCCTTGAAATCCGCAGGCGTATTGATCTGCCGCTTCGAGTTCGTGTAGGTTCTGAACCCGAATTCCCACCTCGCCAAGAACTTCAGCCCGGCCTTTTCGAGGTCGGGCGTCACCCATTTCAAGAAATCTCCCGCGTAGAACTTGTCGGTCGCCGCGTAATCCTTGAACGCGAATGGAGCGCCGACAAGGTTGAATTTATTGACATACTTCGCGATGGCCGAATCGGTCGGCACTACAAAGTCGAGCGCGCCGAGCGTCGTCTGCTCGACCATCTCCTGCGAACTGCCAAGCTTGCTGTTCGGGAAGATCGTCACCTTGATCGCGCCGCCGGTCCGCGCCGCGACGCCGTCGGCGAAGGCGACAGCCGCCTGATGCATCGGATGCGCCTCGTTGTTGTAGTGACCGAATTTCAGTTCAATCGCGTCGGCACCGAATACAAGTGACCCGGCGACGACGAGCACCACGAGAAACACAAATCGCTTCATACTTTATGCCTCCTCCTAGCGCCGCTGTGAACTCGACAGGGGTGGTGAACCATGCTGAATTCCAGGAAGGGACGGCGCATCCCTCCCGGGTGGAAGTACTGTATACCGGATTCCCCCAGGGCGCAAGTTTTTTTGAAACAGGATTCCATTTTTACAACTACGGTTCCCATCGCCTGCCGACACCTCGACCCTCAGACCCCGGTCCGTGTAGTATGCCGAGCCAGCGTTCACCAAGGAGCGAATCAATGCCGAGCCGATATGGCTTCAACTTTCAATGGATGTTTTCGTGGCAGCCCGGCCGCAAACCGACCGAGGCGGACCGCAAGGCATTGGACTTCATGGCCGAACTCGGCCTCGATTTTGTGCGCATTCCGACAGACTACCGCTTTTGGACGAAAGGGACAGATTACGCATCGCTCGATGAGGAAGTTCTGTCATATATCGACTCATACCTCGCCTATTGCAGAGAACGGGGCCTGCATCTCAGCCTGAACCTGCACCGCGCTCCGGGCTACTGCATCAACCGCCCTGAAATCGAGACGCACAACCTCTGGCTCGACAAGGCGGCGCAGGACGGCTTCGTCGCTATCTGGGAAACATTCGCACGTCGGTACAAGGATACTCCTCCCGAAGGCCTGTCCTTCGATCTTTTAAACGAGCCGCCGAACGAGGGCGAGCGCGGCATGACCCGCGGACGACACGAAGAACTCATGCGCCGGACCGTCGCGGCGATCCGGGCCGTCGATCCCGAGCGCCCCATCGTCCTCGACGGCGTAGGCGGCGGCCACAGCGCGATCCCTGAACTCGCCGACCTCGGCGTCATTCACTCGGGACGTGGATACATGCCCATGGTCATAAGCCACTACGGCGCCGACTGGTGGAGAGGCTGGGCCGGTCTGCCCGAGCCTGTGTACCCCGGCCTTGTCTGGGAGGGCAGGACATGGAACCGCGAGGCCCTGCGTGAGTTTTACGAGCCCTGGCGCGCCGTCCAGGCAGGCGGAGTCGAGGTCCACATCGGAGAATGCGGCTGCTACTCGAAGACGCCGAACGAGGTCGCCATGAACTGGCTCAGGGACCTCTTCGGTCTCTACCGGGAATTCGGCTGGGGCTTCGCCCTGTGGAACTTCGAAGGCCCCTTCGGCATCGTCGAACACAGCAGGCCGGGAGCGAAATTCGAGAAGTACAAAGGTTTCAAGGTGGACCGCTCGCTTCTCGATCTCATACTCGAGAACCGCGCGACTTAGCCGCCCGACTTCCTGTGCCGCTTTTCGCCCCGTAACGCGCGTACGAGCCCGAGGGCTCCGGCGAATATTTTTATAGCTCCGCTCTCCAGCTCGCGCGAGGCCTCTTCCAGAGCGCTTCGGATGGGTATCTTCTGAGGGCATTTCCTCTCGCAGGCGCCGCATTTCGTGCAGACCGAGGCGGCCGACTTCCTTCCGCCCGCGTATCCGGTGGTGTTCAGGTTGTACTGGAACTTGATCTGCCGCTCGTGAAAGTAGCCGTATGAATTGAGGGCCGCGAAGGCGAAGGGGATGTTCACCCCGAAGGGACAGGGCATACAGTAGCCGCAGCCCGTGCACGGCACCTTCATGAGCCGCTCGTAGACCGAGCGCACCTCCGCTAAAAGCATCTTGTCCCGATCGCTCATCGAGTTCGGCGCGGACTGTTCCGCGAGCGCTATATCCTCCTCGATGTGCTTCTCCTCGTTGAGGCCGGAGAGAACCGTGCTCACGCCGGGATGGTCCCATATCCAATTGAGGGCGAGCGAAACCGCGCTCGGCGCGCTTCCGCCGCGATCGAGGGCCGCGCGCCGGATCGCAGCCTCGGCCTCGGCTGGCATCCTGCCCACGAGCGAACCGCCGCGAAGCGGCTCCATGATCACGACGCCGAGGCCCTTCGCGGCCGCGTACTCGAGCCCTTCGCGGCCCGCCTGGTTGTGCTCGTCGAGGTAGTTGTACTGAATCTGGCAGAAGTCCCAGGTATACTCGTCGACAACGCGCTTAAAGTCATTCTTGTCGCCGTGCCAGGAAAAGCCCGCGTACTTGATCCTTCCATCCCGACGCGCCTTTTCAATGAACTCGACCGCGCCCAGACTCTTAAGCCGCTCCCAGACTTGAAAGTCGCTGAGCGCGTGCATGAGAAGAAAGTCGACATACTCGGTCGAAAGCCTCGAGAGGATGACCCCGAGTATCTTGTCGAAGTCGCTGCGGGAGAAGATGAGCGCGGGCAGAATCTTGTCCGCAACATAGGCCCTGTCGCGGCCGATCCGTTTCAAGAACTTCCCGAGAATCGTTTCGCTCTGGCCTCCGAGATAGGCCCAGGCGGTATCGAAGTAATTGACGCCCTTGGCGAAGGCGAACTCGAGCTGGGCCTCGGTCCGCTCGACATCGATACGCCCTCCCTTTCTGGGATAGCGCATACAGCCATACCCGAGCGCCGAGACCTCGACGCCGGTCCTGCCCATCTTTCTGTAAACCATGCTTTCGCCTCCGCGGCTGACAGTATAGCCGCGGGAGGGGATGTGGGTCAGCGGGGATGGAGATAATAAACGCATATACTACTGATCACGTAATGCGGCTGCAATCAAGGCAAATGAATAAAGTAGTGTTTCTACAAAAACCACGCTGCGTTGAAGAACTCAGAAACTCGAAAGAACGTACACGCCTATGAGCGTTTCGAGGGTCATCAGTTCTTCCGACAAGGAGAGGGACTCCTCGCGGGCTTGTTTTTCGAGTTCTCCGATATACCAGAAAAAAAGGCCGAATTTTGGATCGATGCGGAAGCAGTACAAGAGGAAATCCTCGGCTCGGCTCTGATGCCCGAAGAGGAGACTTGCGATCGAATTGGCGAGGGCGACAAAACGTTTGAATGCGGTCGAAAAAGCCCCGTCGCGATAATCGCGCTCGAAGGCGACCAGATCTTCCAAGAGCCGTTCCTTGGGCTTTTCTTCGGGATTCTCGACCCAGGTCTTGTGGACAAGAAGCTCCACATTCTCCCGGAATATCCGTAAAAGGCGATCCACCCTGGCGAGGCGGTCCCCCGCAGGACCGGAGACATACTGCTGGAACTCGCCGGGATTGCCGAGTATATCGGCAAGCTTCACGGCCAGCTTGTTCCGCTTGGCTCCCTCCGATGAGACCATGAGGGGCAGAGTGTCGAAGGCTGCCTTCTCGGCATCGGTTACAAGACGATCCGCGATCGCCGCTTCCGGGAAGCTCATGCCTAACCATCGCAAAAAGGCGCTTCCTTGGTCAATACCCCGATACTACCGAGCGGTACTTGCCCTCGCGGTCCACAGCCATTATCCTCATAAAACTATGAACGATATGAAAATACTTGACGAATCGAGCTACGGGCTCGGATTCGTACCGCCCGAGTATCTCCGACCCGGAGAAGACGAATACCGCATCCGCAACCAGCAAATAAAGGAATTCTTGCGAAGGGAGCCGAGCTCATACCGAACCCTGACGACCGAGGAGATCGATATCCTGAAAGCCGGCGGGAACCGCTGCGTCGACTGGTCGCTCGTGCTCGTCACCGACCCCTTCCAGCCCGAGTTGATCCATGACTGCGAATTCGCCGGCCTTGTCCGCCTCGGCTCGATATCATCGAAGATCATCGAGCATCACGACCTTCTCGCGCCTGTCGGAATAAGCGATTCGAGAATCGTCGCCTGCGACATCGGGGACGACTGCGCGATCCACGACTGCTCCTACCTGGCTCACTACATCGTCGGAGACTTGTGCGTCCTGCTCTCGAACGACGAAATACACACGACCAACCACGCGAAATTCGGCAACGGCATCGTCATGGAAGGCGAAGACGAGGGCGTCAGGATCGAACTCGACCTCATGAACGAGGCGGGGGGAAGGCAGGTCCTGCCCTTCGACGGTATGACCTGCGCCGACGCCTACCTCTGGGCCCGTCGCCGCGACGATCCCGAACTCATGGCAGCCTTTCGATCCATGACCGAGGCGATGTTCGACAAAAGACGCGGGCGCTATGGCACGATCGGACGGGCTTCCGTGCTCAAGTCGAACCGCATCATCAAAGACAGCGCCATCGGAGAATCCGCATATATTAAAGGCGCCAACAAACTCAAGAACCTGACAATACATTCAAGCGAGGAGGAGCGCACCCAGATCGGCGAAGGCGTCGAGCTCGTCAACGGCATCGTCGGCCGCGGCTGTAAAGTCTTCTACGGGTGCAAGGCCGTTCGCTTCGTTCTGAGACCCCACTCGTCCTTGAAGTACGGCGCCCGGCTCATCCACTCCATACTCGGAGAGAATTCCACCGTCTCATGCTGCGAGATGCTCTCGAACCTCATCTTCCCCTGTCACGAGCAGCACCATAATACAAGTTTCCTGATCGCCGCCCTGGTGCGCGGTCAATCGAATCTCGCAGCCGGCGCGACCATAGGTTCGAACCACAACTCGCGCGCGCCCGACGGCGAAATCGAGGCAGGCCGCGGGTTCTGGCCGGGGCTCTGCACCTCGGTCAAGCACAGTTCGCGCTTCGCCTCCTACTGCCTTCTTTCCAAGGGCGACTACCGCTACGAAATCGACCTTCCCCTCCCCTTCTGCCTCGTCGACGACGACCGTTCGCTCGAACGGCTCGTGCTCATGCCCGCCTACTGGTGGACGCACAATCTCTACGCCCTCATGCGCAACGAGGGAAAGTTCGCGTCGCGCGACAAGAGGCTCGTTAAAACGCCGAGGCTCGAGTACTCTCCCTTCGCTCCCGACACCGCCGAGGAAATAATCCATGCGGTCGAGCTTTTAGAATCGTGGATGAAGAATCTCGTTCCGGACGAAGAGGACATAGACTGGCTCGAACTGCCCGCCGGAACAATCGAGCACTCATCGAGGACGACTGTGGTCAAACGGCCCCGCCGCGCCCTGGCGGCATACCGCGAGATGCTCGCCTGGTACGCCGGGAACACCGTGCTCGCCTGGCTCGAAGAGAAATGTCCGGCAGGCGGCGCTCAACGCGAAGTTCTCGAGTCCGAGATCGGGGCACTCGAGACGAGATTCGCAGGCGAGGGCCGCGAAAGGAAATGGGAGAATCTCGGAGGGCAGATAGCGCCGCGATCGAAGGTGGACAAGCTTGTCGCTCGAGCGCGCTCCGGGGCACTTCGCGACTGGAACGCCATGCACGAAGGCTACGATCATATCGCGGATTCGTATGTGTGCGACAAGGCCGCCCATGCCTGGGCCTGCATACGATTGACGCGCAACGGCGAGGCCAAGTCCGCTCTCCGCGAAACACTTGAAGAGCTTATGGACTTGTCTTATAAAGTCGAAAACGAAGTCTACGCCACACGCGCGAAAGACTACGAAAACCGTTTCAGACGGGCGACCTTCGAAAACGACTCCGAGTTCGAGGCGGTCATGGGGAGGATCGAGAACAACTCCTTCGTTCAGAAGGCGCGCACCGACATGAAACATCTCCGCGAGAGAATCGACATGTTGCTGAAGGCGGTTATTTAAGGTAAGGCTTATTTACGGATCGGCGGAACCTCGAAGCTCAATCTGAAAACACTGCCGTTTTCGTAACTATACTCAAGACTCCCCTTGAGCTTCTGCGCGAAGGCTTCGACGATCGTCGTACCGAGGCCCGGCCGCTCGGGCGGCCACACAAGGCCGCGGCCGTTATCCCGAACCTCCAAGACCGCCTGTTCACGACCCTCGTGATCGACGAGGCTTTTCAGCGTGACTCTGATAAAACCGGGCGCAGCTTCGGTAAAAGCGTGCTTGAGCGAATTGGTCACGAGTTCGTTCATCGCCAGGCCGAGCGGAGCTGCGAGGGAAAAAGGAACTTCGACAGCCTCGAGATCATGTTCGATGGCAACTCCGGGCTTGGCGGGCAAGGCGGAGATGATCACCTTCAAATACTCGTCCAAGTATACGCGCCCCGGATCGTTCGAACGCGACAGGCGGTCGTGAGCCTCGGCAAGGCATCGTATCCTCTCCCTGAGCGCATCGAAACGCTCGAATACTCGCGCAATATCGAGAACTTCCGTCTTACGCTTCATGAGCGCTTCACGCTCGAGAGAGATCAAGCTGTCGACCATGGCGAGGTCGTTCTTGGTGCGATGCGCCATTTCCCTCACAAGCAGTTCGCGGTCGCGGGCGGATGCGCTCAACTCGTCGTTCTCGCGCCGCTCATGCAGGATGAGGAGCGTAAAACTGAGGACCGTGGTGAAAAAACCGGCCATCGTCTGTATGACGGCCTCCCAGAGCCCCGAGTCGAGAATGTCCGAGGGAAGATCGACAAAACCAAAATACAGCCTGATGATATGAAGAAGCGCGAGACAGAGAAGGAAGGACGCGGCTATTCTCGATACGACGACGAGGGAGGAACGGGCATCCTTCGCGATCGCCACCGCGCCGATAATCGATATAGTAGCGACGAAAATATTATAAAAAACAAACCTCGGCGTATAGAGAGGCATGACGAAGGTGAACCAGGAGAACCAGAGCAAGGCGATAACGGCGCTTATAAAAGCAATGATATAGCGCGGTCTGCGGTTATAAAAAAAGTCGGACCCGATCACGATCAGCGCGAAAAAGGAAAGGATGAGCATGTTCGCGATGACAATGCAGAAAACCGAGGGGATGAGTCCCCTCAAAGAAAAAAGGACAGTACCGACCAATAATTGGGTGTAGGCCACAGCCCAGGTGACAAGTTCACGCCGCCTGGGCTTCACGACAACCGCAAAACCGATGGTGAGAATCGTTGCAAGGACAAGGAGAAATGCGTCGAGAACGATGAGAAGCCGTAGATCTACCAGAACAGACCTCCGCACGGAGATACGCTACTATAGTATAGTCCGTGCGGAGCTGTTTCGCAATGCCGAAGCGCGTAGCTGTTTTCAGTCTTAGCCGTTGCGCTTCTGGAAATCCTTCATGAACTCGACGGATTTCTTGACATTATCGACCAGATTGGCGTTGTAGATCGAGAACCGTATTCCGCCCACGGAGCGGTGGCCCTTGACGCCGATGATGCCGGCTGCCTCGGCCTCCTTCACGAACTTTTTCTCGAGTTCCTCGTTGGGCAGACGGAATACCACGTTCATCTTGGACCGGTCGGCCTTGTTAACCGGGTTATTGTAGAAACCTCCCGAGGCATCGATCGCCTCGTATAAAATGCGGGCTTTCTCATCGTTTATCTTTTGGATGCCCGCAAGCCCCCCCATCTTCTTGATCCAATCGAGGGTGAGGTCGAGGATGTAGATCGAGAAACAGGGCGGCGTATTGAACAGCGAATTGTTCGCCGCATGGATCTTGTACGAAAGCATGGAGGGCAGGTCTTCTTTCGCCTTTGCAAGGAAAGATTCCTTGACAGCGGCGACGAGGACGCCCGAGGGTCCGAGGTTTTTCTGCGCTCCGGCGTAGATAAACGAGAACTTGTCCGCCGGAAAGGGGCGGGAGAAAATATCGCTCGACATGTCGGCGACGAGGGGGACAGAGCCGACATCGGGCCAGTACTGCCACTGCGTCCCGAAAATCGTGTTGTTGCTCGTTATATGGACGTAGGCTGCGCTGGGGTCGACCTTGATCTCGGACTGGGCCGGTATGGACCGGAAGACGCCCTCCTGTTCGGTGGAGACCGAGGCGACGCCGCCGTAGCGCTTCGCCTCCTTGAGGGCCGCCTTGGCCCAGTGTCCGGTCACGATGTACTCGGCCTTGCCACCCTCGGGAATGAAGTTCATAGGGAGCATGGAGAACTGCAGATTCGCCCCGCCCATGAGGAAGAGGATCTTCCAGTCCTCGCCCATACCGGCGATTTCCTTGAACGACGATTGGGCGTGATTATGCAGTTCCTCGTACTCCTTCGAGCGGTGCGAGACCTCCATGACAGACATGCCCGTGCCCTTCCAGTCGAGCATTTCGTCGCGTGCCCGTTCGAGGACTTCCTGAGGTATCGCCGCCGGTCCGGCGTTGAAATTGATCGCGCGCTTCATATCGGCTCCTTATTTCTTTGCGTACTTCTGCATCCGCTCGACGATGCAATCGCCGAGGCGGATCAGGTTCTCCTCGGTCGAGGCCCCCAGATGCGGCGTGAGGAGGACATTCGGCGCGGAGAGAAGAGGAGAGCCCTCCGGAGGCTCCTTGTCGTACACATCGGTCGCGTAGCCGCCGAGCTTCCCATCTTTGAGGGCGGCGACGACATCTTCAGTGTTCACGACAGGACCGCGGCAGGTGTTGATGAGATAGGCGCCCTTCTTCATCTTGGCGAAGGCCTGGGCGTTCATCATGCCGCGGGTCTCGTCGGTGAGCGGAGTGTGAAGGGAAATATAATCCGAAGTCGAGAGGACCTCGTCGAGACTCACCATCGCGGCGACGTCGGACGAGGAGACGTATTTGTCATAGGCGATGACCTTCATGCCGAAGGCTTTGGCGCGGACCGCAAGCTCGCGCGCGATGCGACCTATACCGACAAGGCCCAGGGTCTTGCCTCCGAGTTCGGTGCGTTCGAGCTCTTTCTTGAGCCACTTGCCCTGTTTCATCGAGGCGTCGGCCTCGGCGATGTGATTGGGCAGGGCGATCATGAGCGCGAAGGCGAGTTCCGCCACCGCCAGGCTCGAAGCCTCGGGCGTATTGTCGACGAGGATATTCTTCGATTTCGCATACTCGACATCGATCGTATCGACCCCGACCCCGCCCCGGATGATGTACTTGAGCTTGGGCGCGGCGTCGATCATGGCTTTGTCGACCTTGGTTTTGGAGCGCACGATGATAACCTCGGCATCGGAGACGCGACTTAGGTCTGTCACGACCTGGCCGAAGGCGGCCAGCCTTCCGGGAAGGTCCGGAGCGAATGCGTCGGCAAGCAGGATCACCATGGCTTCCTCCTAGGATAGTGAATACGATCTTTTTTTAGCGATACCGAGCGGGTAGGCGTCATTGTACTGATTCATCCTAAGCTGTCAAGGTCCATAGAAACAGCATGAAGTGCCACGAAGATTGTTGTAATAATCTAAATTATTATCTTGTAAGCAATAAAATGCTTTCCTACTCTATGACACATCGCTGCAACAAGCTTCGAGGAACCTAAAAAACCTTTCGGTTTTCTACACACGTACGATAGGAAAAAAAGCCGCCGCCAAAGGCGCCTTCTCCTTTGGCGGCAGCCTGATAGATCATTGCACGATTTTTCTTGCTTCTATATAGAAACGTTTATCCGGAGCCTCCCCCATCGAAAAGGTTTTCCGGGGCATGACGCCGTCGCGGATCACGGTTTCGAAAAAGCCCGATTTATCCACAGGAGGAAGATACAGCCCCACATTACCCGGTTTTCGGGCGAGGTGGACAAGGCTCTCGGTCCCGTGGATATAGTCGATCGTCACGCCCTTCTCGGCGGCTACGAAGGGATCGAGGATGCACTGCAGAGTTCCGGCCGCGAGCTTCGCGGAGGGGTGTGTGAACCGGACGAGATCGGCACCGGCTGCGTCGACGATGGCGACACACTGCACGGACTTCGAATCGGCCCTGTCCACGCGCGCGACGGCATCTTCGATCGAGACGGCGGGCTCTACTTCGCAGCTCGTAGAGGCCTTCATGGCTGCTATGAGAGTATGTTTGGCGGCTCCGCTTATGAGGCGATGGATCGGATGGAATGGCAGCCCCTCGTCGTAGAGGTTGACCAATTCCGCGAGGGCGTAACGAGCGGGATGATCGAGCGAGGAGCCCTCGGCGGATAAAGTCTTCTTCGTATCCTCCCAGACCGCCTTCGCCGTCGCAAGCGAGTGATTCCCGTCGCCCACCGCGAACAGCATCACATCGTCTTTCCCGTAGCGCGCACGGTATTTTTCGGGATCGGCGAGGCGGCCGAGCGCCTCGGCCAGCCTGCCGAGCCTGTCTGCATCGGCGACCTTCCAGCCGCGAATTCTGCCCGAGCCCAGCATCAAGTTAAAATCATATAACAATGGCAGTTTCGAGCGCGACTCGTAGATCGGCTCGATGAGAGTCCGCCCCGGATCGTCGACGAGGATCATGATATGCGGAAGCTCGAGGGCGGCGCCGCGGCGGATCGCTATGCGCGGCGGGAGGCGTTCCATAATCGTGCCCTCCGAGGCGCGGATGAGCGAGCGTGAACCCGCCGAATAGTCGTAGGCCTCGAGATCGAAAGCCATGACGAGACCGAGACGGGGCCTGTCACCGGCCGAGGTAAAGCGCTCGACCAAGATCATGCCCGGTCCGGTACTCTTGAGGACCCCGCGCGCGAGGTAGGATCTCATCGTCGACTGGATGCGCTGTATGCGTTCGTTCTTGTCTTCGTCTTCGAGGAAGGCTTCCGGGAAGATGAGGTTGAGCGTCGAGGGCGAGCCGGCCGCGGCCTGTTCTGCGCGCTTCCAATACTCGCGCTCCGAGGAATACTGATCGCAGGCGACCACGGCCCATTTTGAATAATCGATTCCCTCGGCGGGAAGAAGCACTTCCGGCACGCGCAGACCGAGGGCAGCCAGTTTTTCGAGGTAATCCGTCATTGTCCGCCTACTTCTTGCTGAGTCCGAATCGCTCGACAAGCTCGGGTTTGTCGCTTAGATACCGCAAGACCCTCGAGTAAATAAAGCCGGACAGAACGACGGCTAAAAGGAAGGCGGCCATGAAGGCGGGGAATACCGAATCCTGCGACAAGGATAACAGTCCCGAGATCGCGCTCCACAAGAGCATGAGCAGGGCCATGAGAATGATTGTGACGAGAAAATTGCCCACCGTTGCAACTATTAGGAAAACGGCCCTTCGTCCGCTTCGTGTCATTGTTCCTTCCTCCTGTAATCAAGGGCTATCGCTGCGATCACGAAAAGAATCGTGCATACCACGACGGCCGAGTCTGCGATATTGAAGGTCGGCCACCGGTCAAAGCCGAAAAGGCCGTAAAACTTAACGCTTATAAAATCGACGACGCCTTCGGGCCTGAAAATACGGTCTATGAGGTTGCCTACGCCGCCTCCGGCGATGCCGCAGAGTGCCCAGCGTTGAAGCGTTGAAAGGTTCTTACTTAAAAAATAATAACAAAAAACCGCCGCCACCAGAATGGCGGGAAGGGCGATGAGAACCAGGGCCCGGGCCGTCGCGCCCAAGTCGTCGAGGAGGCTGAAGGCCATGCCGAGATTCTGTTGACGCAGTATGTAAAAGAAATCGCCGAAGGCGCTGAAGCCGATGCTCCCGGGACTTATATGGGCCATCACCAAGGCCTTGCTCGCCTGGTCGGCGATAATGACAGCCGCGGTGAGGAACAAGGGGGCGATCGGTATTGTCTTTTGCTGCTCCATAGGCTTCCTTACACTCACAATCCGGTCGGCACGTCGATAAAGATCGTACGTACCGCCAATTCACGACTCAGACGTTCTGCGACAGTCTTGACGCCCCAGGTCTCCGTGACATAGTGGCCGGCCCCGATATACCCGAGGCCGGACTCGATCACGGCATGATAGGCCTCGTGCGAGCTTTCGCCGGTGACAAAAAGGTCGAGGCCCTCGGCGATGGCGTCGAAGGCGTTGTCTCCCGCTCCGCCCGAGACCACGGCCGCGCTTCGCACTACCTCGCGCCTCCCCGGTATGAGGCTGAGCGGACTCGAACCGTCGGGCAATACGCGCCGTACGGCCTCGTCCAGGCTTATCGGGGGATCGAGGGTGCCGGCGAAGCCGATCCTCACCCCGTGATACAGTCCGAAGGGACGCACGTTCACAAGTCCGAGCATTCGGGCGAGAACGGCATTGTTGCCGACCTCGGAGTGCTTGTCCAGAGGGAGGTGACAGGCATAAAGAGCCATGTTCGAGTCGAGAAGCAGCCGTATCCTCTCGAGTAGGGGTCCCTCGATCCGCTCCCCCGCGTTCCAAAAAAGTCCGTGATGGACGAAGAGCAGTTGCGCGCCGGCGGCCGCCGCCCTCCGGATCGTCTCGGCGCAGGCGTCGACTGCAAAAGCCGCGACCTCAATCTCGCCGCCTGATCTTCCAACTTGGACACCGTTGAGGGATTTATCGACCTTAGCTAAGGCATCGATCTCCAGGAAACTCCGGCACCATTGGTCGAAAGCGCATAAATCCATGGGCTGAGTATAGACAGGACACAGGACAAATAAATAGGGCCCCTCGGGGAAGGAGGCTTACCCCGAGGGGCCCTGCGGGGCCCGCCGGGCCGAACCACCGCCTGAAAAGAGACCGACTACGAACGCTCCTCATCGTATCCGGGCTCTGAACCTATTACGCAAGAATATAGACCGCTTTTTCCAAAAATCACATTTGCGAAGCTTTAAAAACCCCGGTTGGTTTTCAATTAGTGCCTCGAAGCTTGTTGCGTTGCGCACGACCGTGACAGGGACCAACTAATTATTTGTCAGATAAAAACTTCGAGCTGCAACAAGCTTCGAGTCACTCCCCGACGCTCACAGGCCCATCGCCGCCTCGAGCGCGAAACAGATTTCCTCTCGCCTCAGCATGACGGGATTGCCCTTCATGGAACTCGAAGAAGCAGCCTTGACAGCGAGATCGGGGAAGCTCTCCCTCGTTAGGCCGAAGCTCGCGAGCCCCCGCACCCCGAGGCCTGCGCTCAAGTGACGCAGAATACCGACCGCGTCCTCGGCTCCGGATCCCTTCGGCGCTCCCAAGAGTTCGGCCAATTCGGCATACCGATGTAGTGAGGGATGAGTCGGTTCGCGCTCGCGGAGAACCTTGAGGTTGAGCGCGGTGACCGGGGCAAGCAGGGCTGCGCATGCCGAACCGTGCGGTACAGGGAAGGCGCCGCCCAGGGGGCCCGCGATGCCGTGTACCGCGCCGAGACCCGCATTGGACAGGGCAATTCCGCCCGCCAGTCCGGCGAAGGCCATGTCCGCGCGCGCGGCCGCATCCTGCCCGTTTTCAAACACGCGCGGTAAGGCCCGGGCCGCGCGCGGGATCGCCTCGCGGCAGATCCCGTCGGTGAATGGAGAGGCTCGGGGGCTGACGAAGCTCTCGATGAGCTGGGTAAGAGCGTCCATGCCGCTCTGGACTGTTATCTCGGGCGGCATACTGTAGGTGAGTTCGGGATCGACGATCGCTGCGGCCGGGAGCATGGTCGGCGAACGGAGGCTGACCTTCATCCTGTGTTCCTTCGAAACGAGTACTGCATTCCGTGTGACTTCGGAACCCGTACCGGCCGTCGTAGGTACGGCGATATAGGGCGCCGATTCCCGGACAAAGGACCTGCCTGCCCCGATCACTTCGGCATAGTCCATGGGATCGCCCGGATTCGCAAGCAGCGCCGCAACCACCTTTGCGAGGTCGAGCGCAGATCCTCCTCCGATGCCGACGACAATTGCAGTCTCGGCCTCTTGCGCGCGGGAAAGCGCGTCGCGGGCCTCGTCGAAGCCCGGCTCGCTGCGGATCGTATAACGCTCAATGCCGAATCCCGCGTGCTCGAGCGACGCAAAGGCCGCGGAGACCCGTTCCGGTGAGGAGCCTGTAACGACAAAGGCAGTTCTACCTTCGAGTGAATGCGGTTCGTTTCCATCCTGTGCCCCGCGACGCTGCAACAACTCCCTCGCCACCTCGCCGAGCGAAGAAACCCGTCCCGCGCCGAAGAAGAGGCGGCCGGGGACCGCGACATCGAATTTCATGGTATAGGGATATACGCCGCGCGCGTCCTGGGCGAAGCCATCATGGGCTCGACCTTATCCTTCCAGGTCTTGTAGTGCTCGGTCTCGCGATGGCGCGCCTGGCCCTCGTCGTCGCGGTACACCTCGATAAGAACGAAACGGCGTCGATCGTCTTCATCGCGGAAGAACTCGAATCGTGCGACGCCCGGTTCGCGAAGACTCGCCGCTACGTTTGCGCGCGTTGCGGCGATAAAATCGTCGATACATTCTTCCTTGACCTCGATGTTGACGATGAGAATCCGCATGAGCACCTCCCCGTGACGCGCGCAGCGTCCGCACAACGACTCAGGGTATCTGTGCGACAAGCTCTTTCAGATAGGGACGCTTCTCCAAATCGTGGACAAGGCCCTCGGCCCTGGCTTTGTTGACGTACTGCGGGTCCTGGAAATAATACCGGTACCTCGTATGCAGGTCGTAACTGCCATCGGTGAGCGCGAAAGCGTCCTCGGTCATCACAAGCTCTTCGTCGGTCGGAATTACGAAGACCTTGACCTTCGACCCCGTGCCGGTGATGTCCAGTTCGGCGTTGCGGCAGGTGGCCTGCTCGTTTTTCTTCGGATCGACGACGATGCCGAGGTTTTCGAGACCCTCCACGGCGAGCTGGCGAATCGTCGGGCTCATCTCGCCGACGCCGGCCGTGAAAACGAGGGCATCCACTCCGCCGAGCGCGGCTGTGTACGCGCCGATATATTTTTTTATCCGGTAGCACTCGACCTTCCTCGCGAGGATGGCCACCGGATCGCCCGACTCGGCGGCTTGCACGATATCGCGGCGGTCCGCCCAGCGCCCCGTCAGGCCGAGATGACCGGATTCCTTGTTGAGTATTCTGTCGATATCCGCAGCCTTGAGTCCGGCCTTGCGTATCATGTGGAAGATGATGCCCGGATCGATATCGCCCGAGCGCGTACCCATGACGAGTCCCTCGAGGGGGGTCATACCCATGGATGTGTCGTAGGAGAGTCCGTTCTTGACCGCGTTCATCGATGCGCCGTTGCCGATGTGGGCGATGATGAGATTTGTTTCGAAGGGGTCTTTACCGAGCAGAACAGCGGCGCGTTTGGCGACATACAAGAAACTGGTCCCATGGAATCCGTAACGACGTACGGCGTAGTTGTCCTTCCATTCGCGGGGTACGGCGTAGGTATAGGCGAAATCGGGCATGGTCTGATGCCAGGCCGTGTCCATGACGGCGCAGTGCGGGACATAGGGGAGCACTGCCTTTGCCGCCTCGACGCCCATGAGATTCGCCGGATTGTGGAGCGGAGCGAGATCGATGAGGTCCTTGAAGACAGAAACAAACTCGTCGTTGATCTGAACCGAGCGAGCGAACTTTGCGCCGCCGTGCACCATGCGGTGACCGACCGCCTTGATGACGGACATGTCCTTGATGACGCCGTGACTTGTATCGGCGAGGGTCCGCAGGATGAGTTCTATCGCGACCGTGTGCGTCGGGCACTCGTGATTGACCACATAGTCGGGCTTGCCCCTGGCCTTATGGGTGATGGACGATCCTCCGATGGAAACGCGTTCGACGATGCCCGTGGCAAGGGTGTCTTTCTTGTTCCAGTCGTATACCTGGTACTTTACCGAAGATGAGCCGCAATTGAGTGTGAGAATTACCATGTTGTCCCCCGCGAGATGCATAAAAAGGGTGAAACGGGAGCCTTACGGTCCTGATTTCGACCCGTTAGTGTTTTTTACTTTAGCACCACGAGGGACGCGGGGCAACGGGGATTACCAGGTTGATGTCAAACTCGATGTTTGCCATCAAACTGTTTTGTAATTACTCGAAGACCTTCCGGTTTTCTACGCACGTGCAAGAGTAAAAAAACTGCCGACAAGGGCGCTTTCGCCTTTGTCGGCAACCTGTCAATATAAACCGACGGCTATTCATTCACATATAATGACGAAAAGACGTAATCCGCGTCTGTGTCAAAACCGAGCGAAGAGGCATTCTTGGCCATGCCGACCAGGGCGTGGACCCTGCCATTGTAGATGACGAGCTTGACACGCGCAGCGGCGTATCCGTCCTTCCCGATTGTCGCCGTTCCCCGGTATTCCTGGAACACAAGTCCCGCTTCGTCGCCGATCGCACCCTCGGCCTTGACCGAAAGCACGAGGGCGGATTCGTCCTTCAAGCTTTTTGCAAGAGCGGCCAGGGCATCGGCGAAAATCTTCTGCCGCTGAGCGACGACATCGATCTTGGCGGGGAGTTGATAAGGTGTAAGGATGAGGACAAAGGTCGAGCCGTAGGGAGAGAAGACGCCAGCCCTCGCTTTATACGAATCGTCCCGGAGTTCCCAATACGAGGGATACAGGAAGGCCAAGCCCGAGGAGTGCTCGAAGGATGCATATTCGGGATAATCCTCCTCGTATTCGTCGTCGTAATAGTCGTCCCCGCCGTAATAGTCCTCGTCGTTCATAGCGACCGACGACTCGGCCCAATCCTCGCCGAAACTGTTGCCCTCGAAGGTGCAGCTGACCGTCTCCGGGAAATCGGACGAGCCGAGGAAGAACTCGTAGTCGTTGTTCTTGAAGCTGCAGTTCTTGAATACCAGTGTTTCCTTATCGAGATCGTAAGGATAGTACTCGACGAAATTGCTTCCTATGTTCGACGTGAAAATCGACGACTCGAAGGTAACAGGACCGGATTCTTCGACATAGATGAGAGGGTACCCCTCGCATCCGTCGACGGTTGCTCCGGTGATCTCTACGTCCTTCGAGCATGACACACATACTGCACCGGCGTATGCTCCGGAAATCGAAGTTCTGCGAATTTTGACAGCAGTGCATTCATACAATTC
This sequence comes from uncultured Treponemataceae bacterium, assembly GCA_964644505.1. GTDB lineage: Bacteria > Spirochaetota > Spirochaetia > Treponematales > Rectinemataceae > CAZXXZ01. The sequence continues at coordinate 97,403 of CAZXXZ010000003.1, read as the reverse complement.
GATCGCCGTAGCAGTTCCGCCCTCGAAACTGCACCGATCTAAAACGAGATTTTTGACCGAACTGGCGTAGAAGCTGCCTGCGCCTGCGTCCTTTCCGGCGGCTGATGTTCTCGTAAAAACGATATTGTCGATCGTAATACCCTGCGACTCGGACACTGTGAGTATGGTACTCATCGATGCGTCAGATACTATGCGGGCGCCGTCGGCACCGCGGATAGTAAGGTTTTTGAGCCCCGAAAGCTCAAGTCCCTTACCGTTGTCACCGTCATACCAGTAGATGTATTCGCTTGTCACGGAATAAGCGGAAGAGAGCTTGTAATCGCCCTTTCGAAGGACTATGGTCCGGTCGGGCCCAACGGCCTTGAGGAACTGCACCATATCGGAAACATTGTAGGTCTTGGCATTTTGAGACTGGGCCCCTGCCGATACAACGGCGATTGCAAGACACAAGGCGACAGCCGACGCCGACAAGCGGCTGTTGATCATGTAATCCTCCTCATAATGAACGAACAAGACAATGTAAAAGAGAGTGTAGTACGAAAAAGCTTTGATTCCAAGTTCCTTGAGACGAAGGGACCGTTCGGATATGCTTGAAAGCAAGCTTTTGCGCGGCGAGGAGGCGCACCGAATGGTCGAACTTCCGATACAGGGGACAGAGTATGTGTATGCGGTCAATCCCTCCAAAATAATCGCCGTGGGCTTCAATTACCGTGAACACACGGCCGAAGCGCCGACTTTTCTCTCTGCATCGGCTGGCGGCGGCTCTGATGCTTCGTCGGAGCCCGTCCTCTTCGCTAAGACGCCGAATGTCCTCATAGGCCCGGGAGAGCCGATCGTCCTGCCCCTCGCTTTTCTCTCCGCATCCGGCATCTCCTCCCCTCGCACGGATTACGAGGCCGAGCTTGCGGTTATACTTGGCAGGCGCTGCAGGAACATCCCGGAGGAAAGAGCCCTCGACTATGTGTTCGGTTATACATGCTTCAACGACGTGAGCCAGCGCGACATACAGAACAGCGACCGCTCGGGATGGTTCCGCGGCAAGAGCTTCGACACCTTCGGGCCGATCGGCCCCCTCATCGTCCCGGCGGAGGCGATTCCCGATCCGCAGTCCCTCGCCATACGATGCCTACTCAACGGACGGGTTGTACAGGAATCGAATACCGCCTGCATGATCTTCGGTCTCGCGCGCTTGATCTCATATATCTCGCGCATCCTGACGCTCGAAGCGGGTGATATCATTTCGACGGGAACACCGAGCGGCGTCGGTCCCTTGTCGCCGGGCGACAGCGTCGAGGTGCAGATCGAGGGCATCGGAGTTTTGTCGAATCCGGTGAGCGCGGGTTGACGAACCGGCCGGCCCTCACATCGATGCGACGACTGCGTCTGCCGCAAGGCGGCCTGTCAGAATCGCCGTAGGAACGCCCGTCGGGCTGTAGGCCCATTGCCCCGCCTTGAATACGTGGGGTATCGGGGTTTTTACCGCCTCATTGATACCGAGCATGCTCGAGCTGACGGGGACGGGGTCCTCGAAGGACCAGCCTATGATTGCACCTTCGGAGCTTCCGACTTTTTCTTCGATACTCAAGGGACTGGCGGAAAATTTGAAGAGTATGTGCCGGTCCAGACCCGGATAGATGGATTCCGAGAGCACTTCGATGATCTTATTCTCGAGATAGGTCTTGAACTCCTCGTACCATCCATCGTCTTTTACCAGCTTCACAAGCTTATATTCGAAGAGAAGGCTTGCAATGATCCCCGTTCTGCCGGGCGGTGCCGATCCCGGATCCTTCAAAACCGGTATGGAGATTTCATAGGTGTTGTATGTGCAAAACTTGTCGATCCAACTCAATACTCTGCTTTTTTCAATCCTCTCCCACTCGTTCAGCATGGAACGCAGTTCGCTCCTGTGTATTTCGCCGAGCCCTCGCGGCGAGGGGGTGTAGAAGAAATGACCTTGCGAAATCGAAGCGAAAAACTCCGGAGGCAGATCGACTCCCGCAAATACGGTGAATATCGATTCCGCAGCTCTGCGGGAGAGTATGAGCCGCTTCTGGGCTTCTATTTTTTCGACTTGATCTCGAGGAAGTCCGTCGCCATCGGTGATGGAAAAAAGTGTTTTCAGATCCGCAGCCCAAATCAGCTTCTCATACGCATAGTCGATGCCCTGTGAATCGATGATCGTCTTTTGAGCTGGCTTCAATTTTACAATCTTGGTGTTGAGTTGAAGTTTTCCGCCCAGATCGCCGAATTTATCCTGCATCTTCCCGGGAAGTACACCCACCCCGCCGGAGGGGTAAAAATAATCGGTGTATAAGTAAAAATAACTCATGGCGAAAAAAGCCGGTGTCGCCTTGAAGAAATGCTGGTCCACGATGTCGCGGAGCGAGCGGTTGTTTATGATCGAGGCGAGAGCTTCCTCCACGGGGCCGTTCAGCTTTTTTATATTCCGTAAAGCCAGCATGAACTTGAACATCCAGGGCAGGTAGACGCGAACGAAATAAGGCAGGTCCTCCTTGAAGTTCATAAACAGCGGGTTGTCCACCGCATAGAGTATCTTCATGTTGTTCATCACTTTTTTTATGAGCTTTTCAAGTCGTACGAGGTCGTCCCCGCTGTCGGGGTAGATCCGACGCAGCAGTTCCATATAAACCGTCAAATCAGATTCGGTCTCGACATGAATCACGTCGTTCGCGATACCTACAGACACCTTGTTCTTTTTGTATGTAAGATCGATTCCAAGATCGGCGAGCATGGGCTTTATTATACCGGCGCTTTCCAGGGCCCTTACGCCTCCGTCGAAGGTGAAACCATCCTTCGTGAACGTGTTGACCAGCCCGCCCGTTCTTTCGTTTTGCTCGACCAAAAGCACGTCGCCGAAGCGTTTCGCCGTATAAACCGCGGCGGTAAGTCCTGCGATGCCTCCGCCGACCACGATAGTCTTATACTGTTTCATTTGAAAGTCTCCCGAGTTTCAAACTTTGAAGCCATAACTTTTCGGCTATCTCCATATCGAGAGCCGGAGGCGCGAGTTCCTCCTGTGTGGTAAGGTTGAAAAAACAATCAGTAACACTCTCGACTTCGGGCGAGGTCCCTAGATAATACAGGGCCTCTGCGGAAACCTGCGGGGATTGGGAGTACCGATCGATAATATTTTTTTTATACCAACGATACACTGCGTTATTTTCTTTCCCCGTATTGGTGGCGACCATGCCAGGATGCATCGCGTTGACCGTGACGTCGCTTTCTTTCAACAATCTCGCGAAGCAGTGCATCGACAATAGTTGAGCCGTCTTTGCACAGCCGTAGGCCTTAAGTCCCGAATAGATCCCTTTTTCGAACTGAAGATTGTTCAGGTCCAGGCCCCAGGCCGCAAATCTATACCCTTCGGAACCAACATAGACAATTCTTGCATGGCCGTCGTGTTTCAACTTGTCCAATAACAAATAATTCATGACAAACGGCGCTATATAATGCACCGCGAACGTGGTTTCGAGATTGTCGATCGTCAGCTTTCTCCGCGACAGGTATACGCCTGCGTTGTGGATGAGAACATCGATAGGCCGGCCGCATTCTCGCAGTTCCACGGCCGCGCGGTGGATTTCGTCGAGAATGCTCAGATCCGCCAGAATGTACCTGCACCGAGAATTGTACTCCGTAGTAAGTTCAGTACAGAGCTTTTCAGATTTTTCGCGATCCCTGTTTATAACTATAAGATCGGCGCCGGCCGACGCGAAACGCCGAGCCGTGTGATATCCGATACCTGATGTCGCACCGGTGATGACGACAAGCTTGCCGGTGCAGCTAACCGAGCTTGTTTTTGGTTTTTGTTTATTGTTCAGTATCATCGACCGGACGTTCGACCATCGGTACTGAGGCCAATACCTGAGCATACGGGCAAATGTCGAATCTTTTTCCATAGTCGCCGGCCTTAACCGAAAACCCGTTTCATGAACGATCGATACATTTTGTTGAAGCCTGGAACATTGTCGAAAATATCGCCCCACAAATCGTAATAATCGCGCTGATCGACGATCTTGCCCGTCTCATTGAGGAGTATCCTGCTCGCTCCAAAGATGGACGATTTCCGTGTGTTGCGAAATAAAAGCGTCATCACCCATTCCATATATATGATGTTTCCCTGCATAACCGCGTTTTTGATGGACATGGACAACTCGCTCGAGCGTCCGGCGAGACGTTCGGTCAGTTGCTTGAAAGCCGCGATTCCTTGCACTTCCTGGATGCAGTCCCTGAACCGGATTGAACTGTCGTAATACGGAATGATATGGGACCAATCGGGCCGTCCCGCCCTGTTATAAGTTCTGCTCCAGAGTTCGGTGAACTGATCGATAGTGGTGATGACATAAGGATCGTCGGTCATCGGCACTCCCTTTATAAAATCTTCTATTCGACAACAGGTTCGGCTTCTTCTACATCGTCGATACCCTGACGTCGATCGAGACTTCCGAGATCGTCGACCGATCGATCCTCGACAAAGTCCGTCGTCGAAGACGCTCGTTCACCATTACCTTCGGCCTCACTGCCGTTTGTACCGTCGCTCTTCCCAGCCGTATACCGTTCGGCGAGCGCGAGATTCCGGGCGATGCGCGGATCCCGCGGGTTTATACGGGCTGCCTCGCGAAAACGCAGGGCGGCCTCCTCCTTTCGGCCCAGTTTCCAATACAGCGTGCCCAGGTTGCTCAAGGCCATGGCGTCTTCGGGTTCGAGCGAGAGAAGGCGTTCATAGACGCGGACCGCCTCTTCAAGCCTGCCGGTCGAAGCGAGATAGGCGCCTTTCCGCGACAGACTCGGATAATCGTCGCCGTGGACGAGCTTGACGGTCCTCGCCGCGGGCGGCTTCGCGAAGGACCTGAACTCGCAGATCATGAGAACGGTATCGTCGCCAGGCGGAGCGCCGATCATGAAATTCTTAAGCTCCTCGGAGAGCGAGGCGGCCAGTTCGGACACCGGAAGGCGCATGCCCTCCCTGATAAAATCCGCGAGCCGCTCTCGGGTGAATTCCTCGCCGCGGAAATTGCGCGCGCCCGACACCCCGTCGGTGAAAAACACGAGCCTGTCGCCTTCTTCGAGCCTTCTTTGCCCGACGACGAAGGTCTGTTCGGTCGAAATACCAAGGGGACCGCCCTCGCAGTCGAGATTTTCGATCGAGGAGAGTCTGCGCCGCACGAGGAACGCGGGCGGATGTCCGGCGTTTACATACGAAAGAGAGCCGTTTTCAAGATCGAGAAAGGCGTAAAAGGCTGTTACATAATTATCACTTTCCGCGAGTATCGGCACCAGTTCCTTGTTGACGGCCGAGGCCATCTCGGCCGGATCGGCGTGCCAGGAGGCCTTGGATCGAAAGGAGTTCTTCACCATCGCCGAAACAAGGGCGGCCGGAACGCCGCGACCGGAAACGTCGGCCACGAGGAAGGCGTAACCGTTCTTCCCGGCCCTGACGGCGTCGTAAATATCGCCGCCGGTGTTCCCCGCAGGCAGGTACACGGTCCCGAAGGCGAGTTCCGGCCGCGCCGGCATTTCATCCTGCCGCGGAACGATCCTCCTCTGCATCTTCACGGCCATCTTTGTTTCGCGGACAAGGGTTTCATCGGCGGATCCGAGTCCCTCGTCTGCGCTGGGAATTTGAATCTCTTCCTTCCCCAGCGTCTCGATCCCGGAATCGGAACCTTCGCGGTTATCATTAAATGTCTCGTCGGCGGATTGTTTGACGGAGGTCTTGGTCTTATTAAGACCGAAAGCGAACAAGACTGCGATAAAAGCCGCGGCGACAAGGCAGGCTGCGCCGATCAGCCATCCGGTGCCTGCCATGCCAAGCTCGAATGCGGGTGCGAAGAGTTCGAACACTGCACAAAACGCGGCGCCCATGAGAGCCGAAGCGAATGAGACGAAAAAAACCGTCGATCGTGAGCTCTCGCGCATCGAGCGATCCTTATCCAGCGCTCTTCCTCGAACGGCGCCGCCGTGGATGGGGATACAGGTACTATTGTACGATACCCCATGCCGCTTTCCAAGTGCTATATCGAGATTACATGAGATTCACAGGATCGACGTCGGGCTCGATCGTCACCGTCGAAGAAGGTCTGTAGTCCTCGAGGGCGGAGGCGAGCGCGCGGTGCAGAGGCCCCAATTCCGCGGCGCGGAGAATGATCTGCCATCGATAGAAACCGGCGACCATGCCGAGCGGGCATTCCGCGGGACCGAGGATCTCGGCGCCTGGGGGGAGGCGCGTTTCGAAGCCGCGGGAGAACTCGCGGGCCGCGGATACGGCCTGCTCCCTGTTTTTCGACCTGAAAACGATGCGCACGAGGCGCGCGAAGGGCGGAAAGCCGAGTTCCCGCCTCACCTCGAGTTCGCGGGCGTAAAAACCCGGACTGTCCATCGCCGCGGCGAGAAGAATGACCTCGCTGGCCGGTCTGTAGGTCTGGACGATGACGCGGCCGTCGGGCGAGAAGCGGCCGGTCCTGCCCGCGACCTGGACGATGAGCGAAAAGGCCCGCTCAGCCGCGCGGAAATCGGGCAGATTGAGGCTCGTGTCGGCGAGGATCACTCCGACGACCTTGACGCGGGGGAAGTTGAGTCCCTTGGCGACCATTTGAGTGCCGAGCAGTATGTCCGCCCTCCCCTCGCGGAAATCCTCGATCGCCGACTCGAGTTCACCGACCCGCGCGGTCGAATCGGCGTCGAGACGCCGGATGCGCATGTCCGGGAAAAGCCGCTCGGCCTCCTCCTCGATCCGTTCGGTTCCGAAGCCGACCCAGCCTATGTCGAGCGAGCCGCACTCCGGGCAGGCCGAGGGCGGCGACATGCGAAAGCCGCAGTAATGGCAGACGAGGGCGTCGCGGTCCTTGTGGTAGGTCAGGGCGACCGAGCAGTTGCGGCAGCGGATTTCGCAGCCGCAGGTCGAGCAGCGGAAGAAATAGGAAAAGCCCCTGCGGTTCAAAAAGAGTATCGACTGCCTGCCCTCGGCATATGCCGAGCGCACGGCCTCGGCGAGGCTCGCCGATATGGGCCCCGCCTCGCCCCGCATGTCGACGATGTCGACCTCGGGGGCCGCGCCCCCCGCAAGTCGCGCGGTCAACTGCAATTTTTCGATAACGCCCTCGTCCATGAGGCGCCAGGCCTCGACCGATGGGGTCGCGCTCCCCATAAGAACGCGCGCCTCTTCGGTGGAGCCGCGCCGCATCGCGACCTGCCGGGCGTGATACCGCGGCGAGGAGCCCGATTTGTAGCTCGACTCGTGCTCCTCGTCCACGACGATGAGCCCAAGGTCGCGGACCGGCGCGAAGACGGCGCTCCGGGCGCCTATCACGAAACGGGCTTCGCCCCTGAGGATGCGCCGCCACTCGGCGAGCCTCCGGGAACGCGGAAGCCGCGAGTGTAGGACTGCGCAGGCGGTGCCGAAGCGGCGCCGCGCCGCATCGACGACCTGGCCCGTCAGGGCGATCTCGGGGACGAGGTAGATGACGCCCCTGCCCTCGGCGAGGGTCGCTTCCGCCGTCTGGAGGAAGACCTCGGTCTTGCCCGTGCCCGTCAGCCCGTACAGATACAAAAGGCCGGAGCGGTTCCGCGTTATGCGATCGAGCGCCTCTTTCTGCTCGGCCGAAAGGGGAAGAGGCGATTCGCAGATCTCGAACTCGCCCGTGTCGATCGCCGCTCCGGCATCGGCCTCCCGCCTCCCCGAGGGCAGCATGGCGGCGAGGGCCTCCCCGGGCGAGCAGAAATACATAGCCGCGATCCAGCGGGCGAGGTCGACCGTGCGCGCGTCGAACAGGCTTTCATCGTCGATGCGGCGCAGGATCCGCTTGAGTTGAGTCTCGGGGATCGTGCAGGAATCCGATTCGCCGACGACAAAGCCGACCGTCTCGCGCCTTCCGAGCGGGGCGGCGACGCGTTGGCCGAAGGCCGCGGGTTTTTCGGGGTCGTTGCGATAGCTCAGCGCGCCCAGGTGTGGGACATCGAAGAGAACTTCGAGGTACTCCGCCACGGTCGGCCTCACGTCCCGGCGAGGAAGTCGCGGAGCTTCTTAAGGTCCTCCCAGGCGGGACGTTTTAAGGATTCGTCGCGTAAAAGCGCGCTGGGATGGTAGGTCGCGATGAGCGGTCGTCCCTCGAAGTCGCGGAACCGGCCCCGAAGGCTTCCGATCCCCTCCTCGGTATCGAGAAGCGTCTGAACGGCGACGCGGCCGAGACACAAGATAGCCCGCGGCTTGAGCGCCTCGATCTGAGCGCGCAGATAGCCGAGGCATGCCTTGCGCTCGAGCGCTTCGGGATCGCGATTCCGGGGAGGTCTGCATTTGACCACGTTGGTGATGAAACAGTTCGTCCGGCGGTCGAGTCCGATGGCCGCCAGCATTTTATCGAGGAGCTGGCCCGCCGGACCGACGAAGGGCCTGCCGCTCTCGTCTTCCTCGGCGCCGGGGCCCTCGCCGACGACCACCACAAGAGGCGAGCGCGAGCCCTCGCCGGGCACGGCGTTTTTCCGCGTCGACGCGAGGGGGCAGGCCCCACAGGAGCGGATTCTCTCGGCGATAGCCTCGAGCGGATCGCGGGTCCCGATGGCCGCCGTTCCGGCCTCGGCTGCGGATTGGACAGCCTCGAAATCAGGCTCCTGACGTGATCGTCGTGCGCCGCCTGAGACCCAGTCTTCGATGTCGTTCAGGGCCCGCCAAAGCAGGCGTCGATCTTCGGCCTTCATGCCGACACCTAGCGGGCCTCGACGCGGGGCGGAACTTCCTTGCCCTGAACGCTGAGCACGAGGAAGCTCCCTGCAGGAACGATGTACGGCGCGGTGAAACTGCCACCCGGGTGATCGACGGTGAGGATCGGTTTTCGGTCGCCGTTCGGGCCGAGGACCTCCAAAGTCAGCTTGACCGGATACGCGTACTGCGGGAGTTCGCGGGAATAAAGACCCGCGACCATTCCGGAGGCGCGCTCGGGTTCGGTCATGGTGAGCGCAATCCTCGAGCCCGAGGGTATCATCGAACCTGCGGCCGGCGTCTGCGAAGCGACCGTCCCCTCTTTTTCCCCGCCCGTCGCCTTGCGAAGAGAAAAAGAGACGACGAGATTCTCGCGTTCGATGAGGAGGAGGCAGTCCTCGAGCGAAAGACCGGTGAAACTCGGAACGCGGACCTGGGCCTTCTCGGGGCCGCGGCTGACGACGAGTTCGAGAAGCGTGGGTCCCGACAACTCGGTCTCGGGCTGGGGCTTCTGCTCGAGTATCGTTCCGGCCGGCGCTTTATTGAAAACGTAGATCGGCGGGTCTTTGATGCTCAATAAGGGGCGGGAGCCGGCGAACAGAGTCTGAAGACGGAGTTTCACCTCGTTCAGATCCTGGCCGACGTAATTGCCCACCCGTTCGGTGACCGTTCCGCGGCTGACCGTGATCCGGATGCGGCGGCCCGCCTTGACGATCGCGCCGGGCGCGGGATCCTGTTCGATGATCATTCCCCGTTCGGTCGGATTATCGGTGAAGCGGACTTCGAGCCGGGGATACAGCTCCCGTTCCTGAAGCTTTATGAGGGCCTGCGACAATTCCGTACCGCGGACATCGGGAACCATGATCTGTTCGGCGCCGCGGAGGGCGAGAAAAAACGCCGTAAGCGCGGTGATGATCATGAGGAGGATGATCGCCCCGAGGCCGTAGGCGATGAGCCGGTAATGATCCCTGTCCATGGACTCGATCTTGCGGAGGTCGAGGGGAAGCGAGGGCAGACGGATGTTCGAAATCCTCGTTTTAAGCGAATGCAGGTTCAGATTGAATTTCATGCGCGATCCGCATCCTCCGGCAAAGAATTTCCGCAGGAACTCGGGCTGATCAAGACAGAACCTGCAAGGTTTTTAACCCCGTTGGCGAATTCCTTATAAGACAATGCTTTCTTGTTTTGCAAACGCAGGCGTCTCAACGCGATGAGCCCGTCTTTGCTTTGTACCATTATGCCTCGGGCCTTGTCTAGGCCGAGAATTGTCCCGACGGAGGGATTCTCATACTCGAAACTCGCAGGTCCAGCAGCGTAGGTGACGCCCGGGAAGGGGTAGGATTCGAGAATATCGAGCTTGAGCCCGTTGAAGTAGGTGAAGGCGCCGGGCCAGGGGGAGAAGGCGCGCACCTTCGCGTCGATATGCAGGACCGGCGCATTCCAATCGATAAGACCGTCTTCCTTTTTGAGCATGCCGCAGTAGCTCGGCTCGCCCTCCTGCGGCCAGGCATGTTCGCGGCCCTCCGCGATCTCGTCGACGACCCGCGAGAGAAGATCCGCTCCCAGTATCGCCGCGACCTCGGCTATGTCGTCGGCGTTCTCCCTTCCCGAGAGCGGGATTCGGACCACGCCTAGAAGATCACCCGTGTCCATTTCCAGGGCGAGCCTTTGAACCGAAACACCGGTCTCCTGATCCAGGGCGAGAATCGCCGCCTGTATGGGCGTGGGACCGCGATGCCTCGGCAAAAGGCTCGGATGGACGTTGACGCCGCCGCGGGGGAAGAGGGCGAGGAATTTCGGGCCGAATATCCGACCGTAGGCGAAGGAAACCAGAAGCTCGGGCTTGAGGGCTGCGACCGCTTCCCTCGCCGCTGAATCGAGACGCTCGAAGGCGAGAACGGGTACGCGGTTTCCGAAGAGTTCGCCGGCGACGCGGGCCACCGAGGTTCCGGTCACGGCGAGGCCGCGGCCCTTCGCGCTTTCGGGATTGGTGAGTACTCCGACGATGTCGTGGCCGAACGACAGTCGTATGAGCGAGGGGACGGCGATATCGGGCGATCCCGCGAAGAGGATCCGCACGGTTCAGGCCCTCGTGAGCTTGCGGTATTGAAGCAGGGCTTTCTCCCGTAGCTTTTGAGGAAGCCGATCGATGAACAGAATGCCCTCGAGATGATCGTACTCGTGGAGCAAGACACGGGCGAGAAGACCGTCGGCCTCGATCGAGAACGGCCTTCCCCGTTCGTTCCAGGCCTGGATCCGAACAGATTGCGGTCTACGAACCTCCATGTACAGCCGCGGAAGCGAAAGGCAGCCTTCCTCGATGTCGATTTCTTCCTGGGAGGTGAGCACGATCTCGGGGTTTATGAATACCCGTTTCTGATCGCCCTCGACATTGGTGACGAAAATACGGAGCGGAAGATTGACCTGGGGCCCCGCAAGTCCTATGCCCCTTCCCCGCTCCATGAGGTGGAACATCTCCTGCGCGAGCGCGGCGGTGTCCGGGCCTATATCGTCGATAGGTTCGGCTTTTTTTGTGAGGATATCGTTTCCGAATGTAACGATCTCCAACATCCTGGCTCCTATATCGAATGTACCGAGGCCGCGGCGCCGCGGTCAATCGAGGACCGATAGATCGACGCGGTCCCCGACCCCCACGCCTGCTCGGGAAAACCAGCCGCGCGGAACTTCGAGGGCGTAGCGCACCGAGCGCTCGGACTGCACCGGGGCGAGCGAAAGGGGCTCGAGATCGGCGATCTGCCGGATCACCCCGTTCGACGAAATGAACGCGATCGAGAGCGGTATCTTCGTGTTCTTCATCCAGAACGAGAGGCGTTGATCCGTCTCGAACACGAAGAGCATGCCGGATCCGTCGGCGAGGGAGCTGCGGAACATGAGGCCCCGCTCGCGTTCCCGGGGGCTTTTCGCCACCTCTGCCTTGATCGAGACGGTTCCGATTTTAAGCTCGACCGTCGGCAGGCGGGGATTGGGACCCTCGGGCTCGGTTTTTTCCCCTGCGCAGGAGACGAAGAAGGCCGCGAGCGCGGCGCATACGAGGAGCGTCAAACAAAAACGCTGTACGCGGCGGGATCGCCGAGCGATGGCGAAGCCAAGGCGCCTCTGTGAAGCATCATTCCACATAAACATCGGCTCCCCCTTCAAGACCGGGTCCTTGAAAAAAGAAAGCCGTAGAGGAACCCCCTACGGCTGTCGTTTCATCCATGCACCGGCGTATGGGCCTGTCAGTATCCGCCCTTGGAATCCTTGGTCTTGCGGTTTTTCTTCAAGAGCTTGCGCGCAAGGGCTTTCTGTTTCCGGTTTTTGATCGTGGAAGGTTTTTCGTAATACTCGCGCTTCTTCCACTCGCGGATGATGCCCTCTTTCTCGACCATGCGCTTGAAGCGCTTTATAGCCTTTTCGAGGGGCTCGCTCTCGTCCACGATTATCTGCTTGATTGAAATCACCTCCCTTCGATCAGGGCACGAATTGTATTGATAATCAAGGCTTTGTCAAGCGGTGGCGCCGCGCAGAGCGACTCGGGATCGATCATGGAATCGCGTACCCGTATTTCCCAGTGAAGATGCGGACCCGTCGAAAGCCCCGTCGAACCGGAGCGGCCGACGCACTGGCCTTGTTCGACAAGCGCGCCCGGCGCGGCCTCGAATTCGGACAGGTGCATGTAAATCGAGTAGACGCCCGGGAAATGCTCGATGACGATGGTCTTGCCCGTGACGATGCGCTCTTCGGCCATCACGACCCTGCCGCGGGCGCAGGCGCGGACAACCGTACCCGTCGGCACGGCGAAGTCGATTCCGGCATGTTCGCTCGACTCGGAGGAGCCGTTCGAGTACGTGTAGACGCGACGATCGCCGAAGAGGGAACTGCGCCGTGTATCTGCGGACACGGGAAGCGTAAACCTCGAAAACCCGGCGTAAAAGGCACCCTGATCGACGCGGGCGAGCAGAGCGTACAGCTTTTTCGCCTCCTCCTCCTTACGTCTGTCGGGCTGAGTTCTGATGGCGGTGTTCTTTTCGTCGAGATTGATCGTCTCGGAATAAAAAGCGTGCTTTTCAATCACGATTTCAGAGACCGCGCCGCGGCAGACAGTCGATACAGCCCCTGCGCCAAACGAGTGGGCACCGCGATAAAAAACACATAAACCATGGGCCGGGGCTTCGGCTGCGACCGCGCGACCGGGAGGGATCGCGAAGCCCCGGGTTCCGTAGAAAACTCGGCAGAAAGCGACGTGAGGGCATGGGCGGGTGCGGAGAGGGCGATCGCTCCGTCCTGCCCGAGAAGCAGGGCCGAATCGCAGGCGAGCGGCGCCTCGCCTATGAGGTATGCGATAAGGAGATCACCTTGGCGGACGCGTTCGGGCGCAATGAGCAGCACCGCGCGGTCCGTATCGGGGCCGAGCTTTGGGTTTTGAGCGTCTAGGGTCGGATCGAGGACGATCCAGACGAGGGACACAAGAAAAAGTCGAATGGCGAAGCTGATCCGACGCGGCATGCTCAACGATACCAAGCCGGCGACATGAAAGAGAAGCCCCGCTTTTTGCGTGAAAACGATGAATAACTGAACGGTACAGGCATCGTCATCCTTCTTCTTCCGTTCTCTTGGGAAATGGTCTATACTCCTGACAAATTGAGCCAGTTTCAAAAGTCAGCATATTTTGAGAAATTGGCTCGGTATACACCGATGCCGGCAGGGAGGCCGTAGGCGCGGTATCCGAAACCCTGGAGTTCTGCATGCTTTTCACGACGGGTGACTTCATAACGCTCGGGATCGTGCTGGTCATTCTTTTCGTCTACCGCCAGCTCGATCGTGACAATCGCTCGCTCGAGAAAGTCAAAAAATTCACGGACCGGCTGCGCGACGAGCTCTCGGCCTATGTGGACAAACGCTCCGAGGACCTTCAGAGGTTCGGCATCGAGCTCGATGTCCAACAGAAGGCCGCGAAAGTCGCGCTCGATCGGATTCAAACCGTACAGGCCGGTCTCGCCGAGCGCGCCGACGCGATCGCCGGCATAGAAAAGCGCCTCGGCGAGTACGACGCCGCCCTCGCGCGCCTGAAGGAAATGACCATCCGCGTCGACGAGAACCTCGAACGTCTGCGCGAGGAATCCGAGTTCACCGACACGGTCGCGAAGCGGATCGAGTCCGCGCAGAAGGGAATGGAGCTCATCCAGCGCGAGATTCCCGCGCTCAAGGAATCTTTCGCGGCGGACGCCGCGCAATCGCTCGAAGCCTTCAAGGAAAAAATCTTGTCCGAGGTTTCGAAAAGCCTCGCGGAAGCGACGCAGACGGCGGCCAAGGCCCGGGACGAGGCGCGTTCGAGCCTCCAGAGCATCGAGGCGGGCAAGGCGGCGATCGAGCGCGAGCTGGGCAAGGGTCTCGAACGCGCCCGCGTCGAAGCGGTCAAGCTCGAAGACGCGGCATTCGCCCGCCTCAAGGAAGGAACCGAGACAAAGGCCGCGCGGCTCAAACAACTCATCGAAGAGAAATTCACCCAACTCGCCACGCTCGCCAAGGACAAGGCGGCGGAGGCCCAGGCGGTGGTGAAAGCCTTCAAGGCCGAGTGGAAGGCCGAGTCGGACGAGGCCGAGGCCAGGCTCGCCGCGCTCCGCGCCGAACGGGAAGCCGCCGTCGCCAAGGCGAAGAACGACCGGGATGTCCTCGAGGCGCGGCTCGCCGCCGACGGGGCGGCGCTTCAGGAACGCCTCCTTGCGGAGTTCGATCGACGCGCATCGGAACTCGGTTCCGAGATCGACGCGCGCTTCGAACGTCTCGAGGCTGCGGGGGCGGGAATCGCCTCGCTCGATCAGGCCCTGCGCGCCTCATTGGACGAAACCGCGCGCCGCCTCGAATCCGAACTCGATGCCTCGGGCCGGGCCCTCGAAGAGCGCCGCGCGCGTTTCGAAGAAAGTTTCAACGCGGAGATCGAAAAACTCAAGCTCTCGATGCATTCGCTCGAGGAGGAACTCGAAGGACTCAAATCCCGCGCCTACGAGAACGTCTCAGAGAAACTCAGGGTCTTCGAGGACGATTTCTTCGCCGACCTCAAGTCGCGCAGCGCCGCGATCGATTCCCGTCTCGAATCCTGGCGCTCCGAACTCGACCGCACCCTCGCCGAGCTTTCGGCGCGGACCGCGGCCGAGCGCGCCGAGGCGGAAAAGGCGATCACCGAGGAGATGCGCTCTCGTCTTACCGAGACGCAGTCGCGCATACAGGAGCAGATCGACAAACTGCGCGAGCGCGTCGAGGCCATTATCGACAGCATACACGCGCAGAGCGGTATGGCGGCCGAGTCTCTCGCCGCGCTCAAGGAGTCCGTGCTCAAGGACGCGGCGGACGCGCGCGCGACCGCCCAGGCCTATGTCGAAGGCGAGCTTTCCCGCTTCTCGCTCGAGATCGCGGGCAAGGTCAAAGCCGCCGAACGCCAACTGGAAGAGTTCACATCCTCGACGACGGCTCTCATCCAAAAAGCCAGGGCCGAGTACGAGGAGGAACGGGACAGCCTGGCCGCGGCCTCGCAGGCCGAGCGCGAGCGCATTTCGAAGGAGTTGGTCGGCTTGTCGGAGCGGAGCGCCGAACTCAGATCGGACCTCTCCTCGCGCATCTCCCAGGCCCTCGACAGCTTCACCCGCGGCTACGACGCGCTCACGGCCGACATCGAGCGCAGAAGACGCGAGGCCGAGGCCGAGGCCGATCTCCGCCTCCGCGAATACCGCGACGCAGTCCAGGACCTCGCGCTCAAGCTGGAGGCGCAGCGCGCTCAGACCTTCGGCCGCATAGAGTCCGAGGCCTCGCGCATCGCCCAGCAGGTAGCCGAGATCGACAAGGAGATGAAGAACTTCCTCGGCCAGACCAAGCTCTTCGAGCGCGGCGACGAACTGCGCGAGCGTCTCGAGGCGAGCATCGAGGCCATGAACGCGGACCTCTCACGCCTCGAAGGTCGGCGGGCGGAAGTGGCCGAGATCGAAAACCAGCTCGGCCGGGTCAAGCGGCTCGAGGACGAGGTCAACCAGAAGCTCGCGCGCTTCCTCGCCGAGAAAAAACGCATCGACGCGCTCGAAGCCGACTTCGCGAAACTCTCCGAAGTGTCGGAGAACGTCGATCGAAAACTCGAGGAGATCACCGGCCAGTCCGACGCTCTCACCGAGGCCCAGGCCTCGATCCGCAAGGTGCTCGATCTTTCGAAGGAAGCCGACGCGAAGTACGAGCGCCTCGAGAAGAAGACCGGCGTCCTCGACGCGACCGTCGAAGCCATCGACAAGAATTTCCAGGCCGTGCGCGAAGTCGAAAAAACCGTCACCTCCCTGGGCGCGGAACTCAAGCGCCTCCCCGAGCGGGTCAGCGAGCTGCGACGATCGGTCGACGCATTGGCCGAGGACAAGGAAAGCATCGACGAGGCTGCTTCGAAACTCAACAGTCTCGGCCAGGCCATAGCCGACACGGAGAAGCGGATAAACGAAGTTCAGAAGGCGCGCGAGTGGATCGCCCGCGCCGAGACGAGACTCGAGGAGATCGACCGGCGGGCCCAGGAACAGCTCAAGCTGCTTTCCTCGCTGCTGAAAGATGAGGAGGGCTCCCGGCGCGAGCGCGGGGCCCCGCCGTCGAGCGTCCAGGACACGGTCCGCAAGCTCGCCCGCCAGGGCTGGAACGTGGACGAGATCGCACGCGCGGTCAAGATAAGCCGGGGCGAGGTCGAACTCATCCTCGAACTGGGTGTAAAAAAATAATAGCGTCTTTGACCCGGCAGGCGGGGCGCCGTCGGGCGCCGTCGGGCGCCGTCGGGCGTCGTCGGGCGCGGCGCCGTCTGATGCCGTCGGGCGCGGCGCCGACAGGCGCCGATACGTTTAATTGCTGATGATCAGATCGAAGGATCCCAGAAAAAGCTGGACCACGGCGGGGTCGAACTGACTGCCCGAACCCGCGGCGATGTGGTTGAGCGTCGCCGCCTCGTCCAGGGCCTTGCGGTAGGGACGGTCGTGGGTCAGCGCGTCCCACACGTCGGCCACCGCGAACACGCGGGCGCTGAAGGGTATGGCCTCGCCCCGAAGTCCGCGGGGGTAGCCCCCGCCGTCCCAACGCTCGTGGTGGCACCAGGGGATATCCATCGCCTGTCTCAGGAAGGGGACATCCTCGAGTAGATCGCGGGCGATGGAAGGATGCTGGCGCACGATCTGTCGTTCGTGCTCGTCCAGGGGCCCGGGTTTGTGCAGGATGGCGTCGGGTATGCCGATTTTACCGATATCGTGAAGAAGGGCGCCGCGCCTGAGGAGGGCGATGCTCTCCTCGTCCATGCCGAAGGCCCGCGCGAGCGTGGTCGTGATCGAAGCGACGCGGAGGCTGTGACCCTCGGTTTCGTGATCGCGCAGATCGAGGGCCTTCGAGAGTATCTCGATGCTGCTGTCATAGGACCTGAGCAGTTCGCGGTCGGCGCGGCGCAGTCCGTCGAGCAGGGCCGCGCTCCGGAGCGCGGCGGCCGCCTGGCCGGCGAAGGCTTCGGCGGCGCGGACCTCGTCCTCGTCGAAACTTCTTCCGCCCTCGCGGACGATGAGGGCCACGCCGAGGGCTCCTGCCGGGCCGCGGAGCGGGAGGCAGAGCACGCAGCCGTCGACCCCTTCGTCGATAATGGTTTTGTCGCCTGCTCGTCTCCACATATCCTCGACAATCTGATCCAGAGGACGACGAGGCCCCGTTCGCCATTCCCTCGAGGCCCGTGCTTCGAGCAGGCCCCGAGATCCGACGAGGAAGACCTGGGCGGCGTCGTAGGCCACGATCCAATTGAAGTAATCCAGAAGTTCCTCGAGGAGGGCGTTGGAGTCGGGGCTTCGGCTGAGCGCGAGGCTCGCGGCACGGTACGAAGCTGCGGCCTGACGCGCGCGCCGATCGTCGGTCACAAGAAAACGCGCGCGTCGGACGAGGGATTCGAGCCGCTCCGCCAAAGACTCGTTCTCGATGATTTCTTTATCGGAGTCTGAGAATCCCGGCGAAGCGGTGTAGAGGACTTCGGTGAGGGCGGAGAGAGCGGCTTTTTCGCGCTCGCTCAATCCTCCGTCCATACTGCCTCGCCCGAGAGGATGCGTTTGAAAAGTTCCGAAAATCTTCTGCCGTCGATCGGCTTGCCGATAAAACCGTCGAAACCGGCGGCCTTGCACCGCTCGATGTCGTGATGCGTGACACTCGCCGTAAGAGCGACTACCTTTGTCTTGGAGATCTCGGGATTCGCCCGTATTTCGGCCAGAATTGTATAACCGTCTTTTTTAGGGAGCTGCAGGTCGAGAAAAACGAGATCATACTTCGTGCCCGATCTCGCCAGATACTCGGCCGCGTCGCCTTCGATTTCGCAGCAGCGTTCGGGAGAGACGCCTGAAAGTCTGAGCAGCCGCGAAATGACGATCCTGTTGTCGGCGTCGTCGTCGACGACGAGCACCTTCGCCTCGCGCGGCCCCGGTCTCATCTCGACAATCCCGCCGGCGACGACGTTCGTACCCGCGGACGCCGTAGTCTGCGCCCCCGAACCGACTCCGATACCGAGCGCGGGATGGTACAGCGGAATGTCCATCCCCCGCCGCTCTTCGATCCGACCCACAGCCCTCCCCCCTGGAGTTCAACAAGTTGACGCGACAACGGAAGACTCGGGCTCGAAGCGCCTGCCTGTCCGTTAGTATCGCCGTTCCGCTGGACCCATTCGGCGAACGCCACTGGAATTTCCCCGGCCTCCATTCCGATGCCCGTGTCGCGGATTTCTCTACGTTTCCCGGTTCCGGATACACGGGCGCCATACCGAACCGAGCGTGAATGAACAAATGTAACAATGTTTGCGGGTTGATTAAAGAGGAGCATCCGGGGCTTGACAAAGACTGCGCGAAAATGCTTAGGGGGCAAGCGGGCGCCGGTCATGTTTGAAATTGTACACCGTGTTTTTAAAAAGCCGCAACGCGGGATTACATCAGCCTAGATCAAGAAGGCATCGGGATCCGGGCGGATGCTTTCGATCAGGCTGCGCTGGGAATCGGTCTGGGGCGAAGGCGATGCGGGCGTATCGGTCGAGGACCGAAGCGCCGCGATCAACTTGAGCGCTTCGGAGGTCCGGGCGAGCCCTTTTTTCACCAAAAACGAACCGACGACGGTCCCGGTACGCCCGAGCCCGCCGAGGCAATGGACATAGACCGAATGTCCTGAATGCAGAAACCTGTCGATTTCACGAAGCGCGAGTTCGACGCGCTCGAGCTCGGCAGACATATCCGCGATGGAGATGCGTTCGTATTCGACGGCTCTGCGGCGCACGGATGCGGCTCGCCGCAGGCGGTCCTCGTAGGAATAGGCGATCGAACGCTCGCCTTCGACCGTCAGATCGACGAAGGCGTCGATCCCCGCGTCGAGAAGGGCATCGAGATCGCCTCCCTCCACATCGGGATATCCTCCCGCGAGAAGCTTCCCCGGCAAAACCCAATACGAGCGCGGAAGCGGGGCCGAAATATCGACCAGGCGGGAGAGGCGTTCCGCAAGATTCGAGATCTCGTCCGCGCGTGCGATGGATGTCCGCCAGGTATGCGGAATGGCCCCGACACCGTATGCAAGCCCCGCAAGCCCGCCTGCGACCGCAGCCGTGGTATCGGCGTCCTCCCCGAGGTTTACGGCCGCGAGCGCGCAGGAGCTGTAATCCGATGTCGTCACAAGGCAGTACAGTGCAGCTTCAAGACAATGCACCACATAGCCCGAGCCGCGCACATCGTCGCGGGTGAGCTCGGTCAGGGGCCTGTCGAGGATGCGCGAGTAAGATGCAGCCTGGGCTGCGACCCGGCCGGGAAGGGTCGGCAGCAGACGCCGGGCCTCGGCCGCCGCCACCTCGACGGCGGCGGCCGGCTCATATCCCTCGAGAAGCCGTGACGCGACCAGACAATGGAGCCAGCATCCGAGAAGGCTCCGCGGATGTCCGTGGGTATATGCCGAGTAGGATGCGACCGCCCGAAAGCGCGCTGGTTCGGGCAGCTTCGAAAGCCATATCGAGGCGGGGAGGATGCGCATGAGCGAGCCGTTGCCGTTGTCGTTCTCGCCCCTGCCGCCGGCCATGACCGCCGGCATCCCCGAGCGGATATGAGTCAGGGCGCGGTACGTCGAACCGCCGATGCCGAAGGCCGCGCCCTGCGCCGTCCATCTTCCCTCGTCGAGCCAGGCGAGAGAGCGGCGACCCGCGTCCTCGGGATCGAAGCCCCTGAGCACGATGCTCTCCGCCAGGCAAAGGGCGAGGGAGGTATCGTCGGACCAGAGCCCCCGCCCGGTCAGCCAGACGCCTCCAGATCGCATATCCAGGACCGGATCGGCATCGCGGTATGCGCGCGGCTCGTTTTCGACCGGCACGCCGAGGGCGTCGCCGACCGCAAGACCGACAAGCCCGCCTACAATTCGATCGCGCCTGGACGGAGCTTTTCTCATGCGAGCCTCCGCATCGCCGCACGACTGCGTTTACGCATGACCTTCAGAAAACGGTCGAAACTCAACACCTTCCCCGGAGACCTCCGCTTGACGTCGAGCCACAGCATGAGGTTGGACGGCTCGTTCCTGTCGGAGCCCGGGGCGGGCCAGGGCGGAGGCGGCTCTATCCAGCTGCCATCAACCCGCCGCATGTGCGATCGGTCCGAGGAGAATCGGGCGATGTACTCATCCGCGCGGATGACTCGAAACCGGACATCCGCGCGCGCAGGACTCCCCGGCGGGAATGTGTCTTCGAGATATCGTTCAAACGCACAGGGGAAGGGCAGATCCGTATCAAGGTCGAGAACAACCGCGCCCTCGGCGGGATCGAGCGCGGCCGCGAAGACGTGATAGTCCCAATGCACAAGCCCATCCACCGGCCTGCCCGCGCGCTGGCGCATCATCGGAACGTTCCGCTTCTGGTTCGTCACCATGACGGCCCAGGCATCCCAGCCGGCCAGTTCCGGCCGTGCGAGAAGCTTCCAGATGTTCTCCTCGCAATAGAAGGCTTGATACTCCAAATTCTCGCGGACCAGGTGAAGCATGCTTCCAGTATACCACCGGAAGCGGCGAAGTCGGTTTGAAAGATGAGAAAGCGCTTCAGCGCTTTAGCTCTTCAGCGTCTCAAATCTGCGATCTACGCTCGTACTCCCTGAGGAAGTCCTTGGGCAGCACCAGGCATTCCTTGCTCTTCGCGCTCGTCGGAGCCCAAAAGACCGTCTCGTCCTTGAGCATGCGGTAGATAGCCGCCTCGATTTCGTCCGGTGCGGCGCCGATATGCGTGTTGATCCAGGCCTTCATCTGCTCGACATTGACCTTGATACCTCCGTCGTGAATGGGCTCTCCGCGCCGGGCGGCGAAATCCACCATGCTCCGGGCGATGCGCTCCTTCGGCATCGTCTCGATGAGGTCGGAAAACTGATCGTTGGATCGGCGGATCCTTGCGGACAGAACTTTGATGATTTTAAGCGCGAACTTTCCGTTCGAAAGAATCATGGACTCGAACGTGGGGCCGTCCACGGCGAGCGCCCTCGTCTTTCGCGCAGCGACCGCCGTGGCGGAGCGAGGCCGGTCGTCGAGCAGCGCCATCTCCCCGAAGAAGTCGTTGGGAGTATCGACGATTTTCAAGACGGCTTCGCCCCGCTCGACCTTTTTCCTGAGCTCGACCGCGCCCTCGAGCAGAACGTACATGAGGTCGCCCTTCTCGCCCTCCTTGAAGATCACGTCGCCGGGTTCGAAAGTCTTGATAGTGTCGCCCGTCATGACTCGTAGTTTAAGACCGATGCATAGTAAGACGCAAGGCGTATCCTCGCCGTCGAGAAGCGTGTACACTAGTAGGCACATCGTGCACATGACGTGCTTGTACAATTAAGAGGAGGCGACATGAAGAAAGCGGCATTGGTATTTCTGATCACTTTTCTCGCATCCGGGGTCTTCGCACAAATCGCGGAGAAAGGCCAGTGGCGCATCGGCATCAATCTCGTCGGAGGCGAGACGATAGGCACCACCGGCATGAGCTATGCCCCATCGCTGCCGCTGGGCATATCGCTCGGCCTCAAACAATCCTTCGAAGGATCCACCGAGACCTTTACGGCCAGCACCGCGGGCATCAATGTCCTGGCCGAGGCGGGTTACTACATCGTGGATGGTCTCGAACTGGGCCCGATGCTCTCGTACCGCTTCTGGGACTGGCACGAGAACGGAGGCGGAGGCGGCTACGACCGCGAGGAAGTCATCGCCCCGGGAGCTCAAGCCTCGTACACGATACGACTAGGCGGCCGGATACATCCCTTCGCCCAGGTCGGCGCGACCTTCCTTTGGCTTCATCGCGAATACCCGCAGGGAAGGCCGGAGGACGAGTTCGGCTTCAGAGTCTCGCCCGAGGCGGGCGTGCGCTACGAGCTGGGAGGTGCATCCATCGATATCGGACTCTTCGGTTCGTATTGGTCCCTGACCGCGGCCGATACGGATCCGGTCGAGCGCACCCAACTGCTCAACGGCGGCCTGCGCTTCGGGTTAAGCCTGTATCTGTGATCGCGAAGGCGCCCCGACGGTATCGACACGCGGGGCGTCGCCCCGCGTGGATCGATATACGGGGCGTCGCCCCACTTGGATCGATATATGGGGCGTCGCCCCGCGTGGATCGATATATGGGGCGTCGCCCCGCGTGGATCGATATATGGGGCGTCTGCATCTCGGCCGCCGCCGCGGCGAGCCGAAACCCGCCTTTCTACCGTCCCTCGTACCCCAACACGTCTTTCTCGAGCGCGGTCTTGTACGCGAGGAGTTCCATCAGAAGCCCTTTCTCGCGCGCTGGCGTGTCCGGATTCTCGAGCCGCTGCGCGACGATCTTTCCGTACGTGCCCAGGTCCGTCGCGCCGGCGACGGGGGGAAGCTGAAGACGGCTCGCGCAGAACTCGCGCCACCTGGCCGCCTCCTGCGGGCTCAAGGTCTCGGGGAAGTTGCGCGCGTACAGGCGTCTGAGCATCTGCGCGGGTCTGTCGTCGACGAAGCGTAGTTTGTAGAGCGCGGCCTTCGCCTCGGCTGCCCCCTTGGACGCGATGCGCTCGTGAATGAGGGCGAAGGTCTCGGCGTCGCGCTCGGGGAAAAAACCGTCGCTGTAGATGCGCAGTTCGGGGTCGGGGCTTTCCTCCGGGACCTCCTGCATCTCGAAGACCGCCACCATCTTCTGCAAGAGATCGCGCTCGGCCTTGATGAAGCGGAGGTGCTCCTTGCACGCCGCAATGTCCAGTCCGAGACGCGAAGCGGCCGATTCGCTCAACGTGCCGAGCGGAGCCAGGAAGGGGCAGCGGTTCAGCCGTATCCTGACCAGGGGGACGCGCTCCACCTCGAGTTCCGAGGCCTTCGTAAACACGCGCCTGCGTATCTCCTCGACCGGCAGTCCGACGATGTCCGAAGGATCGAAGCGCAGGTCGATAGCCACCAGCTGATTCCGGTTTTCAGGATCGATCGAAAGCGGCGCTATGAGAGTCGTGCAGCCCTTGTCCGAGGTATAGGCGGCCGAGGTATGCACGAGGGCGGTCCGATCCACGAGATCGATGAGGGGGCGCAGCGAGTCGCGCGTCTTGTGGCTCCAGTACCACTCGTAGAGCTTGGGCTGACGGGCGCGCACAAGACGCGCCAAATCGATCGTCGCGAGGACGTCCGACATCGCGTCGTGCGCGGACTCGTGCGATACCCCGTTCGCCTTGGCGAGGGCGCCGAGCGTGAAAATTGGTTTACCATCCTCGTCTTCGGGCCACACGAGGCCCTCAGGCCGAAGATCGCGGGCCGCCCGCATGAGGTCGATCAGGTCCCATCTCGAATTGCCGCCGCGCCATTCGCGCTCGTAGGGATCGTAGAGATTACGGTAAAAAAGACTGCGGATGAACTCGTCGTCGAACTGCAAGGTGTTGTAGCCCGCGCTCGTCGTACCCGCTTCCGTCATCGCGTTCCTCACCGCGGTCGCGAACTCGTAATCGCATAGTCCCTCGGTTTTCGCGAATTGCGGCGTTATGCCGTGGACGAGGCAGGACAGGGGGCTCGGCAGGTAATCGGGCGTCGGCTTGCAGTAGAGTAGTATTCGTTCGCCGGTCGCATCCAGGGATTCGTCGGTGCGCACGGCGGCGAACTGGGCGATGCGGTCATAGCGCGGATCGAGGCCGAAGGTCTCCAGGTCATACCAGAGTATCGAAGCGGGCATGGGGCTGATGATAGCACAGGGAGGCGCCCTAGGACGACAGAGCGGCGCTTTTATCGGCCGCCGCTTTCGGCAGGCTCCGGAAGAAGATGATAGACAAGAGAAGCGAAGATGCGAAGAAGGCCGTCGCGACGATATCGAAAGAAGGATCGAGAAGCTCTCCGCGCTCGGCCAGTTTGACGAGGTCCGCGGCGACGATAGCCGGCATCAGGGTGACGGTCTTGACCAGGAGCACGCCGGAGAAGAAAAAGCCCTCGCTGCGGCGCCGCAGTGCCAGGCATGCGGCGATGATCATGCCGGGAAAGAGGATCGCGAGGTCTAGGATCATGAAGGCGCTCGCCGACCTCATGCCCGCCGCCTCGCCTGCGAAGGCCGATTTCAGCAATGGCGGCAGCTCGATCGCGATCCCCGTAAAGGCCGCAGCGAAGATGAGAAAGGCGGACACGGCGACCCGCGGGATGCGCGAGCCCGCCTCCGTCAGGACCTTGGACGGCGCGAGCGAGAGCGCGATGAATATGAATGCGTAGACGGAGGCCCCGAAGATAGCCAGATAGGCGAGATAGAGCGGAGTGTCGGCCAGGCCGAAGGAATAATAGCCATAGGTATAGGAATAGTAGGAAAGGCAACCGAGGCTGATCATAGCTCCGGGGAGCGATGAGCGCCGCGCGGCGAGAAAGGCCGGTACGAAGACGAAGAGGACGATGAGCGACACCATATCTTGGCCCAGGAAGGCTTCTCGGGACGCGGCGCAGGAAGAGCCCTCATAGAATCCCGGAACGGAAATTCCGACGAGAGTCGATGCGGCGACGAAGGCGGCTATAGCGCACAGCGCCGCAAGAGTCGGGGTCTTGATCACTTTCTTGCTCCTTGGCTCGCGTATCGCCCTCGTGGAGACAGCTTCTCGACGAGGGCGTCGAAGACGATTCTGGCCGATGCCGCCGTCTCATCGATGAAATGCTTCCTACTCCTGGTCGCGACCTTGCCCGTCAGGAACTCCGAAACCGCCCCTACCAGGTATCGGTAGATCGTCTCGGTCGCGAAGCCGATCGCGGCCCCGGATAGCCGGCCGCCCGAGGCCGCCGCGACGATCATCCCCATCTCCCGTCCCCTGGCCTCGCCGTCATCGAGTACGTTCTTGCGCGCGCCTCCGGCAGGCTTCTCGAAAAGGTAGAAGTAGAGCCAGCCCGGGTGATCCGCGGCGAATCCCAGGAAAGCGCGGGCGGCCGCGTCGAAAGGGTCTTGCCGCGCCTTCGGGCCGCGCATGGCCTTCCCTATGGCGCCCGAGTACTCGGCCGAGATGCGAAGCAGCGCCTCGGCCTTGAGATATTCGATCCCCGCGAAGTGATTGTAGACATTGGGAGCCGAGCATCCGATTATCCGCGCGATTTCCCTGACGCCGACGCCCGCGGCTCCGCCGCCGGAATCGATCAAGTCCAGCGCGGCTTTCAGTATCCTCTCGCGGAAGCCCGAGTCGTCCGTCATGGCGTAGCCCTCCGGTAGATTAACGGTGTTAATCTACAACCGCGGCGAGACAACGTCAAGCGCTCCTGCGCGCGGCGACGGCCCCGTCTTATTAAAACGGGCGCCGGGGGACCCGGGCGGAGGCGGAGCTTCGGGTGTGAACCTAGGAAAGGGGACTCCCGTGAACCGTCAACCCCAAAAGGGTGAGCCCGGGAGGACTTCCTACACCAGACGTCTCCTCGCTCAGCCCGGGCGCCTCGGCGCCCGGATTCCTCGGCGAGCCGGCTTTCGTCGAGGCAGCCGGCTACTACCTACAATGTAATGAATATACGGCCGTCAAGGTTACTTTCCGCTCAGCGCCGCCAGGTCGAGCCAGGCCGAATACTCATCGACAAGAGCCTGATACAGAGCATCCTCGGCCTGGGCCAAAGAGAGAGCTGCCGACTCGTTTTCGAGTTCGGAGTAGCTGCCATGCGCAAAGAGGAAGGCCGCCTCGTCGCGGATCTCCGCCGCCTGATCCCGCGAGAGCCGCTGGTTCTCTGTCGAGATCGCCGCGGTTTTAACTCTGGCGAGGGCCTGCGCGTACTCGCTCTCCTGGGCGATCTTGGTCTGGGCGAGTGTCTTCGCCGCAAGTTTGAGTTGAGCTTCGGCCTGCGCTTTGTCCCCGGTTTTGAGATTGTCGAGACTCAGTTTGAGCGTCGCCGAGATAGATGCAACAGGATCGCTTTCTCGCGAAAACGAAAAACCCGCGGATAGAGACAGGTCGGGCTCGAAGACCCAGATCGACTTGGCTGTTGAAGATTTAGACTGAAGATCGAGCTCCGCCGAGCGGACGGAATAACTTGCGGCCGGGCCGGAACTCTCCGCTCCCGCCAATGAAGACTTCAGCGCGGTCAATGCTTGTTCTAGTTCTTCGGTGCCGAGCATCTTGATCTCGATATCGTCTTCCGATGTGCCCAGAAGCTTGATAAACTCCGCCTTGGCGTTGCGAGTGCTCGTCTGCTGTGTGATGAGATCGGACCGTGCCTTCGACCAGGAGCTCAGGGCCTTCGACACCTCGTCCAAACTCACTACACTCTGATCTATATCACGGGCGGCCTTTGCCGCTTTGTACACGTCCTCGGCGTATACAGCCGCCCGTTCTTTCGTCGCGAGCAGACGCTCGGAGGCCATCCATTTCAGAGCCGCTTTCACGGCCGAATTGGCGGCGTTTTTCGCCGCGTCCTCCATGGCAGCGACCGCCTTTTCGTAGGCGATCATTTTTTGTGTTCGCGTATCTGCGTGATACAGAGGCTTTACGGCCGCATTCACTCTTCCCGATCCGTCATCCTTGATCGACGCGGATAAACTCACTTGATCGATAAGGGGGACATCCAATGAAGCGGAAAGCTCCGACGTCGGATTAGCCGAAGGGCCAGGGAGGCCCGTCTTGGCTCCCGTGTACGAATAAGTCCCGCTCAGGCTCGTCGATTTAATCTTGAGTAAATCGGGCACCTCGGAAGCCGCTTTTTCAGCGGAGAGCTTCGCTCGTGCATAGTCGATACTCATCTCCCTGCCTGTTGCGGCTATCTCGTCGAGCGTCGACAAGGTAAGAGCCTGAGGAAAAGCACCGGCCGCGAGGCCCAACAGGAGAATGACAAAGGCTATTCTCCCCGGTTTTATCTGTAGTCGCATCTCATACCTCTCTCAATACGTCGGCGATATTGCCTTTGACAGCCCCCAAGGCCGGCAGAGCCCCGAGAATACCGCCGCATCCCAACGCAAGCGCCACACCGCCGAAAACCGACAAAGGATCGAGACCCGCCGCGCCGCGGAACTGCTCGGATATTTCCCCCACCAGCGGTGCGATGGTATTCAATACAGGCCTCGCAAAGATGATCGCTAAAACAAGGCCGATAATCGCCCCGAAAAAACTTAAGGCCACCGACCAGCTCCAGAATTCCTTGACGACGGTCGCCTGCGATGCGCCCAGGGCGCGCTCGAGGGCAATCTCCCTTCGGCGGCCTATGAGCTCGACGACCATGACGCTGAAAATGCCCAAGGTGCTCACGACAAGAAGCACGAGTCCGAGAAGGTTGACC
This sequence comes from uncultured Treponemataceae bacterium, assembly GCA_964644505.1. Lineage (GTDB taxonomy): Bacteria > Spirochaetota > Spirochaetia > Treponematales > Rectinemataceae > CAZXXZ01. The sequence continues at coordinate 69,967 of CAZXXZ010000003.1, read as the reverse complement.
GAAATTGTAAAGATCGCGATAGCCTGCCTGAGCTGCTCGAGGTAGGTCGAGGGTCCGCGGGACGAGCCCTCCCAGACCGCGACCTTGACGTCCTTCCCGTAATCATTGACCAGTGTCTCGCTGATCGCGGCCTGGGCCTTCTTGACCGAGGAAGTCGTCGTTTTCACCACGAAAGTCCCTGCCATCATCCTCGTCTGGAATGTCGCGTTCATGCCGGCGGGTATCATCGCAGTGTATGGATATATAAGATCGGCGATGCCGAACGATCTGCGTGCAACCTCGCTGGGATCCTTGAATACTCCGGCGACCGTATACTGTGTTATAAGATTTTGACTTTCTCTCTGCTCTCTCGGACCGCGGAAAATCTGCATCCCCGGAGGCTGAATCTGCTTGCCTATCGCGGATTGGGCGGATCCGAAGAGAATTGTCGCGAGAGTTTCGCTTATCCACACCCGCTTTTTACCCTGAGAAAGGTCCTCGGCGACCATCGGGGCGCCGGCTATCGTCTCGAGCGAAAAAACGTCGAAGTATTCGGGGCTGGTTCCTACGGAGCTTCGAAGGCGATACGTCGCCCCACCTACCGAGACCGTATCAAAAGGTGAAGAACTTATAATAGCGGCAGCCTTGACGACGCCGGATCCTGTTACAACTTTAGAGGGAGCCTGCGCATCCCATTGAGAACGCATCTCGCGCTCGAGGGTCCCGTCGCTTTTCCACTGCCCGTTCGCAACATACAAAATCGATCCGGCTTTCGCCATACCGACGGCGACACGATTATTGATGATCGCGCCGGCACTGAAGGAAAGAATGAGAATCCCCGTTCCCAGGGCGACGGAAAGAACCGTCAAAGTGATCTTCACCGGCGACTTGCGCCAGTGGCGGAGCATCATTGTCAGAAACTTCTTCATACAAGCATCCCTTTCATGGAATCGCGGGTCGGGTCATGCCGTAATCCGCATAATGAATTACGCAGCCCGCATCGCGTCCGCCGGAACAATCCTCGAGTTCTGCCAGGCGGGGACTATGGAACATGCCATTGTCAAAACCCAAGAAATCACGACACCGACAAGCACAAATACCCAGGTACCTCCGGATAATCCGAGCGTCTTCTGCATCGTCTGCGAGAGCGGGAGCGCGAAGGCGCCGCCCAGGATCGATCCGGCGACGGCTACCACGGTCGCTTCCGAAGCGAACAGTTTGAGCACCGACCATCGCGAAGCCCCCAGGGCCATCATGATGCCCACGCTTTTCCGCATACGTAATCCGCGGCTCATGAGTATGTGGGTGACATTGACCAGAGCGATGAAAAGCCCCGATAAAGAGAGGAAGAGAATCAGTATGCTTATGCCGGTGTTGCGGGTGGTAAGCTTCTGCGCCTCGCTGCGGGGGTTCGAAATGCTGATCTGCGACTCCCCGAAACGCGACTCGAACCAGGAACTCAAAATGCCTGCGGTTTCATCGAGCTTGGCAGGATCGGAAACGGCGAACCGCAGCATGGTGTTGAAACTCCACATACGCGGCATGCCGCCCCGGGTGAATGTCCGATACGGGGCGAAAAACGCGTCGTCGATCGAGGACTGCCCATAGGGGGCGAGCACGCCCACGACAAGAAGATTGCCCTCGCGCGACAGAAGCTTCTTTCCGACAAGTTCCGAAACCTTCAGCTTTCCTGCGGCGATTTTTTCTGCGGCCTTTGAGCCGAGCACTACGGCGTTTGCGTCTCCGGAGGCATCCGATTCGGTGAGCAGACTTCCGAAGGCCGCAGTCAAGGACCAGGCGTTGAAAAACTGAGGTGTCACCCGGAAGCCGGAAAGGTCTTCGAAATCCACGATAACAAGATCAGCCTGCGCCTGGGCCTTTTTAAGATCATCCTCGGTCATAAAACGCGGCTCTTGCTGACGCTGACGGGCTGCGCCGGCTGCCGCCGAAGCTGTTGTAGTCGTGGTACGGGTGGATGTCGTACCCTGAGCCGATGATGCGCCGCTTCGACTCCCGGAAGCGCTTGTACGGGTCGAATCGGTTCCTCTCTGCCCGAAGGCTGTGCTCGTTGAAGATGTAGTACGTTGACCGGCAGTTGTCGTGCTTTGATTTGAAGACGCTGCGGCGTTCTTGTCGGAGGCGGAAGACGTCGATCCTACAGCGCTGCCCCCGGTCGTCTGTGCGCTTGCGCTGTTTTGCCCCGTACCTTGGGCGGCCGAGGGCGAGTCGGCTTCATCAGGGGGCGGCATCGCCGCACCTTCTCCGGGGGGCGCCATGTCGCCGGGAGGTGCAGCACCGCCGCTCGAGGCGATCTGGGCCATGAACTCCGAACGCATGGCGTTTTCTTCCGCGATGGTCTGGGCGTTGATAAAGCGGATTTCATCGCGGTTTTGCACGTATGCGTACGCGATAGCCGGAGCGAGTTCGGCCGCATCGAGATCGGACACCGTGAGCGCGACATTGGCCGCCGTCGGCCGCTTGACTGCGGGAACGGTCATTTCCTCGGCGCTGGAACGGGCGCTGACGACTAGTTCGCGGTACGCCGGGGAGGAGAGCATCTCCTTGCCCGATTTCAGCGTATTCGCGAGGAGCGAAAAGCCCGAGGACGCGGCGCCGACACCGAGTGCGACGGCGAGGATAAGAAGACCTGATTCGACGATACGAGAAGAAAACCTCCTCGCAATTATCTTCCCCGCCTCGCTACGCATCGGCGGCCTCCCGGGCGGCTGCTTTCTTACTCTCGTCACCGATGATCATGCCGTCTTTTATCGAAAGCCGTCTGTGAGCGCGTTTGCCTTGCTCCGGGTTGTGGGTGACCATGAGTATGGTGACGCCCTTCTGGTTGAGGGATTCGAGCATATTCATGATTTCCTCGCCGCGGTCCGAGGGCAGATTCCCCGTCGGCTCGTCGGCGAGTATGACATCGGGGTCGTTCGCGAGGGCGCGGGCGATCGCCACCCGCTGCTGCTCGCCTCCCGACATCATCGTCGGCAGGTGATGGAGTCTGTGAGAAAGCCCGACCTCGGACAAAAGCAGTTCTGCCCGTTCCCTCCGCTTGCGGAACGGAACTCCCGCATAGCCCATGGGCAGCATGACATTCTCGAGGGCCGAGAGTTCGGAGAAAAGATTGAAGCTCTGGAAAATGAAGCCGAAGTGCTTGTTCCTGATGCGCGCATGCTCCCGGTCGGGCAGGGAGGTTATATCGTAATCCTCGAGAAGATACTGCCCCGAAGTCGCGGTGTCCAAAATACCCAGGATATGCAGAAGCGTAGACTTCCCCGATCCCGAGGGCCCCATGACGGCGACGTATTCGCCGCGCTCGATAATGAGATCGACATCCTTGAGTGCGGTGACCGTACCGCCGACCAATTCGTATTCTTTGCAAATTCCTTTTAACGTTATCATGTTCCTCTCCCCTGTCATTTCAATTCCACGACGGATTCGTCGATGAACTCCGAATAACTCGAAACGATAATCCGGTCCCCGGCGGCGAGTCCTTTCACCACCTCGACTTGGTTCCCTTGTATTTCGCCGAACTCCACGGCCGTCTTCTTCGCCTTTTTCCCCTCGATTTTGTACACATATTTCTGCGAGCCGGTCGTCAGATACGCGCCTCTGGGGAGCACGAGAGCCCCCTCTTTGGTGCCGAGGGGGATGGTGGCGACCGCGGAGGCGCCGGGCGTGAGAGTCGATCCCGCTTCTGGTTTCGCCTTGACCGAAACGGTCGCAGTGAGACCGTCGGAGGCGAGACTGGCTACCCTTCCGATCGAGGTGATCGTCGCGATGACGGTCGTGGCTCCGATGGTCGCAGTGATTTTGTCCCCCACCTTGATCGCCGAGACGTACTGTTCGCCGACGTCGAAGTCGAGGTATGTCCCCGAGCGATCGGCGACGGTCATTATCGCCGTGCCCTTGGAAATCAAGGTGCCGGGTACGCTGAGTTTTGAAGAAATTGACAGCACTTCACCCGCGATGGGGCTCTTGATTCTCGCGCTCTCGATGTCTGCGTCGGTCCGCGCGAGCTCGGTTACAAGCTGGGATATTGTCGCCTCTTGTTTCTCAATAGCGATTGAGCGCTGGCGAATCGTGTTGTCGAGCTCGCGCCGGGCGTCGTCCCGGTTTTCAAGCAAGGTATCTCGGGTTTTGACCGCAGTATCGTAATCGCTCTGCCGCGAACTTTTAAGCGCGAGAAGCGCTTTTTTCGTCTCGACGTCTTTTTCAGTCTCGGCGATTTTCGCTTCTAGCCGATTGAGAGCGATTGTTTTGGATTCAATCTGAAAATCGTAATCGTTCTGGATGCTTTTCAAATTGACCCGCGCGGTGGAAAGCTGTGATACGAGATCCTTGCGCTTTTCCTCGAGATCGGGAACGGAGAGCGAGGCCAGGACCTGTCCCTTTGCGACCTTGTCGCCCTCGGCTACAAATACATTTTGAGCATAGCCCTCCTGCGGACTGGGAACCGAGATTTCCGCCGAAACGACGACGGTTCCGCTCGCCTCGGTGGTTTTAACGAAATCCTTGACCTCGACCGTCCCGATCGTGTAGCCCTTGATCGTCTTGACTGCGGAACCCGCAGTCCCGAGGATCGCGGCGACGGCGATCACCACGGCGGCCATTGCAGTTATGCCGATAATGACTTTGGTTCGTTTGCCCTTCGGCGAACTGGGCTTTACGTCATCTATATTGACGATTCTTCTGGCCTTTGTCACTTCCACCTGTTTACCCTCCGGACGATAAACTAACCTATCTCTGCGTTCCTATGGTGAACGCCGGGTAAAAGAAACGTAAACTACGTAAAATGCGGCCCGGGACGCCGTGCTGTATGTGGAGAATTCTTTTAGCACCGAGTATCATTGCAGCATGGCGCCGAGGCTGAAATCATCCGGGATCGGAACGAAAATCTCGATACCGCTTATAGCGGCTGCAGTCATCATTGTCGCCGCGATTCAATACAGCTGGTTCAGCCGCTCGGCCGAAATAGAGATCGAAGGGGCTGAACGTTCGATACAAGCGATCGTATGGCAGGCCATCGCGCGAGAGTTTCAACGTTACGCCCCTTTAGTCGGCGACTTGCGCGAGCTTTTTCGCCGAGAGCAGATCGATCTTTTTGATCTTAAGGAATTCCTTGAACGTGAATACATGATTTACGGCCCTTCCGGAACCTCGCCCAGGCTCATCGAATCTGTTTATATACTCACGGACTCCGAAAAGACGCCGAGTTATGTTTTCAACCCCGCGTCCGGCGGATGGGAGATAGGGCGAGAACGCCTGCCTTTACCGGAGCAAAAGCGCAGAACCGACGGAAACGGCACATATATAGATTTTATCGAGCTCGGCTCCTCTCCAAATACTACAAAAGGTTTTCTAATCGCCTCTCGGAATGGAACACGATCGACGGTCGCCGTCGGCATCGACAGCTCGGGGTTTTTCGAAGTGTATCTCAAGCCGGCTATCGCAGGAGTCCTTCCCGGAGCCGAGATACAATGGACGAACAACCATGATCCAGCGAACACTGCGCCCTCGATTTTCGAAACGCGCAGGCCTGCGTTCAACCCGCTTTCGGCCCTCGTGGGGCTCTCGTCCGCGCGCTCACGGACATTTTTGGTCCCTGTCTCGATCGGATTCGGGTCCTTCTACCGCGCCGAGCCGGGGCGCGAACGAGGCTCCCTGGCGCCGGTCTTTGCAAACGATCGCTCGTTCATACCCGACAATCCCGCCCAAAAAAGCATTCCCGGCATGCGCATGGCCCTCGTTACACTGAGTTCCTCCTCGGCGCTCGGCTCGATCGAACGGAGGCTCGCGCTCAACTGGCTTCTCGGAACCGGGCTTGTCATCGGACTCGGCACCGCCCTGGCGATGTCGGTACTCCAAAAAAGACGCCTCGCGCTGACCCGTCAGAAGGAGAGGGAGTTCGTCGCCTCGGTGACGCACGAACTCAGAACCCCCGTCACTGCGATCAGATCGGCGGCCGACAACATCCGCCGCGGCATCGTGTCGGGCGACCGGATCCTGTCCTACGGCGAGATGATCCACAACGAGGCCCTCAGGCTCGGATCCATGGTGGAAGAAGTTATACTTTCTTCTCGAGTCGAAGAGCGATCCCCGGCGCCGCCCTCCCTCGCCCCGATCGAAACCAGGCAGTTCTTGGATAGTTTACGATCGACGCTCGAAACAATAGCCAAGGCCGAAGGCGTCAGGCTGTCCTGGGACTTCGGCGCGTTGCCGCAGAGATTCATGGGCGAGGCCGAGACCATACGCCTCATACTGTCGAATCTCGTCACAAACTCGATCTACCATGCCTATTCCGGCAATGAGAAAGGCGACGTGCGCATCGTAGGGAGGACCAGCCTTCCTTCTTCGATCCGCTTCATCGTCGAGGACGACGGCAGGGGCATCGCGAAAAACGAAGCCGAACAGGTCTTCGAAGCTTTTTACCGCGACGAGACCAGCCGGCTAAGGAACGAAAAAGGATCGGGCCTGGGGCTCTTTATCGCGCGAAGAAAGGCCCACGAACTCGGAGGGGAACTCGGTTTCGAAAGCCCCTACCGCCGCATCGACGGCTCGCGGAGGCCGGGATGCCGTTTTGTGCTCGAACTCCCCTTGATCGAGGTTGACGAGAATGCTGGATAAGGTACGAGTACTCCTTATCGAAGACGACGCGGTTATCCGCATGACGCTCGAGGACAGACTCAGGGCCGAAGGCTGCATCGTCACGTCGCGCGCCGACGGCCTGTCGGGAGAGACGGCGGCGAAGTCCGGGGAGCACGACCTTGTACTCCTCGACCTCATGCTCCCCGGCCGGGACGGACTCTCAGTCTGCCGGAATCTGAGAACGGCGGGCTTCAACATTCCAATTATCATGCTCACGGCCCGGGGCGCGGACATGGACGTCGTCGTCGGACTCAAGGAGGGGGCGGACGACTATGTCCCGAAACCCTTCGACTCGAACGTCCTCATCGCGCGCATGGAGGCGCTCTTGCGGAGAACGCGGACGGGCGGGGGCGCGAAGGGATCTCCCCTCTCGGGGAAGATACGCTTCGGCGACTTCACGCTCGACGCCGACAAAGGAGAACTCGTGCGCGGAAACGAGGTCGTGCCGCTCAACGCGCAGGAGTACCGGCTTTTGGAATTTCTCGCCGCGAACCCGAACAGGGTGATAAGCCGCGAGGAGATGCTCGACTCGGTCTGGGGCTACGACAGCGACACCACGACGAGAACCATCGACGTCCACGTCGCGCGATTGCGCCAGCGTCTCGGAGAATCTGAGCTGCCGCGCCACATACTCACGATCCGCGGTCGCGGTTATAAGTTCATACCTTAAGACGTAAAAAACATCGAAGCACGGCGTTCGCTTTCATTATTACAACGTCGCCCTCGAACAGCTTGATGACAAAGGCGCTTTCGCCTTTGTCGGCAGCCTGCTACCGTATCTCCTGGGCGATCGCGCACCAGAGCTGCCAGACAGCCTTGGCCTTCTGGTTGCCGTTAAACGCCTGAGAGTGGGCGGCGGAACAGTCCCACCACCACTGCCCTTCTTGATGGGTGGTCTGCCATTCCGTTGCCCAGTTGCCGTCCAAGGAGCCGTTCCCATCGGTATCATAGTCGCAGTTGTCGTTGACATTCTTGTCACCGAAATACTTGCCGTCCGGATTGTAGCACTCGATGTCGTAGAAATCGTAGAGCCACTTGCCGTTTTTGATACAGTAGTTTCGAATGATCTGATTTCGACGATGCAAATCGCCTGTCAATCCAGTTCCGTTCGCATGCCCTGTCATATAGACAAAAACAACATTCGGATACGCCGATTCGAGTTCAGTCATTCTCGTGATGTAATCGTTGACAATGTCATCAGTCTCAGAATCTCCTACCTGCCCGCACCAGGACCACATGACGACATTAACCTCGGGATGGCTATTCAGCCAATTGCTTGTACGTACATACCAAACAGGACCGCCTTCTGGATTTCCGATATCGCATTCATATCTATCATCGAAAAATGGCCCATCGGAATCGCCGACGACATACCGTCCAGTACTACCATAAAACGCGTCCATACCCTCTAGGCCGGAAGGTATTTGGCTCCCGTGCGAGGTATGCCAATATACAATACGAAGCTTATCACGGGCAGCCTTCGTCATCGCATCGGTAATACCCTCGACAGTCGCATCCTCGTGGTCGATGATCCTCCCGCCTATGCGGCTGTTGAGGCCCGTGCCGATCACGCAGGACGAGGCTGTAAGAAGGGCCAGGACACAGACAAAATAAACAAAACGTTTCATGGCATCCTCCGCACCAACGGCATTAGAAATAGAATATTAATCCCACGAGGGCCCGCGAGCCGTCCGAACCCTCGGTGCCCAGGCTGATCGTGACGCCTTGGGCGTCGATCGCAGCGAGGAGCTGGTACTCGGCGAAGCACGAGATAGTCGGAAGAAGCTTGACCTCGACGCCGCCGGCCGCGCCGAAGTAGAAATCGATGAGCGTATCGGCGCCGGTATACGCCAAGGTTTGAAAGCCGGCGAGGGCGCCGACATAGGGGGAGGCGGCGCTCCTGCCCGTCGGATGCCAGAGCCCGGCGAGTCCAAGACCGAACTCGGTGCGGGTGGGGGCGACATCGCCCTCGGGATTGTTGTAGTCGAGCCTGACAAGGGCACGGGCCGCGATATTCGGCGTCGCCCAGTACATCACACCGACGCCAGCCTGGTAGCCGTCCTCGAAGCCGTCGAGCGCGAGAAGATTCTTCGCGTCGAAAAGAAGAGCCCACTGATTGGAACCCGAGGCTTTGCCCTGAGCAAAGACGGTGGAAGAAAGAGCGAGGGCTGTCACAAGAGCATAGATCACATACCTTCGTTTCATGATTCGTCCTTTTTGCAGTATTCGAAGTCCCTGAGATCAATAACTATATCGTGAGAAGTGCCTCGAATCTTGTTGAAAGTGCCTCGAAGCTTGTTGAAAAGGCATGAGCGACTCAAGGCAGCTTACATAATGTATCAATATTCTACGATGAATGCAGTTGTGTTTCATATTGATACACCCACTAGGTCTCAACAAGCTTCGAGGCACTCTCCACATCTTGCAGGACACGTAGGACTCGGGCTAGTATCTTCCTTACTATGAATAAAAACCGGATCCGCGGACTGTGTTGGTCCTGGCGCCGCCCGGTTTCGCCAGCCGTCTAGGCCCTCCCGGCGGGGTCTCGAAGGCGACGCGCTTGTGCGGATAGCGCAGAGGCGTAAACCGATGCCGCCGGCCCGTCGAGGCCGAGGCGCGGCGACTTCGCCGCTCACACCACTAGTTCGGAGCACATCAGTATGGAACGCAAACGCATTCTCACGGGCGACCGGCCCACCGGCAAGCTGCACCTCGGTCACTATATCGGCTCGCTTCAAAACCGCGTCAGGTTGCAGGACGAATACGAGTGCTTTTTCATCGTGGCCGATCTGCACACGCTGACCACCAAGCCCGAAAAGGAAAACATCGAAGCTTTAGCGGACAATGTCAGGTCGGCGGTGCTCGACTACCTCTCGGTGGGAATCGATCCCGCGAAGTCGGTCATCTATCTTCAGTCCGCCGTGCCCGAGGTCTGCGAGCTTTCGCTTTTTTTCGAGAATCTCATTACCGTGCCGCGGCTCTCGCGCGTGCCGAGCCTGAAGGAGATGGCCCAGGGCGCCGGCATCGAGGAGATGCCCTTCGGCCTGCTCGGGTATCCCGTGCTCCAGGCCGCCGACATTCTTCTTCCGCGCGCCCACCTCGTGCCCGTCGGCAAGGACAATGTCGCCCATGTCGAGGTAACGCGGGAGATAGCGCGCCGCTTCAATTATCTTTACGGCGAGACATTCCCCCTTCCCGAGGCCATGGTCTCGGACTTCGGCTCGCTCGTGGGCACCGACGGCGGCGCGAAAATGTCAAAATCTCTTAACAACGCCATATTCCTCTCCGACGACGAGCGGACCGTCGTAAAGCGCGTCATGTCCATGTACACCGACCCCAATCGGATCAGCGCCGATGTGCCCGGAAAAGTCGAGGGCAACCCCGTCTTCCAGTACCACGACGCCTTCAATCCGAACAAGGCCGAGGTCGAGGATCTCAAGGCGCGCTACCGCGCCGGCAAGGTCGGCGACGTCGAGGTCAAAGAGAAGCTCGCGAAGGCGCTCAACGCCTTCCTCGACCCAATCCGCGAACGCCGTGCGAAATACGAATCCCGTTCGGGGCTCGCGGACGAGGTCGTCTACGACGGAACTCTGCGCATGCGCGAGGAGGCCCGCGCGACGCTGAGCCTGGCCAAGAAGGCCATGGGCATGAGCGCGGTCTGGAACCGCATCGCGCGGAAGGCGGAGGATGTCAAGAAGCGGCGCGACAAGAATTAGGTCCATCGCTCCTCGAAACCCGCTCCGATTTTTTATACCGCCGCGCGTATTGACACCCGATGTCCGGCGTCGCACTCTCTTTGCCTATGAACCATGATGTCAGGAAGAAGATCGAATCGCTCTTTCCGCGCATAGAGGATGTTCCGGCTGACGCGGACTTCGCGCCGGCAGGCGGTACGTACAACGCGGGGAATCTCTATCTGATCGACGGCGAGATCCGCGAATGGTCGGGCCGTATGCAGGAGGTGCTCTCGCCGGTCTGCATCAGGACCGATTCGGGAATCGCCCGGCGCGGGATCGGCATGGAGGCCCGCCTGAGCACGGACGAGGCCCTGGCCGCCCTGGACGCGGCGCTGCGGGCCTGGGACCGAGGCCGCGGGCAATGGCCCACCATGCGCGTGCGCGAGCGGGTCGAGCGCCTGTCGGACTTTGTGACCGCCATGCGATCTCAGCGCGAGATCTGCACGCGGCTTCTTATGTGGGAGATCGGCAAGAGCCTCTCCGACTGCCAGAAGGAATTCGACCGCACCGTCCAGTACATCTCCGACACCATCGAGGCGCTGAAGGAGACGGACCGGGCGGGATCGCGGTTTTCTTCGAACGGCGGCGTCCTCGCCCAGATCCGCCGCTCGCCCCTCGGGGTGGTGCTCTCGATGGGCCCCTTCAACTACCCCCTCAACGAGACCTTCACGACCCTCATACCGGCCCTCGCGATGGGCAACACGGCGGTCGTAAAGCTGCCCCGCTACGGATCGCTCTGCCAGATCCCCCTCTTCGCGGCCTTCCGCGATTCCTTCCCCCGCGGTGTCGTCAATATCGTCAACGGCGACGGGAAGGAGGTCGCCGGCCCCCTCGTGTCGACCGGAGAAATCGCCGCCCTCGCCTTTATCGGGTCCTCGCGGGCGGCCAACATCCTCAAAAAACAGCACCCCAGGCCCAACAGGCTGCGCTGCATCCTCGGGCTCGATGCGAAAAATCCCGCGATCGTTCTGCCGGACGCCGATCTCGATCTCGCTGTCTCCGAATGCGTGACCGGAGCCCTGTCCTTCAACGGCCAGAGATGCACCGCGCTCAAGCTCCTCTTCGTCCACCGCTCGATCGCCGAGACCTTTGTACGGAAGTTGTCGGACGCGGTCGACGCGCTTGCCTTCGGCATGCCCTGGGAGAAGGGAGTTCGAATTACGCCCCTCCCCGAGCCCGGAGCCCCGGAGAGGATGCGCGAACTGGTGGACGACGCGGTGAAGAAGGGCGCCTCGGTCTGCAACGCGAACGGCGGTTTGTCGAACGAGAGTTTCTACTTCCCTTCGGTCGTGTATCCGGTGATGAGCGATATGGAGCTGTACACGGTCGAGCAGTTCGGCCCCGTGGTGCCCGTGACGGTCTTCGACGAGATAGGCGAGGTCTTCGACTTCATGGCCGCCTCCAACTACGGACAGCAGGCCAGCATCTTCGGGAAAGACGCGCGGACCATCGGCCCCCTCATCGACGCCTTCGCCAATCAGGTATGCCGCGTCAACCTCAATTCCCAGTGCCAGCGCGGCCCCGACGTCTATCCCTTCACCGGCCGCAAGGACTCCGCCGAGGCCACCCTCTCCGTCTCGGACGCGCTGCGCTGCTTCTCCATCCGCTCCATGGTGGCGGCTGCGGACAGCGACGAGGGCAAGGAGCTTTTAAGCGATATCCTGCGCGAGCGAAGCTCGAACTTCGTGAACACGGACTACTTATTCTAGGCCCCTCGAAGCTGCACATGCCTCGTCCTTATCCGACCGAAGCACAACACGGTTCGGGGGACCGACTCAGCGTATCCACAAAAACGAGGGGAGCGAGATCGGAATAATGCGCGGATCGTGAATTTTGACATCATCCTCGAGCGTCACGAGAAGACCGAAGGGAGCGTTATAAACGGTCTTCTCTAAAAACGATCTTAAGCCACGAGTATCATCCAAAGGATCGATGCGCCTGCGGTATTTCACTTCGATCGGAATCCGCTTTGTGCCGATCGTGACGACAAAGTCCACTTCCGGTTCCGGGCCGCGTTGAGGGAAATGAGCGACATCGAGGTTCGGGAACGAGCCCAAAAAATAACCGAGCGTACTTTCGGCGAGATGGCCCGCGATATCCGAGAGATGCGGATTCTCCGCGAGCCCTTGCGCATCGAGCGGTACCACTTCCTGGAGCCACGCGGCCCTCAGGCTGTGATCGGAAAGACATATTTTCGCGGGAGCCTTCTTGCGCTTCAGGCGCAGTTCTATAGGCTGTATCAGCTTGACGAGAAGGGAACCGTCGAGGAAGTTCAGGTAAGACAACACCCTGGTCCATCCGATGTTACCGGCCAGGGCTTGTTGTATCTCGGGGACAAAGGCCGACTGGCCGGCGACCTGACCTGCGTATCTACAGCAGAGTCGGTAGACTTCTTCGAGCAATCGCTCGTCGCGCTTTTGACCGCGCGGCCCCATTCGAAGATCGTGCTGGATCGCGCGCCTGATGATCGATTCGTTGAGAAAATCCGCAAGCTCATGCCACGGGATGTCTGAACGTTCGTGGGCGGCTGGATATCCGCCGCGCTCGGAAAAAGCGGTGAAAGCTCGGCGAAGTATCTGCGAGTCTCGTTTACCGCGGGCAACGGCTTCGTTCCAAAAGTCAGGCGTCACGAACTTTTCCAGGCCGTTGTCACCTAATTGCGATTCTACATGCTCATTGAAGCGAAGTTCCGCTATCTCGCGAAGCAGAAGCGGACCCATGTCGATGGTGGTGATTCGTCCAGCCAGGCTGTCCCGTCCCGCCTCGATCCGCAGAGAGGAACTCCCTGTTATCAGTACGCGCGCGGCGTGGTTGTCCACAAAACTCTTTATCTGCGGCGCCCAGGAATCGAGGTTCTGCACTTCGTCAAAAAACAGGTAGACGGGCTTGCCGGCGTTGGCTTCCGCGTTAATATCGCCGTGCAGTACTTCTTTTTCATACCATCGACATATCGCAAGAACCGGCTCGTCGATCCCCCTCAGACTCGGTAGCTCGTCGAAGGCTACATAAAGAATCTTCTTGGGCTCAACTCCTTTTTCGAGGAGGGCGAGGATTGTCTGGCGCAGAAGCACGGTTTTCCCGACGCGCCTGGGGCCGCGCAGAACTACTGCCTGCGTGATCCCCCGCTCGACGAGGCGCATAAGCCGTTGAAAGGGCCAGCGGCGGAAAACGGGCGGGCGTATCATTTCTTCGCCGCGCCACCAGGGGTTGTTGGATTCGATATTGAGCGAAAGTTCGAGAGGGAGGGGGCCGTATAACGGGTCGGTGTTCAGGTTTTTTCCTTCGCCTTTACGCATACAACCCCCTTCCTTAAGTAGTGCGTCGGCGAGCGCGCCTTACTTCCCGATCGAGATGAGTTCGATCTCGAAAATCAGGACCTCGTTGGGGCCGATCGTCCCCGCGCCCTGGGAGCCGTAGGCGAGTTCTGCGGGAATATAGAAGCGGTACTTCGCTCCCACGCCCATGAGCTGGAGTCCCTCGGTCCAACCCTTGATGACGCCGCCGAGCGAGAAGGTCGCCGGCTGGCCCCGCGCGATCGAACTGTCGAACACCTCGCCGGATATGAGCTTGCCCTCGTAATTCACGGTGACGGTGTCGGTGGCCTTGGGCTTTTGGCTCGAGCCTTCCTTGATGACCTCGTATTGGAGTCCCGACGCTGTCGTCTTCACGCTCGACTTCTTCTTGTTGTTCTCGAGATAGGCCTTGCCTGTCTTGAGATTGTCCGCGCTCTTCTTTGTATACGCGTTCTGCGCGGCGGTCTGGACGATCGAGTTGGCCTGGGCCTCGGTGAATTTGGTCTTGCCCGATCCCATGCCGGCCTTGATCCCGGCGACGAGCGAATCCACATCGACTTCGATATAACTTCCCTTTACGCTCTGGGCGAGGAGCATGCCGAGAGCGTAGCTGACATCGGCCTTCGAGTCCTCCGCGGCCAGGGGAAAAGCCACGGCGAACAGAGCGAGCAGAGCGATGGCGAGAATACGTTTCATGGTGTTTCCTTCTGGAGAAAAGTTGAACCATAGTAGCACGAATGAGGCTTCTTGTGCGAGGCGTCAGACAGCCCTGGCAGGCCGACGATGAACTCGCCTCCGCTCATCATTCTGGCAGTCCAATGGCCGCGTTTACCGCTCGTAGAACTCGGGCCGGCGGTCCTCGAAAAGATCGTTGCAGGGCGTGATATGTTTGTCGCGGGCGCGCGCTGGATCGATATCGATGACAGCGACGGCGATCTCGTCGGGCGGAAGACTCGCGAGATACTCGCCCTGCGGCGAGACGAGGACGCTCCCGCCTGTGAAGTCGAGGCGTCCGCCCGACCTTTGCTCCGATCCGACGCGGTTCGCGGTCGCCACAAAGACGCGGTTCTCGACCGCGCGGGCGAAATCCGCGCGCTGACAGAAGGGCAGGACGAGGTTGGCCGAGTGCGCTATAAGATCCGCGCCGCGCAGGGCCAGGCTGCGGAAGCTCTCGGGAAAGATCCAGTCGAAGCAGATCGCCGGACCTATGCGGAGGCCGCGGAACTCCTCGACGAAGAAACCCGTGTCGCCCGGCGAGAAGAGAAGCTTCTCGCGCGAAAACAGATGGGTCTTGCGGTAGACGCGCCTGCGTCCATCGGGCAGGGCGAGGAGGGAACTGTTGTAGGGGCCGCCGGGCGCGGCTTCGGCGAAACCGAAGACGATGCCCGCATCGCGATCGGCCGCCGTACGGCAGAGCGCCGAAACGTCGGGGCCGTCCACAGTCTCGGCGCAGCCTTCGACCTCGGCCCTGTCCATAAAATCGTAGCCCGTCAGGCAGAGCTCGGGCAGGACATACAGCTCCGCGGAGACGGACGTCATGAGATCCTCAAGCTGCGCGAGATTCCTTTCGATCTCGCCGAAGACCGGGGAGGATTGGACGAGGGCGACGCGCATGGGGCAAGTGTAACGATTCCCGGTGACACTGTTCCAGAGCGTATGTGGAGACCTCGAAAAACTTCAGTTTTTCGAGGTCAACCTTATGAAAATGCAATTCCCGCAAGGGAATTAATTCCCTTACGGGAATTGCGAGGGAACCTTAAAAACCAACCGGGTTTTTAAAGGTTCCCATGTGTCAAAAAGAGTATGAAAGCCCGTGAAACGTGCCCGCGGTCTTGGAATAACCATACACTAATACCATGGAATGCTTCCAGACCGTGCTATGTTTATAGGAAAACCCAAGGAGGAAGTACGATGAAGAAAGCGCGCGTGATACTCGCCTGCCTGGCCCTCGCCCTGGCCCTGGGAGGACTGACGGGGTGTATGCTGCCGGATTATCAACTTGAAACAGACATAACCGTTACAAGTGCAGATAATTCATATGGTGGATGGGCTGATGTTACGTACAACTTAACTAATATTGGGAGTAAGCGTCTAAGAAATGTTCAGATAACCCTTGATGTAGATAGGACACCAAGTACATTTACTCAACAAACCACTCTTGGTCCATTTAGTATTAATACAGGTGAAACAGTAACTGGGACAAAAAGAGTGTACTTTTCGTCTTCGACATACAATTCATATTCATTCTTTGTCTACATCACTTCTGTAGGTTGGGATGCAGACAACTAATTCTGTTTTTATCCAAATACAAACAGCGACGGGGCCGCGCGCCCCGTCTTTTTTACGGAGACCTCGAAAAACTTCAGTTTTTCGAGGTCAACCTTAGAAAAAAGCAATTCCCGAAAGGGAAGTAATTCCCTTTCGGGAATTGCAAGGAACCACTAAAAACCAACCGGGTTTTATAGAGGTTCCCTTACCTTATACAAACCGTCAATTAACCTCGCGCACATACAATTTCAACACGGCCATGCAATGTTTCCGCGCAAGGAGGCTTGCATGAAACGATTTTTCGCTGTCTTGACCGCCGTGCTTCTGGGCGCGGCGCTCTTCGCTCAGACCTTCACGCTCGCGGTCATTTCCGACACGCAGAACTACACCGATTACCGCTATCAGCGCTCGTCGAATCCGCCCTTCGTCATGGACCAGGCTGACATTTTCCACCGGCAGATGGACTACATCGCGAAAAACTCGGTCTCGGCCGGCGGTCCCATCGCCTTTGCGGTCCACGTCGGGGACATCGTGCAGAATTACGGCTCTCAGCCTTCGGAATGGGCGATCGCCGAGGCCGCCCTGTCCCGCCTCGACGGCGCCCTGCCCTACGGCCTCGTCCCCGGAAACCACGACTACGATAAAAGCTGGAAGGACAGCGCGGACAAGGCGACGCGCGTCGACGGGGGCGAAACGTACAACCGCTACTTCGGTCCCAACAGCGTTCACTTCAAGGGCAAAAGCTGGTACGGCGGCTCGTTCAACAACGGCATGAACTCCTGGTGCACTTTTCAGGGCGGCGGGAAAACCTTCTTGTTCCTCGGTCTCGAAGTCGAACCCTCGAATGCGGCTCTCGCCTGGGCACAGAAAGTTCTGGACGCCCACAAAGAACTTCCAACCATTCTCGTCACCCACGAGTATCTGTGCTACGCGGACGACTACTACGCGCCGGGCACTGCGTTCCGGCTCGAGGACAAGTACCGCCTGGGCTTTGACCGCAATACGCCTCAGCAGCTCTGGGACAAGCTCATCTCGAAAAACAAGCAGATATTCCTGGTGCTCTGCGGCCACAACTACGACGGCGGCCCCAACGGCGAGAACGCGCGAACCGACGTCGGCGCGGAAGGCTACAAAGTATACCAGCTTCTGTCGGATTATCAGGGCAGGACCGAAGTCCAGAAATTCTACGGCGTGAACGATTCGGCGAACCGCTGCGGCGACGGCTGGATGCGCCTCATGGAATTCGACCTGGGCAAGGGGGAGATCAAGGTGAGGACCTTCTCGACCGAGCTGCGGCGCTACGAGACCGACCCGAACAGCGAGTTCTTGATCAAGTTCGACTGGGACTGGGACAAGCGCTTCGCGAAGTAAAACAAATGATGCATTTTTGAGACAGCACCGCGGCGCGGCCGTTCACCACAGGCTGCGCCGGCGGTATACTCGTTTCTATGCATGAGCCGCTCGAATCGGATATTGAACGTGCAGCCGCGATAATCAAAGGCAGTAAACATCTCATCGCCTTCACGGGCGCGGGAATTTCGGTCGAAAGCGGCGTCAGGACATTCCGCGGCGCGGGCGGGCTCTGGGACGAGATCGACCCGGGCCTGCTCGAAATAAGCCGCTTCAACACCGATCCTGAGGCTTCGTGGGAGGCGATCCGCGCCATCTTCTACGCATCCCTGCCCGACGGGTCGCGGCCGGAACCCAATGCCGCACATCGCGTCCTGGCCGAGTGGGAGCGGGAGGGCATTCTGTCGTTCACGATCACGCAGAATATCGACGGCCTGCACATCGCGGCGGGATCGCGGAAGGTCGCGGAGTTTCACGGCTCGATCCGCGAGCTTGTATGCCGCCGCTGCGGTTCGCGGTATGCGGCGGATCTCGAACATCTCGAATCGGGCCTCCTCGAGGTGCTTCCGCCGCGCTGTTCCGCTCCGCTTCCGGACGGGGCTCCTTGCGGGGGCGTTCTCAAACCTGACTTCGTCTTTTTCGGCGAGGGTATACCGAAGGAGGCCTACGAAGCGTCGTTCGCAGCGGCGGCCGCCGCCGACACCTGCCTTGTCATCGGCTCAACCGGAGTCGTGTATCCCGCCGCCCAGGTGCCGCACATCGTTAAAAGAAATGGAGGGGTGATTATCGAAATCGATCCCGGCGACACCGAATTCAGCAGCCGCATCACCGACGTCCATCTCCGTCTCGGCGCATCCGAGGCGATGACCAGGCTCGACTCCCTCGTGCGATATTAGTATTATTCGTGAATCCTACTTTCAAAGGAGCACGGTGTGCTGGAAGCTCGAGAGGTCCGCAAATCGTACGGCGACCTTCGTGCCGTCGATGGACTGTCGTTCTCCGCCCGGCCGGGGGAGATTTTCGGACTCATAGGTCCCAACGGCGCTGGCAAATCGACCACGATTCGGATGGCGATGAACATCATCGCTCCGGATTCCGGCGACATTCTCATCAACGGCCGCCGCCTCGCCGAAGAGGACAAGGCGGTCGTCGGCTATCTTCCGGAGGAGCGCGGCCTGTACCGGAAGATCAAGGTTTCGGAAATGCTGCTCTATGTCGCGTCCCTCAAGGGCATGAGCCCCCAGGCCGCAGTCGACAGCATGAACACATGGCTCAAGCGCTTCGACATCCTCGACTGGAAGGAGCGCAAGATCGACGAACTGTCCAAAGGCATGGCCCAGAAGGTGCAATTCATCGCCACGGTCATCCACAGGCCGCAGCTCGTTCTTTTCGACGAACCCTTCTCGGGGCTCGACCCCTTGTCGCAGGACATTCTCCTGGAAGCGATGCTCGAACTCAAGGCCGCGGGCGTCACCGTGCTCTTCTCGACCCATATCATGGAGCACGCCGAGAAGATCTGCGAGCGCATCCTCCTCGTGAACCACGGCCGCGAAATAGTCTCGGGCGCCCTGGCCGAGGTCAAATCGAGGCACGGCCGCAACGCCGTGCAGATCGAGTTCGACGGAGATGCCTCGTTCATCGACAAGCTCCCCTGCGTCGAATCGGTCCGCCGCTTCCCGCGCTGGATCGAGGCTCAGCTCAGGCCGGGCGCGGATTCGGACGAGCTCTACCGCGCCCTCGCGGGAAGGCTCAAGGTCAGACGCTTCGAAGTCGTCGCTCCCTCGCTCCATAAAATTTTTATAAGCCTTGTCGGCGACACTTCGGCCGAGACAGAACAGGAATCCGCGTCCGCAGACGCGGAGGTATTCGCGGACGCGAAGGGAGGCCGCTCATGAACAAGCTCTTC
Organism: uncultured Treponemataceae bacterium; assembly: GCA_964644505.1. Lineage (GTDB taxonomy): Bacteria > Spirochaetota > Spirochaetia > Treponematales > Rectinemataceae > CAZXXZ01. The sequence goes on along the minus strand of CAZXXZ010000003.1, from coordinate 50,783 downwards.
AAAGTCGCCCGGCGCGAGTTTCTCGCGACCGCGGCCAACAAGGCCTTCGTCATCATCACGCTTATCGGTCCGATTCTGATTCTCGCGGTCTCGGTGCTCCCGAGCCTCGCGGCCACGGGCGGGGTCTCGTCCGGTTCGACCGTCGCCGTCGTCGGCGACGCTTCGTTCAAGGACACACTCGCCTCGGCGCTCGGCGGGGACGTTTCGGTTGTCGCGGCGCAAAGCGAAGATGCGGCGAAATCCGGCGTGCTCGAGGGAAGGTACTCCGCGGCTCTCGTGCTTCCGCCCGGATGGGAGACGGCCGAGCGCCTCAGCTTCTACTCGAAGACGGGGACCGAGATCATGCTGTACTCGAAGGTCGCCTCGGTGATCGACGAGGTTTCGCGCACGGCGCGCGCTTCGGTCAGCGGCGTCGCGCCCGAGGTGCTTCAGAAAATATTAAAAGGCCCCGCGCTCGATCTGAAAAAACTGAGCGCCGACAAGCCCGAATCCGCCTCCGGTTCCGGAGCGAACGACTATCTCGGCATACTGCTGACGGTGCTCGGCTTTGTCATGCTCATGTACATGACCGTCCTCCTGTACGGTCAGCTCATAGGCCGCTCGGTGATTCAAGAAAAAACGCTCAAGACGGTGGAGATCATGCTCTCCTCGGTGTCGCCGCGGCATCTTCTGTGGGGCAAGATACTCGGTCCCGGAGCGGCCGGCCTCATCCAGTACGCATTCTGGATCACCATGGCACTGGGCGTCACGAGCATCCTCGGACCGAGCCTCGACATAAAGCTTCCCGACACACTGTCGGCAGTCAATCTCCTCTGGCTGGTCGTCTTCTTCGTACCTGCATATTTCCTCTACGCCGCTTTGTACGCGGCCCTGGGAGCGGGCGCGGAGGACGAACAGCACCTGGGGCAGCTCGCCTGGCCGGTCATCATCTTCCTCATTATCCCGATGGTCATGATCAACACCTTCGTCATGACGCCGAACTCGTCGATCTCGGTCTTCTTCTCGTATTTCCCGCTCACGAGCCCCATCGTCATGCTCATCCGCGTCCTGGTCGCCCCGCCGGCGGCTTGGGAGATAGCGCTGAGCTACGTTGTTCTTCTCGCGTCCGTCGTCGGCGCGGGCATGCTCGCCGCGAAAATTTTCCGCGTCGGAATTCTCATGACCGGCAAGCGGCGCAAGCTGGGCGAGATCATAAAATGGGTTACAATTAAATAATTACATGATCTTTCGGGGGACTCTACAATTCGAGCGATTGCGTAACAGGTTGATGGCAAGCATCGGGCTTGTCATCAACCTGTATGACACCCTCGCGTAAACGGAAAGGATCACATAAAATGGGAGCTATGAAGAGCATACTCGAATCCCTTGCCGAGGGAGGCAGAATCTCGATAGAAGTGGTCCCCCCGAGCCGCGGCGGAGACATCGAGGGGATACTCCGCGCCGTCGAAATGATCATGCCGCGCAACCCCGCCTTCGTGAGCGTGACCGATCATCCGGCCGGCCGCGCCTGGGCCGACGCCGAAGGAGGACCCGCGCGCGTCGCGCTGCGGACCAAGCCCGGCACCCTCGGAACCGCGGTCGCCCTCAAAGAGGCCTTCGGGGTGCGGTCCCTCCCCCACCTCGTTTCGTCGGGTGCCGACCGCCTCGCGGTCGAGGATCTGCTCATAGACCTGCACTACGCCGGATTCCGCGACGTCTTCGTGGTCCGCGGCGACGAGCGCTTTTCGCCGCCCGCCCTGCGGCCCCGATCGGTCGGAGGCGCGGCCGCGCAGGACAAAAACGAACAACCCAGCTACCGTCACGCCGTCGATCTTGTTTCGCACATCGCGTCCCTCAACCGCGGCGAGTACACCCCGCCGAGCGAGGGCAAACCCACGGCCTTCACCGTCGGGGTCGCCGGCTATCCCCAGAAGCATTTCGAGGCCCCAAATCTCGAGGAGGACGCGAAGCGTCTCAAAGAAAAACTCGACGCGGGGGCGAGCTATGTGCTCACGCAGATGGTCTTCGAAGCGAAGCCCTACGCGGACTTCGTCGCCCGACTTCGCGCGATGGGCGTGACGGCGCCGATCGTGCCGGGCATAAAGCCCGTGCTGCGCGCCTCGACCCTCGCATCGATCCCCCGGACGTTTTTCATCGATCTTCCGCCGGCCCTGATCAAGGCGATGAACGAAGCCCGCAGCCCCGAAGAGGAGCGGGCCGTGGGGATATCGTGGGCCGCATCCCTTGCGCGGGACCTCCTCGACGCCGGGGCGCCCTGCCTGCACTTCTTCACCATGGGCTCGGGCGCAGGTACAAAAGCCGTCCTCGACGCCCTGTACGGAAGCTGAGGTTTTCTCACCTCATCCGCCCGATTGGACATCTCCATCTCCCCGCCTTACACTCTAGGGAGGGGAAAGTCCATGGACACGCTCGAGATCGGCGAACTCATAAATTTTATCGTCGACATCCTCATTGCTCCGGCGCTAATTATAGTCCTTAAAAAGAAATTGGTACCGAACAGCGCCTTGCTCATCACGGCGTGCTCCTGCCTTATCCTCAGCCATGTGCTTACACTTTTAGAAAATTTCTTCATGCCCGGGCTTTTCGATACGCTCGAACATGTTTCTTTTTTCGGCGCAGCCCTGTTTTTTGCGGTTTTCATCGGAACTGTTTCAAAAGAGCAAAGCCTGCCCAAAAAGGGTGAAAAAGCATGAATTACATAGTCGTGCTGAACCTTTGTATCGTCGCGTTCTGCGCGTATTCGGTCTTCCTGGCGATCCGTTCAGGTTCTCGTTCCCATCGTCTGAGGATCCCCTTCCTGTTCGTCTCTGCAGCCCTCGTCATAACGCTCATCGTCGGCCTTTCGAATATCCTCCAGCGCAGCGCCGGCTTTGTCGTGTTCGATCAAATCGAGGAATACTTCGAGGTTCTCATCCTCCCCTTTATTCTCATCTTCGCGTTCTCCTGGTCTTCGGCGAAGCAGCTTGAATGCAGTCAGTCCAGACTCGCCCTCTTGCACCATCGGGTAAAGAACGGACTTCAGATCATCGAATCGCTGCTCGGGACGCAGGCCGACTCGGCGGACAGTGCAAGCGCCCGGTCCGCCCTCGACGACGCGCGGTGGCGCATCGCCGCCATCGGAGCAGCCGAGAAGATGTCGCTCGAATCGGGCGAGCCCGAAACCGTCGATATGCGTGAATATCTTATATCAATCGCGGAGAATATGGAGGTGAATGTGAACATCGAGGCCGAGGATTTGCAGTTCGACTCCTCGGCCGCGGCCGACTGCGGGCTCTTTACGACCGAATACCTCCTCATGTTGCGCTCGATGCGGAGCCGTCAGAACATGTCTGTGGATCGCATACCGACGCTCAGGCTTACACGAAAGGGCGACGATCGCTGTGTTCTTTCGTTTGATACGGCCTTAGGCGATATACCGCAATTTTCGCGCAACATGCTCGAAGCCATGGCGCGGCAGTTGCACGGGACGATCACCATCGACGATTCGTCACGGATATCGATCGATTTCCTCCGACCCGGAGGGGCTTCGACATGACACAGCCCCGCGTCCTGATCGTCGAAGACGAAACGATTATAGCCTGGGATCTGCGCCTCATGCTCGAAAATTGGGGCGTCGCAACCTCCGCGGTAGTGGAAAAGGGAGCCGATGCGATCAGGGTCTTCGACCGCGAGGGCGCGGATCTTGTTCTCCTGGATATCTTTCTCGCCGACTCGGTGTCCGGCATCGATGTCGCTCATTACATCAAGGAGCACTCGGAGACGCCCTTCATATTCGTCACGGCGTCCCAGGATCCGGGGACCATGGAACTCGCCTTGGCCGAAAAACCCGCCGCCGTCATCCCCAAGCCCTATGACCGCTTCCGCCTTAAAGCGGAGATCATGAAGGCGCTCGGGATGAGTTAAGCGAACCTCGAAAAATTGAAGTTTTTCGATGCCCCCTCAAACCCGAAACAAGGCCTGGTCGAGATCGGCGATGATGTCGCTCGTATCTTCGAGGCCGATCGAAAGGCGCACGAGGTCGGGCGACAATCCCGCCTCGCGCCGCTGTTCCTCGCTCAGTTGCGAGTGCGAGGTACTTGCGGGATGCAGGGCGAGTGATTTCGCATCGCCGACATTGGCGAGATGGGAGAACAACCGCAGCCCATCGATGAATTTCTCTCCGGCCTCGAGTCCGCCCTTGACACCGAAGACGACCATGCCCCCGAATCCCTTCGTGAGGAGTTTCGACGCCGTCGCGTACGTCGGATCCGAAGGAAGTCCCGGATACCGGACCCATGCGACTTTCGGATGCTTCGACAGAAACTCGGCGACCGCGAGCGCGTTGGAGCAATGAAGCGGCATCCGGACATGGAGGCTCTCGAGGCCCTGGAGGAAGATCCAGGCGTTATCGGGGGACAGACATGCGCCGATGTTGCGCAGCGGCACCGTTCGATTGCGGAGCGCGAAGGCGGTTGAACGAAGCTCAGGGGGAAGATCGAAGGCCCAGCGCAGGCCGTGATAGTTCTTGTCGGGCTGTGTGAACAGTTCGAACTTCGGATCGGACCAGTCGAAGGTCCCGGCGTCGGTTACTATGCCGCCTATCGCGCTCCCGTGGCCGCCGAGCCACTTCGTGAGCGAGTTGACGACGATATCGGCCCCGAGTTCGATCGCCTTGAGCAGGTAGGGCGTCGTGAAGGTCCCGTCGACGACGAGGGGCAGGTGGTGTTTTTTCGCGACAGCGGCGATTGCCGGAATGTCCGCCACGTCGAGCGCGGGGTTTCCGATGGTCTCGAGGTACACGAGCCTCGTCTTCGGCCCGATCGCGCGGTCGAAGGCTGCAGGATCGCGGACATCGACGAATTTCGTCGTTATCCCCAGATCGGGGAGGATCGCGTCGAAAAGCGTGTAGGTACCGCCGTACAGGTTCGAGGCCGAGACTATCTCGTCGCCCGAGCGCGCGATGGTGACGACGGTGTTGAAAATCGCGGCCGTTCCCGAGGCTGCTGCGACCGAAGCCGCTCCGCCTTCGAGGATAGTCACACGTTCTTCAAGCACTGCGTTGGTCGGATTCCCCAGGCGCGAGTAAATGTTCCCGAATTCTTTCAGCGCGAAGAGATCGGCCGCGTGACGGGCGTTTTTGAAGACAAAGGAGCTTGTCCTATAAACAGGTACGGCGCGGGAGAGCGTCGTCGGATCAGGACTCTGGCCGCCGTGGACCGCCTCGGTTCCGAAAGCTCTGCGTTTCCCGTTCGTCATGGCACATCACCTCCTTGGATGCAGTGGCAAAAGCCGGTCCGGCCCTCTTGCACAAGCGGCCGCCTTTGATGCACAATCCGGAACTACCACGGCGTGGTATACCACAATGTGGTATTACCGGAGGTTTTGTCAATATGCGGATCAGGAAAACGCGGAGCATTTCCGCTCACAAGCTCGACGGCCCCGCGTTCGCGCAGATACGTACAAGACTGGGGAAGACGAGGCGCGAGCTCGCCGAACTCCTCGGGGTGTCGGCGAAGGCCGTCGAAAGCTACGAACAAGGCTGGCGGAATGTGCCCGGCCATGTCGAGCGCGTACTCTATTACCTGCTGTGCAAACTCAGCGGAAAGGGATCGGCATCCGCCCGGCCCTGTTGGTTCGCGAAAAAATGCCCGAGCGATCATCGCGCGAAATGCATCGCATTCGCCGTCAAGGAAGGCGCGTACTGCTGGTTCTTCACCGGCAGACTCTGCTCCCGCGCCGCGGGGACGAGCCCGCGTTCCGGCGCAGCCGAATCCGGTCTGGGCGCGTGCTACAGCTGCGAAGTTTTCTCGGATATGCTCAATCGAACGGGGGTGTTCTGATGCCGGTGCGTATACCCGACCGCCTGCCCGCACGCACGGAGCTCGAGGCGGAGAATATTTTCGTAATGACGAACGAGCGGGCCGCTCATCAGGATATCAGGCCGCTTCGCATAGCAGTACTCAACCTCATGCCCACGAAACTCGTCACCGAAACGCAGCTCCTCAGGCTCCTCGGGAACACACCGCTCCAGGTCGACATCGTTTTCATCCGCATGGGGACGCACCAGCCGAAGCACACGCCGATCGAGCATCTCGATTCGTTTTACGAACCATTGGAACGCGTGCTCGACGAGCGATTCGACGGCCTTGTCGTAACCGGGGCGCCGGTGGAAACCCTCCCCTTCGAGGAGGTGGACTATTGGAAGGAGCTCGCCACACTCTTTTCCTGGTCGCGCAGCAATGTCTGGTCGACCATGCACATCTGCTGGGGAGCTCAGGCGGGATTGTTCTACCGTTACGGAATCGAAAAGCGGGAACTGCCGAGTAAAATGTTCGGCGTTTTCCCTCATAGGGCGCTCGACTTGAAGAACCCCCTCCTGCGAGGCTTCGACGAGGTTTTTCTGGCGCCGCATTCGCGGCATACAACAATCTCCATCGACGACGTCGCGTCACAAACCTCGCTCCAGGTGCTCGCTGTTTCGGACGAGGCGGGGCTCTATCTCGCCGCTTCGCGCGACGGCCGCGAGGTCTATGTCACCGGCCATCCCGAGTACGATCGGCTGACGCTCAAGGCCGAATACGAGCGTGACAGAGCGAAAGGCCTGCCCATAGCCGTTCCGGCCAACTACTTCCCGGGGGACGATCCTTCGGCGCATCCGATCATGAGCTGGCGCTCGCATGCGCATCTTTTGTACGCGAACTGGCTCAATTACTACGTCTACCAGGCCACCCCCTACGACCTGGGTAAGCTGCCTGCGACGGACACTCCCTTCGGGTCGTAGAAAACCATTTTCGAGTGTTTTTTATTCATCTCGGCGTGTTACACTAATCCTATACGAAAATAAAATCGGGATATCCATGGAGGCCCTCTTTGGCAACGGCATGCCGCGTTTGGATAGTAGTCTTAACTCTATTTGCACGTTCCTGTATTCCCTATGATCATCAAACAACAACCGATTCTGGTTACAAGATTGACCTCGATTACAAAATAGGCGTCACGACCTCGTATAAAAACATCTATGTCGCATGGATCGAGGATCAAAACAAATCTTTTTGCAGGTATATCTATATTTGCGAACGACTCGATTATGCCACTTTCACCGGCACGAGCGGCTTCGATAATATAAAGCAAAAAGCCGCTTGTCCGTATTGGAGAAAAAGCCTATACGAAACTCCCTATGACGACGCCGTCGATGCGATCAGCGGCCCAACCAAGGGCAACACGGATTTTTCTGCAAGCATTACTCTTCCAAAAGGCTCCCCAAAAAAGTTCACCGTTTATTTTGAAATCGATCGTTCCTTCGACAACAACGATTGGTGGACCGACCAGCCGGCGATTCTCTACAGCGCAGATATCGATATCGATTCAATTACGACAAGTGGACAGTATACACTGACTGCCCGAGGCTGGTCGCGCAACGCGGGCGGCGGCTCGGGAGGCAATGAAAACAAATACACCGGCAACCCTGTATCCAGCGGGGTCGGCGAACTTCAGACAGAATTGAGATATATATCCAACACCGCCGCTTCGAACGGGACAGCTTTCGGACCGGCGTACGGGGCGACAAGCGCTAACAACGCAATGAATATGACAAAGTCTATTACATTGACTGTAACCAAATTGTAATAGCCTCGGTTTCAAATCCTTCGAATCAAGAGCCGCTATCGAGCGACGATCGAGGCTTCTTGCAGCTCTCAGTCCCCATGGACGAGACCCCCTGTTTTTGAATCCGCCGAAAACCTTTGCGACGTGAACTGGTATGGGAATTCTCGAAAAACTCACGGAATGGCCGCGTCGTTTCAGCCTGCCGGTCGCCGCGGCGATCGGCCTCGGCCTCGGGTTTTACCCCGATTTCATCCCACTCCCGGCGATGATAGCCATGGCGATCGGCATCGCGTCCTTCGGCATCGCGCTCCGCGCCCTGAACGGGCAAGGAGTTATACTTTATTCTCTTTTCGTCGTCTGCGCGGGCGCAGGGGCTGCCGCCGGGGCCATGGCTTCGGCCGTCGAGAAGGCATGCATGCAACCGAATGCGCACGGGCCCGGCGATTCCACAGCCTCCACTATATCGCTTCGATGGATCGAAGGCTGGCTCGTGTACGATTCGTCCCCCGCGAAAAACGGATTGTGCGTGTACACGATCCGCGCCGATCGGCTTGGAATATCGGGCGCCTCGTGCGACGGCGAAATATCCTTCCCTGATCGAAGACGGGGACCCGAGTATCGCATCCTGGTCCGAAACGGGAAAGCCTTCGACCGCGGCGTCCGCATACGCGCCGAGGGCCGGCCCGGCGACGGGGCGGTTCTCTTCGCGCAAGCGCGCGACATTCACGTGCTGGATCCCGGCGGCATCCTCGATCGCATGCGCGGCAGCGTGAGGTCGGCCTGCCGATCGGCGCTCGCCCGCTCGGGCTCGGTCTCGGCGGGGCTTCTCGAAGCGCTTCTGCTCGGAGTCAGGGACAACCTGGGCACGGACGAGGCCGAGGCCTTCAAGGCGGCTGGCTGCTCGCACATCCTCGCCCTCTCGGGAGAGCACCTGTCGGTGCTGGCCCTTGTCGCGGTCGCCGCGCTCTCGCCCCTCCTGGGTCCGATCAAGGCCAAGCTGGGCGGGGCCGTGCTCGCAACGTTTTTCTTGTGGATCGCGGGCGCGGGAGCCTCGCTGCTCCGCGCGGTGCTCATGGCGTGGATAGGAGCGATCGCCGCACTGCTCGATCGGCCTCAAAGCGCTCTGACTATTCTTTCCATCGCGTTCGCGGCGATGCTCGTCCTCGATCCCGGGAGCGCCCGCACGCTTTCGTTCATCCTGTCCTATGCCGCCGTGTGGGGGCTCGCCGTTCTGGGCCCCCGCTTCGAGTTTCTGCTCGGAAAACGGCTGCCGCCCTTTCTCTGCGGCCCCGTTTCGGTGGCGCTCTCCGCGCAGACGGCCGTGTCTCCAGTCCTGATTGTGGTGTTCGGCTCTCTGCAGCCGGCAGCCGTGCCCGCGAGCGTCGCCGCGGGGCCCCTCGTCGCCGCGATGATGTGGTGGGGCGTTGTGTCCGCGACGATGTGCTCCATCCTTCCGGCGGCGGCGAACCTCGTAGTACCGGTGTCGGACGCCCTCTACCGGGTTCTCATGACCGTGATCGAGGGGGCCGCATCCGTACCGCCCCTCGTCGCGGCTACGCCGATTCCGCGTGCCGCGCTGATCGCCGCGGTAGTCCTTATCGCCGCCGCGGTATATGCTCGGCCCTATGCCGAGTATCGAAAAGCCCGACTACGACTCGCCGACCGCCCTGCGCGCCTTTCTCGAAGCCGAGTCCCTGGCGATGTCCAAGCGCTTCGGCCAGAATTTTCTGATCAACCGCCGCCAGCGGGAACGGATCCTCGAGGAACTCGGCGCACCCTCGGGCTCGTCGGTTTGGGAGATCGGCCCCGGCATCGGGAGTATGACCGCTGTCGCCCTGGATGAGGGGCTCAGGCTCACGGCCTTCGAGATAGATCACGGTTTCGCGAGGCTTCTTGCACGGCTCTTCGGCGATCGACCGGGATTCAACCTCGTCGAGGGCGATTTCATCGACACCTGGCCGGCAGAGCGCGCGTCCTCGGGACCGCCCGGGCGGATCTTCGGCAATCTCCCCTATAACGCGGCCGCCGCCATAATCGCATCGCTCATCGAAGGCGGTCTTGTGCCGCCGCGCATGGTGTTCACGGTTCAGAAAGAAGCGGCCCTGCGCATGCACGCGAGGCCGGGCTCCAAGGACTACTCGGCCTTTTCGGTGCTCTGCCTCTCGGCCTGCCGGGTCCGCATCGCCTTCGACATCGGCTCTTCATCGTTCTGGCCGGCTCCAAATGTCGTAAGTTCGGTCGTCGTCCTCGAGCCGCGGCCCGACCCTGTCCTGCCCGACGAGCGAGGCGGCTTCTCGGCCTTCGTCCGCGCGGCGTTTTCATCGCGCCGGAAAACCCTTCGCAACAACCTTCGATCCACGGGCCCGGGTCTCGTCGAGGCGCTTGCGGACGCGTTACGCGAGCTCGGAAAGCCCGAGGATGTCCGCGCCGAGGCCCTCTCGCCCGAGGAGCTCGCGGCTCTCTATTCGAAACTCGGTCCGCGTCGGGCCTCGTAGCCGCTCGGGACCGTCCGCTTCGACTGTTGTCAACACGGCGGTCATGGCGTATGATGGCGCAAATGACTGATGTTCAGATAAATGTCGTCGACGAGGAGCTGCTCGATACGATTCTCTCGGAGGATGTCGAGTTCTCGGGCGAGATGCGTTTCGAAAAGCCCCTCATGATCAAGGGCCGCGTGAGCGGTCGTATACGCTCGATCAGCGAGCTCTATATCGACGAGCAGGCCGTGGTCGAGGCCGACATTATAGCCGATGTCGTCTCGGTCAAGGGAACGGTCAAGGGTAATATCTCCGCCCGGAAAAAGGTCGAGCTCTTCGCGTGCTCGGCCGTTGACGGCGATGTCACTGCCCCGCAGATCACGATGGAACCGGGCTGTCGATTCAACGGGGCCTGCCGCATGGCCATGCCCGACATCGATGGAGCCTAAAGTACGCGCCCTTGTCCTTGTACTCATACTTGCGGCCGTTCAGGCGGCCGCGCAGGACAAGCCCGACGCGCTCAAGCTCTATCTCGAGGAAAAATACGAGGAAGCAAGGCTCGCCTGCCTCAATGAAATCTCGTCCCGGCCCGACGACATCGAACCCTATGTGGTTCTGTCGTGGTCCCTCATTTCGCTCGGCCGCTGGGCCGACGCGCAGAACTACGCGAACAAGGGCTTGGCGATCCGCCGGGATCCGCGGCTCGTCGAGGCGCTCGGCGAGGCCGCCTATTTCCTGGGCCGCAACGAAGAAGCCCTCCGACGTTTTCAGGAATACGTCGCGTCTGTCCCCGAGGGCGGCCGCGTCGGCGCGGCGTATTACTATATGGGCGAGATCTACATAAGGCTCGCCAAGTATTCGTACGCCGATATCGCCCTTTCCACGGCCGTCCAGTTCCTCCCGGGCAGTTCGCGCTGGTGGGCTCGCCTCGGCTGGGCGCGCGAAAAAGCCGCCGACTATCCCAACGCCTCGGCTGCCTATAAAAAAGCCCTGGAAATAAATCCAAGACTTCAGGAAGCGCTCGACGGGCTCGAACGCTGCGCCGCCAAAATGCGGTGACCTCGTGCGTCTTCGCGTATCCTTCTACACACTCGGCTGCAAGCTCAACCAGCTCGAGACCGAATCCATAGCCGGGGCCTTTGTCCGCTTCGGCGCCGAGGTCGGCAGTTTCGGAGATGAGTCTTCCGACACGATGGACGAACCAGAAAAGGCGGGCGGCGAAGCGCGGGCCTGTCCGTCCGATCTTGTCGTCATCAATACCTGCACGGTAACCAGCAAGGCGGAGCAGAAGGCCCGAAGGATCATACGGCTGGTCGCGACCGGGCAGCCCGATGTCGCGGTGATCATCACCGGCTGTTACGCCCAGGTCGACGCCGCCGCCCTGGCCGCTTTGGGGGGGAACACCGTCATCATACCCGGGGAGGCGAAGGAAGACATTCTCGACCTCCCCCGCTGGCTTAACGACAACTGGGCGGGCCACGGCGCCCTCATCGACGCGCTACGGATCTGGGAGGCGGAGCGTGAGCGCGGCGGCGGTCGATTCGCCTTCGATCCCGAGTGTTTCGTTTTCCACTCGCGGCCCTCGTTGAAAATACAAGACGGCTGCGACAATCGCTGCAGCTATTGCCGCGTGTGCATCGCCCGCGGTCCCTCGGTCAGTCTCGATCCGGAACTAGCCCTGTCCCGGGCTCGTTCGCTCGAGGACTCAGGCAGGACCGAGATTGTCCTGACCGGCGTGAATCTGTCCCAGTATCGATGGGGGGAGCTCGATTTCCCCGGACTTCTAGAAGTCCTCGTCGCGGGAACCGAGCGCATTGCGTTCCGGCTTTCATCGTACGAACCGGACAGAATAGACGAGCGCTTTTTGAGCATCTTCTCGCATCGCCGCATACGGCCCCATCTCCATCTCGCCGTGCAGTCCGGAGCGGATCCGGTCTTGAAGGCCATGGGGCGACGGTATCTGCGGGAGGATGTACTGAGCGCGGTGCGCGGTCTGCGCTCGGCCAAGACCGATCCCTTTCTCGGCGCGGACATGATCGTCGGCTTTCCGGGCGAAAGCGAGGACGACGCGGCCGCCACCCTCGAACTCGCCGAAACATGCGATTTCGCATGGATCCACGCCTTTCGTTTTTCGCCGCGGCCGGGGACTCGGGCGGCGCGTCTCGGTTCCCGCGTGCCCGAGCGTGTCGCCGGGGAACGCTCACGCGCCCTGGCCGAGATCGCCCGCCGAGGTAAAAGAAAGTATACCGAACGCTGGATCGGCGCCGTGGTCGAGGCGGTGATCGAATCAGCCCCGCGCGCCAAATCAGGCGATGATCGCGGACCACGTGACGAACGCGAGCTTCCCGTGGTAGTGTACGCGACATCAGAAAACTATCTGAAACTGGAGGTTGAGGCTCCGCCGCGAATACAAGCAGGCCCGGGCGATTCGCTTCACTGTCGGGTCTTCTCCGCTCTCGAACCCGGCTCCGGTGCGGACGCGGCTGCGGATTATGTACAGCTGTATAACGAAACAACGAATTGACAAATTGCATAAAGTTGTAATGAGGCTGTAGCATAATAGGACCTCGAAAAACTTCAGTTTTTCGAGGTCAACCTTAGAAAAAAGCAATTCCCGTAAGGGAATTAATTCCCTTACGGGAATTGCAAGGAACCTCTAAAACCCAACCGGGTTTTTAGAGGTTCCCATAAACATGGCCAGTGAGTGTTTAATGGAGTGAGTGCGTCTTGAAAAATCTCCAAAATGCGCTAGTTTTTTGGTCAAGATCAAACAGTTTAAACATAGGGAACAAGGAGGTTACGTCCATGAAGCGGACAATCGGATTCGCTATTCCTATTCTGTTTCTATGTGTGCTTTTTTTTGTTTCCTGCGACGCGTTGTTTGAAAAAAACCTGTTCGCCGGCTTGACTCATCAGAAACTGACGGCCGACTCGATTCATACACAGACTCCTTCAGAACTGGAGGACTTGCTTGATTCCGAAGAATACATGAATCAAGTTGCGAACGACCCCGAGCTTCTGGATGCGACCCTCGATACGCTGGACAACTATTACGATTCCGGTCAGGGCGGCGATCCCGACAGCGCCGAAGGTCAGACCGCCGCGATCCTGGCCGCGGACATCATCATTCAAACCAGCCCCGCGACGGCCCAGTTCTCCGCCGCGGCCGTCGGCGCGATAGAGAGCATTATGGAAATGGCCGACAGCGAAGCTGAGCCGACACAGGAGGAGGTGCTCAACCTCATCTCCTCTATTCTTCCTGTCGATGTGCTGGAGGCCTACAACGCGGGTTCTCCGACTCCGCCTGAGAGCTTTATCGAGATCGTAGCTACCTATACTCAACTTTACGATATTTATACGGCTCTCAGCTCCGGTCTGGAAAGCGGCTCCTATGCCGCCGATATCGATGCGGGCGAGGCCGTCGATATCGCCGTCAATGCGCTGTTTTCCGGGGTCATATACCTGGTCGGTCAGGCGGTGGGGGAGGGGCAGGACATCGCATCCGCCCTCTGGTCCGCGATGCTGGACCCAGAGAATGCCGGCTTCGAGTTGGATGAAGAGGCCTTTGAAAGCGTGTTCGGGGATGTGGGTAGTCTAGGAAACATTCTTACTGTCACCGGCTCGTTTTTCGAGGCTGATGAGTGAGGAGGCCCGCCATGAAACGAACAATAACCCTTGCAATAGCTAGTGCGCTCATTATTTGTTCGTCGGCCTCCTTCGCCGACGATATCTACCCCGTGCTGACGCCCAAGAACGCAGCCTCGATGGCCCTGGGCGGAAGCTTCACCTCGATACCGACCGCCGAGTTCTCCTTCTTCGGCAATCCGGCGGCCTTCGCGGCCAAGAAGGGTTCGATGACACTTCTGTCGGTCGACGCCTGGGCCTATGTCAAGCCGACTTCGGACAACCTCGCCGTGCTTTCGGGATTATTCAAGGAAGATGCGAATATGGCCGCCCTCGCCGGAAGCCTCATGCCGACGAACAACGGCATCGGCGGGGGCGCTTCAGTCGGGCTGGGCTACGCCGGCAAGGGCCTCGGGATCGGCGTCTTCGCGATCTCGGATAACTGGGCAGCCGGCGATACAGTCCCCAGCGCGACCCTCACCACCGACACGCAGGTCAGCGCCGTGGTCGGCCTCGGCATCCCCCTCGAGTTCGGCGATTCGCTCCGTCTTTCCATCGGCGGCGATATTCGGCCCTTCTACAGGGTTCGGGGCAGCACCTCCCTGTCGGATGTCCTTATGACCATGCAGAGCGAGGAGAGCGAGGAAGACAGCATCCCGGTGGATGTCAACGCAGGCTTCGGACTCGCCGTCGATCTGGGCGCACATCTCCAGCTGGGTACTCTTGGAATCGGGCTGGCCATTCGGGACATAGCGCCGCCCTTCGCGGTATGGAACGGCAGTCTGGATGAACTTGTCGATTCCCTCGAGTCCGAGGGACTGCCCACGCCCGGCGACGATGCGGTCAAGGCTGTCTTCCTGCCCAGTATCACCGCGGGGCTCTCCTGGAAGCCCGCGATTCTGCCCGGCCTTGTCGATCCGGCCCTCTATGTCGAGCTTCAGGATCCCGTGGCGGTGTTCCAGAACGCGGACGGCTTCGGCACGGTGCTCAATCTCCTGCACCTCGGCGCCGAGGTGAAGGTCATCAATATCCTGAGCCTCCGCGCGGGCTTGAACCGCGGCTGGATATCCCTCGGCGCGGGTCTCAAGCTGCTCTTCCTCGATGTAAACGCCGCGGTGTTCACCGAGGAACTGGGAGCCCTGCCCGGCGACAAGCCGCGCTCGGGCTTCTCGCTGTCGACCGCAATCCGGTTCTAGCCCCTATCGGCCGGAGCCTGATGCGCCGATAATCATACGTACCGCCGCCGGTCGGTCGGCGGTACGATGGCGCCGCGTCGTGTACGGCGCGGCGCTTCGTTTTTCGGGGAGGTGGGGGCATGCGCAGAGCGATAACGCGGATCGGCATCGCGATTGTTGTCTTTGTGGCGGCTCTTGTCGCCGCCGCGAGCCTCCCCGGCTGTCAGCAGCTCTTTACGACCTCCCTAGCGGAGGCTCTCGCGCGCGATGCCGTTGATCTTCCAAGTACCTTGACGCTCGATCAGGCTGTCAGCTTGGTTGAGGAGGCGAATGTCAACAACGACAGCGCCCTCGCCGGGGCGGTCGTCGATACCCTTGTCGGGCAGGTGACTGATCCCGCTGCTGAGGTCGAACTGGCCGCGGCCGCCGCCAGCGCCGCGATCACGGCGAGCGGGGCGAGCGACGCGCTCATGGATGCAGTGTCCGAGGCCCTGGAAAGCGGGGACATGGGCAGCATCGATGCGGCGGACCTCCTCGCCCAGATCCAGGCGGGCGCCACCCCGAATGTTCTTGAGGCGCTCGCGTATCTCGATCCAAGCGGCGGGATAGCGGACCCGAACTCGGTGAGCGAAACCCAGCTTGACGCGACCGACTACCTCATCGCGGCCGTGGTCATCGCCGCGAGCGCCCTGCCCGAAGGCGCGGATCCGACCTCTCTGACGCCAGACGAACTTACTGCGTTCCAGGCAAAGCCCGAATACGACATAGCTGTCGATATCCTGACTGTGGCGGGCACTCTCGTCCAAAGCGGAAGCCAGGCCGAGGACCTGCTCGATCAATTCTCGTCGATGTTCAACATTTCATAGTTCGAGGGGATAAGCGGGAGGCATGATGAGGCGATTTATAGAGCGCACAGCTGCTTTGGTGCTCGTATCGAGCATCATGCTGGTTCCTTCCCTTTACGCCGAGACGCTCAGTCCTTTCTCGTTCCCCTCCCCCCGCGAGCTGTCCATGGGCGGCTCCCACGCCGCCCTAGCCGACGACTACACCGTTCTGGTGACGAACCCGGCCGGCCTCGCCTCCACTCCCCGCGAGGTCATGGCCGCGGATCTCGGTCTGCGCCTCGTCGGTCCTGTCTTCGATATTCTCGATATCTATGTCAACTCGAGCTCCGACATCCAAACCGCGGTCATGGACCTGCTCGCGGCCAACGGCTACAAGCTCTACCTCGGCTTCGACCTCTCGGGGCCGCTCGCCCTGGGTTATGTCGGCAAGGGTCTGGGCTTCGGACTGTTCAACAAAACTTCGTTCAACGTGAACGCAGCGAGCGCCGTCAATATCGGCGTCCACCTGACCGAGGACATCGTGCTCACGGGCGGATACGCCTTCCGCTTCGATCTGGGCGGCGGCCACCTGCTCGATCTCGGCCTGGGCGCCAAGGGCTATGTGCGCGGTACCGTCGGCACGGCGATGGGCATTCTCGAGGTGGCGGAACTCTTCGACGATCCGATGTCCATCCTCGGAGAATCCTTCGTGCTTGCGACGGGCATCGGCTTCGATCTGGGACTGCGCTGGTCCTGGAAGAGCCTCGCCGCCGGCCTTGTCTGCCGCGATCTTTTCAGCCCGGCCCTCGTCTCGACCTATGCGAACGCCGAGGGCTTTTTCAACGATCCGGCGGGCACCCGCATCGGGGACCCGACGTATGTTTTCGTGGATCGAAGACTGGACGCAGGATTCGCGTGGAAGCCCGAACTCGGAGTTTTGGACCGAATTTTCGACTCTATCACTCTCGCCCTCGATTACCGGGATATCCTCGGCTTGTTCGAACCCGCCTCTCGGAACCCCATCCTCAATGTCGGCCTGGGCTTCGAGGCGAGAATGCTCGAGATAGCCACCGTTCGCGCGGGGATCAACGAAGCCCTGCTTTCCTGCGGCGCAGGGGTCGATATCGGGGTCTGCAAATTCGGTATAAGCGTCCTGGGAACGGAGCTAGGCCGCGAGCCCGGGTACCGCCCGACCTATAATCTCGTCATCGACTTCAGTTTCCGTTTCTAGGCTGTTCGACCGCATCATCCGCTTTATTGACATAAACGGCGCTCCCCCGGTAGTCTTCTGTGCGCGGGCCGCTAGCTCAGAAGGTTAGAGCAACGCCCTTTTAAGGCGTGGGTCCCGCGTTCGAATCGCGGGCGGCTCACAAATGGTCGCGATTACGAAAGGAGCCGTCCCTGCGGACGGCTCCTTCGTTTTTTCAAAGCGCGGACTATTTGATTTTGAAACACACTCCGGTACCCAATCGGAAGAAACTCGAATTGACCGAAATGCCGAAGGCCTCGCCGCTCGCAGAGGGGTCGAGACCGAAGAGGTACGATCCCTCGACATAGAATGTTCCCAATCTCAGGCGGCCTCCGGCTTCGATACCGAAGGCGATCGCCGGATCGGAACCTGCGACATAGATGCCGTATCCCATAAGTCCGCCGAAAGCGCTCAATCCGAGACCGCCGATATCGAATACGGCGACTGCGCGAAGGGGCAGATCGAAGATATTGAAGTTTCCGTCGACGCCCGTGATCGTGAAGGTTATGTACCCGAGTCCGGCTTCGGCTCCCAGGCTGAACAGCGGCGAGAATCGATAGCCGAGGCCCACCCAGGCTGCGCCGCGGGCGTTCGCGAGAAGTTCGAAGAGAAGCAACTCGGAGGGGAGGGTTATGAAGTTGTCATAGGCGAGGCCGCCGCCCACTGTGAACGCCAAACCCGAGCCTCCGGCAGGTTTTTTGGCTGTAGTCTGAACTGTGTTTTCGTCGAGCGGCGCAGCCTCGGCCGACGCAGGCTCGGACGGCTGTTCCGCGGCTGCGGGCTCGGAAGCAGGTTCATCGGCCTTCTGTTGTTCCGGCCTGGGCGCCCGAGGCGGAAGCGCGGCGAGGTCGAGGGAAAATCCCAGACCGGCTCGGAAAAAGAAGGAGCCGCTGCCCGGGCTTTTGTCGGCAAGTTCATCGAAGCCGAATACATAGACGCCAGTATCGAAACTCGCCGTAAGATCGAGCGCCGAGCTCAGCGAGGCCGCGGTCTTGACGCCCGCGACTACCGCCCCGAGGGAGTCGATAGAATCGCTCGATTCGAATCGTTTCGAACGCTGTTCGTAGCCGACCGAGGCCTTGAGCGTATAGGGGATGTTTTTCTTGAAGATCTCGAACTCCATCGCGTATCGGGTGAAACTGTCCGTGATGGTGTCTCCGGAGGCCAGCGTTTCGTTGAAACGCTTGGCCTCGATGATCGCCGATACGATGGCGTGCGGGACGTAGAAGCCGGCAGAGATCTCGGTTTTAGCCTGAGGGGCGAGGTCTTCCTGGAACAGCGAAATCGCGGTCGCCCCGTCGGATCGGAGCGAGACAAAGGCGACGCCGGGCCATTGCAGTCTGACGGTCGCGGAAATTCCGGCGGAGAAGGGCGAGGCCTCGGTATTGAGAAAACCGAAGAAGGGGCCGGCCGAGACCTTGGCGATTCCTCGTTCGAATTCCACCGTCGCGAAAGCGCTGTTTCGCAGCACGGGGTCGCGCTCGACCGAAATGCGCAGGGCCGCGTCGTCGCCGAGGGGGCTGCGAAGCCAGGCGCTTCCCCCCCAGAAGTAATTGTCCTCGGGGAATGTCGCATCGCTGATCGGAGCGGTGTCGTCCCAGGGGAACTGCAGGTTGCCCGCGGCAGCCTCGACGCCGAACTCGAGCGCTGAAAGGCTCATGACGGCCGCGGCGGAAAAAAGAACGGCACCGGTTATTCGCTGTACGCGGTTCATGCGCGGCCTCCTAGAACGAGGTCTTCAGTCCAATGAAGGGACTGAACAGGCCATACCACTGGCTGGGCAGGGGGAAGGCGCGGACACTTAGCTTGAAATCCCACTGGATGCCGCCCGCCATAAGGGAGAAATACGGCGACGCGTCGATCGAAAGCGGGGGCACCAGGTCCGGATCCGAGGTCAGCGGTCTGAAGGCGAGCAGCGATTCGATTCCGCCCTGAAGTCCGTCGCGGGCGATCCTGCCGAAGCGGAGATTGAAAGCGGTGTCGAGGGCTCCTTTTTCGCCTTTCGTGGTGAAATCGCGCTGGAGATAGTAGGCGGGGTGGTAGAAGACCGTGACCGAAGCCATGCCCGTCCCGAAATCGATACGAGGCTCGAAAAGGAAGTAGACCGAGTCGAGCGAAAGCGGCTCGGATGCGTCCCATCGGGTTATACCGGCTTGGATGAAAAACTCGCCCACATCGCCGGGAGCGGCGAAAAAGAGAAGGCCCCCGCGGTACCAGCCCCGCTCGCCCGCCCCCGTCCATCCCGCGAAGGATTCGAGCTTGACGACCTCGGTGTTGAGCTGGAATCGGAGATCTCCCGACCAGTAACCCGCGCCGAGGGCCGAGTCCTGATAGAAATAGGCCGAGAAGATTGTATTCTGTACGAGATTCGGAGTTGTGGAAAGCTTAAAGCCTGTACCGTTTACGGCATGGATGCCCTCGTACCACAAACGGGTGTCGCCTCCGACGCCGTCGGGATAGACCATGGGGCCCCGGAGTGTCGTGGCGAAGGGAACCGCCCCGAAGAGGAGGGGGAAATCGTCGCCGGAGCAGAAGACATCCTGGCTGCCCACGAAATAACTGAAATCCAGGGGCAGATTGAAGACCGATCTCGCGGTGATCGAAACGGTCCTGAGCTTGGGACTGATGAGGTTGTCGAGTTTGTCGAGATAGTTGGCCGAGTCTGCGGACTCTTCATCGAGGCTCATAGCCTTTTCGATTCCGCCGTTCAGAAAATCGAGCTTGAGAACGGCCCCGAATTTCTCTCCGCCCTCGTACGAAAGATCGAAAAAAAGACGAGAGTTGACGGTAAACTCCCCGCCGCCCGCTTCCATGGCCCCCCGGCTGAGAAGTTCGAGCCTGTCGACATTTATATCGGCGGCTGTCAGGCCTGAAGGAGCCGCGACAAGGGCGGCCAGGACGGCACATACAATCAAGAGAGACGTGGGTCTGAACATGGTAACTCCACCGTCTATAGTGTATCGCCGCGGCTGCGGTAATACATGCTGCGGCGGCGATATGATTATCGGCGTTTTGGGCTTCCGCGCGAAGCGGAAAGAAGGGCCCTCGGCCATCGACTATAGGCCATCGGTTATCGACTATCGGCCCTCGGCCGCGAGCGGTCGGGCTTGACTCCGCGAGTCTTCTATATAATGCTGTAGAAACGATGAGCGATTATCTCGATCCCAGTAATGAAGAGCTGTTGAAGGACTTCTTCGCGGAGGCTCAGGCGCAGGTCGAGACCCTCGAGCAGAATGTGCTCGTTCTCGAACAGGAAAGCGACAATCGCGACGCCGTCGACGAGATATTCCGCGCGGCCCACACCCTCAAGGGCGGCGCGGGGACCGTGGAGATGGCCGAACTCGCCGAATTCACCCATCTTGTCGAGGACGTGCTCGACGGGATCCGATCCGGCAAGGCCCGGGTGGGGGAATCGCTTATCGACGCCCTCCTCGAGTCCATCGACGTGATCAAAGCCATGCTTCAGGCGCGGATGAACGGCGAGGTGTACGACGGCGACAACTCGGAACTCAGACAGACGCTTATATCGTTTTTACCGACCCAGTCCAAGCAAAGATCTTCGGCCCGCACCGCGGCCGTCGCGGCGGCTCCTGCAACGTCTGCGAAACCTGCGGCGCCGGTGCGGAGCGCCGAACCGACAGCGAACATAAGTGAGTATGAGCTTTTGGAGCTTCGTGAAGCCGCAGGTCCGGGTCGCAAAATTTTCAAGCTCAGGCTGGAGTTCAATCCGGACAATGTGATGAAGACGGTCTCCGCGATTCATGCCTTCGCGGCCCTCCGCGATGTGGGCACCGTGCTCAAGACCGTCCCCGATTTCGAAAAGCTGTACGAGGATGCATTCTATCCTCAGGTCGAGTATTTTCTGGCATCCGAGCAAAGCGTGGAGGACATTCGACGTAAGGCGCTGATTCCCGATGTCGTTCTCGCGGCGCACATCGAGGAACTCGTCGCCGAGGCCTCGCCGCAGTCCTCATCACAGCGTGTCGTCAAGCAACCCGAGGCTGCGCCGCAGCCTGCTCCGAAGGCCGAAGCAAGGCCGGTTCAGCGGACTGAAGCCCGTCCCGCCGCAGCTCAAGCGACGGTTCAAGCCGCCGAAGACGATACGAAGGCGACGCAGGAACAACGCGAGGTCGAAGACGAGGGGGGCGAATCCTCCCGCCGCGACGCGGAAACGAAGAAGGCCTTCCAGAGCGGATCGATCCTGCGCGTCGATTCCAGGCGCATCGACGATCTTCTGAACCTCGTCTCCGAGACCGTCATAAACAAGGCGACCTTCAACCAGATCTCGACCCGTTTCGGAGATCTCATGAACTCCCTGCAGTCCTCGCAGAACAAGTTCCGCGACGGCATGAAGGAGCTCTTCGACGCCCTGCCGGCCTATCTTCAGGACATACAAGAGGGACGGTCAGCCAAGGAAGTCAAAAAAGAATTACTCGATAAATTCGGATACCTCTATCAGGTCTTCGACGGCTTCGAGACCGATCTCAAGGCCGATGTGGCGCAATTCCGCTCGACCGCCCAGAATCTGGGGCGCATCACCGGCGAGCTCCAGGAAGGGGTCATGCGCATCCGCATGGTTCCGATAAGCCAGATATTCAGCCGCTTCCCGCGCCTCGTGCGGGACCTCACCAAAACGCTCAACAAGAAAGTCAACCTCGTCATCGAGGGCGAGGATACCGAACTCGACAAATCGGTGATCGAAGATCTTCTGGATCCCCTCATGCACTCGGTGCGCAACGCCCTCGATCACGGCATCGAAAGCCCGCAGGAACGGATCGCCGCGGGGAAGAGCGAGGAGGGCACGGTCCTGCTCAAGGCCTCGAACGAAGGAAACATGATCATCATCGAGATCGCCGACGACGGCAAGGGCATCGACATCGAGGCGGTCAGAAAGAAAGCCGTCGAAAACGGCCTCATTCATCCGAACAAGGTATTAACCGAGATCGAAGCCTTCAACATGATCTTCGAAGCAGGTTTCTCGACGGCGAAACAGGTGACCAGCATCTCGGGCCGCGGCGTCGGGCTCGACGTCGTGCGGCGCCAGATCGAGAAGCTGAACGGAAGCGTGACTGTCACAAGCCAGAGGGGCAAGGGGACGCGCTTCACCATCAAGCTGCCGTTGACGCTCGCCATCATCCAGGGGCTCTTGGTGCGTGTGGGCAGGGAGATCTACTCGATTCCCATAACCAGCGTCATCGAGAGCCATCGCATACGGCCTAGTGAAATAAAGATGATCGACAACTATGAAGTCTTCAACATCCGCAACGATGTCATAGCTCTTTTGCGGCTCAACAGGCTCTTCAGAATCCAGACGAGCGAGGAGCAAAAAGAGTACAGCTTTGTAGTCATCGTAGGGACTTCAGACAAGCGCGTGGGGCTTATGGTGGATTCGCTCATCGGCGAGGAGGATGTCGTCATAAAACCCCTGCGCGACCAGTATACGCAATCGCCCGGCATCGCCGGCGCGTCGATCTTGGGCGACGGTTCGGTCTGCCTCATCATCGATGTCAGCCAGCTTCTGGAGCTTGGGCTCAAGCGCGAACTCGAGGAGCGAAGGCGCCTCGAAGCGACGATCCTGTAAAGGCGGCGGGGGCGGGGTATGACGGCGCAGCAGACTGAAACGGCGGCCGCGGCCGAGGGCGCGGCCGAGCAGGCGAAAAAGATCGAGAAAATCGACTTCAAGATGATAAGTTTCTCGCTCGCGGGCAAGGAATACGGCATCGATATCATGAGCGTGAAGGAGATCGCGAAGGCGGGACGTTTCACCTATGTGCCGAACGCCGCCCCCTTCGTGCGCGGGGTGTACAACCTTCGGGGCGAGATCATACCCGTGATCGACATGCGCATCTTCTTCCATCTTCCTGCCGAGCGCAAGCAGGAAGACGCCCTCGAAAGTCTCATCATCGTGCGCGTCGCCGACCATATCTTCGGGATCATCGTCGACGCGATCGACAAGGTGGTGGGCATATCTACCTCCTCGATCCAGCCTCCGCATCCCATCTTCGGCGACATCAACGTGAAGTACATCAAGGGCATCGTCGAAAATTCCGGCAAGCTCTACATCATACTGGACGTCGACAAGATCTTTTCGAACGAGCGCGCAGGCGAGAGCGTGGAAGAGCGCTCGAGTCCCGTGTCCGCTCGCCGCGATCGAATCGAACAACCGGGCGCGGCGAAAGCCGAGGGCGACATCGCGGCATCCTTCGTGCGAGAGGCATTGGCCGCCTTGAAGTCCTTTCACGTCACGCCGCTCAACGAGCGGTGGTTCTCCTCCCGATTCGCCGAATGGAAGACCTCGCGCAAAAGCAAGGACATCCAATTACGCGAATCGTCGGACGCCGACGAGTTCCTCCAGGGCTTTTTGTCGCCCTGCACCGGGAGGCTCTGGGACGACGACTATGCGGAAGCAATGAAGTCCGTACTGCCGAACATCGAGGGCAAAAACATCAATGTGTGGAATCCCGGCTGCGGCAAGGGTTATGAGACCTGGTCCTTCGCCTGTATCATGAGGCAGAAATACCCCGAGTCCCGGATAAAGATCTGGGCCAACGACTCGGACCTCCTCGCCATCTCGATGGCGCCGAACATGGTCTTCGAGGGCTCGATCCCCGAGTTCTGCCGGAGTTTCATGACACAGGGGCGCAACGGCTCTTCATTCGTTCAGCCTATTCGTGATTCGATTTTTTTCGAGTTCCACGATGTTTTGAATGCGAATACGCTTCCCGCAATCGATATCATTCTCTGTCGGGATATGCTGTCGTTCATACCCCCGATCGAACAAAAGCGACTCTTGAGCGATTTCGCCGAAAAACTGAAGCCGAACGGCCTCGTCATCTGCGGAGCCAACGAGTCGCTCGGAGAGGGATGGACGGCCGTCGGCTCGGGGGCCATCCAGGCCTTCCGTAAGGAATAGGACTTCCGGACCGCGTCAGAAGGTCCGATCGAGGAGCGCAAGATGAGAGTAGAATACATCAATCCCTTCGTCGAGGCCGCGTTCAATGTACTGCGGGAAGTCCTGCAGGCCGATGTGAAGCGGGGCGAGCTGTACCTGAAATCGACATCGATGCCGGTAATGGGCGTTGCGGCGATCGTGGGCCTTGCGGGCGATGTCGAAGGGCGGGTTCTTTTCGATATGGACAAGCCGACGGCACTGAAAATCGCCTCCGCGATGAATCAGGAGCAGCTCAAAGAACTCGACGACCTCGTCAAAGCCACGATCACCGAGCTTGCGAATATGATCACGGCCCAGGCCGTGACCAAGCTACACGATCTCGGGTTCCGATTCGACCTCACCCCGCCCGCCATTTTCACCGGCGACAATATGGAGGTCTCGAATTCCGACGTCGAGGCCCTTATCGTCCCCATGGAGACGCAGCAGGGAAAAATCGAAATCAACGTGGCGGTCCGCGAGCGAGGCTGAACCCGGATCCGCCAACCTTGACATCGGAGCCGTCGCGCTGGTATAAGTGTGGCTGCTTATCGTGTCCCGTCCGCCTCTTCGGCGGATGCGTCGTTAATGGGCGGTTAGCTCAGTTGGCTAGAGCACCAGTATGACACGCTGGGGGTCGCAGGTTCGACTCCTGCACCGCCCATTAGTATATTCACAGATTTCCGCAGGAGTCGAAGGGTTCGAGCGCCGAGCGGCAGCGAGGAAAGGTGTACAGGATATCGCCGTCCGCCAGAGGCGGACACGAGGATCATTACCATGCGATACAGGGCGCGAAGCGCCCTAGGTACACCGCCAGCGAGAACCCCGGCCTGGAGCGGCGAATCAGGACGATGAGCCGCGCAAGGCGACTCCTGCACCGCCCATAATTTCAGGTATGAAAACACTCTGGACATTCGAAACTCGCGAGAAATTGACAAAGTTCGTCGAAGTGCTCGCCTCCAATGAAATCGGCTACGAGACTCAAACAAAAAGCAAGACGGAGCATAGCGTCTTGGTCGATGAGCGCGACTATGCCGCTGCGCGGAAGCTGCTTCTTAAGCACAGAGAGCGGAGAACGAGCGCCGATTTAAAGTAGACACGTGGAGTACGGAGCGATGCGACAACTGTCGTATACCGCGGCGGCGGAATACTGCGCCTGCCATGCTGCGTAGAAGGTATAATACGGTATACGTCTCGACGACACAGGAGGGGGATCGGAACATGAAAAAAGCGAAGATTCTGTCCGGACTGTCGTGTACGATCATCCTCGTTCTGTCCGCGCTCAATCTCTTTTTCAGAGAACTGATGTATCGGAATAAAGATTTGAGCGCTTTGTTTTTCGGTAACGACATCGTCAACATAGTAGTGACAGCCGTTTTCCTTCTCATCATTGTTCTGTCAAAGCCTCCACGGGGGCTCTTCATCGGTTTCTACGGTACCCTTGTGTATTTTACGTTTCCGCTCGTCTTCAGCTACGGTTTTTCGCTTCTCGTCATCGCTCCCTGCGCGGCGGCCCTTGCGGCGATCTGGGGTATTGTCGACGAGCTCAAGATCGAGGAGGTCCTGGTCAATGAAAAGGCCCCGATAAAAAAGGAGCATCTAGCGTATATCGCGTTTTCGGCCTTGTTCTGCGTCCTCTTCGTCGTCAGGGCCGTAGGCGTTTTATCCGACAAAGGCAGTTCCATGGGCTTGCGGATCACCTCGATCGCAGACCTCGCCCTCGTCGCTTTGTGGCTTGTCTTGACGACGATCGCGCTCGTCAACGCGGACAAGCGGGTCACGGCCTTGACCGGAATTATGACGAACGGCCTAGCCCTCGAACTCGGCCTGATGATCTTTCTGATCCTCGATACGGTGTTACGACGCAATACCGAAACAGCAGGCGATATCGTGGTCGTCGCCGGCATGAGCCTTATATTCGTCCTGCCCTCGTATCGTCTTCTACGGAAGACCTGATATAGTAGCCTTTGTATAATCACAGCAAGAACTCGATGGACATGGACTACTTCACCGCGCGAGCCGCCGAACTTCGCACCTTCCTCGATTCCCTGTTCGCTGCGCAAACAGAGGAATTCGCCTTCCTCCAGCCCTGGGGGAGCGACATACCCAGACGCCTTTCGAGCTTCGTGCGCAGCGGGAAAATGATCCGCGGCGGCCTCGTATTCCTGGGCCAGGAGGCCGCCGGGACCCGGCCCGGCCGCGAGGCCTTGCATGTCGGGGCGGCCATGGAGCTGGCTCAGTCGGCATTCCTCATCCACGACGACATCATGGACCGCGACAGGCTGAGGCGTGGCATGAGTTCGGTCTTCTGGCAATACAAGGAGGAGGCCGCCTCGCGCTCTCTCGAAGACGCATACCACTACGGAGAATCCATGGGCCTGTGCGCCGGGGACTGCGCCTTCTTCCTCGCCTTCAGGCTTCTTTCCTCCGCCAAGTTGCCCCCGGAGCTTCTTGAGTATTGCGCTCGCGAGTTCTATGCAGTCTGCCTCGCGCAGATGCGCGACGTCGACTACGGGGCTTTTTCCGATATACCATCCGAGGACGATATCGAGGCCCTCTACACATGGAAAACGGGGCGCTATTCCTTCTCGCTCCCGCTCGTCGCCGGCGCCATGCTCGGCAATGCGAACAAGAAGCTACTCACTTCACTCGAGACCCTTGGCGAGATCCTGGGATTGGCATTCCAGATGCGGGACGACGAGCTCGGGCTCTTCGGATCCGAGGCCAGTCTCGGCAAACCGATCGGCTCCGACCTGCGTGAGGGGAAGAAGACCTTGATCATCGCCCTCGCCTACAGAATGCTCGACGACCATTCTCGTTCGCGCATCCGCGCCATACTCGGAAACCCCCGTGCCGATGTATCGGAGATCGAGGACTTGCGCGTCCTTATCGAGAAAAGCGGCGCCCGCGCCGAACTCGCCGTGCGCATGAAGGAGCTGGAGGATCGTTCGAAGCGGATCATCGAAAACCTCGATACGGATCCTTCGGTAAAAAGAATCCTGATGGAACTTCTCACCTTCATCCGAGCGAGGAATTCATAGCATGAAGGTGGTACTCGCGCGCGAATACGGCTTCTGCAACGGCGTAAAACGCGCCCTCGCGCAGCTGGACAAGGCGATAGCCGAACATCCGGACCGTAATGTATATGTCATCGGAGAGATCATCCACAATTCGCAGGTCATACGACACTACGAGAGTCTGGGCGTGAAGACTCTCGCTTCGATATGGGATAGCAAGGACGGGATCGGCGTCGTACGGGCTCACGGGCTGCCCTCGTCGATGATCGAGGAGGCGAGGACGAAGGGTCTGGAGATCATCGACGCGACCTGCCCCTATGTCAGGCTGATATCACGGCTCATTAAGAAGGAGATCGGGAAGGGGGCGGATATTTTCCTTCTCGGCGAACCCGATCATCCCGAGGTCATCGCGGCCACCGCAGACTTCGCCCCTCATGTGAGGGTCATCGATCATGAGCGCTTCGATCCTGACAGCTTCGCATGGCCCAAGGACGACATTGTCCTGCTATCGCAGACGACCATGGCCGAGGAGGTCTTTGTTTCGGTCGCCTCGGAATTCGTCAGACACTGCCGTCGGGTCACTGTTTACAACACCATCTGCCGCTCGACGCGCGACAGACAGCGTTCGGCGCTCGAGGTCGCGTCGCAGGTCCAGGCGATGGTCGTTATAGGCGGAAAAAACTCTTCGAACACCAAGCGGCTCGCGGAGCTTTGCTCTGAAAAAGTACGAACTATCAGGATAGAAAGCGCGTCGGAGATCAGAGCATCGGATTTTCAGGACGTCGAGACGGTCGGTGTAACCGCCGGAGCGTCGACACCGGACGAGAGCGTCACCGATGTAATAAAGGTATTACGTTCCCTTTGAGATATTGTCTCCAAACCGGAGCCGGGGCGCCAAAGTCCGTTATGAGGTCTTGAAGCTGCTGACAGCCTCTTCCATCCGCCTGATTGTCTCGGTGGTGTTCTGGGCAGCACCGGCCAGACGAGCCGCGCTCGAGGTTATGCTCGCCGTTCCGGCCTCCATCTCGTCCATGCTGGTCTTGATGCCGGCCGTGGCCTCGCGCAGGCGGCAGATTTCTTCGAGCACGGTGCGGTTGCCGGCGTTCATCTCGCGGGATCCGAGTCGAACTTCGGAAGTCACATCGTTCATCGACCTGAGCGCCTCCAAGACCTGCGCAGAACCGTCCTTCTGCTCGAGCATCGCCCGATGCACCTCTCGGACCAAGGCCTCGGTTTCGCCGATTTTCTCCGCAACGTCGGAGAATGACGTTTCCGATGACTTCGACGAAATGACGACCTCGTGAATCGCTTCCTTGACGCGGTCGAGCTCGTTGCGTATGGCCTTCGATTGCGTAGCGGATGTTTCGGCGAGACGGCGTATCTCGTCGGCGACCACCGAGAAGCCCCTGCCCGCCTCACCGGCGTGTGCCGCCTCGATCGCCGCGTTCATGGCCAAAAGGTTCGTCCTCGCCGAAATGGTGGCGATGACCTTGTTTGCTTCGAGCAGGGCCTCGGACCTCGCGGCGATCTGCTCGATACAGCCGCGCGTCGCCGCCTGTGCGTCTTTCCCGGCTCTCGCAGCATCGAGCAGGGAACCGAACTGCCCCGCCATCTTCTCTATCGAGGCGGTGACAGTCGCGATATTACCGACCATCTCTTCGATCGAGGCCGAGGCCTCGGAAACCGATGCGGCCTGGCTCGAGATCAAGCTGTCGAGCGATTCGATATTCTTCGCAATCTCCTCGACCGCGCTCGACGATTCCGAGACGCTTGTACTCTGCGCCTCGGCTTTTTCCTTGGCGCTGACGACGCTGGCCGATATCTGCGACACAGCCCCGGCGCTGTCGGTCGAACTCGTACGCAGATCTTCGCCGAGGATCATAAGCTTGGCCTGGGCGATTTTGATTTTCGCCACGCTCTCGGCGAGCCCCTGGCAGAACGAGTTTATCATGCCCGAGATCGTCCCAAGCTCGTCGATGGACCCGATAGAAATCCTCCTCGTCAGGTTTTTTTCGGCCGATGAAAGCTGCTCGAGCTGGGCGGTGACCGTTCGATATATAAGAGCGGTGCTCGAGGTCCACAGGCTCACCAATCCTATGATGATCGAGAAAAAGACGAGGGCGACGAGTATTGGCAGGATCGATATACCTCGCTCGGCGAAGAGTGATGTCAGCCCCATTGCGAAAAGAAAGGTCATGATGCACATGAATGTCGGTATTATAAAATTTTTCCTCTTTTGACGATGTTCACGCAAATCGCGCGGATAGGCCACGAGTCTCTGTTCGAGCAGGGTTTTAACGCCGAGCCGATCGGAGAGGACGAAGATGTATGCCGATACGAGCATGCCGATCGAAAAAAGGAAGACGAAGAGCGGCATCCTCCATTCCTGCCTGAGGCCGATACTGCCGCCGATCAAGAGTACAGCGATTATAAACACGATCGTCAATGCGACGAAAAGAATCAAAGAACGTAGGGGTGCAGAGCCGAGTTCGACAAGCGCGGGTTTGTATGCATGAACGTCCGTCTGAAGCGCGTTGTAGTTGGTCTTATATACTCTTGCGAAACGTCCTAGAACGAGACAAACAACCGAAACGAAGACAAGACCTGCAAGGGCGCTCAATTCGAGGACCTTCGCCGATGGAACCCCCTCGGCCTTCGCAAGATCGAGCACGGCCGCCGATACGGCTACATAGACTGTCGAACCGAGTACTACGATGAGCCTGAACAAAGGTGCCCGACTTTTCATTTTTTCTCCTTAGGCTGCGTTTTTAAAAGGGCAGACAAAGGATAAACCGAGCCGAGCATCAGGAGCAATACCGTTTTACTAACTTTTCTTCCTACAACGACCTGAACTTACAATTGGATCACCTTACCGTGAATGAAAGAGCCCCCCGAGCCCTGTGCTTGACGCGGAAATCCGGCGACGAGGAGTATGAAAAAATAATCTTAAGCATTCCGTCGGACAGGGCTTCCCGCGAGGGGACCGCGAGTTCCAGTCGTGTCGAATTGCCCGCCGAGGAAAGGGCCCAGGCTAGGGCGACCGTGTTTTTCGCCGGCAAGGCCCCGTGGCCGGCGGCCGTCATTTCGGCGAAGGTCGGCTTACCGTCGCGGACGACGCCGAAATACAGCCGAGAACCGTTCATCACAAGACTTCCCGTTCCAAGTGCCACCCAGCCGCTCGTAGGAGCCTCGACGGCCAAATAGAGCTTCTCGTCGACTCCGAGCGTCGCGCTTATTTTCATGCCGTTCACCGTCGTGCTGTATGCGTATTCCCCGACCTCGATCGAGCCGTCAATCTTCGGTGTTTTCTGACTCGGAGAAAGGTTTCCTTGAGCTTGGGCCTGGATGGTCCCGAGGATTCCCAATACCAGAATCAATGACTTTTTGTTCATCTCTGATCTCCTTATATATATATTTTACTATATTTTGAAATCAAAGTAAATTGTAGCTCTTTCATAACTCAGAGAGTTTTGGAATCCTCTAAAAACCCGGTTGTTTTACGATTCTCTTGAGGGAATTGCATTTTCATAAGGTTGCCCTTGAAAACCGCGATTATGAGCAATCGCAAAGCCAATTTCAAAAGTGACCGACTTTTGAAATTGGCTCAGTTCTCACTTAGCTCAAGAGGTATTCAGTTACACTGTATCAGACTGTTTATGTCTCTCAACAGCAAGACGCTTTTTGTTTTCCACAAGAACAGCCGCAGGAAGGGACCCTGCCAGTTAGTTTACCGGTTATAATCGCAGCGGCGCATCCGACACCTGCGCGAACCTCGAGTGCGGAGACGGGGCAGTTTCGAGCGCAGGCGCCGCACTCCATACAGAGGTCTCGCCTGTATATCCTCGCCTTACCTGCGTTGATCTCGAAAACCGCGTGAGGGCAGACGTCGACGCAGGATCCGCAACCTGTACAGGCTGATTCGTCGAGTTTGAGTGTTTCGCCGTTTCGAAGGTAGCTCAGGCTCCGCATATGCTTCTCCTCTTACCAAACACAGAGCCGAGCGGCGCAGCCCAACGCGATACCGGCGGCTGCGCTCGCTATCATGGGGATCAAACCTCGTTCGACTTCCAATTGTGCCCCGCCCTGACTCGTGAAGGTCGAGCTCCCGGTGAAGTTCATCGCGATAAAAGCGGAAATCGGCGTACCGATAAGAACTAAGGATGTCCCGTATATCCAATCGCATATGTTATCAAGGCCCTTACCGAAGACGCATAAAGTCGTCCATAGCAGACCGAGAAATGCTCCTTTAACCGCAAAGGCCCGGGTGGGCAAAAAAGGAAGGAGGGCCGGAAACAACAAGGCTCCAACGAGGACCGAGCCGAGGAGAGCGGCCGCGGTCCACAAAAAACTAGTGAAGGATTCTTCTCCGATGGGAAAGGCCGCCGCAACAGCGAGCACAAGGCTGACAAGGATGAACGGCCAGGCGTGGACGAGTTCCACCGGCGCCAAGCGCAGGCGATCACCGAGGCGGAACTCGACGCGGCGCATCCGTTCGTCTTTCCGCATGCCGCTGGCGAGGAAGGCGGGGATGTCGGAAGCGCGGACCGGACCCCATATCACGCGGAATTGCGAGACTCGGGCTATCTCCGGCGCCGATACCCCCGTCGCCCCCAGCTGAGGCAGGATGAGGAGCCTGTGCGACACAATATCGCTCAGGCGGAGACGTGCTATTTTATCCAGAAGCTCGGCTGCACCGAAGGTCCCCTTGCCAGCGGCACACCATACATTGACCCCTTTTGTATCGAGGACCAGTATCCATGCCGAAATTCCTTCGAGTTCCCTTCGAAGAGTGTCGAAGGTCAATTTGTAGTTGGCTGTGACGAGGACCGGCGATTCAGTTCCAGGTGCGCCGACTGCGTAGAGTCCCGGTGCGACGGCGTATCGGTCACGACCAATACGCCATCGTACGAGAAAACCGCCAAACCTATCATTGAACGAAAGATTTGTCGAAACGAGCGGTATCAATCTCCCGCCTGAAGAGATATAACCGGTCACATACTCCGGCCGCTCGGGAAGCTCCTTGTATCCAGGAAGCCTCAATTGACCTCGGAGGGCCGAGACGGCAGCGCCGACCATAGCCTGCAATTTCATCGACCCACCTATTTACAGCATGCTTTCTTCGTTCTGATGTTTCTCAAGGCATTCGCGAGAAACGCGATCGTCTCCGCGGCGGCTGCGCAATCCGGGCTTCCGGGCTCTTTGAATAGGGACCCGAATAGTTCGTCGTTATCCCGGTTTATTACTTGGGCTTTCCTCTTTCCCTCTGAAGATAGCTCGAGTATCTGACGGCGGCGGTTGAACGGATCCTCGGAGCGTGTTGCGAGACCTGCTTTAACGAGAGAATCCGCGGTACGGCTCAAGGTGCTCTGATCCAGGGCGAGGGCCTCGGCGAGATCGCAGATGCACGAAGGTCCCCGTGTTTCCAATTCGAGGAGAAGATGACACTGCGCCACCGTCACACCGCAGCACTCGGTTCCTGCAGCATGGGCCAACTCAATCTCACGCTCGAGCGCTCTAAGCGATCGTCGAAATGCTCGAATTGTGTGTTCTCGAGAGACTGTAACTGTATCATCTAACATATGCAGAATACATTTATTGCAAATAGCATATATTGTCAAGAAGAAAAATCCTGTATAATCCCTCGCATGAGCAGAACTGTTGTTGTTGCCGACGGCATGGGCGGAGGTATCGGGGCCCAGATCATAGCGCGTCTGCGAAGAGACGGGATCGAGGGGCTCTCGATCCTCGCGCTTGGTACGAATGCCGTGGCGGTTCAGCGCATGGTCGATGCGGGAGCCGACCGCGGCGCCTCGGGCGAGAATGCGTTCCGCGTAACGCTGAGCCGTGCGGATTTCATCCTCGGTCCCATAGGCATTGCCCTTCCCGACGCCATGATGGGAGAGGTGACTGCAGAGATGGCCAGGGCGGTTATGGCTTCGCCCGCGCGCAAGCTTCTACTCCCCCTGTCCCAGCCCCATCTCGAGATCGTCGGGCTGGCCCAGCGTAATGTCGCGGACCTTGTATCCGATCTCTGCTCGGAACTTCAAAAGCACCTCCAAGGACAGGAGAACTGACATCGGATTGACCCGCGTTCAAGGCATTCCCTATACTGTCAGGGCCGGTACGAAACCGGCGCACGGCGGCCGCGCAAGCGCGGGTCGCCTGTAAGCAGCACGGACGAATCCGTTTTTTATCAAGCAGTATTCAGCAGTACCATCCTCGAAGGATGCCGGGAGACGAACTCCTTACCATCACCTATAAGGAGTCTCTATGCACATGGCGGATGCCCTGATTTCGCCCGCAGTCGGCGGAGTCATGTGGGCGGCCACGTTGGGAACGGCCGCCTATTCGGTGAAAAAAATCAAGGACGAGGTCGACGGTAAAAAACTCCCCCTCATGGGCGTGCTCGCCGCCTTTGTCTTCGCCGCCCAGATGATCAACTTCTCCATCCCCGGTACGGGTTCGAGCGGCCATCTCGGCGGGGGCCTTCTGCTTTCCATCATTCTCGGCCCCTATGCGGGCTTTCTGTCGATGGCCTCGGTCCTCATCATCCAAGCCCTCTTTTTCGCGGACGGAGGCATCCTCGCCTACGGCTGCAACGTCTTCAACCTGGGCTTTTTCACCTGCTTCGTCGCTTATCCCTTCATTTACCGCAAGCTCGCCCCCGATGCTTCGTCCCCGGCTCGAAAATCCTGGGCCGCGATCGTGGCGGCGGTCGCGGGACTTCAGATGGGGGCATTCGGCGTGGTGCTCGAGACGCTTTTCTCGGGCAAGACCGAGCTTCCCTTCGGCACCTTCGTCCTCCTCATGCAGCCGATTCACCTGGCGATCGGACTGGTCGAAGGCATTGTGACGGCGGCTATCGTCGTCTT
This sequence comes from uncultured Treponemataceae bacterium, assembly GCA_964644505.1. GTDB lineage: Bacteria > Spirochaetota > Spirochaetia > Treponematales > Rectinemataceae > CAZXXZ01. The sequence goes on along the minus strand of CAZXXZ010000003.1, from coordinate 17,033 downwards.
TGTCGCGAAGACGGAGCCGGCGATCCTCGAGATCTCCGCAGCGCGCGAAAGCGCTTCCGGAGCGCGCACGGGCAGAGTCATAGCGGTCCTGGGCGTCTGCGCCTTGATCGCCGGCGGCCTCATGTCCTGGTTCGCCTCGAGCTACCCCGACGGCCTCGAATGGTCGATGGAGAAGGTCGCGGGAACTTCGGAACTCGAGGCATCGGGGCCTGTCTATGAAGGCGCGGCCGAACTGCAAAAGGCGACCGCCTTTATGCCCGATTACTCGTTCAAAGCCGTTTCGCCTTCAGCCGAGGTCGAGGCCGAACAGGCCTCGGCTTCCGATACGAAGGCCTGGCCGGCGGTCGACGGCGGCACGAGCCTCGCCGGTATTCTCGGCGGCATCATGACCCTCGCGGCGGCGGCCGCCGCGGGCTTCATTATCCGGCTCGCCAAGCGCCGCACATCGCGCGCCGAGGCCGGTTCGGCGTGAGCACGGCTGCCCGATCACTCGCCGAGCTTCATATTCTCGAATCATTATCGCGGGGGGATAGCGGCGTTCACAGGCTGCGCCCCCTCGCGAAGCTCATCACGACCGTACTGTATCTGGTTGCGATAGGCTCGACGGGTAGACGCGAGGTCGTCGGGCTCCTGCCCTTCGTCCTATATCCTGTTATAATACTTTCACTCGCCGGTCTGCCGGCTAAGCCGTTCGTCAAGAGGATCGCCGCAGTCTCCCCCCTGGTACTCCTGATCGGCGTCCTCAATCCGGTTTTCGATCGAAGCAGCGTCAGTTTCGGCGGATACGAAGTCGCGGGCGGATGGCTCGTCTTCGCGTCGATAAGCCTCAAATGCGTGCTCGCCGTCTGGGCCGCCCTCCTGCTCGTCGCCACGACCGGCATGGACGGCGTCGCCGAGGCGATGAGGTCGCTGAGGCTTCCGCGCGTCTTCGTCCTCCAGACACTGCTCGCCTATCGCTATGTGTCGTTGCTTATCGAGGAGGTCGCAACCTCGCTGCGCGCGCACGAGCTGAGGTCCCAGGGCCGCCGGGGAGTCGGGAAAGAAGCCCGCGGATCACTGCCGGGTCGACTCCTCGTCAGGACCTACGAACGCGGTGTCAGGATACACGAGGCCATGCAGCTTCGGGGTTTTGACGGCGAGTACCGCGCCGGTGGGCCGAAGGAAGTTCGAGCTGCCGACCTCGCCTTCGTCGGGATTTGGCTCGCCTTCTTCGCCTGCGCGCGCTTCATCGACATCCCCTTGTTGCTCGGAAGCCTTGTCGTCAAGATATCGATATGAGCGGCGTCAAGATCGAGGTACGGGGGCTCGGCTTCGATTACCCCGACGGCTTTCATGCTCTCGACGATGTGTCCTTCGACGCCGCGCCGGGCGAATGCCTCGGTCTCGTCGGACCGAACGGAGCGGGGAAGTCCACTCTCCTTCTTCTCCTGGTCGGCATACTGAACCCGAGCCGAGGGAAAATCATCGTCGGAGGCGAGGAGCTTACGGCGCGAAGCCTCAAGTCGGTGCGCAGACGGCTAGGCTTCGCCTTCCAGGATCCGGACGATCAGCTTTTTATGCCCACGGTCGGGGCCGATGTCGCTTTCGGACCGCGGAATATGGGGCTTTCGGAGGAAGAAGTCTCCGCCCGGACAGGGCGCGCCCTCGAAACCGTCGGCATAGCCCATCTCGCCGACCGTCCGCCCTTCCGTCTGTCGGGCGGCGAGAAACGCGCCGCGGCGATCGCGACCGTGCTCGCGATGGAACCCGAGGCCCTCATTCTCGACGAGCCGACCTCCTCGCTCGACCCGAGATCCCGGCGCAGGCTTTTGGAACTTCTTTCGAGCCTTCCGCACACGAGGATCGTCGCGACTCACGACATAGACTTCGCGTACGAGTTATGCGATCGCGTGATCGTGCTCTCGCGGGGGCGGGTCTGCGCCGAGGGCCCCGGGGCGGCGATACTCGGCGACGCCGATCTTATGGAACAGTCGGGCCTCGAGCTTCCGCGCGGCCTCCTCCCCTGCCCGCGCTGCGGCGCCCGAGGCGCCGAACCGGCCTCGTCGGCGTGGAGGATCGACGATATCGCGGAAAAGCCGGCGGGGAAGCCGGCCGCTGAGCCGAAGACCGCTTATGAATCCGATCTCGAACAGAAATACGCGGCCCTCAGATCCTCGATCCGGGATCTGGGAAGGGTCGCGGTGGCCTTCTCGGGCGGCGTCGACTCGAGTCTCTTGTGCGCCCTCGCCCGCTCCGAGCTCGGAGACGACTCCATCGCGATTACCCTGAACTCCCCCTTGATGCCCGACTTCGAACTCGAGGACGCGCGCAGTTTGGCGGACCTCGTCGGGATCGCGCACGTAGTTATCGAAGAATCACGCATCGTAGACGAGGTGGCCGCCAACGGTCCGGAGCGCTGCTACCATTGCAAGAAGCACGTGTTCGAGCGGATCATCGAGGAAGCACGGATGCGCGGCTTCGACGTCGTTCTGGACGGATCGAACGCCGACGACAATCTCGACTACCGGCCCGGGGAGCGGGCCCTGTCCGAACTCCGAGTGACAAGCCCTCTGCGCGAGGCGGGCTTGACGAAAGAGGAGGTGCGGCTTCTGTCCAAGCGGCTCGAGCTTCCGACCTGGGACAAGAGCGCCTACGCCTGCCTTGCCTCGCGCGTGCCCTACGGCGAGCTCATCGACGATGCGCTCCTTCGGCGCATAGAAAAATCGGAAGACTACCTGCGCGGATTAGGATTCAAGCAGGTCAGAGTCAGGGCCCACGGCGATATAGCCCGTATAGAAGTCGGGCCCGCGGAACGCGGCAGGCTATACTCCGAATCGCGCATGGACGAGATCGCATCGAACTTGCGGGAGCTTGGGTTTTTATACGTGTGCATGGAGCTCTCGGGCTACGAGCGCGGCTCGCTCAACCGCGCCCTTAGAGATGAAAGGATTCTGCGATGAACTCGGTCGAGCGGATACTCCATTACGAGTGCTTCTCCGGAATATGCGGCGACATGCATCTCGGCGCGATGATCGATCTCGGCGTGCCCGATTCGTATGTAAAGGCCGAGCTGGAAAAACTCGGCCTGGAAGCCTGGCACATCTCCTTTGCGCCCGATGCCAAGATGGGAGTTCACGGCACGCGGGCCGACGTCGAGATACTTCCACGGCCTGCGATGAAGATGGCCGGGAATGGAGTTCTGGGGCTTTCCCCCAGGGGCACAGCCGAGCATGAGCACCGAAGCTACGGCGAAATTAAAAAAATTATTCCCCGGAGCGCGCTCGACGGCGCGGTGAAAGATCGCTCGCTCAGGATATTCGCGGTCCTGGCCGAGGCAGAAGCGAAGGTGCACAAAGTACCGGTCGACGAGGTAGCCTTCCACGAGGTCGGGGCCGTCGATTCGATACTCGACATCGTCGGCGCGGCCGTATGCCTGGAATATCTCAAACCCGACCGCATCACCTCATCGACCGTAGAACTCGGCGGCGGCTTCGTGAAGTGCCAGCACGGCCTCATACCGGTGCCGGCTCCCGCTGTTGTCGAGATACTGAAGGGCCTTCCCGTGAAGTCGGGGGCGGTTCATGCGGAGACGACCACGCCGACCGGAGCCGCCATCCTCGCGGCAAACGTGGACGAGTTCACCGACGACATTCGGTTCCGCATAACGCGCACGGCCTACGGCGTCGGGCACCGCGACTTCGAGATACCCAATCTTCTGCGCGTGTACCTGGGCGAGCGCGAAACGCCCTCCGCTTCAGTAACGACGGCGGACGCCGCCTCGCACACCGCGTCCCTACCGGCAACCGAAGCTGCGGTCCTGGTCGAATGCAACGTCGACGACATGAGCCCGGAGATTCACGGGTACATCATCGACCGCCTTCTCGACTCAGGCGCGATCGACGCGTGGATAAGCCCCATAGTTATGAAAAAGTCTCGCGCCGCCGTCACCATCTCGGCGCTCTGCGCTCCCGAGGCGGAGGCGGAGGTGACCGAAGTGCTCTACCGCGAGACGACGACCTTCGGCGTGCGCAGACGCGAGGTTTTCAAACGGCCGCTCGAACGCGATCTGCGGACGGTCCCGACGAGCCTGGGCGAGGTGCGGGTGAAAACAGCCTTCCTGCGCGGACTTCCGCTCAAATCGAAGCTGGAATACGAGGACATACGGAGGATCGCGGCCGAACGCGGCATGGCGTTCCGCGAGGTGGAGTCGATCGTACTCAAGGAGTTGGAGGGGCGATGAACAGGGAGATCATAACGGCGATTCTCGAGGCGTACAAAAAAGGCGAACTCGATCTCGCCGGAGCCCTCGAAAAGTTCCGCGACTTTCCCCTCAAGAACCTGGGCTATGCGACATTGGACACGCATCGCGAGCTTCGCGTCGGCTTCCCCGAAGTCGTCTACTGCGCGGGCAAGAGTCCCGAACAGCTCGCCGGTATTTTGAAAGAACTCGCCTCCTCGGACCGGAACGTGCTCGCGACGCGCGCGAGCGACGAGCATTTCGCGGCGGCCAAGGCCGTATCGCCGCTCTTCGTGACCGACCCCGTTTCACGAACCATCGTTCTTAGGCGATCGGGCCCGGCCGAGGCCGAGGCGCCCTACGCCGCCGTGGTGAGCGCGGGGACCTCCGATGCGCGCGTCGCCGAGGAAGCCGCCGTGACCATCGAAGCCTTCGGCTTTCGAGCGGAGCGGGTCGTCGACGTCGGCGTTGCCGGCATTCACAGGCTTTTCGAGCGGCTGCCCCTCATCCGCGCGGCGCGTGCCGTGGTCGCGGTCGCCGGCATGGAGGGGGCACTCGCGAGCGTGCTCGGCGGACTGGTCGAGGTGCCCGTGGTCGCAGTGCCGACGAGCGTCGGCTACGGCGCCAGTTTCGGAGGCCTTTCAGCCCTGCTGACTATGATCAACAGCTGCGCCTCGAATGTTTCGGTCGTGAACATCGACAACGGATTCGGCGCCGGCTACATCGCCGCAGTGTCGCTCAGGAACTTGATGCAACAACGCTGACGCCCGCTTCACCTTCCGCCTGTTTCTGTGCATAGTCGAAGCCTATTCTTATGACAGACGACAAAACTAAAATCCCCCTCGCAGTCCTGGCCCTGCCGATGCTCATCGAGAATCTCGTGCGGACCTCGCTTCTCGTCGTCGATCAGCTCATGCTCAATCGCTTTTCCGAAAAAGCTGCAGCGGCCATGAGCTCGGTCAATCAATTCTCGTTCTTCATACAGCTCATCTACCTCATGGTAGGAGCCGGCGTCAGTATTCTTCTTTCGCAGAATCTTGGCGCCGGGAAACGTGAGGAAGCGGGACGCACCGCGATGGCGGGAATGGTGATCATGGCCGTCTTCTCGATCATCGTCAGTTCCGCGATGGTCGCGTTCGCACCGGCCGCACTCGGTCTATATCAGCTCGAGGACGAGGTGCGCTCGATGGCCGTGCGCTTTTTGACGATCTACGGCGGCGGCTCCTTCTTCATGGCGATGAATCTCGCACAGGCGAATGTACTCAGGGCCTACGGGCACGCCTACGATCCCATGGCGGTCAACGGAGCCGCCCTCGGCCTGACGATCTTCGGCAACGCAGTATCGCTCTACGGCCTCTTCGGCCTGCCGGTAACCGGCATCACGGGCGTCGCCGTCTCGAACGTCCTCGGCCAGGCCTTCGCCTTCGGACTCTCGGCCTGGAGGATCAGGGCCCGGCGCGAGATATCCCTGCCCTGGCGTCAACTCAAAGATGTACCGGCCCCTGTCTATACACTCATTCTCAAGGTCGGCGTTCCGACCGCCGGAGAGAATCTTTCGTACAATATCGCCCAGATATTCATAGTCGGCATAATTTCTCGCATGGGCACCGAAGCGCTGGCAGCCTACGGTATAGTTATATCTTTATCACGCTATGTCTTCATCTCGGGTATATCTATAGGAAATGCCGGTCAGATAAAGGTCGGATACTACGTCGGCGCATCGAGGCCCGACGAGGCGTACCGCCGGGTCTGGAGATGGTTCGCGATAGGATTTTGCCTGTCGGTCCTCCTTGTGCTCGTGCTCAATGTATGCAAGGGTCCCATTCTCGCCTTCTTCACGGCCGACCCGAAGATCATAGCCTTCGCGTCCTCGGCCCTGCTTATCGGCTTCGCCCTGGAACCCGCACGCAACCTCAACACGATCATCATTCCCGCGCTGAAGGGCTCGGGCGACACCCTGTATCCGGTCCTCGTCGGTGTCTGCTTCCAATGGGGCTTTGGGGTCTTTTTGTCCTGGCTTTTCGGCTTAAAACTCGGCCTGGGACTCGCGGGAGTCTGGATGGGGCTTTCCTGCGACGAGTGGACGAGGGGCATCGCCATGGCCCTGCGCTGGCGGTCCGGAGCCTGGAGGAGCAAGGTCCTCGTATGAAGGTCGAGTAAAAAAGTGTGACCGAAAATAGGCCGGGCTTGACGAGGTATAGCGCGGCCGGGTATAAACATACGGCCTGCCGCTCGGCGGCGGGCGTCTGTATGCCTTGCCGCTGTAGCTCAGTTGGTAGAGCAGTGGACTGAAAATCCACGTGTCATCAGTTCAATTCTGATCGGCGGCATACGAAATCAAGCTTGCTGCACGATATTCGTGCATCCTGCCGAAGCCCCGGTACGCGGACCTCGCGCCGGGGCTGTTTCATTTCCAGTCGGCGGGTATACTGAAGAACTGCCTAGGGAGTTCCTCGAAGCTTGTTGCGCCGATTACAGAACGGGCGGAAAATTGTATTTCTTTATTATATAGTAGTTTGCTATTTTGCAACACGCTTCGAGGCAGTCCCTGGGCGCAAAGGAGATGGGGTGAAAGTTCTTGTTATCGGCGGCGCCGGCTATATCGGGAGCCATGTCGTCCGCACGCTGCTCGACGCGCACTTCGATGTCACGGTCTTCGATAATCTGTCCACAGGCTGCCGGGAAAACCTCTTCCCCGAGGCCGTGTTCATCCGCGGCGATATCCTGGATTATCCCGCGCTCTCCGACGCGACGCGCGGCATGGATGCGGTGATTCATCTCGCCGCGGCCAAGGCTGCGGGCGAATCGATGCTGAAGCCCGAGAAGTACTCGACGCAGAATCTCTGCGGAACGGTGAACATTCTCAATGCCGCGATCGAGTCGGGTGTCCGGAGGCTCGTGTTCTCTTCCTCGGCGGCCGTTTACGGCGAACCAAAGTACCTGCCTATGGACGAATCCCATCCGACCGAACCGGCGAACTACTACGGGTTTACCAAGCTGGAGATCGAGCGCATCCTCGGCTGGTACGACAGGCTGAAAGGTCTACGCTTCGCCGCGCTCCGGTATTTCAACGCCGCGGGCTACGATCCCGCAGGCAGGATTCGCGGTCTCGAGCGCGACCCGGCAAATCTCATCCCCCGTGTCATGGAGACGGCCCTCGGCCTAAAGCCCGTGCTCGAGATTTACGGGAACGACTATCCGACCCGCGACGGCACCTGCGTCCGCGACTATGTTCATGTCGGCGATCTCGCGCGCGCTCATCGTGCCGCGCTCGAGTGGATATCGCATAACGATACGAGTCTCGTCGTCAACCTCGGTTCCGAGACCGGGTTTTCGGTCGCCGAGGTCGTCGAGACGGCCCGACGCGTCACGGGAAGACCGATTCCGACCAAGGTCGTCGGCCGCAGGCCGGGCGATCCGGCGACGGTCTGTGCATCATCGGCGCTTGCACATAGACTACTTGGATGGAAAGCCGAGCTTTCCGACGTCGAGACTCTGGTCCGCACGACCTGGATGGCGTATATGAACCGACAAGGGGGCGGCGATGTCGCTTAAGGAGAATGTGTTCAAAAGGCTCGATGGGTACGAAAAGGAAATTGTCGAGCTCGAATCCCTTCTGACCAAGATCCCGGCCTTCGCTCCCGAGTCCGGGGGCGACGGAGAACTTCGCAAGGCGGAGGCCCTCACGAGCTATCTGCGGTCCAAGGGAATAAGCGACATCGTGCGTTACGACTCCCCCGATTCGCGGGTCAGCAGCGGGAAACGCCCCAATGTCGTGGCGACGATAGAAGGTCTCCTTCCGCCCGAACGGGGCAGGCTGTGGATCATGAGCCACCTCGACGTGGTCCCCGAGGGCGATAGGAGCATGTGGAAAACCGATCCCTTCACGGTCGTGCATACCGATGGCAAGGTCGTCGGCCGCGGCGTCGAGGACAATCAGCAGGGCATCGTCAGCTCAATTTTCGCCGCGCTCGCGATTTTGGCCGAGGGAGGGCGACCGGCCCGGACTGTCAAACTTTTGTTCGTCGCGGACGAGGAAGTCGGCTCCTTCCACGGTATCCAGTATCTGCTCAAAACGACAAAGCTCTTCAGGCCCGAGGACATCATCGTCATCCCCGACGGCGGCAATGCCGAGGGTACCGATATCGAGGTGGCCGAGAAAAATCTTTGTTGGCTCAAGGTCACGACCAAGGGGAAGCAGTGCCACGCTTCGAGGCCGGACGAGGGGGCGAACGCCTTCCTCGCCGCCTGCGATCTCGCTCTCCGTGTGCACAAGCTCGAAGAAACGGTGTTCACGACGCGGGATCGGCTCTTTGTACCGGACAGATCGACTCTTTCGCCGACAAAAAAAGAAGCCAATGTTCCCAATATCAACACCATACCGGGCGACGACGTGTTTTTCTTCGATTTTCGTCTTCTGCCCTGCTATTCCGTGGACCGCGCCCTCGAGGAAGTGTCGAAGCTGATGCGCGAGGTCGAGGAAAAATACGGAGTGCGCATGAGCATGGAAGTGGTACAGCGGACCGAGTCACGGGCGACGGCCCCGGATGCCCCCGTGGTCTCGATGCTGAAGCGGGCGGTCAAGGAAGTGTACGGCCTCGAGGCGAAGCCTATCGGCATAGGCGGCGGGACTGTCGGCGCCTATCTGCGCAACGCGGGTTTCGACTGCATCGTGTGGTCTACCATCGACGAGACTGCGCATCAGCCCAACGAGTATGCGAAGATCGAGAATATCGTAGGCGACGCCAAGGTCTTTGCGAGTCTCATGCTGGCCGATTGAAATCTCGTGTCTCGGCTCGATCGAAAACAAGTTGTAGGGGAAGCGGTCGGTTAGAGGTCCAGAACCACGACGATCTTTCCGAGCCGCAGCAGTTCTCGGTTCGCGGCGCTCGAAAGAATTTTCTGGGCGTCCTCCCGCGAAATGACAAAGTCCGTACGGCCTTCGCCGAAAACCTCGAGCGCCATGACGCGCAGAGGATCCCCTCCGACCCTCGACCAGGATTCGATGCCGATATCCTCGGTATATGCGAGCATGCCGCCCGAGGCGAGAGCCTCGGGACTCGTCATGGTCTTGTCGAAAACGAGCCTCATATTCTGATCGTAAATCCTGGGGAAGAGACAGGGTACGGCCCGCGCACGGAGCCCTTCTCCGTGAACCGGCAACTCGCCTTTCGCATAAATTATGATACCGCTATAGTCGCGCGTCGGAACCGCGTCGATGGGAGCCGCCATGGGCGCCGGATGGGAGCCGCTCGTGTACAGGCCGGCGACCGTGTCGAGCGACAATTCGTAGTCCGCTCTGTACCCGCGCAGATCCTTTGTGAGCGAGGATGAAGCCAGTCGTGCCTCTTTGGGCAGGGACAGAATCATTTCGGCCGGGAGCGTCCCCTCGGTGATCGTCCGCCTGACATCCCGCATCGAATCGACGCGGACGGCGAAGAGCGCGTCCTTGGACAGGGCCGGAAGATCGCGGAGCGTCATACGCTCGGCCTCCAACCTGCCCGCGGGCAGTCGCAGTCCCGCAGCTCCGAGATCCAAAGTCACTCGAACCTTGAGGATGCGCGCCTTCCAATCGACCGAGCTTTCGACGCTGTAGGGATTGATCGGCGCCGTCGACTGGCTTTGGAGAAGGGCCGCGCTCAGAAGCAAGGCGGAGAGGGAGAGGAAACACGTCCTTCCATACCGTGGGTTTGTTTTCATGGCCTTGTTTCAAGTATCGGCACGCGGAGGCTGGTTCCTTCACGGATCACGCTGTTTATATCCAGGCCGTTTTTCTCGGCCAAAAGCTCGACGCGCACCGAGTATTTCAGCGCGATGCTCCACAAGGTGTCCCCCTTGGATACCGTGTAAGTCCCCAGGAAGGCCGGAGGCGGTTCTTCGCTTGAAGCTGCGACCTTGACCGCCGCCTCGGGGGGAAGCGGTATGACGATGTTTTGACCGATTCTGATGCGGTCGGGGTCGAGGTTCGGATTCGCTGCGACGATCGACGACAGGCTCAGATTGTATTTCCGGGCTATCGTCGAAAGAGTGTCGCCGGATCTGACCGAGTACACATGATATGCGTTAGCCTCGACGCCGCCGCCCGCGAGCGCCGAACGCAGGGCATCGGCGATGCCGGCCGGAACTTTGAGCGCATAGTCCGACCGGGGCGGCGTTATGCCGTAGCGGAGTTCCGGATTGGCATCGCGGAGCACCGCCGGATCGAGGCCGGCCCGCCGGGCGGCCAGAACTATATTAACCGGACGTCCGGGACGAACGAGTTCCCATGTTATAGGTTCTTCCCATCCCAGCGGCAACCCCGATCGAGAGGGGTAGCGCAGAATCGAGGCGAGGGCGAAGAACTTGGGGACATAGGACTGAGCCTCCGCGGGAAGCAGCTTTCGGCGGCATAGTTCCCAGTAGTCGGGGGACGACAGCCCCTGTCGCTTGGCCGAGGCGATCGCCCTGCTGACCGCTCCCGCCCCCGCATTGTAGGCCGCAAGCGCGAGCGGCCAATCGCCGAAGGTCGCGTAATTGTCGGCGAGCTTGCGAAGGGCTCCGTCCGTGCTTTTCATGAAATCGCGGCGCTCGTCCACCCAATCGTCGATCCTCATGCCGTAGCCGGCGATGGAGTTTTTCATGAACTGCCACAGTCCGACGGCGCCGCTCCGCGAAACCGCGCGCGGTGAAAACTCGGATTCGAGCACCGGCAGGAAGGCCAGCTCATCGGGAAGACCGTAGAGCCGCAGCCGGTCGTTGATGTAGGGCAGATATGGTGACGCCCTGTTCATGATCGCGGACAGCCATTTCCGCGCATCGGGAGCCAGAAACGCCGCGCGATAGGATTCGAAACGTTCTTCGCCCCAGGGTATCTGCATGCCGTATTCGGGTTCGCCGGAACGATTGAGCTGCGGCGGATCCATACCATTCCAGGGAACAGGTGTCCCGGCGGGGACGCCGCGCAGCGGGCGTTCAGAGGCTTCGAGTTTTGTGTTTGTTACGAGGGCCGGTTCTACGGCGTACGCCTGCGCCAGAGCCGCAATGAGTACTGTAAGAGCTCCTACACGCACGGGCATTCTCATCGGATCTTTTCTCCATAATACACGCCGGCCCATTCCCAGCGACCGTGGATCTCAGGATCCGCGGGGAAATAGACTTTACGGAAGTACAGATACCAGGTCGATATCTTGTCGGTCCAGCCCCAGGTTTTCAGGAAGGCCTCGCGGCTGTTCGAGGCTGGATCGAGTTCGTCGGCAGACTTGATACTCCCCCCGGACATGAACTCGCCGAAGTCGAAAAGAGCGGCCGGGCTCGCCTCCCCCTCGCGCTTGAGCCAATCGACCGCAAAAAAGTTGACCTTTGCTTTGTACGAGCGAAGCCGCGCGGCGTCACCGGAACCGAGCGCGTTTTTTATCTTTGCGACCAAAGTCTGTAGATCGGGGTAGGCCCAGTCTTTCGGGCTGTTGTAAAAGTCGACGATGCTTCGCGCGTACTCGTAGGCCTCGGGATAGCCGGGTATGACTTCGCTGAAATGCGGCAAGAAGGCCGAGTAGGTTTTTATAGCCTGGTCCCAGTCCCCCACGCGCTCGTACTCCTTGCCGAGCAAAAACAAAACCGCCCCCGATTCCGCCTCTTTCGGAAAACGCGCGATCATGTCCTTGTAGTATTCGATACGGCGTTCGGGCGAGTCGACTGTTTCGATAAGCCGCGAAAGACAGACATAGTGTATCGAGCGTCCGTCGACGGTGGAATCGGGCCAGTCTTTCAGGACTCGGTCATAGTATATCGCCGCGATCGGCGAGGAGCCCGAACGGTCGTAGGCGTAGGCCAGCGTGAAATAATACCAGGATTCGTAGGGGTCGGTCAGACCCGTTCGTGCAGGCGATGTCGAACCGAGAACCGAGGTCAGAAGCGAGGAAAGTCGTTCATACTCCCCCTGTTCGATGAGATTGGCCGAAATCTGTCTGAGCACCGCGAAGCGTTGAACGAAATCGAATCCCGTACGATCCAGGAGGGCGAATAGTTCGGAGAGTTCGGCGCGTTGCGTTTGTGTACCGGTAAGGAAGGAAGAGCGGGGATTCGGGCACGATACGAAAAACGCCGCCGAGGCGGCGAACACGAAAACGATCATGGTGCGCAGGGCGCGGCATGTCGTCATGACGGCAGAATAACATAGCGGCTTTTCCATTGGCAAGCTCAGTTTCTTTTTGTACAATAATAGAACGCATGAAACCTTCACGGCCCCCTTCCGACGATGTTCTCTTCATCTCCGCTCTGGCGGCCCTTCTCCTGGGGATCGGGCTCTTACTCTATACAACCCGTTTGTTCGTAGGCATTGCGGGCGCCTGGCCCGTGCTGGTCATGGCGGTCGGCGGGATCCTCTTGTATTTCGCCCTTGTCAGATCCGCCTCCATAATCATTCTTTTCGGCGGACTTTTATTCGCCTGTGAAGGAGCCCTGTTCCTCGTCTGGACCCTCGCGGGTTGGAAACTGAACCAGGCATGGCCGCTTATCATGGTCATGGCCGGTTTGGCCGGTATCGGAACGGGATTTATCCGGGAACAGGGGCGCAAAGTCGTCTTTTTCGCCCCCTCGTTCGGATTTCTAGGACTCGGGCTTTTTTTCGCGCTATTCTCTTTTGAGTGGATAACTTTGGACTTTTCCGATTTTATCGCCGCATGGTGGCCGACGGTTTTTATAATCGGAGGAGTCTGCTTGTTTATAGCTTACGGTTTCGCACGGCAGAAAGCACGGCGCGGGAAAACGGATGTCGACTCGAGCGACCCAGGCCCGAAATCTCGGAGGACGAGCGGGAAGGCTCGCTCGCCGGGTCCATGAGCGGTCATCGGCGCGGCCTCCACTCCCGCGTGACTGCGGTTATTCTCACTGCGCTCGCGTTCGCTGCCTGTTCGACAGCGCCGTCCACAAAGCCTGCGGCATCCGCCGCACAGGGCACTCATTCCGATCCTGCGACGGTCTCACCACGCACCGGAGGCTCGGGTCCGGGGATTCAAACCACCCCCCTGCCGACCGCCCCGGCCGCTTCGACACCATCTGCGCCCTCGAACGCGACCCTCGTCGCATCCCCCGAGGGTACTGCCATCCGAATCGCCGATCCCGCCGAACTCGCCCGAAGCAGGGAAGAGCGCGAGGCGATCGAGACATCGATCGTTTTCGGATCCCCCTCCTCCCTCGAAAAAGCTATCGCGGCCGCGTCTTCGCCCAAATCCATGAAGGCCGAAGATGCCGCCGCGCTCGCGGCGATAGCCCGGGCAATCTACGCCCTCGCCTACCCATCGCGGGATTCACCCAAGCAGGGCTCGGTGGATCCGACCGCTCTATCCGGAACTGCAGGAACTCTGCTCGCCGCGATCAACGAGGCGGCATCCGGACGAGTCCCTCCCGTCCCCCCGGCAGCCGCCGCCACTGCTCTCGGCGAACTCATACCCGCTCTCGCCTTATTCAACAACAACGTCTCGAGCGAGACGGGACGGCGCGCCGTCGAAGCGCTCGACCGCTTCGCCCGTCTCGGCATTCCCTCGATCCTGCCCAGCCTGCTCAGGGGCATTCAAGCCGAACGGAACGGGGATTATCAGAGCGCCCTCGGCCTGTACCGCTCTGCATTGGCGATAGCGCCCGACGCGTGGGTCGCCAGTCTGGGCATGGCCCGCGCCCTCATTTCGCTGAAGCGGGGCTCGGACGCGCTCAGCACCCTCGCCCCCCTCGCGGAATCGAAGTCGGGCCTGCGCGAGTTCGACCGTCCCTACGCTCTGGCCCTCTATTCGAACGGAAAGTACGAAGAGTCCGCTCCCTATGTCGCCCGTGCCCTTATGGCCGATCCCCAGGATTCGCGCCTCGTGCTCATACGGGCTCATCTACTCATCAAGGCGAAATCCTATCAGCAGGCCCTGCCACTCCTGGACGCGTACGGCACCATCGAACCCTCGAACCGCCTGTACCTTCTGCTCCGGAGCCTCGAGTCCGAGGGGCTGCGCAACCGCGACGAGGCGCTCAAATGGGCGAGGCGGGGCCTCGCCGCCTATCCGGACGACCCCGAGCTTCTCGTCACGGCGGCGCGCATCCTCTTCGCCGGTCCCGCCTCAGGAGCTCTCGAGGCGAGGACCCTCGCATCCCGCGCCTTCGATCTTACGGCTCCGGGCGCTCCCTCACCGCCCGACACCGGCGACGGCCTGACCGGTCCCGCCCTGGCAGCCGCACGAAACGCGGCAGGCGTCGAGGCCGCCCGTCTCCTTCTCGCCGATGCGGTGTCGCGCTATCGTTGGACGGATGCTGCGAAATACCTCAATCGAATAGGGCCGACCTTCGAGGACAAGGCACTGGCGGCGAAGATCATGCGCAAGAGCGGCGATCCCAAGGCCCTCGAGTACGCTTCGGAATGGTACAGAAGCAACTCGACTTCGGAAGCCGCGGCCGAGGCCTATATCCGCTGTCTTATTGCAACCGGCTCGGAGCGCACCGCGCAGGATCTTATCGCGCGCATCCTGCCCGGGACCAGCACTCCCCAGTTCCGTTCCACCTTGTATTATCTGCAGAGCCTTCTGCAGAAATCGGACGAGGCCGCGCTGACCCTCCTGCGCTCGGCCCTGGTCGAAAACGCCGACAACGCCGAGGCCCTGGCAGCGGTGTACGACATCCAGATGCGAAGAAAAGATTATACGAAAGCCCGCTTCTATCTCAAACAGGCACTGGCGATATCGCCGAACGACCCGGAGCTCGAAGAGCGACTCAAGGCTCTCGACGCCGTCTCGCCGCAGTAAACGCGACTACCGCGGCAGCCGTCGCCGCAAGACCGAGCATTCCGCTCATGACCATAAACCGCGCGCTCCCGATCCATTCGATCACGCCGCCCGAATACAAAGAACCGACAGGCGTCAAACCTCCGAAGACCATGGCGTAGGTGCTCATGACCCGTCCGCGGTGCTCGTCGTCGGAGGCGAGCTGGACGGTTGCATTGGTCGACGCCGTGAAACTGATCGTGCAGAAGCCCGCTATCGCCAGAAGAACACAGGAAAGCGCATAACTTCTCTGAAGGCCGCAAAGCGCCGTCGAAAGGCAGAGCCCGGCCGCCCCGCCGTAGATGCGTATCGTCCTCGGCCCGCGCTTGCTTGTCGCGGCCAGCGAGAGCGCCGCAACGAAAGCGCCGATGCCCAGCGAGGTCATGAGAAAGCCATAGCCCGAGGCTCCGCGTCCGAGCGGCCCGCGCGCGAAGGTCGGAACGATGACATTGAAGTTGATCACGAGAATCGAAAGTATCCCCAAGAGACTGAGCGATAGAAGTATTACTTTATGCCGAACAATGTAACGCACGCCGTCGCGGGTACTGGAAAGAAGATCGGCGACCCCCCTGACGGGCTTTGGTTCCGAGTTCGGCCGAGTTCGGATCGCGAAAAGTGCGGCGATGGTGCCGACAAAGGACAGCGAGTTCAGGAAAAAGCAGGGGGCTATACCTATCGCTTCGATAAGAAGGCCCGCCATCCCGGGTCCCAGTATGCGGGCGAGATTGAAGGCCGCCGAATTGAGCGAGACCGCGTTCATGAGCGATTCGCGGCCGCAGAGTTCGATGACATACGCCTGACGAGTCGGCATGTCGATCAGATTGACCATGCCCAGAAGAAACGCGAGGACGAGAATCATCCAAAACCGCGCGATGCCCAGGGCCGTGATCGCCGCGAGAAGGGCGGCAAGAATCATGAGCGATGACTGAGTCGCGATGAGCAACCTGCGCTTCGGAAGGCGATCGACGAAGGGGCCGGCGAAGAGCGAGAGCAGCATCATGGGCAGAAACTGAACGGCGCTGACCAGGCCGAGCATGGCCGACGATCCCGTGAGTTCCAGAACGAGCCAGGCCTGACCGACATTCTGCATCCAGGTGCCGATCAGGGAAACGCATTGACCTATCCAGAAAATGCGGAAGTCTCTGCTTCGAAGCGAAGAAAACCATGCATCGCCGGTTGTAACGGCGGTTCTTTGCATCAGTTTAAAGTATACAACTTATACTTCGTCGTGATAATAGTGCCTCGAGACGTCTTATAGCTCTGGATTCTCTCGTAATCGGCTTTATATTTTAAGTAGCCTTACCACGGGTGAGGGGCTTGAGATCGATACTGTCTATCGAAACATGAAAGGAGGTACGACATGAGCATTTCGGAAGTGAATACCGAAAAGTTGGATCTCTTGATCGATCGCCACATCGAGCTCTCGGAACTCCTCGACCGCAGGACCGCTCCTGCGCGAAGACCAGGCCCCCTTCTTATGACAACGATGTCGGACGGGAAGGCGGATTCAGAATGTCTTGTCGCGCTTGCCGACCGGGTCTTGGCCGCCTACGAAGGCGGAGCATACGACTGCGACATCTCGGTCCTGTCCTTGAAGTTCGCCCTTGGAAGGATGATCGCGGATATGCTGGATAAGGAAATACCTGTGCCTTGACCCGTCCGCCGGCCCCGTGCTACAGTCCTTTCCGCTTCGAATGAAGCGATCGGGCAATAGCGCAGGTGGTTAGCGTACAAGTCTGGGGGACTTGGGGTCCCCGGTTCGAGTCCGGGTTGCCCGATATGTGGCAAGTTATTGCGATGCAATAACTTGCCTTTTTCATTGTTTCTCATGATTCATAAAGCCGAAACAGCTTGAGACCAGGACGACCTACACTCGTGACCGATCGCACGAAAGGTGAAGGTTCGGCCCCTGTGGTATTCGCAAAACGCAATCCTATTCTCGAGACCGCTCGCCCGGCGCACCCCGAACGCTTTGGGAAACAGCGGAACGTCGGGCTTCCTGAAAATCTCAAATCAGGCATATTTGAGGTGGTTTTCACCAT
>CAZXXZ010000002.1:0-169743 GCA_964644505.1 uncultured Treponemataceae bacterium | reverse complement strand
GTTTCCCGCTCTTCAAGAACGAGGCGATCCGAACGGCCGGATCGCCTTTTTTTTCTCCCGTTCCGGATGGATCTATACGGAACGGGTGCGCCATAGCCGTGCCGCCTGAGCGGCCCATCTCTGCTTCGAGAGGCATCCCGTGATTTCCAGCAAGAACATCGAACGACTCGAACACTCGAAAGCCAGGCTCAGCCTGACCGTCCCCCGGGACGAGGTGAAAAAAGAATACGAGGCCCTCCTGCGAGAATACTCCAAAAGCGTGCGGATCGACGGTTTCAGGCCGGGACATGTGCCCGCCACGGTTCTCGAGCGCAAATTCGGCGAGGGACTCAAGCTCGACGCCATGGGCCGGATCATGGACAAGGCGGTTGAGGAGGCTCTCAAGGACGCGGACAGGATGGAACAACCCATCGTGTATTCGAGTCCGAGCCTCGACGGCCGTCCCGAATTCTCGCTCGACGCCGATTTCAGCTTCTCGGTCACCTACGATGTCTTTCCCGAGGTCGAAGTCGGCGATTGGAAGGGAATCGAGATAGAAGTACCTCAGGTCGAGATCGGCGAGGAGGACGAGGCGCGCGAGCTCGAAGACATCCGCGAACGCAACGCCATTGTCGTCGAGCGGGAGGCCGGCGTGCCCGCCGCCAAGGGCGATGTCGTCACCGTATCGTTCTGCGAGATCGGAGAGGACGGTCAGCCTCTGACCGGGACGGAGCGCCAGGATTTCACCTTCGAAATCGGAACCGGCTACAATGTATATAAATTCGACGACGACATTGTGGGCATGAAGCGGGACGAGGAGAAAACCTTCGAAAAAACCTATCCGACCGATTTCGAGTTCAAGGAACTCGCCGGAAAGACGGTGAAGCTTTCGGTCAAGGTGACGAAGATCAAAGAGAAGAAGCTGCCCGCCCTGGACGATGAACTCGCGCAGGACGTGTCCGAAAAATACCAGACCCTCGCCGATCTTCGCGCGGACATCCGAAAACACCTTGAAAAACGGCTTGCCGACAAGATCAAACAGCTGCAGGAACAGGCCGTCATCGAGGGTTTGCTCGCCCGCTCGAAGGCAGACATCCCCCAGTCCATGATCGAGGCCGAGATCGCCATGCGGATGAAGAGCCTTATGCGGCAGATGGGCATCACCGAGGACGAGAAATTCGACCGCTTTCTCTCGTATTCAGGAAAAACCAGGGCGGATCTTGCTTCCGAATGGCGGGATTCGGCGCTCAAGTCGATCACGACGCGTCTCATCCTCGAAAAACTGGTCGAAGACGGCGGCTACGAGTGCAGCGACGCCGATCTCGAGGCCGAGTTCTCCCGCCAGGCTTCCGAAACGACGCTTTCAGTCGACGAGATCAAGGCCGAGTACGAAAAACGTGGCACCATGGACTATCTCCGCGAGCGGATCAAGGAGGATAAGCTCATGGCTGCCATCCTCGCCGAGGCCAAGGTCAAGAAGGGGAAGAAGATTTCCTTCATGGACATGTTCAAGGAATCTGAGTAAGTTACGAGAATGAGGTATACGCCGATGAACGAGAAAATGGTCTGGACCCTTCCTCAGGTTATCGAGCAATCGGGCAACACCGAGCGATTCTACGACATATACTCCCGCCTGCTTAAGGACAGGATCATCTTCATCGACGGGGAGATCAACGACGTCAACGCCGATATCGTCGCGGCGCAGCTTTTGTTTCTTGAATCACAGGACCCGGAAAAAGACATAGCTATCTATATCAACTCTCCCGGAGGTTCGGTGACCGCGGGATTGGCGATTTATGATACAATCCAGTGCATACGGCCTGACGTGCAGACCTACTGTCTGGGACAGGCCGCCTCCATGGCTGCGCTCATACTCGCCTGCGGTGCGAAAGGCAAGCGATTCGCCCTCCCCTCTTCGCGGGTCGTCATTCACCAGCCCTGGGGCGGGGTTCAGGGTCAGGCTTCCGACGTGAGTCTTCAGGCCAAGGAGATACTGAGGCTCAAAAAACTCACTATAGAGTATTTCGCCGAGGCGTCAGGCAAGGATCAGGCCCTTGTCGCAGCGGATATGGAGCGCGACTTTTTCATGTCCGCTTCCGAGGCCGTCGCCTACGGTCTTGTGGATCGCATCCTCGAACGGAGGAACCATGGCGAAGCAAAGACAAAGTAATGGCGGCGAGAACCGCGCCTGCTCATTCTGCGGCAAAAGCGCCGAGTACGCCAGGCGTATAATAGCCGGCCCCGGGGTATATATCTGCGATGAATGTGTCCGGGTCTGCGAACAAATACTGTCTGAAGACGACCACGAGATCAGCGCCGGGTTCTCGGGCGATGTGCCCAAGCCCAGGGAGATCAAGGAATACCTCGATCAGTATGTGATCGGGCAGGAGTATGTCAAAAAAGCGCTGTCGGTCGCCGTCTATAACCATTACAAGCGCATTGCCCGATCTGCGGAAGTCAAGGGCGACGTCGAAATCGAAAAATCGAACGTTCTTCTCATAGGGCCGACCGGAACGGGGAAGACCCTCCTCGCCCGCACCCTCGCGAAAAAGCTCAAAGTGCCATTCGCGATCGCGGACGCCACGACCCTGACCGAGGCCGGTTACGTCGGCGAGGACGTCGAGAACATCCTGCTCAAGCTCATTCAGAACGCGGGCGGCAATATCGGCGCCGCCGAGCGCGGAATCGTCTATATCGACGAGATCGACAAGATCGCGCGCAAGACCGAGAATGTCTCGATCACCCGGGATGTATCGGGCGAGGGGGTGCAGCAGGCCCTGCTCAAAATCATCGAGGGTACGGTGGCGAACGTTCCGCCCCAGGGCGGTCGCAAGCATCCCCAGCAGGAATACCTCAGGATCGACACGACGAACATCCTCTTTATCTGCGGGGGGGCCTTTGTCGGACTCGACAAGATCATCGAAAGCCGCGTCGCCAAACACCCGCTCGGCTTCGGTGCGGACGTCAAACCGCGCGGCGAGAAAGACCTCAGGGCCTTGTTTTCCCAGCTCCACCCCGATGATCTGGTCAAGTACGGAATGATTCCCGAGTTCATCGGCCGTCTGCCGATTCAAGTTCCGCTGGATGAACTGACCCGCGACGACCTCAGGCGGATAATCTGCGAACCGCGCAATGCGGTTATCAAACAGTATCAGGAATCCCTGCGTCTTGACGGCGTGACCCTCGTCTTCGAGGACGATGCCATCGACGCCATCGCCGATAAGGCCATAAAGCGGAATACGGGCGCGCGGGGACTCCGGGCGATCGTCGAATCGCTTATGATGGACGTAATGTACGAGATACCCTCGATCGAGGGGGCGAAGCGTGTCGTCGTGAGCCGCGCCACGGTCGAAGGACTTGCCCCGCCGACGGTAGAGCAGCTTAAAAAGAGCGCGTAGCGTGTGAACATCCTTGACGCACTGCGTGGAGGAAATCTCCAGGAACTCCCCCTTGTTTACTCGAAAGACGCCGTCGTTTTCCCGAAATCCATAGCGCCGCTTCTGGCCGCGACGAAATTCTCCGTGGCTGCCGTGGACGAGGCCTATCGGGCCGACAAACGCATCGTCACCGCTCTACTTAAAACGGGGGGCGACGAAAAAAGTTCCGACATCGAGGTCTACCCCGTCGGCACCCTGGCCAGGATCGTCCAACAGGTGCGTCTGCCCGACGGTTCGATACGGCTCCTCGTCGAAGGCGAGTCGCGGGTGAGAATCAGGAAGACTGTTTTCCGAAAGGACCATCTCGCCGCCTCGGTCGAGCCTATTCCGGACGAGCATTCATCTCAAAACACAGCCGAGGGCGAAGTCGGGGCGGCTCTGCGACTCGTCAAACGGAGTTTCGCCCAGTATGCCGAACTCGCCAAGAAAATCCCGCCGGAAATACTCGCAACCGTCGAACGCTGCGAAAACCCGCACGAACTGTGCAACCTTATCGCGAATATCCTCCCCCTCAAGAGCGACCGGAAGCAGGAGCTTTTGGAAGTCGAGGATGCTCTTGGACGCTTGGAGGCTGTCGAAGCCGCCCTCGAGGGCGAGATTGAGATCGTCAATCTCCAGCGGCGCATCGGCGCGAAGGTCAAAAACCGCATCGACCGGAACCAGCGGGAATACTTTCTCAATGAGCAGCTCAAGGAAATAAACCGCGAGCTTGGAAGAGATGTCGAGGACTCTGAAGTCAAGGAACTCGAGCGTTCCCTGCTCGCGAAAAACCCGCCCGATGACGTCGTGGCCAAGGCGAAGCGCGAACTATCCAGGCTCGGGAAACTTCAACCTCTTTCCCCCGAGGCCGGCGTCCTCCGAGTGTATTGCGAATGGCTGGCCGATCTTCCCTGGTCGACGAAGAGTCAGGACAACAAGGACCTGGCGAAGGCGAAGGCGATACTCGACGAAGACCACTACGGCATGGAAAAGCCCAAGGAGCGTATTCTCGAGTTCATCGCGGTGCGGCAGCTGTCCGAGAAAGCCCGCGGTCCCATTCTCTGTTTCGTCGGTCCGCCGGGAACGGGGAAGACCTCGCTCGGGAAATCAGTTGCGCGCGCCTTGGATCGCAGCTTCGTGCGAATAAGCCTGGGCGGTGTCCGCGACGAGGCCGAGATCAGGGGACACCGCAAGACGTATGTCGGCGCCCTCCCCGGCAAAATAATCCAGTCGATGCGGAAGGCCGGGACGATAAACCCGGTTTTTCTCCTCGACGAGGTCGATAAAATGTCATCCGATTTCCGCGGAGATCCCGCGAGCGCGCTCTTGGAGGTTCTCGATCCCGAGCAGAACACTTCCTTCACCGACCATTATCTCGAACTCCCCTACGACCTCTCGAACGTCATGTTCATCACCACGGCCAATTCGCTCCACGGCATCCCCTATCCACTGCTCGACCGGATGGAGGTCATCGAAATCCCCGGCTACAGTGAATACGAAAAACTCGAGATCGCGCGGAAGTTCATCATTCCGAAACAACTGGCAGAGAACGGCCTCAAGGACGCTGAGGTGAAGTTCCGCGACACGGCCGTTCTCGAAATCATCCGTCATTACACGATGGAGTCGGGCGTACGGAATCTCGAACGGGAAATCGCCCGCGTTGTCAGAAAGCTGGCTCAGGAGGCTGTGGCCAAGAATCTCGCCCGGAGCCCGGAAGGACTGTGCGCCTGGAAGCCGACGATAACCGAGAAAAAAATCGCCGAGCTTCTTGGAAAGCGACGCCGCGAGGATGATGTCGTTTTTAAGGACAGTCGAGCCGGGGTCGCCTACGGTCTTGCCTGGACGGAGGCGGGCGGCACCATCCTCCCCGTCGAATCCCTCGTCTTCGACGGAACCGAAGGTCTGATCCTAACCGGCAACCTCGGCGACGTGATGAAGGAGAGCGCGCGCGCCGCTCTTTCGTTTATCAGGTCGAAAGCCGCGGATTTCGGTCTCGGCGAGGGGGATTTTCACAAGAAAACCGTGCACATTCACGTACCCGAGGGAGCGATACCGAAAGACGGCCCCTCGGCGGGAATAACCCTGGTCGCGAGCCTTCTGTCGGCCTTGACGGGCGTCCCGCTTGTGAGCGGCGTCGCGATGACGGGCGAGATAACGCTCACCGGCAAGGTCCTCCCGATAGGCGGCGTCAAGGAGAAGGTGCTGGCGGCACACCGCGGTAAAATCGGGACTGTTCTCCTGCCCGAGGGTAATAAAAAGGACCTCGACGATGTGCCTCCCGAAGTCATGGCGGAAACGAAGTTCATTTTCGCATCCTCGGCGGCCGAGGCGATTGAAGCCTTGTTTCCCTCGGATGCGATCAAAAAAAGGCCTCTCGGCCCTGCGAAAAAAGGCGGTGCGACCGTTAAGAAGAGAGCCGCATCCGTAAAGCAGACAGCCCGGCGTCGATCGACAAAGCCCTCGCCCGCGAAACGAAAGCGATCCCAAAGCTGAAACTCTTGACTTTCATTCGGTCTTTGCCATAGCCTGCGTGCATCAACCGGGGTGGCGCGGACAGTCCGTCGGATTCTGTGTTCCGCGTCTGAGATCACACCCGCTGAACCTGATCCGGGTAATGCCGGCGGAGGGAGCAATGATTCCATTCCCGCGCGTTCGGGCGCTTGGGCGTTCGAATCTCTTTTTGTTTTTCACCGTATTTTTTATTTTCCTCGGCTTCGATCTCGGGGCACTCGACAAAAAGCTCGTCGTGTATACTTACGACTCTTTTGTTTCCGAGTGGGGGCCGGGACCTGTCATAGAGCCTCTTTTCGAGAAAGCGACGGGTATCGATGTCGAGTTCGTCGCCAAGGGCGATGGGGGGCAGCTTCTTGCGACCTTGATTCTCGAAAAGGGAAAATCGCAGGCCGATATAGCGCTCGGCCTCGATAATTTTCTTCTTGAAAAGGCCTTGTCTTCCGGCTTGTTCAGCCCCTATACGCCCAAGGGCTACACGGCCATACCCGGCGATGTGAAAATCGATCCATCTGCCCGTCTCATACCCTACGATTACGGGTATTTTGCGATTATGTGGGACAGTGCCAAGCTGGCAAAACCGCCGAAGAGTCTTGAAGACCTGACTAAAAAAGAGTTTGCAAAAAAACTGATCCTGCTCGACCCCAGGACCTCGACTCCCGGCCTGGGTTTTTTGGCCTGGACGAAGGCCGTCTACGGCGACGCGTGGAAGGACTATTGGAAGCGCCTTGCGCCGAACGTCCTCGTGCTCGCTCCGGGCTGGGACCAGGGATACGGACTTTTCACAAGCGGCGAGGCCCCACTCGTCGTCTCCTACACCTCGAGCGCCGCATACCATCTCGAGTACGAGAAGACCGAGCGGTACAAGGCCTTGTCCTTCCCCGAGGGGGCCCTCCGTCAGGTCGAAGTCGCCGGCATCCTCACAGGGGCGCAACACCGCTCCGAAGCAGAGGCGTTTATGGATTTTCTCATTTCGATCGAGTGCCAGCGCGAGCTGCCGCTTACGCAGTGGATGTACCCGGTGCATCCCTCTGTCGTCCTGCCCGAAAGCTACCGTGCGGCGCCCCGCCCCGCCTCTGCGCTTTCGGTGACCAGCAAGGGACTTACCGACGAGGCAGTCGCGGCAGTAGAGATTCTCAGTTCTTCCCGTAAATGACACATATAAAGGCCGCAGGACATGGAGGAGCGAGGATCGTCTCAGGCTCCGCCCTCGCTGTCCTGGCGGCGGCGAGTCTCTCGCCGCTTGTCGTGATCGCGCTTCGCGGTTTTGACGGCGGCATCCTCCGCACCCTTGGTGCCGTACTCGGCCATGAGCGCTTTGTCCGCTCGCTTGTGTTCACCCTGACACAGGCTCTCGCAAGCACCCTTGCCGCCCTCGCTCTCGGTATACCGGGGGCGGCTCTTGTAGCCCGATATGCCTTCCCCGGCCGCAAGGCGCTGAAATCTTTGTCCGTGTTCCCCTTTTGCATACCGCCCGTGCTCGTTGTTCTGGCCTTTGTCCTCTACTACGGGAACTCGGGACTTGTTAATCGCTTCCTCATGACGATTTTCGGATTGACGGAGCCTCTGATCGGTTTTCTCTACTCGTTCTGGGGCATCGTGTTCGTCCACGGGTTTTATGAGTTTCCCCTCGTTCTTCAAATCGTCGGAGAGGCCTGGTCATCCCTTCCTCGCGATACTGAGCATGCGGCACGACTGCTCGGAGCGGGAAGGTTCAGGGCCTTTGTAACCGGCACGCTTCCTTCCCTCATGCCTGCACTGGTCCACTGCGCCGGAATAGTCTTTCTCCTGTGCTTTTTCAGTTTCGCCGTGGTCATGGTTTTCGGCGGACTGTCCGGCTCGACACTCGAAGTCGAGGTCTACCGACGCGCCCGCTTCGAGGCCGACCCCTCGGGCGCGGCTGCGATAGCACTCGTTGAAACCTGTATCGCATTAGTCGTCGTCGCCCTGATCGGATTGTCGGACCGACGAAGTGCCGCCCTGAGAGCGGCGGGGAGTCCTCCGACCCTGAAAACACCGAGAGGCCCCGCCCTTCTCGGTCTCTGCCTCTATGCGGCGTTCATCCTGCTGTTCTTTTTCGGTCCTCTCGTTTCGCTCGTCCTTCAGGCTTTTCTGGTGCGTACAGGGCCCGCGGGTCCCTTTGTCCTCGGCGTGGGCAATTTCGAACGGGTCATGCTTGGATCCAAAGCTCCTTTTTTTAGAGCATTGACCGACACCTTTTCGACGGCCATTCCGGCGGCATGTATCGCTACAATTATAGGATCCATCGGCGCCCTCGGCCTTCGTCGAGGCGGCGTTATATCGAAATCCCTCGCGGCCTTCCCTCTGGCGGTATCGGGCATCGTCACCTCCCTCGGCTGGTCGCTCATGGTTCCACGGGGCGGCCTCGCCCTGATACCGCTCGCACAGTCGATAGG
This sequence comes from uncultured Treponemataceae bacterium, assembly GCA_964644505.1. Lineage (GTDB taxonomy): Bacteria > Spirochaetota > Spirochaetia > Treponematales > Rectinemataceae > CAZXXZ01. The sequence continues at coordinate 161,420 of CAZXXZ010000002.1, read as the reverse complement.
CGCCCTGCCCTATGTTCTCAAATCCGTGGCCTCGAATCTCGCCGCCCTGGAACATTCTCCGGTTGATGCGGCGAGAACGCTCGGAGCGGGACGATTCAGGGCCCTCCTCGATGTGGAGCTGCGCGCCGTCGCCCCAGCGATCGCAGCATCGTTCGCCTTCGCGATCGCAGTCGCGGCGGGCGATCTCAATGTCCCCCTCATCCTCGGAACATCGGGATACGAGCCCTTGTCCGTGCTTCTGTACAGACTCATCGGCGCATACCGGCTCAGCGAGGCCTGCGCGGTCGGAGTTCTTCTCGGGCTTCTGTCCTCGCTCGTTTTTTTTATAAGCGACAGGAGGAGGGTCCGTGCTTAAGATCGAACAACTGACGAAAGCCTGGCCCGAATTCACCGTGAGCGTATCGCTCGAATTGGGCGATACTCAGATCGGGGCGATACTCGGACCCTCGGGCTCGGGCAAGTCATCGCTCCTCAGACTTATCGCGGGACTCGAGAGACCCGATTCGGGGCGGATACTCCTTGACGAGCGCGACCTTACGAAACTTCCTCCGGAAAAACGGGGAATCGGCATGGTTTTCCAGGATTACGCCCTGTTTCCAGCCATGACGGTGGCGGGAAACATTTCCTACGGTCTGCGCATGGCCGGACTTCCCCGCAAGGAACGGGATCGCATAACGCGTGAACTTGCGGCGAAGATGGGCATCGAGCGGTATCTCGACCGCTATCCTGCGAGCTTGTCGGGCGGCGAACGACAACGAGTGGCACTCGCGCGGACTATAGCCGTTTCACCCCCTCTCGTGCTCCTCGACGAGCCTCTGTCGTCGCTCGACGAGAACCTGAGAAAACAGCTTCGCTTGGAACTCGCCTCCCATCTTCGCGGATCGGGGAGCGCGGCTCTTCACGTCACGCACGATGTCGAGGAAGCCATGACGGTCGCCGACAAGGTGTTTCTTATGCGAAAAGGAAGAATCGAGGCTGAGGGAGATACCGAGTCTTTGTTGTATGATCCTCCAAACGCCTGGGCGGCCGCGTTCATGGGTTGCGGTCCCGTGATACCCGTATCCAGTGTTGCAGGAAGCGTGGAAGCCCCCATCGTCCGTTGTGTTTTCGGGGACTTTGCGTGCGCGAAATCTCCGCGAATCGCTCGTGTCGACGAACCATGTTCACTTTTTTTCCCTCGCGATGCCGCGAAACTCGAACACCATAGACATGGGACAAAAAACGGAGTCGATTATTCGCGCGGTATAAACCGTTTTACCTGCCGTGTGGAATCTAGTTTCTTAAGTTCCCTTTCGCGGCGTTTCCTTCTTGCCGCACATAACAGAAGTGATCTGCAGACTGTCATAGGAATCGATGTGCCGCGGAGCGAGCAGTACAAACACGGCGAAGAGGTCGATGTATGTGTTCCTATCACGAGCTGTACTCTCTTGCCTGGTGCGGACACAGTGGAATTTTGCACGTAATGCGCGAGGATCTGTCCGTAAAAACGCTTCTCGATAGAGACTCTTTCAAAACTCAGAGAGTTTTGAAAGAGCTACCTAGAAAACTGCAATTTGACGCAGCGGTTGAAACGCAACCGCAAGCAATCGCAAATCCAATTTCAAAAGTGACCGACTTTTGAAATTGGCTCGATATACACTGTTACAAGCTTGATAGTCTGATTGTTATGACTATACTAGAACTATGAAAGCCATGCGTGGCCAGGTAAAGCTTCGAGAGGCGACCGTTGCGGGCATTTTCTATCCCGACGACCCCCTCGCGCTCGAAACTAAAATCATTTCGCTGTTATCGTGCGCACACTCGAGTTCCGCGTCTGCAATTCTATCCCCCCATGCGGGTTTGGACTATTCCGGAGATCTCGCCGCCCGGGCCTGGAAGGCCGCGTCAGATCGCAGCGTCGAGACTGTTTTGATATTGTCTCCGATTCATCGCGCCGACGAGGCCTGCATCTGCCTGCCCGAATCCGACGTGTTCGATACGCCGCTGGGAACGGTGCCTGTCGATCGGGATATTGTCGCAGAGCTCAGGGATTGCGGTACCTTATTCGACGAGAACGACATACCTCATTTCGAAGAGCACGGGATCGAGGTTCAGCTTCCCTTCATGCACACTCTTTTCCCCCAGGCCTCTCTCGTGCCCGTGCTGCTCGGAAAACCCACGCAGGCTTCGATACACTCCCTGTCGAAGGCCCTCGACCTGGTCTTCGGAGAGCGGAGGGACAAGCTTCTTGTCGTTCTTTCCTCTGATCTCGGTTCGAGCTCGGACGATGCAGAAGCGGCTCGGCTCGCGGATCGCTTTTTATCCGCGCTGAGCGCCTCGGATTCCGCGACGATGCTCGCCGATAGTGCTTCGCTCAAGGGCTATGCGTGCGGAGCGGGCTGCGTAGCCGCGTATCTCGGATCGAAACTCGGCAAGGATGTTTCGCCGGTCCTGCTCGGACGTCACGATTCATCTGCCGTACGCGAGTCCGACGAAGAGAAACTTGTCGAATACGGAGCTGTCGCGTTCTGAGGGGAGCGATCATGGACCTTGAAATTTCAGCCTCGGACGAAAAGGCCTTGCTCGCGACTGCGCGCGAATCGGTCGCCTCGCGACTTGAAAAGCGAAAACCATCCTGGCCGCCTACGGGCCCCGAACTCGAAAAACCGCGCGGCGCCTTCGTGACCCTCCGCACCCGATCGGGTCCCTATGCCGATCTGAGAGGCTGTATAGGACGCATGACCGCGACCGAAAGCCTCGTCGAGACCGTGCGGGCGATGGCAGCCTCGGCCGCCTTCGAAGACCCCCGTTTTCCGCCGGTGACAAAGGCCGAATACCCGGAACTTATCTTCGAAATAACCGTGCTATCTCCCATGCGTAAAATCGAGACCGTATCTGAAATCGAGATCGGCAGGCACGGGGTGTATCTGACAAAGGGATGGCATTCAGCTGTTTTCCTGCCGCAGGTCGCGGTCGAACAGGGATGGGACAGGGATACGATGCTCGAGCATCTGTGCATGAAGGCGGGCCTCAATCGAGACGCGTGGAAGGACGAGAATACCTCGTTCCAGGTTTTCGAGGGAAAAATCATCCACGAAGCAGATTGAACAATGCCGCAGGAAAAACAAACTATAGGAAACTCGAAAAACTGAAGTTTTTCGAGGTCACCTCGTTCTAGTTTTTCGTAAACGCTTTCGGACGACCTTGAACCACCAGGTGCGCAGCCCCTCCGCCTTCCTGAATGCGAAATAGGGAAGTTGTTTCAGCGGATAATCCCATGAACCGGCGCGGTGGATGATCCTGCCGCCGAATCCTGTTTTAAAGCGGTAGAGACCGGCCATGGGATGAGCGGGATCGGCCGAGGGCGGAATGCCGAAAAGGTCGTAGCGCGCACACCCGAAGGACTTGGCCGCCCGCATCGCTTCCCATTGCAGAGCGTAGGCCGGCATGCACTCGCGCCCCTCGTTCGACGAGGCCCCGTACAGATACACGGCCTCATCGGCCCTGAAGAGCGTGATGATCGCGGCGAGCGCGACGCCGTCCTTGCGGGCTATCCAGAGTCGAAGATCGAGGGCGTCCTCATCGCCGCGCGCGCGGTACTCATCGACGACTTCGAAGAGTCTGCGGTAATACGCTTCCGGATGGAGAGCTATCCTGTCCCGTGCCGCAGTCTCGCGGTAAAGCCGATAGAATTCCGACACAGCATCGGCGCCGTGACAACTGACCTCGACAGCTTTTTTCGCCGCGAGCCGTATGTTGTAGCGCCACTTCGGTTTCATGGCCGCGAGGATGTCCTCCTCGGAGGGCGTAAGATCGATGAGGACAGTGTCGGGCACCTGTATGTCGCTCGCTGCGCGGAGAAGCGGCGAACCGATGAGGGGCCGCACACTATCGGAATCGCGGACGTCAGTCTCTTCGCGTGCTTGCTCCACGACATACCACGGCGGGTCGTAGCGTATGAACATACAGGTTTTCGGCAACACTACTTTGAGGTTTTCAGAAAGCTCGGCGAGAAATCGGCCCCGCTCCGATTCTCCACGCTCGCAGTCGGGGCCGTGCGGAACATAGGCGAAGGACAGGCCGAAACGCATGGAGCGAAGAAGGACGAGCACTGAGGGCTGCCCTGGTTCGTCCTCCAGCCTGAATCTGTAGCTTGTCCAGCCGAAACGCGACTTGAAATCGCCCCAGAAGCGGCATTGCATGAACGACGAGGGCCGAGTGTCCGCGTCCTCCTGGCCCAGTAAACGTAAGCGCATCGAGCCTCGTACTCGCCTCTCAGCCGATTTTCCCGTCCGGAACGCGGATAAGCGAAAAAGGCCGTGCGCCTGCGATCAACCTTCGCTCTCCGACGTACGCAGACCCGCCCCGTGCCTCGATCGGAATCGAGAAGAACGTGTTGATGTCCAGCTCGGCCTTCCCCTCTGCATCCTGCGGTGACGCGCATCCTTCGAGGACGACAGGGGTCCCCGGGGCTGTCGATCCTGCATCGAGGACTTCGACAATTTCGGTGATCGAATCGCCTTCAGATGCCTCTGCCTTTCGCGACGCGGCGAGGAGCATGCCCCGCGATTCGACGCCGCGGAGTTTCGCGGGCTTCAAATTGTCGACGATGACGATGTGTTTCCCGAGAAGTTCTTCTTCTTTGTAGAACGGCACCAGGCCGGACACGATGACGCGCTCGGAGCCCGAACCGTCATCGAGGGTTTCGATGTAGAGCTTGTCGGCTTTCGGATGTCGTTCGATTTTCACGATCTTCGCGACAATAAGTCGTACCAAACGAGCGAATCGCTCCTCGATCGGAAGATCGTAAAGCGGGGGCTTTGTTGCGCCGCTTTCGGGGACAGGCGAAGCGGGATGATGTGCCGCGGCAACGCCTTGCTTCGACTCGGCGATCTTCTCCTCCCGCGCGATCCGCTCTTTCTGAGTACCCGAGAAGCGCTCGCGCAGTTCGGCTATTAGCTCGTCCTCGAGCTTCGAGAACAGAACCTCGGGCGGAGATACTCTTCCCAATCCCTCGGTCTTCCCCACATCGGACCACGTAAGTCCGTCCTTCCCCACCTTCGCTCCGAAGAAGGCCGCAAGGCGCTCGGCAGCGGCGGGCATGACAGGATGGATCATCACCGAAAGATCGCGGAGCACGTAGCACAAGTCCGCGATAAGCGATTTCGCGGCTTCGGGATTCGACGTTCGCGTCTTCCACGGCTCCTTGTCCTGGAAGCGCTTGTTCGCGAGGTCCGAAAGCTCGAATGCGGCGCGGAAGGCGTCGCGCAGTTCGGCTCGTTCGTAGTGGGCCGCCGCCCTGGACTCTATCTCGAGCACCTTGGCTCGGAATGCCTCGCGGTCGGGATCGCCCGCGGCCACCGGCGGAACCGCGGCGTCGAAATAGCGCGTCACGAAGGTCAAGGTGCGGTTGACGAGGTTGCCGAGATTGCCGATGAGTTCGCCGTTGACCTTCTCCTGGAAATCGAGCCAAGTGAATGAATAATCGCTTTTCTCGGGACGGTTGTAGAATATGTAGAAGCGCCAGACGTCGGCCGGTATGCCGGTTTCGACGACGTCCGTGCCGAACACGCCTATGCCCTTGGACTTGGAGAATTTGCCGCCCTCGTACGTGAGATACTCGGTGCTCGACATGTGGTGGAGCATAGTCCATGTCCTGCCGGTTCCGAGCTGTGTCGATGGGAAGATGACGGTGTGGAAGGGGATGTTGTCCTTGCCGATGAACTGGAAGAGCTCGACCTCCTCGGGGTTCATCCACCAGCTTTTCCAGTCGAAGCCCTGCTCGTCCCCCGCCACGGCCGTCGTCGAAATGTATCCGATGGGCGCGTCGAACCAGACGTAGAAAACCTTGTCCTCGTAGCCCGGTTTCGGTACGGGTATGCCCCACTTGAGATCCCGGGTGATCGCCCGTTCCTTGAGCCCGTCCCGCAGCCAGGCCTGAGTCATCTGGATGGCGTTGTTCGCCCAGAAACCATCGACGCTCGCTTTTTTCATCCAGGCCTCGAGCTTGGGGCGGATGGCCGGAAGGTCGATGTACAAATGCGTGGTCGAACGGGGTTTGGGAGTCGATCCGCAGGTCGAGCACTTCGGCTCCTTGAGTTCCATGGGATCGAGGAGTTTGCCGCATTTTTCGCACTGGTCCCCGCGCGCGCCCTCGTAGCCGCAGACCGGGCAGATACCGACGACATAGCGGTCCGCGAGAAAGCGGCCGTCTTTTTCGCAGTAGAGCTGTTCTATGGTCTGCGACTTAACGAGCCCCGCCGCGTCGAGATCGCGGAAGATCGACTGCGTTATCTCGGTATGGCGGGGGTCGGAGGTTCTGCCGAACTTGTCGAAGGCGATGCCGAACCAGTTGTAAATATCGCGATGAATCTTGTGGTAATGATCGCAGAGTTCGCGCGGAGTCACGCCCTCTTCGAGGGCTTTGGTTTCGGTCGCGGTCCCGTATTCGTCGGTGGCGCAGATGTAGAGCGTCTCGTAGCCGCGCAGGCGGCAGAAGCGCGCGAAAACATCGGCCGAAAGCACCTGGATCAAGTTTCCGAGGTGCGGAACATTGTTCACATACGGCAGGGCTGAGGTGATGAGGCGTCTCTTCATAGCGTGTCACAATAGAGCCCAGTCCGGTCGAGTGTCAAGCTTGAGCCTTGTCCTCAAAACGAGATGGTAGCGCCGAGACTCACCTCGAAGCCGAAGGAGAGGATGCCCGAGGATGCGTCCTGTTTCTGGGAAAGCGAGGCGACGGCTTTCAACGTCACACGCTCGGGCACGGTCACCCGCGCCTCGTAGGATTCGGCCGCGTTCCATCCGGTTTTAGCGCCGGATTCGTCGCTCGAACGACCTTCGAGACCGATCGAGAGCGAGTAGATGGACCTTGCCGTCGGTTTTGAAGCCGCAAGAGAAGCGAAATACGCGGAAGTGACGGAAGTTCGCCCCTGGGTCTTCTCGACGTCGTCCTGCGATTCCGAACGGGGAACAAGCAGCGTATACAGATCGAGGAGAAAGTGGCGCTGTACCCGCCGCGAATACGAGAACTTGAGGCTTTCAGACCAGGAACTCGAAGCTGCCGTAGAATCGATGGATAGTGTATTCGTGACATCGCAGCGGTCAGAAGCGCCCGCGTAGAATGTCGCCAAGGCCTGCGATTGATGCGACAATCCGAGCGAGCCGCCTTTGGGCATACGGAGCGAGGTTTTCATGATGCCCAGGTATTCGTCGCTGTCGAATGCGCCGGCCGAGGGGCTCGTTCCGAGTGTTCCGAAGACATTGACCGCGGCCCACTTCCCCGAACAGCCGATCACGAAGGTGTCGGTTGTTTGATCGTCCGAGCGCGAAAGCTCCCGTCGGAAGTCGAGCGAGAAAGCCGAGGGCAGGATGAGGTCTGTCCAGCGTGAGCCGACATCCCGTGAAAGCGCTATACCGACTTCGGATGACAAGAGGGCTTCGCTCAGTGATGAACTCGATCCGGTCTGTGACTTGAACTCTTCGGCGTAGGCAGGCAGGAAAAGATCGAGGATAGGAATACCGGAGTAGTACAGCGGTACCCCTGCGATGTCCTCCACCCAGAGGGCGATGTCGCCCAGGAGGCTCGAGGCGGTTGTATCCCGAGTATCCTTCCACGATCGTTCGTAGTGGGGAGTGAGCGAGAACTTCGCGCCCTTCAAAGCTATCTCGAGGCGCATCGACGAAGTAGTGCGGCGTATGCCCTCGTCGGAAGTCGAGGGTTCGACGGCAGTTCCGGCGGAAAGCGACAACAGTTTTGAAGCGAGGCTCGGAGGGCTGATGTCGAGCGAAGCTTTGATCGATCTGCGCTTCGACTCGTTCTCGAAGGCGGGGAGAGCGTACGCGAAGGATCCGATCCACGCCGTGAAATAATCGTCGGTCGAGGAGGGGGAGTTCGAGTCGCCGACATAGGCTCGATTCGACGCCGCAAGTCCCGCGCTGAGCAAGGAGCCCGCGATGGAAAGCTTCCCCTCCCATTCCTGCACAAAGAGCCCCTCGTCGAGAAGATATGCGGCGGGGGTCCAACTCGTTTTTTGCGTCAGGTCCATGCCTGCGATAGACCCGGCGCGGACACTCAGGCTGTTCTTCCGTCCGAAGGCGCCCGTCGATGGATCATAGTCGAAGCCGTCCGAAAACCGCAGGGGGAATGAAGCGGCAGGAAGCGCGATCTCGTGGCCGCCGCGGAACGAAGACGCACGCTCCGTCGAGGCCGAGGCCCGAGCTGCAAGTCCGAGTTCGATAAAACCAATGGTGGTCTTCAGCGATGCGCCGCCCGACACAAAGGACTCGTCCGAAAGCCCGCCCTGGGCGTCGGTGGAAAACCTGAGACCGGAAATCCAGGGCAGAGTTCCCTCGCCCGCTTTCAGATCTGGGTTTGTGTAGTCGGCCGAGGCCTGGGCGAGGAGGGCCGTCCGACCTATAGAATTCTCCAGGCAGAGCTCGTCGATCAAAACTCTCTGTCCAGAATCGAGATCGGTGATTGTTATGACGATCCGCGAGGCTTTTTTTAGAACAGAGTATGCTGATGTTGCTGAGGCGAGCGGTAGCGGTGTCGAGGGCTCGGAATCCTGAACGTAGACGGTCGGGTCCCCAGTCCCATACCGTAGGAAATACCGTTTCCAGGCCCCGTCCCCGGCAGCGACGGGAAGGTCGATCCTCAGAGCGTAGTTGCCCGCGCCGTCGTCCAAACCGATGCTCAAAGTGGAGGTGCTTGGAATCGAGGCGTAGAACGAAAATGTCGTAAAGGATTCGACAGGGGGCTTGTCGACGATCTTAACGATTTCAGCCGTGCTGTTGTCCTGGCCTGACAGTATCGACAGTGCCTGCTGTGTCGAACCGTCCCGGTGCAGATCCTTGACGATTGTGGGGAACTGTTCGATGAGGGCGCTATCCGAGGCTTCGACGATCGTGAGGCTTACACTTTCATCAAGGGGTCTGAAGCTCGAGGCATATTGTCCGGAGGATTCCATTCCCTCGATGCGATACCGTCCCGTCGCGTCGTCCCGGGAGTACATCGCGGCCAGCGATGCGCGATGCGTGAACAGTCCGGCTCTCGAACTCTCGCCTCCGGTCAGGGTTATCCGGCCCGGATTGGTCGAGCCATCGGAGGCATAGCTCAGGCCGGGTACCGACCAGCTCGTTCCCAGGGCGGCCCAGGCATCCCAGGCCTCGCCGAGCTTCCAAAAGCCACCAAGGGCTCCCGAGAGGACGCCCGACTTCCGCTGGGAACTCTCCCGCAAATACGTTACTTCGATTTCCTCGGCGAGACCGGGCGGCGTCGACAGTTTCACGACGGCATTGTCGGTATCGACCGTGAATGAATAATCCTGGACGCCGTTGCGTCTGACCTCGACCGATCCGGCGATCACATCCTTGTCGATTGTTATGGATGTTGCGGGCGAGAATCGTCGCACGACGATCGTCCGTGTAAAAACGGCTGCGTATTGTAAAGCTTTTGGATCGGAAAAGTCGGTTGTATACAGCCATTCCATGTTGGTGTTCGGAGGAAGACTTGGCGTGTCGGTGTCGCCGGCGAAGGGCATTCGATAGACGACATCACTGGGTGTCGTTTCGCTCGAGTAGACCACTTCGATATACCCCGAATCATCGATGCGGGCTTCGTAGTTCGTGTCGCGCTGACCCGAGGCCGTATCGAGCACATAGGCGTCGGAGTTGTCGGGGTCGGCCGTTGTCGCGTAGCGGCACAGGACTTGACGCCTTGGATCGAGTGTCCCGGTCGAGACTTCGGGCGGGGGCTCGTACAGAAGATCGCAGGAGACGATACCATTCAAGGTCACGGGATCCGAGCCGCCGCCTGATCCGGAATAGGAGGCCAGGACCCGTGTCGTCGCCGCGGTTGTAAGTCCGATAAACCCTGTTTGCGACGAATAGGAGTATTCCTCGGAACCGAGTTTCCGGTACCTGTTTCCATCGCTGCCGACATAGGTCCCCGAACTGCTCTGGACATAGACCTCGAGATTCGTCGCGGGCTGCGAATATGTTACAAAGTATTTACCTGAAATGTATTTTTCCGGCGAAATCTGAGTTTCGAGGACTTCGGAAGACCCTACGAATTTCCGCGCGACCCGCTCGGCCTGGTCGTAGCGGATCATGGCTCTCCCGGTGAAGTTCTCGGACTCGACACGGGCAAGAGCTCCGAAAGAACGATAAGAACCTTCCCCGAAGGAAAGAAAGGGAATGGAGGGGAAGGAAATGCCCTCGTTCCCGATTCTCAGCTCTTTTATGAACTCGTCCTCGCCGCCGCGGTAACCGGCGCTGTATCGGGCCTGGTCGATCTGGCCCGACACCTTGGCCTCGACGAATATCTTTTTAAATAAAAGAAAACTCAGAAAGACGTCGGGCTCCTGTTTGAAAAGAAGCGGAGAGACCGATGACAGAACAAGGGGGCCGCCCTCGTATGTATTCTGAAGCACCAATGAAGTCGTCAGGTCGGCCGACCATAGGCCTTTTATATATAGCTCGGCGTCTCCCTCCCCGTTTTCACCGAGTTTCGCGGAAAAAAGACTCTTCGGAGCCTCTGAAGGCAGGCCCGAACTGATGACCGGCAGTTCTGCGACGCCGCTTGTATCCGATGCGAAGCCCGGATCCTCGGCGGCGACTTCGTCTTCGGCCGCGAGTATCGGAGGTGCAAGAGTCAAGCACAGGACCAGGAAAAGGAGACGAGACTTTCGAATATCGCATACAGAAGCCGTCAGGAGTCTTCCTTTCGCCATCTCGGACAGGTATGATACTTGAAACATATCGCGGAGGTAAGCGGCGGCGCCGTATTTTTATGGTCGTTTCCATGCTATCGCTCATCATCGAACTGCCCGAAGCGACATCGCTCAAGGACAAGCGCAGTGTCGTCTCTTCGCTCAAAAAGCGGCTTGCGACCAAGTTCAAGCTCTCGGTCGCCGAGGTCGACCTCCTCGACTCCCTGTCGTTCGCGGAAATCGGGGCGGCCCTCGTCTCGAACTCATCCGAATTCGGCGAATCCGTCTTGCACAAGGCCTTGGCTCTTGTCGAAGACGAGCTCGGACTACGCGTGCACGACGCGCAGATACATTCAGAGCACTACTAGATCGGAGCGTGATATGAAACGTGGAATCATACTGTCATTACTCGTCTGCATCATATCTGTCTGCGTCCCGGCCGCGGACGCAGGCCGCAGCGAATCGCTGGTACTCGCCGAGATCGACACATTCATGGCGAAGGCAGTCTCGGCCATCGAGTCGCGCCATCTTTCCGAGGCTATTTTATCGTACGTCTCGGTGCTCAGTCTCGCCGACGAAAATTCTTCGCCTGCGGTTCAAACCAAAGCCCGGGAGGCGAGGTCTGCCCTGGAAAAAATAGGGACGCGCCTCTCGCTCGAACCATCCTCGGACTGGATCGATGCCAAGGGGAGTCAGAAAACCTTCCCTACGCGCACGGTCGGAAAGGATGAAGTACCCGGACCTGCCGTTTTTTTGTTCGAGAACTACGGCGATGTAAAATCTCCGGTCGCCGATGCGTCGATTTCATTCATGTTCACAAAGAACTCAGGTTCGCTCTTGTCCTCGGTCACGACAGACGCCTACGGCAAGGCGAACAGCACGATCGAAAAGCTCGACAAGCCGGGTGAAGCCGCGGTGATACGGGCATACCCCGAATTCCGTGCAAGGGGCAAAAGCTACGCCTTTACTTCGGTCTTTCGCGATTTCGTCTATCTTCCCGCCGTCGACGCAGCGCTCGTCATGGCGCTCGAGTCTTCCGAACTCGGACGAAGCGAGGACCCCAAAACCCTCGGTGCCGTCGTCGACGCGCTGAAACCGACGGGGCTCGACCTTGTTGCCTACAACGGCAAGCTCTCGGAAGATCGATTACGCGAGGCCTACGGCGGCAAGACGGGGGCCCTTGCAATGCTCGGAATAAGCGAGGAGCGGCCCTATGCGGTGCTCATACTCGTCGAGGTGGGGGCTGCGCGTCAGATGGAGTATGGTGGCAAGACCTACGCGATTTTCAGCGCAGAGGCTGATTGCGGGTTCCGTATCCTGCGACACGATGGCTCGGTCCTCATTTCCTTTGCGCTGGGACCGGTGAGGGGCCAGGGCGGGACGCGCGTGGCCGCCGTAAGCGATGCATATAAACGCGTATCCGAGGAGCTTGCCTTCGCGCTTCGTAATCGCCTTTCGGAGATCACCTCGTCCTTGGCTTCAGAATAAGCGGTTTTAAGAGACTGCGCCCACGTTGGCAGGCCGACGACAAAGACAAAAACGCCTTTCTCTGTAGCTTCTTGAATTTTGCACATGCGTGACAGGTCGATGACAGGCATCGAGTTTGTCATCGACCTGTCAGTCTTCTTGTTCGGATTCGTAATGGCCGCGACTCCCCTTCCCCAGGAGTCTCGCCCTTGTCATTTTCCCACGACCCGAGCGCTCGATCTCGAATACGGCGGTCTGGGCCTTGCGAAGACGTTCGTTTTCATCCGAGAACAGCTCGCTCTGCATCGGCGTTTCGTTTCCTTGCACATCGGCCAAACCAAGGCCGACAAGCCTGACCTCGGTCCGTCCGTTCCAGGCCTTGTCGAGAAGGATTTTCGCGGTTTGGAGCATTTCCTCCGACGTACGGTAGTACGATGATCGCGTCGTCCGCCGCGAGATGGTCGTAAAATCGTGGAAACGCAGTTTCAAGACCAGTGTCCTCGAGCGGCAGCCTTCGTTCCAGAGACGGAAGGCGAGTTCATCGCAGAGGGCGAGGAGCACGGATTCTATGCAATCTCGGTCGGCGCAGTCCCGCTCGAAGGTCGTTTCCGCGCTCATCGAATGTGATTCGGCTACCGACTCGGAGAATACGCCGGGGTCGCGGCCTCTCACCGCATTGTACAAGAAGGCGGAAGCGGCCTTCCCGAATACCGATTCGAGCTGGGAGCGGCCGAAGGACATAAGCTGGGCTGTCGTATAGATACCGAGCTCCCGGAAGCGCTGTTGGGTCTTCTCTCCCGCGCCCCACAGTTTTTCGAGAGGAAGCTCGAGCATGAACGCTTCCACGTTCTCGGGCTCGACGATCACGAGGCCGTCGGGTTTCATCAAACCCGAGGCGATTTTCGCGACGTAGTGATTCGGTCCGACTCCGATCGAGATCGTCAATCCCGTACGTTCACAGACGACTTTTTTAAGACGCCTCGCGGCTTCCGGCGGGTCGCCCCATAGACGTTCGGTACCCGTCATATCGAGGAAGGCTTCGTCGATGGACATCTGCCTGAGGTCGGGGGTGAACTCGCCGAAAATCTTCATCACTTCGGATGACTTCTCGGCATAGCGCCACGGGCGCGGTATAAGAAAAACAGCCTGGGGGCAGCGTTTATAGGCCTCGGATATGGGCATGGCCGACCTCACACCGAAGGCCCTGGCTTCATATGAACATGTCGAGACGACTCCTCTGTGCCCGGGCAGGGCACCGACGACGACAGGCTTGCCCTTCAACGAAGGGTTGTCGAGTTGCTCGACGGCCGCGAAAAAAGCGTCGAGGTCGACATGGAAAATGACTTTCGCCATCATTTCCATCCTGAAAGATCGAAACTCGCCCGCACTACCGTCTCGAAATCCGCCGGGGTCTCGCCAGTCGGCAGTGAATACTCTTCGATCGGGCGAAGATATCTCGCAGATACGACAAGTTTCGCTTCAAATTCCTCGGGAACGGTTATCGAGAAAGACAACGAAGATCCGGGATTCACGCCCGCGTAGATTGTCGCCTTTTTTCCGTCGAGCGAAATATCGTAGGGCAGGCTGCAGTCGTAAATGAAAAGTTTTTCCGATTCGAGGGTCAGAACGACTTCGTACGGTTTTTCGCTGAACCCTATCGAAATGCGCTGCTGCTGGCGCTCGAGGAAAAGACTGCGCTGGCCGACGACGGCGATACGTTTTTTTACGTCCTTGCCGACGACTCGGATTTCGTCGCGTTCTATCTTATACGCAACGGGATTTCCGCCTCGATAGACGAGTCCTGAGCCCAGACGGCGCTTCCCCTTGAGCAGGGCTTCAAAGGACTGAGCATCCTGATCGATAAACTCGCGGGCTGAAAGATCTGTCCTGAGTCCATTGACAACGATCGGGCTTGTCGCGGCGGCGAACGCTGCTGCGGCCTCCGCCATCAAGGCTATGAAGATGAATATGACGGCCGCCCTCCGCCGCGCGGTGGCTCCCGGCTTTGCGAAAAACAAAAGCGGACTTGCCGTGAAAACAAAGAGCGGGAGGAGCAAGGCGGACAAAATGAGGACCCCGCCGAAATCCGGACTCACGATCCGGGCGAAAGCCTCCATCTGCGGTCTTTGAATGAGTTGAACGATTATCACCGACAGCGGCGCGTACATGAGGATGTATGCTGCGAGGGTGGTCCACCGTCTGCGTAGGGTCAAGGATATCTGTACAATTATGAACGCCCATACGAAATAGAACGTCACGCTCAGGTCGATGGCCGCGAAGATGAGTATGTCGAAGGCCAGGACGGTCAATGCGGCGAACTCGTAGAAAAAAGGATTCGGAGTGAGAATGCGTTGCTCGACCGATATAGACAGAAGGGCGAGGAAGATCAGAAAGGCGGAGGCGAACCGGGCCGAGACAGCCCATCTCGGCGCAAGTCTCCATGCGTCGTTGGAGCCGAGAAGCTCGGCGACAATACGCGAACATCCCGTCCCCGCGAGGAAGGCGGCGACAAGAGCCGCGTACAGTACAACAAGTTGGACGGCGACGACCGGTCCCCGTCTCAGAAGCAGTTTGGTCGCGTTTCGGCGTGTAATCGTCAAGATGAGGATCGAGATTGAAACCACGAGGGTGAATGCTATGAGAAATACGGCATAGGGTGTTTCACGGACGACGAGGTTAATCGTGCCGAGTTGCAGAATAAAATAATGGCGGTCCCAGCTGTCGGGGAATCCTTGAGATTGGGTTTTCGAAAACTCCTCGAGAAACGGAAAAAGCCAGTCGTCGTCCGCGAAACTCGTCCCGTTCTGCGAAGCGACAAGTTCGATAGCCGGAATTCCGGCTTCAAGGTAGGTCGCCGCTGGACCGTATTCGTCTGCGAGTCCAAGACGGAAAAGCTGCATTTGATTCGCTTCGAGGTCGAAGGCGAGGCCGGATGATTCGAGCGAGTGTCGTACCGTCTCGTAATACCAGAAGGGCGACAGAACGGTCCGGCCCGCGTTCCGGACGATCAATTTCTCGGGCTTGTAATCAAGACTCAGATAAAGTACGGCCAACGAATCGGAGCGATACCAGCGTTCGATCCATGTCTTTGACCCCAAGGACGCCGTCTCCCCCGAGGAACGCTTCCCCCTTCGTTCCGCTCCAAGAAAAACGAAGCGTATCGAGATGGAATTGGGTTTCGATGTTTTCGCTTTTTCTGCCAGGCGGAGGGCGGCATCGAGAGCGGCGGCGATGCCGTAGGCGCCTTCGTAGGGCTTGGGCGCATCGATCCAGGAGTTGACGGGGACAATAACCGCAAGTTCGTCCGATGTTGCGGCTTTTATCGTGGTCTCTATGATCCTCGAACGCGAATAACCGTCCCTCGCGTCTGAAAAATCACTTTCCACAAATGGAAGACCGGCCTTCGACAGCGTCGATTTGATGATTTCGAAGGCCGTACTTTCACCTTGTTCGTTTTCGACCCGGGAGCCAACCGCCTCGAGCCGTACTGCCAGTTCGTGAACCTTCGAGCCGTCCATCGCCGAACAGAGTGCAGAGGACAGAAAAAAAGCCGTGAGGAGCAGTCCACTCCGGGCTGCGCCGGCCAAAGCGGTGAAGCGACTCACGAATGGAGCATAGGAGGCTGCGAGAGACCGCGTCAATACTGTTTACCGTTATGCCGATAATATCCTATACTAGGTGGACAATTCTCGGAGAGCGCGGAGAAGTGCAAGGTAATGCAGGAGAAGAAGAGCGTCATAGACCTGCCGGTCAAACTCGTGCTCACGGAGGAAGGGACATCCTTCTTCATCCGTAAGGGGAAAAATCTAAAAAAGTTCAAATTGGCGGATAACGTCGAGGAATACGGCATAATCCTCGACGAATTCAGCCCCATCTCGCTTCAAAGAATGCTGCTCGTCGATTATATCTCCAAAGTCGAGATATCGAAGAGCGAGTTCATGTCCGCCCGTTCGGAGGTCATGGACCTCTCGAAACTCATAGTCTACTCGATGCTGTATCGACAGTATGATTCGTACATATTCGCCCGTGTCCTCGCGAGCGACGTCATAAAGCGTTGGAATCGGGTGAATCCTGTCAACATCATCGACGAAAAGACACCTATCAATGACGCATTTCTCCAGGGCATACTCAAAGAGAAGGAGAAGGAACTCGCCGAGATAAAAGAAGAGATACTCGCCCCGATGTACGCCTATATCAGCAAGAACACCTCCCTCCTGCCCGAAGAAAAAAACATTCAACTCCTGCTATCCGAGAAATTTCTCAACAACCTGCGTCCCTTCATCTGGTTCATCATCACCAAATTCAAAGGATCGGAGGGCTACGACCAGCTCATCAGGGACATACGCACCTCGCTCGCCGAGTTCATGGAAAAATCCAAGATAGCCGAATACGTGTCCCTCATGATCATGGAACTCGCGATGAACGCCGAGAACTCGAACCTCAAGCGCGAGGCCAAGGAGATTTTCAAGGGCGTCGTCGATATGAACGCCGTTCTTTTCGATCCGAACATTAGAAAGCAGGTCATCGATTCCCTCGCACGGAAGGGCGAACTCGTCTATCTTTCGTGGAAAATAGGCTCGCACGGGGTGTCGGTCGGTACGCAGGGAAAACTGCAGATCACATTGTACACCAAAGCGACCGAGTATCACAGCGTCAAGGAGACCTTCGAAGAGCGCAAGAGCGCCGATCTGAAAAAGAAAAGTCTTCAGGATTTCTATCGCGAATTGCCCGAGGGAGAGGCGAACGCCGAACTCGGTTTGTACTATCTTTCGTATCTTTCCGAAGCATGCGAAAAGGTCAATGTTAAATTTGAATCGCTCGTCAATCAAATCGCCGGTTCTGATCTCACGGTTATTACCCTCGTCCTTTATCTTTGAACTTAAGCGAAGTTGATTGTCGCCGTTCTCGTATTTCCCTATTCCTTGACATTTTAAGCCCTCCTTGGTAGTCTTTTACGCATTAAATCACGACACATGCAGAAACGACGGAGGAATAAACCCATGGCCACGCGCAAGTATGTATATCAATTCGGGGCCGGTGTCGCCGACACCAGCACGACCAGCAAGGACATCCTGGGCGGCAAGGGAGCCGGTCTCATGGAGATGACGAAAATCGGCCTTCCCGTTCCCGCGGGTTTCGTCATCTCAATTCCGGCCTGCGAGGAATACTATAAAAACGGTCGTAAACTTCCAAAGCCGATCGTCGAGGAAATCAAGCTCGCCCTCGCCAAGCTCGAAAAAACCGTCGGCAAAAAACTGGGCGATCCCGCCGACCCTCTTCTCGTCTCCGTCCGTTCAGGTGCCGCGCGTTCGATGCCCGGTATGCTCGAGACCATTTTGAACCTCGGTCTCAACGACAAATCGGTCGAGGGGCTCGCCGCAAAAACCGGCAATCCCCGCTTCGCATACGACAGCTACCGCCGCTTCATCCAGATGTACTCGACCACGGCCATGGGACTCTCGAAAGAACCCATGGAGGAGATGCTTTCCGAGATGAAGAAAAAGCTCGGCGTAAAGCATGATACCGAGCTAACGGCCGAGAATCTCAAGGAACTCTGCGCCGAATTCAAGGACTTTTACTTCAAGAAAATGGGCAAGCCCTTCCCCCAGGACCCGATCGAGCAGCTCTGGGGAGCCATAGACGCGGTCTTCAATTCCTGGGAGGCCGAGAAATCAGTGACCTACCGCCGCGTCGAAAAGATCACCGACCTCAAGGGTACCGCGGTCAACGTCGTTCAGATGGTGTTCGGAAACAAGGGCGACACATCGGGTACGGGTGTGTGCTTCACGCGCGACCCGAACACGGGCGCAAACGTTTTCTACGGAGATTGTCTCATCAACGCACAGGGCGAGGACGTTGTGGCCGGTATCCGAACCCCGCTCAAGCTCGCCGAACTCGAGAAAAAACTCCCCAAGGCCTATAAGCAGCTCTGCGAAGTCCGGACGATACTCGAGAAGAACTTCAAAGACATGCAGGACCTCGAGTTCACGATCGAGGACGAAAAGCTCTACATGCTCCAGTGCCGGACCGGCAAGCGTCTCCCTGCAGCCGCATTCAAAATCGCGGTCGACATGGTGGCCGAGGGGCTCATCACCAAGGAAGAAGCCATTTCCCGCATCACACCCGAGCAGATCGAGGGAGTGTTTTATCCGGTCATCGATGTTGCCGCTGTCGGAGCGGCCAAGCTTAAAGAACTCAAGATCGCCCAGGGCATCGACGCCGTCCCCGGGGCGGCAGCGGGCAAGCTCTGCTTCACCGCTTCGGAGGCCGAACGGCAGGCTGCTTCCGGAGAAAAGGTTATCCTTATCCGCCGAGAAACCAGTCCGGAAGACGTCGGCGGCATGCACGCCGCTCAGGGCATCCTGACCGCAACGGGCGGCAAGACCTCACACGCGGCGGTCGTCGCCCGCGGTTGGGGAAAGTGCTGCGTCGTCGGCTGCGAGGAACTCGATATCGACGCCGACGCGGGCACGGTCAAGGTTCGCGGAAAGGTCTATAAGGCCGGAGACGAGGTGACGCTCAACGGTACCACCGGCGAAGTCTTCGCCGGAGCCCTCCCCCTCAAGCAGCCAGAGCAGACCAAGGAGTTCAAAACACTGCTCGGCTGGTGCGACAAAATCAGGACGCTCAAGGTCAGAACCAACGCCGACACGCCCTACGACGCGGCCAAGGCCGTCGAACTCGGCGCGGAGGGCATCGGGCTCTGCCGCACCGAGCACATGTTCTTCGACACCGAGGAGCGCCGCCTCGCGATCCAGGAGATGATCGTTGCCGACACTCTCGATGCGCGGAAGAAAGCCCTGGACAAGCTTCTTCCCTTCCAGCGCGAAGACTTCAAGGGCATTTTCAAGGCGATGAACGGCAAACCGGTGACGATTCGGCTTATCGATCCCCCCCTCCACGAGTTCACGCCCAAGGACGATGAAGGCGTCAACAAGCTTTCGGCGGTGACGGGGATGAGTCCCGAGAAAATACGCCTGCGCTGCGACCAGCTTCACGAAGCGAATCCCATGCTCGGACACCGGGGATGCCGTCTGTGCATCACCTACCCGGAGATCCTCGAGATGCAGATCACCGCGATAATCGAAGCGGCTGTAGAGTGCGAAAAAGCGGGGATCAAGGTCCTTCCGGAAATCATGATTC
This sequence comes from uncultured Treponemataceae bacterium, assembly GCA_964644505.1. Classification (GTDB taxonomy): domain Bacteria; phylum Spirochaetota; class Spirochaetia; order Treponematales; family Rectinemataceae; genus CAZXXZ01. The sequence goes on along the minus strand of CAZXXZ010000002.1, from coordinate 142,119 downwards.
CGCTGACCATCGATCGGAAAGAGCTCAAGATCCTCGTCGACCATGGAAAGTCAATCGCCGACGCCATTATCAAGAAGGCCGGCTCCAAAGTCACGTACCTCATGGGAACGATGATCGAAATTCCGCGTGCTGCTCTTCTCGCCGATCAGATCGCCGAGACCGCCGAGTTCTTCTCCTGCGGCACGAACGATCTCACCCAGATGACCTTGGGACTCTCCCGCGACGACGCAGGCCGCTTCCTCCCCGACTATGTCAAATCGGAGAAAGAGGGCGGAAAGGCTATTTTCGCCGACGATCCCTTTGTCAGCATCGATCAAGCCGGCGTAGGCCAGCTGGTCAAGATGGCGATCGAAAAAGGCAGATCGACGAGGCCGAACTTGAAGGTCGGCATCTGCGGGGAGCACGGCGGAGAGGCGAAGTCGGTTAAATTCTGTCATTCGGTCGGCATGAATTATGTTTCCTGCTCGCCCTTCCGGGTTCCCATCGCGCGGCTTGCGGCCGCTCAGGCTGTGATCGAGGAGAAAGCGGCTTCATCGTCGGCCACTGGTTCCAAAAAAGAGGCGGCGAAGAAGAAAGCCTCGAAAGCGAAGAGCCCCGCATCCGGGAAAAAAGCCGCCGGAAAAGCGAAGGCCCAAAAGGCCAAGACCAAAAAAGAGGCGGCCACAAAACCTTCTTCGAAAAAGGCGGACAGGGCAAAAGGACTCAACAAGAAAAGCGGCGCTGCCAAGAAAGCCGCTAAGAAGGCCGATACGAAGAAGAAGGCGAAGAAATAAGGGACTGTCCTCCTCTTCACCCTCGATGCAGATCGAACGGCACCGTCGAATGGACGGTGCCGTTTTTTATTAAGGGGACCTCTAAAAAACTTCAGTTTTTCGAGGTCCTCTAAAATAGTTTCTTCGAATCCAAGAGAATCGTGACAGGTCCGTCGTTGGTGGACCTTACTTTCATCTCGGCTTGGAATAGGCCTGTTTCGACATGAGGTAACAATGTTTTCAATACATCCACAAAGGCCTGGTATAAGGCCTTGGCGATATCGGGCTTCGCGGCATCGGAATACGAGGGGCGGCGTCCCTTGCGTGCATCTCCGAGCAGGGTGAACTGTGAAACGACAAGGGCCTCTGCGCCTATCTCGCGTGCCGAACGATTCATGCAACCTGAATCGTCGTCGAAAATGCGCAAATCAGCCGCCTTCTCGGCGATCCACCTCGCGTCGATTTCGGTGTCCCCCGAAGCGACGCCGAGATAGATGAGAAGTCCGCGCACAGCGCGACCGATTACCCGGCCCTCGACGGCGACACTCGCCTCTTCGATCCTTTGAACGACGGCGCGCATTACTTGCCGGAAACTCCCAATTCGTGGATCGCGGTACCTTCAAGGAAGACAGTTCCGCCCGCCGTGGAAAGCGTCGCAAGCAGTTCGAGCGGCCGGTCGAGGGGGACGGCGACATCGGATATCTGAGCCTTCGCGATGCCTTCAAGACGGTTTTTTTCATGGTATCCGACGAGGAAGTCGAACGAAACAAGACTTCCGCGTTGCTGAACATTGGCCGCCATACCCTTCCAGACAATCGAGCAGCCATCGTAGAGCCAGGGGTCAGCGGTTATTTCCGAAAAAGTTGGAACGTCCTTTACGGTGCGGAAATCAGGTTTTCCGACGAAGTTTTTGAGCGTTGCGGCCTTCGCCTTTACCTGGGCGCTCGCATTGGATCCGAGGATTCTGTTTATCTCGATGATAGCCGCATTGTCGCGGTATTCCTGGAAATATTGCTTCGCTTTTTCGAACGACGAGATAACTTCTTTTTCGGTCAAGGTGTAACGGAAACTGCCGCTCGTAGTGACCGGTGAATTTTTCTCTGAGGCGTTCAATAAAACTGCGGCGACCTCGGGTCTCGGTTGTCGAGAGACCGAAATGCTCTGGACCGCACGGTAGAGGGCGAAGCCGACAACAGTCACAATCGCAAGTGCGAGGATCAGTCGTAGTGTTCCTCTGAACAGCGGCTGCAGGTTCCGCCCTCCCGGATACAAGCTTTGTATCCTCCCCGACGAAACCAAAGCAGCCAAGCCTTCAGGACTGCCCTCGGTTCTCAGAACATCCAGGCCCTTGAGCGCCCGTCGTTCACCCGGTTTGAGTTCGAGCACACGAAGATAGCCGTCAACGGCTTTTTTACTGTCTCCCCGTCTGACCTCGAGCGCCGAAAGGGCAAGAAGGACATCGATGTCCAGGGGCGAGAGCGATTCCGCACGTTTAAGGTAGGTCGAGGCTCCTCCGATATCTCCGGTTCTTAGACAGGATACGCCGAGTAGATAATAAAAACGGGCGGAATCACGATAGACCGGGACCTGAGGCTCGAGAAGCGTTATGAGCTCGGCGTGCCGTGCGGCGGCGAACAGCCGTTCGGCTCGATCGAGTATCGTGAGCGCCATCGGCTCTTAGTATCCTTTCTTCCTCTCCTCGAGGCGTTCGAGAATCTTCTTCCATGCATCGAGTTCCTGGTCCGAAATATCCCCTCCGACGGCGAGCGCACGGTCGATGCGGGAAATAAGATCACGCACGGCGATCAAATCGGCGGCCAGAGATGTCGCTGCATCGGGCTTCTCGGGTGCGAGCACCGTCGCGGCGAAAATCTCCTCGGTCTTGGTTTTTCCATCCGGAGCGCGATAGCCCGATTCATTGAACGAACCCATGAAGAACGAAATCTTGCGGATGCCGCCGCGGGGAACGGAACTCGGCTCCCAGAACAGCGCGATGGCGGAATCATTGATCGAATACGGAATCAACGTGAAGTTCCTCTGCGGATTGGCGTCATAGCCCCAGGTCGCATCGGCAAGACGTTTCCAATTCGAAAGGAGCACGTTGCTCGGACCCGATATACCCTCTCCGACGAACTGCACCATAAAGCTCGTCCGATCCCCCGGCGTCGCAACCCAACTCAGGTCTGAAGAGGGCTTGAGGGCCGTTTCAACGCCCACACGTTCTGTCTTAGCGGTCTTGAAATGAATGCCGGATCTCTCCCCGAGCCAGGTATCGATGAGCACCCGTGCTCCGAGCATCGACTCGCGCTCCGATACGTTTTCAAGCTCTATGGTGACGAGGACACCGTCGGCGAGCGCCTGACCTGAGGATTTGACGAAATCATAGTTCTGTCGCACGACGCAGACCGCCGAACGGTATTCGATACGAAGGCCTCCGTCCGTCCGGGAAATCTGAAAGCGATACTCGGATGAGTCGCCGAGTTTTATGTGACGCCCGTCGACGCTGAGCGTGACCAGACTCGTCCGAGGATCCTGATCGAACATAAAAGGCTCGTAACGGTCCTTCGCCACATCGACGAGCCTGTAGATCGTCACACGACCCGAGTTCTCGTTCGCAACCAGTTTGACGAGCCCTTCCTTCACTTCCAAAGCCGCCGTGGAGCTTGCGAAGAGAGCTGTAAGCGCAAAGGCGGCGGCGATTCTATGCAATTTCATTTCGCCCCCTCCTTTGCGATTTTTTCGAGATAAAAAGCCAGTAGATCGAGGGCGCGGGCCTTATAGGCGAGGGCCCGCGTTTTATCGTCGGCGTCGAGTGGGAGGGATGCTGCGGGCTGTGTCGTCTGCGTCGTGCCCGCCTGTGCCGCTGCCAGGCTTGCAGCGTTCAAGTCGGAGCGAAGACGGCTTATCTCCGATGAAAGATTTGAAATCTCCTCATCCCGAGCAGCCAGCTGGGTGCTGAGTTCCGCGATCTGAGCCCGAAGATCGGCCTGGGTCTTGTCCTGGTCGCTCAAGGCGCCTGCCGCCCCGCGCTTTGTATCGGAGAGCTGTTTTTGATATAGAGAAATCGAGGCCTCGTAGGCTTTTTCCCTTCTGCGGAATTCTTCGACTGATCTCAGCGACTCCTCGTGACTCCAGGTGAGCAGCTTGAGAAGTTCACGCTGGCGGTATTCGAGCCCGATGAGCGATCTGCGATAGGTAGCAGCCTCGACTTTTACACTCTGCGGATATTTCTGGACAACGGCGGTGAATGCCCGCTCGGCATCTTCGAGACGTCCGAGCGCATAAAGACATTCCCCGCTCCAATAGAGGGCCGAGGGGAAGAGGTCGCTATCCGGCGCCGCCTCGCTGAAGGCGGCGAAGACCTTGAGCGCTTCTTCGTAATCGCCTTTGGTATAAAGAATTCTACCGCGCTGATAGAGAAGGTCTGGCAGGCGCGGACTGGTCGGATAGGCTGTGATGAACGCATCGATCGAGGATGAAGCGGTCGAGATATCTCCCAGCGCTATATATGACAAGATAGACCAGTAGGTGGCGTCGGGGCGTTCAGCCTTCGCTCGGGGGTCTGACAGAACCTTTCCAAAAAGGTCCAGGGCTTCGCGGTATTTTTCCTGACCGAAAAGCTCGACTCCCGCGAGGAGTGTTTTTTTGGCTTCTGTTTGCTGAGTCGGGGCCGTCTGCTGACAAATCGCCGCTTGCACGACGAGCGTAGCAGCGAGAACAACTGCCGAGAGGGTTCGGTACGTTTTCCTCATGGGCGAATGCCTCCGAATCATTATCGGCCCGGAAGGGCCAAAACTCAATGAGACGCCGGTTCTTTGAGCGACGAGTACGAGTGTTTTATCGTTTTTACCAGCTCAGCGGCGTTCTCGGCGGCGAAGAAAGCCGAACCCATGACGAGAACGTCGGGGGACGCTTCGGCGACCATACTGAGGGATTCAGAGTTGACCCCGCCGTCTATCGATACCAGATAGTCAAATCTCCGTTCCTCTCTCAATGTCGCGAGTCGTGCCGCCTTTTTTAAGCAAAGGGGAAGCATAACCTGGCCGCCGTATCCGGGATCGACCGTCATGACGAGCACGAGGTCGACATAGGGGAGTATCTCCTCGATCGCCGATACCGGCGTCGAGGGGACTATCGAGACGCCGCACTTCGCTCCTTCTTCGCGGATCATCGCGGCGAGTCGATGAGCGTGAACCACCGTCTCGTAGTGAAACGTGACGAGATCTGCACCCGCGGCGATAAAGGCGGAAACCAGGCGCTCTGGTTCGACGGTCATAAGGTGAACGTCGAAGGGAAGCGAAGTGAAGCGACGAAGATCGGAAACCATTTTGGGACCGAAGGTCAATTCGGGGACGAATCGACCGTCCATTACATCGAAATGCACCCAGTCTGCCCCCGATGCGGCGATCTGCGACACGGCCGATTGCATATTAGAAAAATCAGCGGCGAGGAGCGAGGGGGCGATGATCGGCTCTTTCATAGCGGCCGGATGATATCATATTTGACGATCACGGCGCTAGACTCGTCGACAATGAATTTCTTGACGCGAAAAGGCATTAGTAGATCGTCTCGCGCCGTGAATACCGCGGCGACGATTGACTACGGCCTCTCAATCGGGTACTATAAATCGTTCGAACTCAAATCCCGATTACCCGGAAGAGCATGGCCGAGCAGGATAGCGTCAACGTACTTCTTTCTAGCGCGTACGATAGTCTCACGTGTGTCGATCTCCGCGCGGCTTCCGAGTTCTTGGACAAGGCACTTGTCGAGGATTTCGAGCATCCAGAGGTTCTCTGGTCCCTCAAATGCGCAAACTTCTGGTCTGAGCGTTTGGAGAGGCTCGAATCGCTGCAAAACGCCTTTGAGCGCGGCGAATACATTCTTGCGCAGTGGAAGGCTTTTTTAGCTTTTTCGGCCAAGCTCGGAGTGCCTTACGATCGTTCCCGCGATGCCTTTAAAAGCTTCGCTTTCGCTCTAGCTCTTTCGCAGTACCGTGAAATGGCTGCGGATGGAGGCGAATCCGAGTCACCCGATATCGCCCTGAGAATCGGCATGTGCCTCAAGGGGACGGGGGACTTTTCCAACGCGCTCAGATCGCTCGAGATCGCGACCCGGACACGACGCGAGGATCCGGACGCCCTCGCCCAGCTTGCCGACATATACGCCCTGAGCGGCGACGAGCGCACGTCGAAAGCGCTTTTCAGAGAAGCGTTTTTTATCGGAGCGCAGCGCATCGATATCGATTTTCTCGATTGCGAGATGATCCGCAGGCTCGTCGACAAAGTCGCATCGCTCGGCTATTCGCAGGCCGAGCTGCTCGAATGGATGCCGGTGTACGGCACTCTTCTCGGATTGTTCTCGATAAAACGCGAGCTCAAGACGATCGAAGCGGGCAAGCTCAAACAGTCGATCTATCAACTCGAAAACGAGGTGAAAGAAGGTCGTGAAGAACATAGTCTGCTTGTTCCACGACTCATCAACAGGTACTTCTGGCTTATCGACTACTATGTGCAGGCCAAGGAGGACCGTTCCAAGATCGCCGAGGTGCTCTTGAAGATCAAACTTCTCGATCCCTCGATCCACAAGCAGTATACAGCCTAGGGAGGATATCTATATGTCCGGAACGCAGATAGCCCAGAAAGTCCAGCAGATGCTCAACGAGGAGAAATGGACCAGGGCTTCGCTCGGAGCTTATTCAGCCGCGAACCTCAAGGAATTGGATGCCATCGCCCAGGAAGCGGCGGCCGAGAAGGCCTTGGACGAACTGAAGGAAGTCTGCGACGAGCATCTTTCTCATACAAAGACGAGCATTATTGCCTTGTATCTGTCCGGCGTCATATCGCTCATGCGCCAGCAGATCGACGATTCTGCGATGGTGTCATTGCTCGACCTCTTCGCCGACAACAAGAAATGGAATGTCGTCGAATTCGTCTGTCAACGCATCCTCGACTTTGGAGAAAACCGAACCGCCCTCAGGCGTCTTGCCGAATGTTACGAAAACGACGGCCGCTCCGAAGATATTTATTCGGTGTGGGAACGCCTCATCCGGGTCGATTACGAAGAGGCCGATATCGTAAAGGCCCTTGCCGAGAAACGTGAAAAAGACGGTAAGATCGAAGAGGCTATCGATTTTTACAAGAAGGCGCTCTACCGCTACATAAACAAGGGACTCTCGACAAACGTAAAAGAGATTTGGAGCAAGCTTGTCGAGTATTGTCCTCAGGATATCGATTTCTTCTTCCATGTCCAGCGCAAGATCGCCAAGCAGATATCCGAGGACAAGGCAGCCGGACTTTTGCTCGATCTCTACCGCCACTACAAGCTCAAAGAAGACTGGAATACCGCTCTCGACATACTGAAGCTCGTCATCGACTACGACGACAAAAACCCGAGCCTCAGGAAAGACCTCGTCGAGTGTTACAGGGGGAAATACAAGGATCACTCCCATCTCGAAGACTACATACGGCTTTCGAACATCACTCAGTCGTACCGCGCCATGCACGAGGCCATGGCCGATTTCGAAAAGCACATCGCCTTCGACGCAGGCAACTTCGTATATCACCGGACCTGGAACATCGGCAGGATATCGAGCATCAAAGGTGATGAAATAGTAATCGATTTCGCCAAGAGCCGCGGTCACAAAATGACCTTGAAAATGGCCATCGACAGCCTTTCGTCGCTCTCGAAGGATCATATTTGGGTTCTCAAAGCCATCTGGTCCAAGGAGAAGCTCAGGGACAAGGTCAAGAACGATCCCCTCTGGGCTCTTCGTACCATAATTAAAAGTTTCGACAACAGGGCCGATCTCAAACGCATCAAGGCGGAGTTGGTCCCTTCGGTGCTTTCCGTGAGCGAATGGAACTCCTGGAGTACGAAGGCGCGTGATATCCTCAAAACCGATCCCATATTCGGCAATGCCGCCGACGACATCTCCACGTTCATTGTCCGCGACCGCCCTCTGTCCTTCGAGGAGAAGGTCTACAATCAGTTCAAGGCTGAAAAAAACTTTTTTTCGCGCGTACAATATCTCCGGGATTTTCTCGAAACGGGAGAGCCGGACTCGGAGTTCTTCTCGGAAATGTTCTCGTTCTTCACAGGCTTCGTCCGCTCGTATCAGGCTGCGAATGAAACCGTCGTCGCATCGTATCTATTCATCAAAGAATTGGCCGCGAAATACCCCCACCTCAAGGGTTCGGTGAATCTCGGCTTTGCAGAGCTTTTCTCGGAGATCGACGATCCCGTTGCTGTATACGAAGGCATCAAGGACGTCGATCTACGAAAATCGTTTTTGCTTCACATAAAGAACTTCGTCTCCGATTGGCCGGATGTGTACATCAAGCTCTTCCCACACTGCCTGAACGCTTCGATGCTCGATACCTTGAAGGCTTCCGGCTACGAAGATCGCCTCAAGCGCATGGTTCTCGACGTCATCGCAAACTACCGCGATCACCGCGAGGCCTTTATCTGGATCGTGAAGAATCTCAAGGACGAGAGTTGGTTCGCCGAACTCGGGCTGTCATACGAGAAGATTCTGATCACACTGGTGCACATTCTCGATATTTCCTTCAAGGAGATCGAGAATCACCGCGAGACTACCGAAAACCGCAAAATCAACAAACAGGTGCAGACCATCCTGTTCAAGGATTCCGCCCTCGAAAACTTTCTTTTGGAGTCCAATCCCGATACGATAGAGCGTGTTTACACTCTTGTGAGCGATGTAAAGGACCTCGACCCCGCTATCAAGCTTTCGCTCAGACGTAAAATCATGGAGAAGTGGCCCGAGTTCCGTTTCGGCGCCGAGGAAGAGAAGCAGATCGTTTCGCGCGGCCTAATGGTCACGGCGGAAAAATACGAGGAAAAGCAAAGGCTTCTCGCTCATATTCTCGAAGTCGATGTGCCTGCGAATCAAAAAGAGATCGCGTACGCCCTTTCTCTCGGCGACCTGCGGGAAAACGCAGAATACAAGGCTGCGAAAGAGCGTCAGGACGAGCTCAACGCGAAGGTGGCGAAACTCAAAAACGAAATCGAACGAGCTCAGATATTCGATAAATCCACAATTTCGACACAAAAGATATCGTTCGGCACCGTCGTCACCCTCGCCAACGAGATTTCCGGGGAGAAAGAGTCCTACACGATACTCGGCCCCTGGGAGTCCGAGCCCTCTCGAAACGTGATATCATATCTTTCGCCCCTGGGGAAAAAGCTCTTGAACCACAAGGTCGGAGAGAGCCTTTCATTCCTCATTCATGACCGGAAGTTCCAGTATAAAGTGGAGAAGATAGAAGTCGCCGATTTCTGATGTTCTGAATGGGTCCTGCAGGATCTGTCATTATAAGTCCTGCAGACGACGGGAGGACGATCAGATGGTAAAGAAAAAGTGTTTCGTCGTGTTTGTTGTTGCGGCTTTTTTATCGGCATACGGGGCATGCCTGTACGCACAGGAAATCGACGATAATTCTTCCGATGTCGTTGTCCTTCTTGATGTGTCGCAAAGCGTGCTTCCGTACTTTCACGACGTCACCGATTACGTTGTTTCTTCGGTCGTTCGCGACTATGTGCGGCGAGGAGACGTTTTCCATCTTTTGAGTTTCGGCGGAGAAACTCAGGTGGAATTGTCTCAGAAGATGGAAAGCGAGTCCGATGTAAAGTCTGTGCTCGGTCGCCTCTACCTCATGTATCCTCTCGCAGTATACTCTGACTTCGCTCAGTCGCTCGATTCCCTGTACTCGTTTATGTCCAGTCTTCCCTCCGAAAGACCGAAGGTCGCCGTCATAATAACCGACGGAATACAAAATCCTCCGACATCGAGCCCGACGTATTCATTGAGCGATGCCGAAATAACCAAACTCGTCGAATCGAACGCCGGAAAAATCCGCGCAAAGGGATGGCCGGTTCATATTATCAAGCTGCCTTTTGCGACAAGCGCTTCTTCCGGCGCATCCGATGCCAGGGCGACGGAAACTAACGGGCATTCGTACATCGATGCGGCGGCAAAAGCCCTGGGCGCTCCCATTTCGGAATTCCCGGGCGACGATAAGGAAAATCTCGCACTGCGAACACTCGGTGTCCATACAGCTCAATTCCCCGGCAACCTCGGCACGCAGGACTATATGTTCTCCTTCCCCCTCCAGCTGAAAAACGGCACGTCCGAGCCGGCTCGAATCGAATTGATCCAGGTATTGTCGGGTGGCGACAATATTCTCGAGCATTCGGTCGTCGTAAAGCTCGCACCCGATGCGTCCGCAGTCATGAAGGTCCCGGTTGTACTCCCCACTTCGATTCCCGAGGGCGATCGTGTCATCGATGTCCAGCTGGTATTCGGACATGGTGTCCGCGTCAGCCCCCGTGAGGGATCGCTTGAGTTGACGCTCAAACAAAGCCTCTTGGGTAGTATTCTGCGGTCTAATTCCAGAATCCTCATCCTTTGCGTTGTCATCGCGCTTGCGATAATCGCATTTATCGCTATCTTCATGATCATCCGCAAAGCCGGCGTACGCATGCCCTTGGCCGTCTTTGCCTCTTCAAAAGAAGCGAATGCAGCGGACTCCTCACTCCTTCGCGGAGCCGCGGCACGTTCCATGGCCGACAAGCAGGCGAGGGACTCTGCTGCCGAAAGCGCCGCCGAAGCGCTTCTCCGAGAACGGAGGGAAGCCGCCATTCGAGACGCGCAGCTTCTGGCCGGCGCCTCACGAGGCGGTCCTAAACAAAGTCCCTTGGGAAGTACCGTCTTCAATCGCGACAAGGAAGAATATGATTCTTCAGTGGAGAAAGCCGCTCAGGCTATAGCCGCCCAACAACGCGCCGAAGCAGAACAGAGGGCGGCACTGCTCGCAGCGGCTCTGCCGCGATACAGCCCCCCTGCCCCTTCGCAGCCGGCCGTTCGCCGATCGATCGCCGCCCCGTATCGGAGCCGTGTCATCAAAGAAGGGAAAAAGCGCATCGAATTGCGTGTCGAGGAACAGAATCCGCATATTGGGCTTCGTAACGTACATGTGGTCAATGCCGGCACGAAAAAAACCGTGGGCGGAGGATCGAGCGATTTTCTCATTTTTCTCGTTCGAGTCCCCAGGCACGCCGCCGAGCTCCATTTCGACGGAGAAAAACTCATCTTCGTTCCGAGGCGGCTCGACTTGTTCCCCGCCCTATCGGGTCCCGTCGAGGACTGTCTTGGTCAAGAAATCCCGATGGTTTCGAGTTCCGGCTATCCCCTCACCCTGAGATTTATTGAATACGAGGAACCTGCGAAAAGCATAAACCGTCTTCTGCACTGCATCGACGTACCGGGTTTGCATTGACACAAGGTGGCCTCGAAAAACTTCAGTTTTTCGAGGCCACCACAGTTTTGATGGCAAGACCAGAGCTTGCCATCAAAGGGTCATACGGACTTCCGGCTAGAACGATTGGAGGACATCAGCCGCCCGCTTGCGAAGACTCTCATTGGGATCCGATTCGGCGATCTTCTTGAGTTCGTCTTTCATGCCCGCGGCCTTGTTTTTCCTTATCCACTCCACCCCGCCGATTCGTATGTTGAAGTCCTTGTCTTCGAGCAGGATTTTCGCAAGTACTCCGATATCCGGAGCGTTTTCGGTATTCGCAATTTCGCGAACAAGAGCAGTAAAGAAACTACGTTCCTTCTGAGCCTGTTCTGTCCTGAGAATCTCGGTGAGGAGCTTGAGCGAAGCCGACGCGTCGTATCGTGCGAGAAGACCGTAGCATAAAACTCGTATGGATGATTCAGTTTTTTTGTCTTCGACGCGTTCGCGGAGGAAGGCAAAGGAATCGCCTCCGAAGAGCGCCAAGGCCTTGCATGCTTCGGTTTTCACGGCTTTTTCAGGATCGCTTGTAGCCTTGTATCTCAGAAAAGGCTCGGCCTCGGCGATTTTGAGTTTTCCTGCGGCCTTGCAGGCTGCGATCCTCGACTGGACAAAGGAATCGCGGAGCCCCTGTACGATTGCGGATCGTGCATCTGCAGAGTCGAAATTCGCGAGCGCTTCAATCGCGGCAGCCCGAACGTTCGGGTCGGAACCGTTTGCCGCCTGAGTCAGAGCTGACACGGAAGTCGGGCTTTTTATTTTTCCGAGCGACGTACAGGCATACATACGAGCCGCCTTTCCGGCATCGTTGTCTTTTACAAGACGTTCCAGACGCTCCGCCGCCTTGGTCGATCCGATTTCACCCAGAGCTTTTATAGCCTCTTCTTTGAGTTCCTGCGTCGTCGAATCTCCGTCGAACCATTCGAGCAGCTTCGCTTCTTCCGATTCTCCTCCGGCTCTCCCCATGAGACGGATGAGGAGTTTCATATAGGCTTTATTGTTTTCATCGAGCATGGTCGGAACGAGCTTCAGCGCTTCTTTCGATTGTATGGAGGCGAGATACGAGAGTGCCGATGATACAATGGTCGTGCTGTTCTCATCGCGATTCTGGACGATTTGGAGCGCGGCTGCTTCAGCCTCCTTCCATTCGATCGAGGAGAAAAAATCGAGTATTGCACTCTGTAGTTTGTCGTTTTTCGAAGAAGAGAGGAGTTTTAATAGGTCGTTGTTGAAGGCTGTTTCCTTTTCAGTCGTGAGCGACTTGAGAAGTTCTATGATTTCTGTGTCTATTCCGTACCGAATCGTGCTTCTGCGCTTTTCTGATATCGATTCCGTTTGAGCAGCCTTCCCGTCAGACTGGGCATACAGGGAAAGGCCTGTCGAAAAAACGAAAAGCATGCAGATCGAAACGATCAAGAGATTCCGGTATCGAAATGCCGATTCAGCCTTCATTCGAAGCGTACTCCGAGAGGAAGGCTTTCTTAAAACCCATAAAGTCGCCATGTTCAATACTATATCGTGCCTTGCGTACGAGGTCACGGAGGAAATAGAGATTGTGAATCGTCGCCAATGTCGAGTAGAGCATTTCCTCGCATTTGTAAAGATGCCGAAGATAGGCTCTCGTGTATCGAGCGCACACCGAGCATCCGCAGAGCGGATCAAGGGGGCCGAAATCGCGCGCATACACTGCTTTTTTGATGGCGATCGGTCCACGCGAGGTGAAAACGAGCCCGTTTCTCGCAGTCCGTGTCGGGAAAACACAATCGAAAAGATCGATGCCGTTTTCTATCGCTTCGAGTATGAAATCAGGTGTTCCGATCCCCATAATATATCTGGGCTTGTGCTCCGGGATCAAGGAAACAGTATGCGTGAGAGTTTCGGCGAACTGTTCGAAACTCTCGCCGACCGACAGTCCTCCGATTGCGACACCCGGCAAATCGAGTTCCAGAATTTCCTCGGCGCTGCGCTTTCTGAGGTCTTTGTAGAAGTTTCCTTGAATGATGCCGAAAAGCCTGCCCGTGTAGCCTTCTTCGAGCTTTCTAAGCCACACAGTTTTCGCCCTTCTTGCCCATCGTGTCGTGAGATCAGAGGCGTTTTGCGCCTCGCGTTCACCGATACCGAATGGCGTGCATACATCGAGCTGCATTTGAATATCGCTGTTGAAGGCGCATTGAGCCTCGACCGCGTCTTCGGGGCTTATAAATCTTCGAGAGCCGTCGATATGGGATCGGAACGCGACGCCGTCTTCTCCAAGCTTTCTCAGTGCAGACAGAGAAAAAACCTGAAAGCCTCCGGAATCCGTGAGGAAGTTCCTCCTCCAACCGGTGAAACCGTGCAAGCCGCCTGCTTCCCGTATAATCTCGATGCCCGGTCGCAGAATGAGGTGGTAGGTATTTGCAAGAATGAGCGAAAAGCCGATATCCTCGATTACATCGAAGCCGACCGATTTGATCGTCGCGTTTGTTCCAACAGGCATGAAGGCCGGAGTCGACACACTGCCGTGCGGCAACTCAAGTATCCCCGTTCGAGCCTGTGTCGAAGGATCTCGAGTATCGATCGAAAAAAAGGTTGATTTCATGTTAGTATACCCATCGCTCAAGTCTTCGCCGATCTGAACATAAAAACGCCTGCCGTGAGAAATAACACTAACGGGAACCAGGCCCCTGCACGCGGGTCTATTGTGCCAGTTTTTGCGAGGAGCATCGTGAGCATTCGTGTGACATAAAAACCTGTCGCCAAAACGATGCTCGTGAGCAGACTCGCAAGCAGTACGTTTTTCTTGAATCTTCCGCCTGCGGCTCCGGCCAAAAGAACGACTACAAGCGGTGTCAATGCAAAACTGTAGCGATCGTGCTGTTCTGCTATCACCGCGGTATAGGGAAGACCGGTTCGCCGTAGAAACTCGGCGTATTCTCTGAGCTGTTTCACCGACATTTCGGCCAAATCCCTGTTCTGGCTGCGGAACGCGTCCGGAGCTTCGTCGAGCTCGTCCCCCGTCCATGTTCCGAACGAGACTTCAGTCCATTCCTCATCCGCCTTTTTTTCAAAGCGGCGCACCCTGCCAAGCTCCCACCTCGAGCCGTTCCACTTTGCCGTCGAGGCGTTGATACGGGCTACTGGATTGAGATGCTCGTCGCGTATGACAATAGTGAGATCAGAGAGGATTTTCGAAGCGTCATCATAGTATTCTGCTTTATACACGATCCTACCGTCATGCGAGATGACTGTGACATTCTGTTTACTGAGGGATATCTTCTGATTCAACAGCGTCTTCGACAATGCGTTTTTTTCGTTGATCGTCCATAAAACGACGCCATCATCGAATACGAACGAGGCTCCGCATAATAGTATAGCAATAATGAACAGAGGGAAGCTGAATCGTGTAAGCGATACACCCGAACCGAACACTATCGTCAACTCGTTGTCTGCATAGAGCGTCGCCAGGCAATATGTCGAGGCGAAAAGAAGCGCGATGGGCAGGCTGTTGGAGATTGCCGTAGGGAGAAAGTACAACATGACTTTCGCTATAGAAAGAGCTGGGACTTCCAATGAGAGATAGCGCCACAGATTGTTGAATAGGTCGACGAGTTCGAGTATAAGCGCGAACAAGGCGAGCGAGCCTAAAAAGGCCGGCAGGAATAGTCGAACCAGGTACATCCACAGTATGGTGTAACGCCGCATTTTCATCTTTTACCGTGATATGCGTCTGCGGATCCAGAAACCAAGGCCCGCGGCGAGAATGACGAAGTTCGGCATCCACGCCGACCAAAACGGCGGCCATCGCAAACGCGAACTTAGGCTCGTACCTCCTACGAGCATAGCCCAATACATGACCGATACAAGTATTCCTATTCCAAATCCCGTCGCCCTGCCAGCCCGGCGTGTTAACATACCGACGGGAAAAGCGAGAATGATAAAACACAAAGCTCCGAAAGGTATCGAGTATTTTTTGTAGTATTCCATTTTGTATACATCGAGCGTCCTGTCTATCGGTTCTGAGGAGCCGTAGGATTCGATCACAGACATCTGTCGTTTTAAAATGTCGGAGCTGTTACTCCACGCCGTACCGCGCAGAACCCTTTCCATGTATTCTTCCGCAAGCAGTGTCCTCGCCTTTCCGATATCCTCATTGCGGCGGCGACGCTTCGCTTCCAGCGACGCTTCTTTCCCTTCTATTACCGCCGCCAAGTCGCGCACCGTCATATCGCTGGGGCTTTTCGCAGAACTTACGGTATCGCTTGTCTTTATTTTTATTCTGAAAACCATATCCAGGGCTTTCGCCCATTCAAAACGGTCAGTCTCCGCTTTCTTGACGATTTGCTGCCAGACATCCGTCAAGAAGAGGACGACGTCACCACGCCGGTCGTCGATTTCCAGTCTCGCGCTCCCGGCCGATATGACCCGTTCGACTCCGGATTCGGTCCCGTCGAATATCAACAAGTCATAGAGGACATCGCCTTTGACGTCGGCCGTAACAACAGTGATTTTATCATAGGTTTTAGTAGACCATGGTTTCAGCTCGAGGGCCGGCGTCGAAGCGGCGAGTTTTCTGAACAGCTTTTCGAACTCGAGGTTGCCGCGCGGAATAAAGTAGTCGTTCATCGAAAACGAGACGAGGGAAATGCAGAGTCCGAGCACCATGAAGGGCGCGAAAATCCTCATCGGGGCGATGCCCGAAGCCATAAGGGCAAGAGCCTCGTTGTCCGATGAAAACCTCCCGGCTGCCATAAGCGCCCCGACAAGGGCGGCGAAGGGAAAGGCCATCGCAAGCACCCTCGGCATGGCGTAGATAAGGAGAAGCATGACATCCCCAAAAGGGGCTTTTTTGGAAAGTATTTCCTCCGCCATAAGCAGAAAGTTGTTGACGAAGAAAACGGCGAAAAAAAACAGAAAGCAGATGACAAACCCGAAGGCGAACTCGCTCGCGGCGTATCGATCGAGTATCAAAAAACGCGGCCTCGTTCGATGAAGATACAGTCGAGATTCAATGGAAAAACCGGCATCGAAACTCATCAACGCCCCGTTGATCCGAAGCCCCCATGGCCTCGATCCGAAGAAGAGAGTTCATCGACAGCTAAAAACGCGGCCCGCTGGACCGGAGCGACGACCAACTGGGCTATGCGATCGCCATGTTCGATGACGACTTCATGCTCTCCCAGATTTATGAGGATCACTTTTATCTCACCTCGATAATCTGAATCGATCGTTCCGGGTGAGTTCAGACAGGTGATCCCCTTTTCGAGAGCGAAGCCGGACCTCGGTCTCACCTGCGCTTCATATCCCTCCGGCAGTTCTATTCGGAGACCTGTAGGCACGGCGACCCTATGGCCGGGCGGTATATGTAACGGAGAGTCTATGCATGCCCTGATATCGGCACCGGCGCTTCCAGAACTTTTGTACTCTGGCTTCGAGGCTCTTTTTTGCGCTACGAATTTGACGGTTATTTCATCCACGGCGTGCCGCCTCTTCCAATCCCAATGATCGTGCAGCCTTTCGCGGTCTCCTGCCGTAAGCCAGACGCGCTCTCGGTCTATTACTGCCATCCACGGTCTTAAATAACCTTCCGGAGAATGCGTTCAAGTCCTCGGCATTCAATGCGGAAATCTGTGCTTTGATTTCATCGACCGTCATCGCCTGACCTGAAAACAGGATTTGACGCGCGACGCGGCGCATTCTGAAATCCGTATCGTCGAGGGCGAGATCGAGCGAACCTGAAAGTCGCGTTACTGCGTCCGCGCATTCTTCCTCTCCAAGTCCCTCTTCGGCGATCTCGTCGAGACATTCATCCATGGCTTTTGAAAGCTCGGCGAGCTGGGAGACCTGCGTATTGGCCGACGCGATCCAGAGGCACTCGCTTTTGCTCATCGAAAAAGCGCTGTACACCGAATAGCACAGCCCTTTTCGTTCACGAAGATTCAAAAACAATCTCGAACTCGAAGCCTCCCCTATCGCTCCGTTGAGGGCCGACAGCGTAAAGTAGTCTTTTTCGTCAAAAGGGGGAGAAAGTTGAAGAGCCTCGAACCAGGCCACCTGTTCGGTAGCGGCGTCGACATACTCCTGGGCCGCTTTGAATGCAGGCTCATTAGATGTTCGGGAAGGCCCGGCTTTTCTATCCGCAGGCAAAAGCCTACACAGTTCCTGCGCGACATCGGCTTCGGGGACAGGCCCTGCAGCTGTTATGATAAGCTTGTCCGGCGCAAGGTTGGATCGGTAAAACGCCTCGACATCATCCCGTTTCGCGCTTTCTATGTCTTTGACTTCGCCGGCTATTTTCAGCGAAAGCGGGTCATCAGGCCAGATGGCGGCGAGGAGCTCGTCATGGGCGCACTCCTCGGGATCATCGCGCGCGGCGAGTATTTCGCTGAGTATGACGTCGCGCTCGCGTTCGAAGTCCTCCTCGTCGAAGACCGATTCGAAGGCCATGTCGGCGAGAATATCGAGGGCGAGTCTCCACTGCTGCGCAGGAACCTGACAATGGATGCACAGGGAATCCCGGTCGGTGAATGCGTTAATGTAACCGCCGACACGTTCGATTTCGCGCGAGAGCTGGGCCGCGGATCTTCGAGAGGTGCCCTTGAATGTCATGTGCTCGACAAAATGAGAAAAACCCCGTTCGCGGGGTTTTTCATGCCGGGATCCAATGGAGAACCAGAAACCGGCTGCAAAGGACCTCGCTCCCTCGGCAGGATCGACCGCAAGCACGGCCCCGCCGGGGAGGCGATGGTTTTTCAGCACCTCAGCGCCTCCGGTGATCGTCCCTTCGGCCGCGTTCATTGGAGCGGCCGCCTTCGGCATCCTCACCTGATTGACGACGCTGATCCGGCGACGGCACGTTGCCGTTTTCGTCGAGGGCGTCGAGGCTTGCAAGGTTGAGTCTTCCAAGTCGGTCGATCTCGAGAAGCTTTACTTTAAGAGTGTCGCCCTCGTGGACCACGTCCGTGACGCGCTCGACCCGTCGCTTGGCGAGCCGGGATATATGGCAGAGCCCTTCCTTGCCGGGAAGTATTTCGACAAAGGCGCCGAAATCCATGACGCGTTTTACGACACCATCATACACGGTTCCGACGACGGGGTCCTCGACGATGCCGATGACGGCGTCCTTCGCCTCATAGGCGGCTTTTTGATTTCTTCCGTAAATGGTGACCGATCCGTCGTCGTCGATGTTGATCTGCACGTCGTACTTGTCGCAGAGGGCCTTGATATTCTTTCCGCCGGGTCCGATGATCGCTCCGATTTTATCCGGATCGACCTTGGCCGATACGACCTTTGGAGCGAATTCCGAAATATCCGGCGACGGTGCCGCGATCGTCTTCTCCATTATGGAGAGAATGTGCAGTCTGCCGCGCTTGGCCTGATCGAGGGCTTTCTTCAGGATTTCCGTCGAAACACCGGCGATCTTGATATCCATCTGGAATCCGGTTATCCCGCGCGTCGAGCCCGCGACTTTGAAATCCATGTCTCCAAGATGATCCTCGTCGCCGAGAATGTCGGAGAGGACCGCATACCGGTCGCCTTCGGTGACCAGTCCCATGGCTATACCTGCGACCGGCATCTTGAGCGGCACTCCCGCGTGCATGAGCGATAATGTTCCGGCGCAGACGGTAGCCATCGACGAGGAACCGTTCGATTCGAGAACCTCGGATACGACTCGAATCGTGTAGGGGAATTTATCCTTCGGCGGAAGCACTTGCTCGATCGCACGACGGGCCAGATTTCCATGTCCGATCTCGCGTCTTCCCGTTCCGAGTTTGCCGACCTCGCCGACGGAAAAGGGCGGGAAATTGTAGTGGAGCATGAAGCGATCGCGCCGGTCGCCCTCGATATCGTCGAGGATTTGTTCATCGAAGACGGTACCGAGCGTCGTCACGCCGAGAGCCTGTGTCTCTCCTCGTGTGAAGAGCGCGGAGCCGTGCGTTCGTTTCAGGACCCCCACCTCGCAGGTGATCGGACGAATATCCTCGAGCCCGCGTCCGTCGACGCGCAAGCCCTTCTCGAGAATACTCGATCGAAGGATGTGGTACTGCAGGTCCTCCATGAGGGCAGCGAAGAGTCTCGCCTGCTTCTCGTCCTCGAGCTGCTGCGCGTATTTCTCCTTGACCTCGGCTATCGCCGCGGCGACAGCGGCATAACGCTCCTGTTTGACTTTCGTGAAGAGTGCCTTCTCGAGAAGAGCTTTCGCCATCGAGCGGATCTCTTCCTCGTTTTGAAGCACGTCGGTGGAAGCGACGAGCGGGAGTTTTTCTTTTCCGGCGAGGCTTCGAAGCTCGGAAATCACTCCGCACAGCTCTGCGATCGGCTTCTTCGCCACTTCTATGGCGCCGAGCATCTCCTCTTCGGAAGCCTCGTCGGCGTGGCCCTCGACCATGGTGATACCGTCCGCAGTACCTGCGACCACGATTTCGAGTTTGGAGTTCTTGATCTGATCGTGCGTCGGATTGATGATGTATTCGCCGTTGACGAGGCAAACGCGCACGCCTGCTATCGGGCCGTTGAATGGTATGTCGGAAATATGGACCGCGGCGCTCGATGCAATGATTCCAAGTATATCGGGCGGGTTCACGCCGTCGAATGAAAGGCAGGTCGGGACAATCTGGATCTCCCGCCCGAAGGCTTTGTCGAAGAGCGGTCGCATGGGTCTGTCGATGATCCGCGAAACAAGGATTTCCCTGTCCTTCGGCCTTGTCTCACGCTTGACAAAACCGCCGGGGATTTTACCCGCCGCGTAGAATTTTTCGTTGTACTCGACGGTGAGCGGCACGAAATCCAAGCCTTCTTTCGCCTCGTGGGAACAGCACACCGTTGCGATTACCGCGCTGCCTCCGTAGGTCGCGAACACGGCGCCGTTCGCCTGTTTCGCCATGCGTCCAGTTTCGAGAACGAGTTCCTCGCTCCCGATTTTGTATGATAGTCTATGTGTCATCTTTTCCTTCTTTGTTCGATAAACGACCATAGGCCCGACACCGGATCCGACAACTTCACCGGTGTGGGCCTTGCTTGATTACGTTCGTCAGGGCGCCGATGCGCCTTACTTCCTGATATTGAGCTTTTCGATAAGCTCGCGGTAACCATTAAGGTCCTTCCGCTGCATGTACTTCAACAAGCGGCGGCGCTGACCGACGAGCTTCAATAAGCCGCGTCGGGAATTCGTATCTTTCTTGTGAACTTTGAAATGTTCCGTTAGTGTCGCAATCCTCTCCGAGAGGAGTGCGATCTGCGCCTCGGTCGAGCCTGTGTTCTTCTCGTTCTTTCCGTACTCTTGTACGAGGCGGGCCTTGTCCTCTTTGGTCAACGCCATGTTCTCTATCTCCTTCTACTCTCTTGATACCAGTTGTAAAACTCGAAAACTACCGGACTTGTCTATGTCCGATCCTATCAGGCTCCAGGAGCCTTCATGGAATTGTGCACGCGTCGTACGTCGTAAAGCGTCCGTCCCGAGCTCGACGATATACGTACCGTCGGGCGGCGCGATTTGGGTATTCGAGACCTGCACTCCGCCTTCGACGGTGATATCCGCGCTCTGGAGATCCGGTTCGAAAGGTCTGCCCATCAGGCGTTTAGCATCCTCAAGGCGACCATCTTTAATGGCTGAGCGTATTCTGCTCGAACTGACGGGCTGTCCATCGACCCGAATCGGCCGTACCAGTTCCATTTCTATTCCGTTTTCGGCGCAAAACTCCTTTATTTCTCTTGATCCGGTATCCAGACCTTGACCGCAGCGGAAGTTTTGGCCGATAACAAGAAAGCTCAAATTTCGCCCACTGTTCAACAAGGACAGAAATTCCCTTCCCGTCAGTTTACTGAAATCACTGGAAAAGTCAATCAGGATAGTGACATCCACACCGTACGCTTCCAGCGATTCGAGTCTTTGACGAAGCGTCATGATATCCCCGGGATACAGGGAGGAGCGGAAAAAACGCTTGGGGTTTTCGGTAAACGTCACCACCGCCGACCTCAATCCAGGTCGTTTTTTGACAGCGCGTATCAGTTCTTGATGGCCGATATGCATACCGTCGAAGACGCCGACGGCCGCGGCGAGAGATCCGAATTGGGATGGACCATGTACATAGTCGTTCCAGGAAACCACATTCATCGGTAGTTCCCCCCTCCGGCTATCACACAACGATAGGTCACCCTCGTACCGTCGTTATGTACAATGCCAAGGAATGTCCCGTCGACGCCGAATACCGCCGTGTCTGTACCTCTATTCGTCGAAGTCGAATAATGAAAATCACATGGATCGAGTTTTGATCCGGAGCGGAAATGGTCGACCTTGTCGGTCGCCAGAACGGCGACCGAGAGACCCAGTCCTTCCGCTTCCGAGGCGGTGAAGAGGTGTACATCTTTTTCCGGGTTGAAGCTTTCTGGATCCACGGCCTCTTCGATTCGATAGGGTCCGATTGCTAGGCGTTCAAGTGCAGTGAGGTGGGCACGAGATGCGCAGGCGAGCGCTATATCTCGAGCGAGGGATCTGATATAGGTTCCGCTCGAACACGTAACGTCGAGAAGCGCCATTACGCCGTCGTACGAAATCAGTCTCAGCGAATGAATCGTCACCGGCCGCTGTTTTATTTCGGGATTCCGACCGGCCAAGGCGTGTTCATACGCGCGCTGGCCGTTGATGTGGATCGCCGAATACAGAGGTGGCGTTTGCATGATCGTACCGGTGAAGCTAGTAAGGACATTCTCCAAAGACTCTCGTGTCGGAGGATCGGCCCGGGCGATGATTCTTCCTTCGGGGTCGAGTGTGTCCGTTTCCGAACCGAAGAATACTGTCGCGCGGTACGATTTTTCCCCTGCCTGCACAAAGCCTGCAAGACGCGAATAGGAACCGCAGAGCGCGACGAGAAGTCCGCCGGCGAAACGATCGAGTGTTCCTGCATGACCTATTTTATCGATACCGAGACGGCGTTTTACGGGTCCAAGGGCCCGGAAGGACGTCAGCCCCTCCGGTTTCCGCAGAAGGACTAGACCGTACCGCGCCGAATGATCGGCGCGCGTCTTCACGATATGATATCCTTCATCTTTTCGGTCAGCTCGAAGCCTTCTTTTATTCCCCTGTCCCCGATGAATGTCAACTTCGGCGTCAACCTTGTTTTCATGCGGCGAGCGAGTTGTCCCTGAATGAATCCGGCAGCGCTTTGTAAGCCTTGTACTGCGGTATCCAGGTCCTTATACCGATCCCGGATAGGCGTCGTCTCGATATCACCGGCGAAGGTGGATATAAAGACCCGGGCGGTCGAGAGATCCTTCGCGGCCTCGACACGAGTCACCGAAATGAGGGGGCCGACCCGTGGATCCTTTACCTGTCCGCCGAGAATGAGCGAGGCGATGATGTCCCGCAACTCTTCTTCGACGCGTTTACGACGAATCTCGTCCATTACCGCCGGCTCCGGCATTGTCTTGAGACGAGGCCGAGGATACGAGTGTTCGAGCGACCTCGACCGTCTCGAACACTTCGAGAATATCGCCGACCCGTATATCGTTGTAGTCTTCTATCCCGATACCGCACTCGTAACCCGCGACGACTTCTTTCGCATCGTCCTTGAATCGTTTGAGCGAGGAAATCTTCCCCTGGAAGACTTCGATCTCGTCGCGGATCACGCGGACCGAAGAGTTACGCCGGACAACCCCCTCGAGAACGAAGGAGCCGGCGATGACGCCGATCTTCGGTACTTTGAATATCTCGCGGACCTCGACTTTTCCGATATCCTGCTCGCGGAGTTCGGGCGCGAGCATGCCCTCCATCGCCTTTCTGATTTCCTCTTCGGCGCGGTAGATGATGTTGTACTTCCGTATATCCACTTTTTCGCGGTCGGCCAGGGCCTTCGCGGCGGGGCTCGGCCTGACATTGAAGGCGATGATGATAGCGTCCGAAGTCGAGGCGAGCATGACATCGTCCTCGGTTATGGCTCCTGCTGCGGCGCGAAGCACGTTGAGCCGGACTTCGGCCGTGGACAGTTTCTCCAAAAGCCCCTTGAGCGCCTCGGCGGAGCCCTGCACATCGGCTTTTATGAGGACCTTGAGTTCCTTTACGTCGCCCGCCTGGATTGTGGTATAGAGGTTGTCGAGCGTGACTTTCTTGACGTTCTTCGCCTCTTCGTATTTTTTCAGTTCCTGACGCTTTATCGAAATCGAG
The DNA here is from genome assembly GCA_964644505.1 of uncultured Treponemataceae bacterium. Classification (GTDB taxonomy): domain Bacteria; phylum Spirochaetota; class Spirochaetia; order Treponematales; family Rectinemataceae; genus CAZXXZ01. The sequence continues at coordinate 118,918 of CAZXXZ010000002.1, read as the reverse complement.
CGCGCGAATTTCTCGTCTTCGACAGCTTCGAAGGGATCGCCGGCGTTCGGCATGCCCTCGAAACCTATGACCTCGACCGGCATCGAGGGCGGGGCTTCCTCGATGCGTTCTCCCTTGTCGTTGAAGAGCGCCCTGACCTTTCCCGGATAGATACCCGCGACGAAAGAGTCGCCGATACGGAGCGTCCCCCTGAGCGGGATGACGGTGGCGACGATTCCCCGTCCCTGATCCAAACGGGATTCGATGATTTTACCTTCGGCCCGTCTTGTGTAGTTCGCGGTCAACTCGAGCACTTCCGCCTGAAGGAGGATAGCCTCCAAAAGTTCGGCGATACCCTGTTTTTTCAAGGCCGAAATCTCCACGAAAATAGTGGTTCCGCCCCATTCTTCGGGCTGGAGGCCGAGTTCCGAAAGCTGTGTTTTCACCCTGTCGGGGTTCGCCTCGGGAAGGTCGATTTTATTGATTGCGACGATGATCGGGACATTGGCCGCCCGGGCGTGATCGATCGCCTCGCGGGTCTGCGGCATGACACCGTCGTTTGCCGCGACGACGAGCACGACGATGTCGGTTATATCGGCGCCCCGTGCGCGCATCTTCGTGAATGCCGCGTGGCCGGGCGTATCGAGGAAGGTGATTTTACCTTTGGGAGTCTCTACCTGGTATGCGCCGATATGCTGGGTTATGCCTCCGAACTCACCGGCGACGACATCGGTGCTGCGGATGGCGTCCAGAAGTTTGGTCTTTCCGTGATCGACATGGCCCATGACGGTGACGATCGGAGCGCGCGGCGAAAGTTCTTCCGGCTTATCCTCCGCTTTTTCGATAACCGTCTCGTCGTACAACGAAACAATATGGACTTCGCAGCCGTACTCCGCAGCCAAGATCGTCGCGGTGTCCGAGTCGATCTTCTGGTTGATTGTCGCCATGACGCCGAGGGACATCAGCTTGGCGATGAGTTCGGCCGGCTTGATGTTCATTTTCTTGGCGAGTTCGGAGACCGAGATGCTTTCCATGATGTCGATTTCTTTTGGAATGGCGAGTGCCCTGGCCTCAGCCTTCTTTTTCAGCTGTAAAGCCTTCTCCGCCTCATCCTCTCGCTTGTTGAAGACCTGTTTACGTTTGGAAACGGGTTTGCGTACCGCGGTTTTCCCCGAGCCGATCGGAGGCGGCCCCGCCATAGGTCTTCCTGATCCGCCGCGTCCTGGCATACCCATCCCGCCGGGACGCGATCCTCCAAAGCCGCCCGGCCGCGATCCACCATAGCCGCCGGGACGTTGATTTCCATAGCCGGATCCGGGTCTCTGCCCGCCATACCCGCCCGAACGCTGAGCGCCGTACCCGCCGGTCCTTTGGTTTCCATAGCCGCCCTGGGAGCTATAGTTTCCCGTCCGTTGCGAGCCATATCCACCCTGCTGACCGTAGCCGCCCGTCCTTTGACCGCTGTATCCACTTTGCTGACCGTAGCTCGAAGGACGTTGACTCTGGCCATAAGTTCTTTCACCTGAAGAGCGTGTATCGCCGCTACCGGGGCGCTGTACGGGTTGCGTATGCTGACCTTGTGTCGGACGTACCGCATTCGACTCTGCCGCCGGCTCGCGTTCTCCCGAGACAGCGTGCTTTGCGGCCGTTGCAGATCGCTCACTCCTGGCTGATTCATTCTTCGCCGAATCGACATCCGTTTTTTCTTTTTCTGCGGGGGCCGCTTTGTTCTCTTCGTGATGAGCGACGACACGGGCCTGTACTTTTTTTACGACGACCTTCTTTTTGACCACGACCACTTTTCGCTTCTCGGAAGAGGAATCGGCTTCGCCGACGGGAGCGGCTGCCGCCTTGGTCTTCTCCTCGGCTTCGGTAGAAGGCTGCGGCTTCGCCTTGGGCTGTTTTATGAGATGGACTTTCTTCTGCGGATTCTCTGTATTTTCCGTCATAGGCTTCCTTTACGATTCCTACTCGTCCTCGTACTCGAAACTCAGTTCGACACCGCAATTCGGGCAGCGTGTCATATCGGTCGTAACTCGTGTCCCGCAATCCGGACATTCATACACTTCATCCGAGGCATCCGACTCTCCCTCGTCGACCTCGGTCTCTTCCTCCACGACTTCGACATTCTCGTCGACGATCGCTTGGATTTTCTCCCTCGCGTTCTGATCGATTCCTTCGATCGATTCGAATTGCTCCGGTTTCAAGGCCAGGAAATCCTCGACTGTTGTCACACCTGCGGCTTCGAGCGCCTGAGCCCAGGCCGCATCCATTCCCGGCAGATCCGCCAATACCGCCGGTGTTTCCGACTCGGTTTCACCGAAGAGCTCGGACACGGCCCGTCTGAGTTCGCTCGAGCGGTCCATCTGCATGAACTGCTCCTCGGTTTTGACGTCGATACTCCAATCGCAGAGCCTGTTGGCGAGACGGACGTTGAGCCCCTGCTTTCCTATCGCAACCGAGAGCTGGCTTTCAGAGACGACGGCGAGCGCTTGATGCTTTGCTTCGTCGAGTATGTACACATCCTTCACCTCGGCGGGTGAAAGAGCGTTTCGGATAAACCGTTTTGGATCTACCTCGTACTTGAGTATATCGACTTTCTCGCCCTCGAGTTCCCTGATGATAGCCTGGATGCGAATTCCTTTGAGTCCGACACAGGCTCCGACGGGATCTATATCTTCACGGTTCGACGTCACCGCGATTTTAGTACGGTACCCCGGTTCTCGAACGATTTTGAAGACCTCGACGGTTTTATCGTAGATTTCCGGGACTTCGAGTTCCAGGATTTTACGGACGAATTCGGTATGCGTCCGTGACAGTATTATCATCGGACCCATACGCCCCTTCTCCACTTCGACGATCATGGCTTTTATTCGATCGTTCGGATGGTAGGTCTCTCTGGGGGATTGGTATTTCTTGGGGAAGATACCCTCGATCTTTCCCAGATCGACGAAGATATTGCCGTTCTTCTCGCGTTGATAGTATCCGATGATTATTTCGCCGACCTTCGACTTGTACTCGGCGTACTGCGTATCCCGCGAAATTTCCCTGAGCGAGTGCCGCGTCGTCTGTTTCGCCAGCATGACCGACTGAAGATCGAACTCCTTTGGATCGATCGGGATCTCCAGGATATCCCCTATTTCCGCCCCCTCGGCCATCTCGGAGGCTTCTTCGAGGGAAATCTCCAAGACCGGGTTGTACACTTCATCGACAATCGTCTTCTTGGCGTATACGTCCACACCTTCGTAGTCGTCTCTGAAACGGATGACGGCGTTTTCGTTCGTGCCGAATTTCTTTTTGTACGCAGCGAGCAGGGCGTCCTCGACCGTTTTTACAATCAGGTCTTCGGATATCCCCTTTTCGTTTATGAGCTGTCGTATAGCCTCTGCCATTTCGGAAGCCATGCTTTATTCTCCCTCCCTTGTTGAATCGAGCCTCGCCTTTACGATCTCGTCGAAGCGCAGAGCGCGCTCCCCTTTATCTGTCGCGAGAACGACCCCCTCGTCCGTCGCGTGCTCGATGCGTCCGGAAATCCATACGCCGCGTGTATCCTCGCCGCTTTTTAGCAGTACCCGCAGCCATTTACCCTCGAAAATCCTCCACTCTTCGGCGCTTTTCAAGACCCGGTCGATCCCCGGGCTCATTACCTCGAGGCCGACATCCGGTCCGTAGAGCTCCTGGAGCCTCGGATAGATGATCCTATGGGCTTTCGCGCAATCCTCGGTTCCTGTACCGCCGGGGGCATATATCGTCGCCCTAACGGTGACCGATCCCCTATGTCGGCTTACACTGAACTCGACGAGCTTCAAGCCAGATCGCTCGAGGTTCGGTCTGAGTTCCGCCGTTAGTGCGTCCCCGTCGTTCATATCCGAATGCCTATAAAAAAAGAGTCGCTCTCACGACTCTTCTTATCACTAAGGAGAATCTTGTGTTTTTTTACATGCCGCTATACTACTCCGCCATACTTTTCTCGTCAACCGTCTGCACCACGAAGGGGAAAAGCATGCTCATTCTCAGACGGCCGCGAGGACAAGGACATCCACAATTACGGCCCCGCCGTTTTTGAGCGCCCTCGCGCACGCGTTTATCGTGGCGCCGGTCGTGACGATATCGTCGAACAAGAGGATACGGGGAGGCGGATGCCGGCCTCGTCGAAGGATGTAGGATAGCCGGGCGTTCGTTTCACGATCCGCCCTGCCAAGTTGTTTTTGCTCGGCCGTCGACACACGTTCCAGCAGCCTCGTCACACAGAATCCCTTTCGTTCCAGTCTCCGTACGATAATCTCGATCTGATCCCAGCCTTTGTGCGCCTTCTTGCCCGGCCGCGGCGGCACAGGAACTATGATCCTATCGGTGTATTTTTCACGGAGAATCTCCGCGACCAGATCGGCAAGCGGAATCGAAAGGCTTCGGCGTCCTTGTTTTTTGTACGCCGTCAGGAGATCCCTGACCCTGCCCGAATATGAAAAAAGTGGGTATGATGAGTCAAAATCCCACCTTCTGGTGCGGCAGCGCATGCAACGACCTTCCTCGGATATCAGGGGCAGTCCGCAGATTTCGCATCGAGGTCCCGCCCAAATCTTCAATGTAGAACGACATGAATCGCATAATGGGCCGAGTCCGCGTTGATTGTAGATCGCGGTTCTGCAGAGGACGCAATTACGCGGCAGTATTCCATCGACGAGGCCTTGAAGTAGAGTTGCCATGTAAAACAAACGTTACACGACTCACGTTATGATTGAAGCTTTCTTTGAAGACGCTCCAGCGTATTAAGAGCCTCGAGAGGGCTCAGTCTGTTGATATCGAGCGAAGATAGCTCGGCGAGCACGAGATCGCCCGAGCTGAAGAGTTCTTGCGCGCCGCTTTCGATCCGTCCACTTTTACTTTTTGGGGGCGTTTTCGCCTCGATCTCATCCTTGATCCCTGCAATCTGTCGCGAGGAAGGGAGTTCCTGTTCCTGTCGAACCAAGGCAGCCTGAATCTGCCGCGCTCGTTCGAGGACGGCAGGGGGAAGACCGGCAAGCTTCGCGACATGAATACCGTAGGAACCCCGAGCCGGACCTTCCTCGATATGCTTTAAAAAAACAACATCTTCGTTCTCTTCGAGCACAGCCATCGAGTAATTGCGCAGTCGCGGGTGCGAAAGGGCCGTGAGTTCGTGATAATGCGTGGCGAAAAGCGCCCGACAGCCTATGTCGTCGAGAATGCACTCGCTGACCGCCCATGCGATCGCGAGGCCGTCGATGGTGCTGGTTCCCCGCCCTACTTCGTCCATAATCACGAGACTCGAGGGACTCGCCGTATTGAGAATAAAGGCGGTTTCGTGCATCTCGACAAGGAAGGTACTCTCGCCGCGGGCCAAATTGTCCTGTGCGCCTACTCTGCAGAAAATCTTGTCGATCATTCCGATTTCCGCATCGAGGGCCGGCACGAACGATCCCGAAAGCGCCATGAGCGCTATGAGCGCAGTCTGCCTCAGAAATGTCGACTTCCCCGCCATGTTAGGACCGGTTATCAAGGCGAAGGCAGGGTCTCCGTCTGAGGCATCAGGACGCGCGTCAAGGCGGATTCCGTTCGGTACGAACGAAAGCGCTCCAAGGTGAGCTTCGACGACGGGATGTCTTCCCTCGACTATGCGCAATACGGGCTCGTCGACGAGCTTCGGCCGCGAGTACCCACGGACAGTTGCCGCCCATGAGAATGAAGCCAGACAGTCCCATACCGCAGCCGCTCTTCCGAGCGCGAGTATATCTTCGACGGTTTTTTTGACGCGTTCCCGCAGTTCGAGGAAGAGCCTCTTCTCGATTTCGATAATCCGTTCAGTAGCGCCGTTTATCTCGCTTTCCAATTCTTCAAGCCGTGTTGTCGTAAATCGCTCGCCGGAAACGAGGGATTGCCGCCGGATAAAATGCTTCGGGACCGACTCCACCTTGCCTTTTGTCACTTCGAGATAGTGTCCGATAATACGGTTATACCGCACACGAAGCGTTGAAATCCCCGTGGCAACGCGCTCTTCCTCTACATAGGCGTCGAGAAGTTCCTTCGAATGCGCCTTTATCGAGCGCAGGCGGTCGAGTTCGTCGTCATAGCCGTCTCGTATGAGATTCCCTTCGGTCAGGAGCGTCGAGGGCTCGTCGATCAAGGCGGATTCTATCGCCGCGGCCGAATCGAGAGCGGAGGCGATTCTCGATTCTTCAACCTGCCCCGCCAAAAGCCGAAGAACGGTATTCATAGCCGATCCGTCATGCTTAGTGCTCGGTTCGCCGGCCGAGTCTGCTATGATGGTCCGCACCGTGCAACATCCCCGAATCGACATGGCGAGCGCGAGAAGGTCTTTTGCATGGGCCTTGTCCATGGCCACGCGCGAAGCGAGGCGTTCGATATCGCGGATACCTCCGAGCCCATCCCGAATCTTGTTGAGCAAACCCTGATTCCGGTAAAGGAAGTCGACGGCATCCAAGCGCTCTTCAACCTTGTGCCTGTCTCTCAGCGGTTCCAAAAGCCATTGTCGTAAAAGCCGCGCGCCCGGCGCGGTGCATGTATAGTTGAGCGTAGAAAACAAAGTGTACGAAGTTCCTTGATCGCTCAGATTACGAACGATCTCGAGGTTCTTGCGCGAACCTTCATCGATCGCAACATAGTTGTCCTCGCGGTAGGGAAGAGGCGGCGATAGACGCGGCGATGATCCAGGTGTCGTTTCGTCGATATAACGAAGGAGTGCGGCAGCTGCGGCGAGTTCCGGTGAGGATTCCTCGAATCCGCGGCCTTTCAACGATTGCAGCCCGAAACGACGAGCTATCTCACGCTCGGCATTCTGGGCATCGAAACTCCAATCCGGGTAACGGTTTACGACCAGGACTCCGGATTCCTCGATCGCCTCGGCGAATCCGCCGCGATCGAGAAGCGACTGTTGGATAAGCAATTCCCTTGGAGCGAGCCTGTACAATTCCGATCTGAGATTCTCGATCGAACGTGCGTCGTTCAAATCCGTCTTTGAAAAAGCGCGGAATTCGCCGGTCGAAACGTCCATATAGGCGAAACAGAGCGAAGATCGGCCTGCGGAACGGGATGTGCAGAGCGCGAGTATGTAATTATTGGAAAGCTGTTCGAGATACTCCTCTTCGACTGTAGTCCCCGGCGTCACGACTTCGACGACTCTGCGCTCCAGTAAGCCCTTGGTATTCGAAGCTTCGGAGAGTTGCTCGCAGATCGCCACCTTCTTCCCCTGTCTTAAAAGGCGCGCAATATACGAGCGTGCGGCATGGTAGGGCACCCCGCACATGCTCTCGCCTTGTCGGTGGGTCAGCGTCAAATCGAGGAGGGAGCTCGCTTCGATTGCATCCTCGAAGAACATTTCATAGAAGTCGCCGAGGCGGAAAAAGACGATGGCGTCGCGGTATTGAGCCTTTATCCTCTTGTATTGGTCCATCATGGTAGTACGCTCGGCCATGGCGTTGCATTATAGGCTCTGAAACGGTAGTCTACAAGGCGAGATATCGGAGGAAGGCGTGGAAGAGGCTGTCTATTACAAAGATTCTGACGAGGCCGTGTACATCAAAGCGACCGGCCATGTAACCGCCCTGGTCTGTCCTCCGCTCAAGGAACGGCTTTTCGAACGACTTGACCGCGAGCCGAAGGTGAACACCGTACGAATCGATCTGTCCGAATGCGAGTATATGGATTCCACCTTCCTCGGCTTCATCGTAGGCGCTCAAAAACGTCTTTCACTCCGCTCTCCCGGAGCGAAAGTCCATCTCCACAGCGTAAACGAAACATGTAGAGGCCTTTTGCGGACCATCGGCATCATCGGCCTCGTCTCCCTCGATGAGACAAGGCTCGATCTTCCCTCCGGTATGGAATATGTGTCTGAGGGCCCGCAAGCGAATGTTCGTTTCCTTCTCGAGGCGCATGAAGAGTTGTCCAACTTGTCGGCAGAAAACCGCAAGCGGTTTTCTACATTGACGACAGTTCTAAAAAGCGCCCTCGAATCGGAAGGAGATACGAACGATTTATAGTGAAACTTGCTATATCGGCCGTCCTACTGCCCTACGACACCGAGCGCCTGGATAACGTCGTTCGTGATGTCTATCATGGGGCTGTACCAGAGAACAGAGTTCAGTATCTGGTCCCGCCCTTTGATATTCAAAACCAGTGAATAGCCCTTATATTCCGCGACGCTCTGTATTTTTTTGTAGAGTTCCTGAGTGAATAAATCAGTCTCTAAAAGCCGTGCTGCCTCTGCGTCGAGTTCGGCCTGCTTGACGTTTACATAGTCGTTCAGCGTTCTCGTTCGTTGATCTATTTCTGACTTGATCGACGCCGATAACGTCTTGTCGCCTGCCTTGTCCGCCTCGGCTTTTCGATTCAGCAAGGCCGTGATTTCGGAACTCATGCGGTCTATATCTGCCTGCACTTTCGCTTTTTTTGCTTCAAAATCGCGTACTTCCTTTGATTGACTGTTATAGGTCGAGATGACACGAGGCAGATCGATTACCGCCACCCGTGTTATCTGCTGTGAATAGGCCGATGCCGAGAGGATCAAAACTACTGCGACAAGGGCTTTCGTTTTAATTCTCATCGTTCCTCCTAATTCAAAGGTTGTGTTATGCTTATAACGATATCCATACCCTGACCGGTCTTATCGATCAGATCGGACCCATCGAAAACGAATCGTTTCGCGAAATAGAACTTGAAGGGGAACTGCATGATCGAGAAGCGGAATCCGAAACCTGCGCTTATCGCGAGATTCTCCCATCCCATATCGAAAAAGTCTTTTCGATCGCCGTCTACGCTCAGCGTATTCATGTTGATCATACCGCCACGTGTACGCATGGCGGCGAAATCAAGAAATCCGTCAATCCAAACGAACTGTTCGAAAATCGGCATACGAAGCTCGAGCCAATTTTCCCACAGTCCGTCGCCCTCGAATCCGTAGAGTTTTTTCCATCCGCGCGCGTTGAATGTCCCGTCCAAATAGAGCCAGTCGTCGGTTACTTTTAATTCGCTCCAGGGTTTTGCAAAAAGTGCCGAGAAGCCGGAATGCGTACCGAAGATCATTTTCCAGCTCCAATTCTCGAACACAGGGATGTCAAAGAGTTTTAGATATGCTTCGGCTTTAGTGTCCGAGCGGATATAGTGTTGCGGTTCGGAAGGGATAAGTCCGGCCCAGCTGAATTTCTGACTGAGATAATATCCTCGGGAAGGCGAGTACCACAGGTCGAGATTGTTGAGATAGGTTCGTGCGATAAGCAGATTGTCCGGTATCCACTTGTCCACATTGTCCCGCAGGTCCTGAGAAGCAGGCCTGTAGCCCTCATCGAAGTTTTTCATGCCGAGTCCCAAGGAGACGGCTCCGCCGAATCCGAGGTCTCCTATCGGAGTCCGCATCGTATACCCTGACGAAAAGCCAAGCGCGAAAGAATACGAATGATACTGCATGAGGTAAGCGGAAGGTATCTCGCTGATCGAATACCCGCCTTCGCGAGGTTCAACGAAGGGATCCGGGACACCGTCAATGAAAATCGGCGCTATGCTGTCCTGTCCTGTAGTAAGGACTTTGTGCGAGAACGAAAGATTGACTCCACCGGATATTTTGTTGCCGAAGAAGTAGCGGTCGGTATACCCGAAACTAACACTCTGAGCGGTAGGTGATCCGTTTACTTCTATGCTGAAATCAGTACCATTCCCGAAGAAATTACGGTCGTTCCATTTGATCATGCCGGAAATCGGGAAACTGTCTTTCTGTCCGATTCCGCTCAAGGTAACACCGAATTGAATATCCGCAGTGCTCTGTTCCTCGACCGCGATGACAAGGTTCATGAGGCCGTCGGCGGAACCGGCGTAGAGTTCCGGGGATATTATCGAGAAATACTGAAGACTATAGAGGTTGCGAAGACCGTCGTAGATTTTCGATTTAGAAAATATATCACCGACTTCGAGGGGAAGCTCCCGGTAAATGACATAGTCTTTTGTCTTTGTGTTTCCCTTGATTGTTATGTTCTCTATATGGGCGCGATCACGTTCGATGATCTTTATGACATACGAAATCGTCTGCTTTTCCTCGTCGCGCGATTCGACAAGATCGATAGTATTGAATATATAACCCGATTCATAATAGAGATCGTCGATCTTCGCCTTTTCGCTTCCAAGTTTTATATAGTTCAATACCGTTCCCGGCTTGAGCGTCACCATCGATTGCAGCTTTTCGGTCGAGAAGATCACATTCCCTTCGAATTTTATTCCGCCGAATGTCCAAAGCTTTCCTTCTTCGACGACGACGTCCAACATGAGCCAGGTTTTATTGTTTTTCTCGTCTTTTTCGTAACTGCGCACTATATCGACAATCTTTGCATCGATATAGCCGCGGCTCCGGTAATAATCGACTACTGCCCGCTTGCCTTCTTCAAGTTTTGTTTCCTGGAATGTGCCAGACTGCAGAAAGCCGGCTGTTTTCAATCCCATTTTGGATTGAAGCGTCTTGGAAGAGACGGCGGTATTGCCTGTAAACCGAATTTCCTTAACCGCTACCTGTGAACCTTCCTGTACATTGAATACAAGAACTACCGAATTCGCATCTTTACCCTGTTGAGAGCTTGATGAGACAATAGCGTCCGGATAACCTCGTTCAAGATAAAGCCGTCGGACCGCGAGTTCGTCTACCTTTGTTTTCGATTGATTGAAAATCTGCCCGGCTTTTTCAGAAATCGCGTCCAGAATGTCGCTTGTCTTGATTCCGGAATTTCCTACGATGCGGACAGCTTCGATCGATGGCTTTTCGGTAACACGGAACTTGATGATGACTTTGCTTTTCGCCTCATCTGCAGCGATTGCGGATGGCTCAAGTTTTTCGAACCAATCCAGTTCGAAGATACTCGATTGTATATCCATCCACAGTTCGGGCGTGAAGTTTTTGCCGATATATTTTTTCACGGCAGCATCGAGCTCGCGTCTGTCGGCATGAACGACTCCATCCCACTGGACGGCGGACAAAGGCTTATTCCAATACCAATCCTCTGCTTCCTGACCGAAGGCGGCTAGTACAAAGAAAAAAGCTGCAGCGATGGAAAAAAAACGCTTCATAATACTCCTCTTAATAGGAGAGCTTCCAACTCAGACTCAAGCTCTGATCGCTTATCAATAGGTCATTCCAATGATTCGGAGCGATGGTCCACTGCACAAGCCCGAAAGGCGTATCCAGTTCCACGCCGAACTCGGAGTCTATTCTCAATCCGACAGCCCCGGCAAGAGGGTCCTCTCGAAGACGCGCCGATCCGTAGGCGAAAATCGAATCGCTCAGGTATTTTCCGGCATACAACTCGGTTCGATCAAGGTACCTTCCCAAGGGGTTTTGATAAGCTTTTTCGTTCTCTACCGTACCCGATACATCGATAAGCCATCTCTGGAGAACCTGAGTTCGGAGAAACAATATATCGAGACCGGCCATATCCCGCACCTTGTTCTCGAAGGCTCGCGCGATATCGAGTTGAGGGAGAAATTCGGTAGTAGAAATAATCGCTTTTTTGATATCAAGGCTCTCGTTGCCCGACATTCCGAGAAGATTCTGCCCGAGGAGGACGGCGATCTGGGCTTCAGACATCGGAGGATCAGACAGGAGTCTCGGTTTGAAATTCGAAATAGGCATATTATCCGCTCTAAGGCTTATGAGAACGGGGCCCTCGTCGTTTCGTTCCCTCAGCTCGGCGAGCAATGTAATACGAGGATCGAACATGCCTGTTTCCTCGTTGAAAACCATTTGTCCGCTCTTCAAAAAGAAATTTCTTTGAATATAAAAGACCTCGCCACCCCGAAGATCAGCCTCGCCTTTTACAGAGTAATCCTCGGTCGCCTGGTCCCATCGTATACGAAGCGAGCTTGAAGGTTCGGAATACGCGGTCACTACGGGGTTGTCTTTGTACGGGAAGAACACACGCACTCCTCTGCCGAATCGGATCAGCGCCGACAGATCGAGAAACACGGGTATACTGTCTTGAGGAGGAGCTGCGGCGGGATTTCCAAGCACCTCGGGTGTAACGACGACCGTGGCCTTGTCGAATGCCACATCGACATCGAAGTGGAATACGTCGCCTTCAAGATTGCCCTTGAGTTTAACAAGGGCTTCGCCATCGGCCTGTATCCCGAGAATGACAAAGGAAAGTCTCACCAAAGAGTTTTTCGTGGAACTAATCGATGCCGAAAGCTCCGAGGGAAGCCAATGATCGAAAACGCCATTGACTTGTGCATCGATGCTCGCTTTGCCGACAGTTACCGATTTTGCCATTCCGCTGAAGTTGCGCTCCGTCATTACAACCGGCGCACTAAAGGGTCCTATGGGATCCACGAGCCATTCAGGAACCTGTAACACTACATTATTCAGCGCAAGTTCACCTTCGATTTCGGGATCAAGTGCAAGTCCATAGGCATGGAATCGTCCATTAAGCGTTCCGGAATCGAAGACGAGATTCTTTTTATCTACAAAATACTGGAACAATCTCATGTCGAGAACGATATTGTCTGCAACGACGTCGATGTTCTTTCCGTCGAATATCCCTTTCGCGTCGAGGCGTATCGGAAGCGATCCCGTAAGTCGTACAGTAAAATCTTTGTTATTCGAGTAGTTGACTGATATTTCGTCATTAGTTCCAGCCATCAGCCGCAGACTGGACTTTGCTATCTCTAGTGAGAACGGCCAGGAAGTCGCCGTTGCACCTACGCGAACGAGAGAGCCGTCGATCGAGTAATCATCGAACGGATTTACAACTATTTTCGATGTTGCCGTACAACGGCCTTTGGCGTTCACGGAATAGGTCACGGGTTCACCGAAAAAGGAACCCGATAGCAGAAACTTGATATCGGATTGCGCATCCCTAAGTGAATACCGTCCCTGAGTATCGGTAAGTCTAAATCCCTGATATGCGGCATTAAGTGTTTTCAACGTAAACTGCTCATCGGTATATGAACCTGCAAGCGACAGGCTCAAAGCCTGGTCATGAAAATACCCATCGCGAAGATTTACGGCAAAATCCAGTATCGTGTCTGCATTTTCCCTTGAAATAACAGCCCGCCCGTCAACTGTACCAGCGATCGGCATGCCTTTGAACCTCGCAAGCTGGAAACCTTGAATTACAACTTCGGCTCTATAGCTACCGTTGTCGTATTTCGCGGAAAGTACATACGATTCGCCATTCGATTTCGAAGATTTTGCAGATACGCCTGTCAACTTTGCGTCGAGACTTCCTTTCAAGCCTTCTGTTAATGAATAACCAATCCTTGCAGCGCCGCTGATCGTCGAGTACTTGTCAGAAATACGCACCGTACTCAGAGAGCCTCCGCTCGGTCCGAAAAAACCGGCTAATCTTATCGAGGGATAATCGGAGGCTTGTTCTGAAACCGGAATCATATCGAACTGCGATAACGCTATATTCCAATCATTCTGATTTCTGAATCTTCCGGTGACATCTATCGATGCCAAAAAAACTCCTCCGGCGATCGACAAGGGTAGAGAATTCGTTGAAGCTATGAAATATATATCACCGTTTCCGCTTGCCGCTTCGATTTCGAGTCCGTAATCTCCTTGGATGGAAATCGCTCCATCATCTATCTTCCCTTTTATAGAATATGGTATTTCATCAAAAGCGAGTTTCGCATCGAACGTTACAGCATCGTTTTTTTCTGAATCGAATGAACCAGAGCCCTTTAAGGTATAACCGCCCAGTGACACAACTGCGTTTTTGACCACTACTGAACGACCGCTTCCTGAAAGCGAGAACAAGGCATAATCGCGCGTATCCTTTATCGAAGTTATGCGAATTTGCGGTGCGGACCACGAGAGTTTATTGAAATCGCTCGTCGCGAAAAGATCGAAATCTATCGAAAGCCCCCCTACAAGTGAAGCTATATCGGGTGAACCCGTCACAGCCTCGATGACGGGTTCGAGCGGCTTCAGGAACAACTTTCCTATGGTCAGAGAAAGCTCGATACTCGGCGTTGTTTCGAAAGAAAAGCCCCCCTCCATGGTGATCGATGGAAGTCGGCCTCCACCCGTTCCGGCTTCTCCCGCGAAGCCAGCGACTTGAACATGTTCAGAATATTGATTGCCTTCCGGCGGTCGCGCCGAGGCCCTGAAATCCACGGTGTTTTTCTTTCGCGAGGCGAGAATGACTAAATCCGAGAATGCAACATCGGCGATATCGATCTTGTCTGCGATAACAGAGTATTGACCGTCGAGCTCTTCTATTTTCAGCGAAGTTCGTAGAGGAAGTCTCCCGTCGAGAAGATCGACTTCGAGATCTGCTTCTCCGTTTATCGAAAGATCCGCGAAACGCACGTCGCCCTTGTAGTCGAGTTTGATATCAGGGCTTTCGATATGAGCTCTTTCTATCGCAACGGCTGACCATGTCCCCTGGGCTTTGATGGAAGCGTCCATCCCTCTGTCGGAAGCCGACCCTGTGAGGATTGCCTCGGGCAATGATCCTGAAATATCGGCGCTATACCACAACTTCTCAAAATCGCCCTTGGGTGCTTTCAGGCTCAAGGTGCCCGAATACGGAATGGACAACCAGGGTGTAAAACCTTCAAGGCCCTTACCTAGTGTTATAGTTTTTGACGGCACGAATCCTTCCATCCGTATCGATGCGCTCAGATCCCCGGATCCAGGTGCATAATGAATCTCTGCATCTATGGGCGCCTTGTCCTTGATCTTAGTCAGGCTTATGTCTCCGTCGGCATAGACAAGTTCGAAACGCTGCAGCGACAATGTGAACTCGCGCGACTCCGCGGCCAGCGAAAGGCGAATCCGTGCGCGATCGAACTCATTTGATATGCGTCCTGCCAGTGTCAGGGGACCGGATATTTCTAAAGCCCCACGCCCTCGAGTCCGAATATCGACACGACCGTCGAGTGAAATACTCACATCATTTTCGAGTGTAGAGAAACTCAGGTTTTCTGCATCGAGCGTCCCCGATCCGACACCATCGAGAAAAACCGAAGCTTGAACTGATTCCCCCGTGATACGGATTTTTGGCAGCGGGCCTCCATTGCCACCTGAAAACAAGGCGGAGATCCTTTGGATAAGCGGAAGATCCTGAGGAATCCGCAAATCGATCGAAACCCCGACCAAACCCAATCCCGTGACAAGTGCTGATCTATCACCAGTGATGAGGGCGAACAGGTTATAGTAGACATGGACTTTCCGTGCTTCGAGCAAGGTCCGGCCGCCCGGTGCGCTTATCGAAAGCGTGTTGATCGAGGCTGAACGGAGTATCGACGGCGATAATGAATCAAAACTCAGATTGAGTCCGATGTTCTTCTCGAATCCTGTCTTAATGGTTCGGACCGTCGACTCGATGCCGGCTCGGACGGATCGGTCAAGAAAGGGAATTGCGAAAAAAGCCGCGGCAAGGAAGAGCAGCATGCCGGCCGCCGCTACAGGCGTTCTCTTGACCGTACTCATCATCCTACCATAACGATACCACAGAGACCTTCATGCAGTCATCTTCGGTACCGGTTCTTCGCATCAGATACCGCGCTTGCCTAATGTATCGCATCGAGGCTAGTCTTGAAAAAAGAGGATACTGAATATGGATATACTCAAGCGGTTTATCGTTCTCGAGGGAGGGGACGGAGCCGGTACGACGACGCAACTTCATGCCATTAAAGCCGCTCTGGACAGCTTCGGTATCCCTGCATGGACGACCTGCGAGCCAACCGATGCCGAGGAAGGCGTGCTCATCCGCTCCATCCTCTCGGGAGCTCTCAAACGTGATCCGAGGACTGTCGCTCATTTGTTCGCAGCAGATCGTTCCGAGCATATCTATCGGAAAGGGGGTATCCTGGAACGCCTTCAGGAAGGTCAGGTAGTCGTGTGCGACAGGTATGTTCTTTCAAGCCTCGCCTACCAGGGTGTGGCATGCGGAGCCGATCTTCCATGGACGCTGAACAAGGACTTCCCTCTTCCGAGCCTCCTTCTTTTCTTCGATGTATCGCCTGAAACATCCCTCGAAAGAATCCGCGACCGCATGCATCACGAAATCTACGAAGAACTCGATTTTCAAAAGCGCGTCGCCCGGGCCTATGCCTCGGCGCTCGAACGTCTTTCAGGCAGCGGTATGAGGGTCGTGCATATCGATGCTTCACGTCCCCTCGCCGAAGTCCATTCCCTCGTCCTCGATGCCGTGGGAGGAGAGCTCGGAATCGACCTCAAATCCGGACCTGTTCAATAAACAACGGCAGCCCGAAAAGGTTTCGAGCGCTATACTCGCGGCGATAAACGTCCGATAGTATTATCGGCATGAAAAAGCGCCTCATATTTGCGCTTGTACTCGCAACTACGGCGGTTTTCGCTGTCGCCTACCCCGTCTATTATAAAGAGCAGTATTACCGTCTCTATCATACACACTATATCCAGTATCCCGATGATTCCATCGAGAACATCTATTGGCTTGAAAAGGCCAAGAAAGCCGATTTTTGCAACCCGCTCTATGCCCTCGCTTCAATTCCCGACGAGAAACACTGGGAACGATACCGGTACCTCTTCAATATGCATATCAATCTCAAATTGATCGAGCAGCACCTCATCCTCGGATCGAAATTCGATAAACGCGTTGCGTATTTCTTCAACGCACCGTGGAAAGACCAGAACCTGGAAAGTCTGAAGACGGCCGAATCCGCCTACCGTGCAGCCTTGGCCTACTGGCCCGAAACAAAAGAGCTCGCGGCCAAGGCGATGGCTCAGCGTTTTGTGTTGCTTCCCGAAGTCCAATACTGGATCGACGAGGCTTCCCGCATCGTCTCGGGCGAACTCGATTATGCCGACATCATCGGCGACGAACTCGCCAGGCTCGAGAAGGTCAGATCTCAATTCGAAAAAATGGATTCAAGCACCTACTAGCCCGCCATATCCTTAATGAGCATAGCTCGCCATGCTCGTTATATCCTTAATGAGCATAGCTCGCCATGCTCGTCATATCCTTAATGAGCATAGCTCGCCATGCTCGTCATATCCTTAATGAGCATGGCGTCGCCGTAGCTGAAAAAGCGGTAGCGTTCCCGTACAGCCTCGGCGTAGGCCGCGAGAATTCGGTCCCGCCCCGCGAAGGCCGAAACGAGCATGAGCAGGGTCGAACGCGGTGTATGGAAATTGGTGAACAGTCCATCCACCACCTTGAACGTGTATCCCGGATAAATGAAGATTCTGGTCGATCCGCGGCCGGGTCTCAGACCATGTTCATCGCTCCAGGCCGATTCGAGCGTGCGGAGGCTTGTCGTGCCGACGGCGTAAACCGGGCGTTTTTCAGCCTTGGCTGAGGCGATTTCTAGCGCCGTCGCTTCGGGGATCTCGTACTCTTCCTCGTGCATTGCATGATCCTCTATCCGTTCGGTGCGCACGGGGAGGAATGTGCCAAGCCCGACATGAAGGGTGACCATAGCTCTTCTGATACCGGCTGCATCGAGAGCATGGAGCATTTCCTCGGTGAAATGCAGCCCTGCCGTCGGACATGCCGCAGAGCCTGTTTCGCGTGCATAGACCGTTTGATACCGTTCTTCGTCCTCGGGCAGGTCCTCGCGCTTTATATAGGGCGGCAGGGGAACATGGCCGTGACGCTCGAGATAGGCATCGTCGACATCGGGTGAGAGG
This sequence comes from uncultured Treponemataceae bacterium, assembly GCA_964644505.1. GTDB lineage: Bacteria > Spirochaetota > Spirochaetia > Treponematales > Rectinemataceae > CAZXXZ01. The sequence continues at coordinate 101,307 of CAZXXZ010000002.1, read as the reverse complement.
CGTATCAGGATGCTGTCCGGTCCTGTGCCTTCAGCCTTATCGCGGACTCCGAGGGATTCGGCGCAGACGCCTCCCGGCAGGTCATAGAGCCTGCCTTTTCGCTGTCGACTCATTTTCGAGGCGGCGGCCTCCCAGAGACCTCCGCCAAAACGACGAAGCAGGAGAAACTCGACCCGTGCACCGCTATCACGCGCAATACCGAATAGCCTGGCCTTCCTCACACGGGAGTCGTTGAAGACCATGAGCGCGCCGCTCTCGATATACCGTGATATATCGCGCATCATGCGATGTTCGCACCGGCCGCTCGATCGGTCCATGACCATGAGCCTCGATTCTCCGCGTTTCGCAGAGGGTTCTTGGGCGATCAGTTCTTCGGGCAGGTCAAAAGAGAAGTCGTCCGTCCTCACCGGGGATCTCCATTCGCAAATGCCGATACGCAGCCGCAGTCGCGACCCTGCCCCTGCTCGTCCGCGCAAGAAGTCCGGCCTGGATGAGGTAGGGCTCGTAAAAATCCTCGAGACTGTCCACGCCCTCGCCGACGGTAATCGCGAGGGTCTCGGCGCCGACGGGTCCTCCGGCGTATTTCTGGATGACCGCGCGGAGTATTTCACGGTCGAGACGCTCGAGCCCGAGTTCGTCGATCTCGAGACGCTCGAGTCCCGAACGGACTACGGATTCGTCGACACGGCCTGAGCCTTCAACTTGGGCGAAATCGCGCATCCTCCGCAAGAGACGGTTCGCGATGCGAGGCGTTCCTCGACTCGATACCGCAAGTAATTTTGCAGCCTCCGGGCTCACGTCAACGCCGAGAATCGAGGCGGAACGGCGTATGATGGATTCCAGTTCATCGGCTTCGTAATAGCCGAAGCGGAGCGAGATGCCGAATCGACTCGCCAATGGCGCCGATACCGTGCCCGCCTTAGTGGTCGCCCCTATGAGGGTGAAAGGCGGCACCGGGATGCGGACGGTCCGCGCCGCCGGGCCCTGACCGATCATCCAGTCGAGTTCGAAATCCTCCATGGCGATGTACAGCATTTCTTCGATGGCGGGCTTCAACCTATGAATTTCGTCTATGAAGAGAACGGCGCGTTCGCGAAGAGTCGTCAGAACACCGGCGAGGTCCTTGGGCTTTTCAAGAGCCGGAGCGCTCGTCGGCTTGAAGTCCACACCCAGCTCATTGGCGACGACCAGGGCGAGTGTCGTCTTCCCCAGACCCGGAGGCCCCATCAAAAAAAGATGATCGAGGGCCTCACCCCGTTCCCGAGCCGCCTTGATAAAAACCCCGAGATTCTTCTTCAAAGCCTCTTGGCCTTGAAACTCACTGAGCAGTCGAGGTCTCAAGGAGGTTTCGCGTTCATCCTCCTCGGGATCGAATGCGGGATCCATTTTACGCGCCATATCAGCCGCCGGTGGATAGTGTGATCAGCGCCTTACGGAACACTTCCCGTTCGCGCTCGGGGCCCTCGGCAACGGAGAGCGCCAGTTCGGCGACGACCTTCTCGGCAGCCCTACGGTCGTATCCCATGTCGGCGAGGGCGCGGACAACGTCGCCCCAGGGACCGGCATCTTTCGCGCCGCTTCGGAAGGACTGGGCCGAATCAGGTCGTACGACTTTACCTTTCAGCGAAAGGAGCATCTTCGACGCGAGTTTCGGTCCTACACCCGGAATCGCCTGGAGGGCCGCAAGATCATCAGCCTCGAGTGCTTTATCGAGGTCTTCGATCCGTATTCCCGAAAGGATGCGCAGGGCTTGTTTGGGTCCTATCCCCTCGACTTTCATAAGTTCCCGGAAGACAGACCTTTCGGCTTCGTTCGGGAAACCATACAACCGCATTCCGTCTTCATAGTGATGAAGCCAGGTGAAGGCCCTGACCTCCTCGCCGATTCCGCCGAAATCGTCCACAGAGCGCGCTGGAACGGACAACTCCCATTCGACGCCGCCTGAGTCGATGCAAATCGAGTCGACCCGCTTTTCTGTCAATTCCCCACGGATGCTGTTGAACATTTTCGGAAGTATACGGTTTACAGAACAATCAAGGCAAGGATCAGCCGGCCTTGAATTATCAAGTCCATGTCCTATTGTCAGAACAGATCCGAGTGGTTAGCCCTGCATATCGCGGCAGCGAGTGCGTCGGCCGCGTGATCTGGCCTCGGCCGGTTTTTCAAGCCCAACAGAACGCGCACCATCTCCTGTACCTGTTCTTTCTCGGCCCGTGCAGATCCGCTCACCGCCTGCTTGATAGCCGTCGGGCTGTATTCGACGAGATCGACGCCCGAGCGAGCGAAGGCGAGGCGTATAACCCCCTTTGCCTCAGCCACCGGAAGCGCCGAACTGACATTTCTCCAAAAGTAGAGGCTCTCCATGCCGGCCGTGTTCGGTTCCCACTTCCGGATCAAGTCGTTTATCTCGTCGAAAATAGCGCAGAGCCGTTCCGCGGTGGATTGGTCCTTCTTAGTTTCTATGCAGCCGTGATCGATATGCCTGAGTCTGCCGCCCTTGGATTCGACGATGCCGTATCCGACCGAGGCGAGACCGGGATCAATGCCGAGTATGCGAAGGGCCGGAGCTACCGGAGCCTTTCGTGTTCGGCGCTCGGTCGCTCCGGCCCCCGTCATGGCCGATTTACCCGTCCGAGAGTTACTCGTCCAGATCCTCCGGTATCTCGACATTATGATAGACGTTCTGAACGTCCTCGCTTTCTTCGAGCTTGTCGATCAATTTCTGGACCTTGAGGGCCGTCTCCTTGTCCGGGGTGACATAGGTGTCGGGAACCATCGAGATTTCGGCGCCGTCGGGCTCGAAGCCTCCTGCGTTCATGGCGGTGAGCACAGATTCGAAGGCGTCAGGGGCGGTATAGACGACAAGTTCGCCGTCCTCGTTCTGAACATCGTCGGCACCGGCCTCGATCGCCGCCTCCATGATCTTGTCCTCGGTGTATTTCTCGCCGTCGTAGGAAAGAACGCCCTTGCGTTTGAAGAGGTAGGAGACCGAACCTGTCGCGCCGAGGCTCGATCCGGACCGAGTCAAGATATTGCGGATTTCCGCCGCAGCGCGGTTCTTGTTGTCGGTGAGCACCTCGATGAGGAGGGCGCCGCCTCCGGGGGCATAGGCCTCGTAGGTGAGTTCTTCGTAGTTGACACCTTCGAGTTCGCCCGTGCCCTTTTTTATGGCACGATCGATATTGTCCTTGGGCATGTTCGCTGCACGGGCCTTGAGTACGGCCGTCCTCAGCCTCGGGTTGGCTTCGGGATCGCCGCCGCCCATGCGAGCAGCTATGGATATTTCCTTGATGATCTTCGTGAACATCTGGCCGCGTTTTGCGTCCAGGGCGCCTTTTTTGTGCTTTATCGTCGCCCATTTACTGTGGCCGGACATAGTGTCTCCTTGGATTTCGATTGACGAAAAACAATAGCACGGAGAAAAAAAAACTGTCAACTACGGGACGTTTTAACGCACTTACGTTGAATAAAACGCGCTTGTTTCCGTTTTTTTCATTCGAAATAAAAAAAGCATATTCATTTCTCGACATTCATCAAGAAATGAATATGCTTGCGATGCGGTCTACTGCGTACTTATCGCTTCGGAGCGACGATTTTACCGCGCTGGATGCCTTCCTTCATGATCTTGGTCTGAAGGTCGTCGTACCAGCGGACATCGAAAGGCTGCTTGCCGCGGACAATGTACTTCATGGCAGCCTCGAGGTCGTCCTTGCAGTTCTCGCACAGATCGACGTTTGCGATATAGAAAAACGTCCTCGACGGAATCGGATCGGCCACTTCCTTCTTGCAGATATCACAATACTGAACTTTCATGTCGCTCTCCTTTGCGAAGGCCTGTATTGTAATGCTATGATACCGCATCGTTGCAGCACGTGCAAGTGATTAGATGGAGAGAGGATGAGCGATTTCTTTGCGGCCTGCGAAGCGCGGTACGGTCGGGATCGTGTGTTCGTCATAGCCGAGATCGGTACCGGACACGGCGGCGATCGTGCAAAAGCACGGGAACTCATTGCCGCCGCCGCCGAATCCGGGGCGGACTGCGCCAAATTCCAATATGTCATCGCCGACGAGATAGTACATCCCGCTACCGGTGTAGTCCCCCTTCCAGGAGGAGATATCCGCATTTACGACCGCTTCAAAGCCCTCGAAGCGGGCGAGGATTTCTATCGATGTCTCCGTGAAGAATGTATACGACATGGCCTCGTCTTTCTCTGCACTCCCTTCGGTATAGAAAGCGCCCGCAGTTTGCGGCAGATCGGAGCGGAGCTATTCAAGGTCGCTAGCCCCGAATTGAATCATTGCAGATTGCTCGACGAGATCGCATCGTATAATGTGCCGGTCATCCTATCCTCGGGCGTTTCAAAACTCGGCGATATCGAGCGGGCGGTATCGAGACTGCGGCCGCTGCGAGATTCCACAGGACAAAATACCGCCAACGCCGGGCACTCTCCGAAGGTCCATGACCTCGCCCTCCTCCATTGTGTTACCGCCTATCCCGCCCCTGCAGAGGACTACAACCTACGGATACTGCCTCATCTATCCGGAATTTACGGTCTGCCGGTCGGCGTTTCCGATCATTCGCTCGACCCCGTGTTGGTACCCGCCCTTTCGGTCGCCCTGGGTGCAGTCATCGTCGAGAAGCACATCTGCCTAAGTAGAAAGGATTCCGGTCTCGACGATCCCATCGCGCTACCGCCCGATGATTTCTCGCGCATGACAGCCGCCCTCAGAAGAGCCCAAACGCAAAGCCCCGAGACGACGATAGTCGAAACAGCCGAAAGCTTCGGGGCGGAGAGGGTCGCTGCGGTGCTCGGCGACGGGGTCAAACGGCTTGCGCTCAGCGAAGAGCGCAATTACGGCAGAACCAACCGCACGATCCACGCATGCGTCGATATCGAAAAAGGGACCAGGTTTTCAAAAAACAATATAGCCGTCCTCAGGACGGAAAAAGTGTTGAGGCCGGGGCTGGATCCTGAGTTATTTGATGTGCTGATAGGCCGCAAGGCCGAACGGGATATTCCTGCCGGGGAAGGGATCGAGTGGGCCGATGTCGGGGGCCTTTCCTGATATACCGGTCGAAGTTTTGGGACCTCGAAAAGCCAACCGGTTTTTTTGAGGTTCCCTTTTACTTAAGCCGCACAATCGTCTTGCCGTAGCCGCCCTCTTCAGGTCTCGCGAAGTGAAAATCGGCGACAGCCGGGTGTGATCTCAGGTATTCGTGGATTCCCTTTCCGAGGACGCCTTCACCCATGCCATGGACAATACTGAACAATGTAAGACCCTGAAGACTTGCCGCGTCAATCTGCCGTTCGACCGCGTCGATGGCCTCTGCGAGCCTGTATCCGCGCAGATCCAGTTCGAACGAAGCGAGTGCGCGGCCGCTTTCGCCCCGGGGGGCCAGTTCGACCTGGATTTGAGGCTTTTGGTTCGTCGCGGGAGCGTTGTGCAAAGGGATGAGTTCCGATTCGGGAAATGTCATGCGTATCGACTCGATTTCGACGACCCATGATCCTTTTTTCGCAGGTCGAACGACGATACCGCGCTTTCGGGCCGGGCCTGCCAGAACTTCGACGCCTTGGTTTATTACAGAATCACGGGCATTCGAAATACCGGCCGCTTTATTATCCCGGGCTTGCTCTTCAATTCGCGCAGACTCCTCGAGTTCCTCCCGTTTGAGATTCTCTAAACGAGCCGCCTCTCCCTCGACCTGCTCTGAAAGCTCTGCCAAGAACTTCTTGACTGCCTTCGTTTTTTCCGAGGTAAGTTCGCCCTCGCGAAGCTCTTTAACCAGATTCTCAAGTGTCTTTCGCCCCTCTGACAAGAGGCGTCGTAGATCGGCGACACCCTTTTCCCTAAGTTCGATTTCCATGCGCCGCACACGGAGCTTTCCGAGGTCGGCCTTCCGCTGTTCTTCCTTCGCCTCCCGAAGCCGCCTAAGCCGATCGCTTTCCATATCCTCGAGCTTTCGATGCTTCTCGGTGAGACCTCGGATGAGTTCGCTCACGTCCGCCCTTTCCTCCGCGAGATATTTTCGAGCGCCCGTAACGATGATCTCGGGGAGTCCGTTTTTGACGGCGACTTCGAGCGCTCGGCTTTCTCCGGGCACTCCCATGAGGATGCGGTAGGTCGGCGAAAGACTCGAGGCGTCGAAATCCATCGAGGCGTTGAGGCATGCGGGTTTTGAATAACCGTAATTTTTGAGTATGCCGTGATGCGTCGTCACCACCGTAAGACAACCGCGCTCGATGAACCAATCGAGGAGACTCATGGCGACCGCGCAGCCCTCTTCGGGATCGGTTCCAGATCCGAGCTCGTCGAGCAGCACGAGACTTTTTCCCGTCGCTGCTTCGACAATACCGCCTATGACGCGCATGTGCCCGGAGAAGGTGGAAAGCGATTGATCTATGGATTGTTCGTCGCCGATATCGGCGTACACAGCGTCGAAAACGGCGAAACCAGTCTCCGGAGCGGCCGGCAGGGCGAGGCCGAATTGGTTCATAAGCGCCAATAGTCCGATTGTCTTGAGGGTGACGGTCTTTCCGCCCGTATTCGGTCCGGTGATAACAAGCGTCTGCGTTCCCTCGGGAAGGTCTACGTCGATCGGGACAGCCCGTTGTCCCAAAAGGGGGTGTCTCGCTTTTCGTATTACGAAACCGGAATCGAGGTCCCTGGCCATGCACAAACCGCCGTTTCGAGCGTGTCTGGCCCGAGCGTACAGTCCGTCGAGTTCTGCGATGATCGAGCGCGCCCGCGAATAGTCCTCGTTGTAGACACGAAGACGTTCCGTCGTCTCCCGGAACACGCGGGCCATCTCCTGTCTTAACCGAGCCTCTTCCTGCACGATTTCGTTGTTTTTCTGGACGAGTTCCTCAGGCTCGATGAAAACAGTCTGCCCCGTCGAAGAAATTTCGTGCACGATGCCTCGTATTCGTCCTTTGAAATTCGCCTTTACCGGAAGCACGGTTCTTCCGTCGCGAATCGTCGGCTCGTCCGACTGCAGGATCGCTCGAATATCGGGGTCACGGTAGTACGAGTCGCTTATCGATGCGATTTCCCGGTTGACGCGGGCTATCCTGGACCTGGCTTCCTTGAGTTCCGGTATGTCCCGCAAGCTGCCGTCTTTGTTGAATACCCTAAAAACGATTTTCGCCGCAGGTCCGAGATCGGGGGCCTCGCGGGTTCCCAGATCGATTGAGTGTTTCTCGACGCGCTTAGCAAATGCAATAAAATCGTAATATGCATCGGCCCACATTCCGAGTGCGAACAACTCCTCATCTTCGAGCGTCGAACCGCTTTTTGAAAGTTTGCGAATCGCTTCGTGTATTTCGGCGAACGACTGTTTCGGTCCCTCCTCGCCGTCTTGCAATACGGTGATAATAGCTGAAACTTTGTTTTTTATTTTAGCAACTTCATTTTTGTCGGAGCTTGGTTCGCTTTTTAGAATACACTGCCTGCCTTCGGGCGAATGGCAATACCCGGCGACAGTGTCTTTTATTCTATCGAATTCGAGCAGTTCAAGACTGTGTTCATTCGCCCTCATCGTCGTCCATCCCCAAGGCTCTTGCGCTCTTTCTCACCCCATCGCCGCGCAGTGCCCCGCCCTTGCGTTTCGCCGCAGCGCTCCATCCTTCGCGCGAAGAATACTCTTCGTTCGATTTCAACTCATCACGGATTCGCATGTAACTTTCATATCGGTCTTTATGAATACGACCTTCGTCGAGGGCCTTCAGTATCATGCAGCCTTCCTCGTGTTGATGGGTGCATGAAAGACCGAAGACGCACAACGGCGAAAGGTTTTTCATCTCCGGGAAATACGCATCGAGAGAGGAGCTTTCGATGCCGCGGAGCGCAAGACGTCGAACCCCCGGTGTGTCGATGATTTTCGTGATTCCGTCATTCATACAGATCAGCTCAGCCATCGTCGTCGTATGTCTGCCGCGCGCGTATTTTTCGGAGATATCGCCGACCTTTCTCGTCAATTTCGGATCGAGCGCGTTCAAAATACTCGATTTTCCGACACCGGACTGGCCGGTGAACACGGTGGTTTTCTCATAGAGTGCATGAGCGAGTTCTTCTATGCCCTGACCTGTACGAACGGAGCATCGGAGGATGGCATACCCGAGAGAGGCATACAGCCTCATACGCTCCGCGACTTCATCATCCTCGCCGAGATCTATTTTATTAAGTACTACGAGAAATGGAACGTGCGCCGCCTCTGCGAGCACGGCGACTCGATCTATAAAACGAGGTCTGAAGGGCGGCAGAATCGGCGACGCTACGCAGACGACAAGATCGATGTTTGCGGCTATCGCCTGCTGTGCCCTTCCCTTTTCGTTGTACCGACCGAAGAGGTTTTTCCTCGGCGCCAAACCGGTGATCAGGCCTCGATCGACGGCAACCGCTTCAACCTCGACTCTGTCGCCCGCGGCAAGCGCGTTGTAAACGCCCTGTTGATCACGGAAGCGTTTGCCTTTGATCGGGCATATACGGCTGTTGCCGTCCTCGCATAAAACTCTGAAGAGATTGTTCGAACCGGAAAGAACAAGACCGTTCATACCACGAAATTGTCCGACAGCGGCCGGGGACCTTCGAGCCCGAAGCGTCGCGCGAAGTCGCTATAGCGTTCTTCAAAGGGCGGTCTTCCCGTGATGAGAAAAACCGACTTCCCGTTCACATGTGATGCAGAGGAACGCAATCCCCGCGACTCGAGCAGTTCTGCGAGCCGTTTCGCCACTCCGAGACGCGAGTCGACCGTCTTCGCGCGTTCGCCCGCGCATAACGCGATTTCGTCGCGGAGATGCAGAAAATGCGTGCAGGCGAGCACGATCCGGTCGGCGCCGCCGTCGACAAGTCTTCGGACGAAGGGCTCGACGACGCGCCGCCGCTCATCGAAATCGGCCACAGCAGTTCGATGTTCTACGAATTCTACGAGTTCCTGAGCCGCCTCACGGAGAACTGTGACCCCTTTGGCGTGTTGTGCAATAAGTTCATCGAGATAGGGATCCTCAACAGCCCCCTCGGTGGCCATTACCCCGATAACGCCCGTCTTTGTTTGTTCAGCCGCGGGTTTGATCGCGGGGACGGTTCCTACGACGGGCAGATCGGGGAAAGCCTCGCGAACGGATGCGAGAGCGGCTTGCGAGGCGGTATTGCACGCGATAACAAGCGCCTTCGGCTTGTATTCATCTACGATCGTGCGTACTACAGCGAGGACGCGGTCGCGGACTTCGTCACGCGGCTTTGTACCATAGGGGAAGCCTTCGCGATCTGCGAGATAGACGAAGCGCTCGCCGGGCAGCTCGATCCGAGCCGAGGCAAGATACGGAAGTCCGCCTATCCCCGAATCGCAAAAAGCGATAGGCCTTTCATTATCATCCATGACGTTCATCCGCCGAAGAGTTTATCGAGATCGGAGCGGGCCTTGGCGGCGGCTGATCGGGCCTGGTTTCGCCCTTCGGTCTTTGTAAAAAAAACCGGGTTCGTCTGGTACCAGTCACAGTGATTACGGCGTTCTTTATCGCTCACCTGTTCCTCGATCGTCTCGGCGCAGTCGTAACGGGCTCCGGGTTTATAGAAACGACAGTTCAAACAAACGTGGAGATCTTTGCCGCAGCTCTCGCAGACCTCGTTGAAACCGGGCTTCCTGTCAGAGACTATAGGCGAGCCGCAATATGAGCACATGTCTGTATAATACGATTCGATCTCATGAGGTGCAAGCACAGCCGCTTGTTTCCAGTCAGGTCATTGTGTAGTCTATTAACATGCATTCGTTCGTACGCTGTTCGGCGCCGGGCTGTAGATCGGTGGTCTTCTACGGCTCGAAAACCTGTCTTTCCCACCATGAAGACCGCGCCGCGGCATTGTCCTCGGCGATTTCCGTTCTTACCGCCGAAACCGGCGCCAAGGACATCAACGCAGCGGGTATACCTCTCGAAGAACTCGATCTCTCGCACCGCCGCTTTGTCGGCTGCTCGTTCATCGGATCGAACATGAAACGCGTCCTCTTCACCGGCAGCACGCTGCTTCTGTGTTTTTTCGACGCCTCCCTCATCGAGTCATGTGATTTCTCCGGCGCCAATGCGCAGTTCTGTTCATTCGGAGGCTCTGATATTCTCGATTCTTCCTTCGAAGCGGCAGAGCTGATGCATTGCAATTTCGACGGAACACATATAAGCGATTGTACTTTTTCCGGATCGAATCTCTATGATTCCCGTTTCATTAAAGGATGTATCGAACATTCGTCGTTCGAAAACTGCAATTTGAAACGCGTGTATTTCATTCCGAACAAGCAGTCAGACGTGTCGTTCAAGGGCTCCAATACGATGGAGGCCATCCGGGACCTGGAGCATCTGTACTTATGAAGCTGTATCATCATTACTCGCTGTACGGTTTTTCAAATGTCTACCTCCTGGGAAACGACGAGACCCGTGAGGCTTTTATTGTCGATCCGGCCGAGATGAACGCCTCACTCTTGAGTCATATAGAGAAAAACGGATACGCTTTGCGGGCTGTATTCGTGACACACAATCATTCGCATCACGTCCGCGGACTTAAAACACTGCTTAAGATCTACGATGCGCGCATATATGCGGCCAACGCGCAGGTCCTCGGCTTTCCCTGCACTCCGCTTCGTGACGGAGATATTGTTGATACCTGCGGGTTCAAGGTCGAAGTGTATTCTTTACCCGGTCATTCTCCCGACTCTCTCGCATTTTTTGCGAACGGCCTTATCTTCACCGGCGACGCACTCCACGCAGGGCTTATCGGAAAGACGCTTTCGAGCTACAACACCACGACCTTGTTGACGAGATTGCGTACGAACATCCTCGATCAGGCCGATGAATGCATCATTCTGCCCGGCCACGGCCCGCCTTCGACAGTACTAACAGAAAGACTTTTCAATATCGGACTCGACCCGGGATACGCCGATCGTGTCATCGATCGTTACGATTTCTTCGTTTGATAAATCTATGTGATTATTACTTCTTCATTCATCTGTTTCTGAGTGTGCCGGATACTTCTCATCGAGTTCTTCAAGACAGTCTGCGAGAAAACGATTAAGAAGATCTAAGCCCTGGTAATTCAAGGCCATACTCCGGCTATTACATCCTTCATAGAGGGCTTCACCCGGTACAATGTAGTTACTCCACGATGAAAGCGTGTTTTCAATGAGATTTTCCGCCCTCGCTCCGAATCGTTTCTGGAACAGCTCGCAATCAAGACCGAATACGGTCCGGAAAGCCATCATCAGTTCCTCGAAGGCCGATTCGCGAGGACTGATCATCGTTTCAACTGAACACTCGCCTCTGTCTTCTATATACTTCCCGATATTCTTGTGTTCTTCGATCCTGAGCGAAGACCCGTCGACTCCGAAATGCGGAGAATCCGATTCTCGTGCGACGATAGTCGACACTGCTCCCGGCCCGGAGCCGATGTATGAGCCGATCTTCCAATAGACGAGATTATGCAGACATTCCATGCCTGGCGATGAGTAATTCGAGACTTCGTATCGCCGAATACCCCGTTGCGATAGTTGTTCATCGAGTACCGAACGTTCATCGTATATTCTGTCCTCCCCGGGGAAACACAGCGAGTATTCATTGCGCGCCAGAGGAGTCCCCTCCTCGAGAACCAAGTCATAGACCGATAGATGGGAGACACCGGCCTCGATCAATGCGAGCGCTGTGTCGGATAGGCCTGATACGGGTTTCGAACAATACCCCATCGAAGGTATTCCGGCTATGAGGTCAACGGATACGACCAGGCCCGCTTCCGAAGCGGTATGAACGGCCCGAACAGCCTGCGCGCTGTCATGCAGCCTTCCGAGGATCTGCAGTTCTTCGTCGTTCATACTTTGCACACCGATGCTGATTCTCGTGACGCCATGGCGAAGCATGCTTTCGAGATGATACATGCCGAGGCTTTCCGGATTCGCTTCCACGGTCCACTCGAGCGGGGAAGGCGCAAGAGGCGAGATGGATGCAAGAAGGCGATCAAAGAGCCTCTCGGAAAGGACAGTCGGGGTTCCGCCTCCGATATATACCGTCGAAAAGCCGGGCGATTCGAAACGTTCCGCAAGAAGTTCCGCGCGGGCTTGTATCGCGTCGATCAAGTCTTCGAGGAATGAATCCGAAAACGATGCCGCGGGAAGAGAAAAAAAATCGCAGTAGGAACACTTCGCCATGCAGACCGGTATATGAATGTAGAGGGATCTCGGCGCTTCGTAGCGATTACATTCCACGTGCTTAGAGGGAGCCGAATCGCGCAGGCGGCCAATAGCGCAGGATCACCCTCGCCCTCAGACTCTCGATGCCGACCGCTCCCCATAGTCTCGAGTCGCCGGATATCGAGCGTGAGTCGCCTGCGACGAAGTACTCGTTTTCTCCCAGGGTAAAGGGAGGTATCGAACCTGAAAGCGGCAGTTTCTCGTTCCAGTTCAAAGGCGGTTCTTCTGTTTTTATGTCGTATGATGTATTCGCGACTTCGAATTCGGTAAGCGCCGATTCCGCCCCGGCAGGTCTGATATAAAATACGTAGTTTTTCATTTCGACGGTATCGCCGGGGAGGGCGATGATCCTCTCGATCGAAGGGCCGGACAGTGAACGGTTTTTCCTATTACCTTCGAGCGAGACTTGCTGAAAAGTCAGAAAACGAACAACAGAGTCCGCGATCATCTCCCAGAAACCAGGTTTTTCGACATAGGGGGGATCTACGATTACTAGATCCCCGCGCTCGGGTTTCGACAGACCGGGAATTCTGCCGAAGAGCGTACGCGGACCGAATGCAAGCGGGGAAACGATGAGCCTGTCGCCAGGAAGAAGCGTCGGGGACATGGACACTGAGCATACTGCGAATGCCGCAAAGAAGAATGATGAAACGACTTCGAAACCGAGGAAGATGAGGAATACTGCGGCAAGTCTGCGCGCAAAACGCCTGCGTCCTTCGACGGTTTCTGTAAATGATCTTCGTCGTGTCAATAATGCCATCGATGATCGACAGTAGCATTTTGGACGCGCGTTGACAAGCCTGAAGGCGGTTTCATATACTTGATCGACCATGAGCGTCCCCGAGGGATCAAAGATCGTGGCGCTCAATCGACGAGCGCGGTTCGACTACCACGTCGACGAAAGCTTCGAGTGCGGCATCTGCCTCCTCGGCACCGAAGTAAAATCCGTCAAGGACGGGAGGGTTTCCTTCCCCGACGCCTTCGCAGAAGTATCCGGAGGAGAAATCTGGCTGAGGAATTTTCATATCGCCGAGTATCCGTTTTCTTCGGTGTTCCAGCATGATCCTGACAGGAAAAAGAAGCTCCTCCTCCACGCCTCTGAAATAAAGCGCATCGACCGCCGCGTCAGGGAAAAGGGGTATACCTTGATCCCCCTCGCTGTGTACTTGAAACACGGGCTTGTAAAGATCGAACTCGGTCTGTGCAAGGGGAAAAAACAATACGACAAGCGCGCCGATATAAAAGAGCGAGATATAGACCGTGACATGCGCCGTGATTTCCGCGACCGTTTGGGAGGTTAGACGTGCGGATAACCGGCGGTAAATACCGGGGACGTACCATATCTGTACCACAGGGGAGTCTGGAAATCCGTCCCGCCATGGATCGCATGCGCGAGTCGGTTTTCGCGGTACTCGGCGATCTCACCGGGAAGTCCTTCCTCGATTTATTTTCCGGTTCAGGCATCATCGCGCTCGAAGCGGCGAGTCGCGGGGCCTCGCCGGTCTCCTGCGTCGAAAAGGACCCTGGTAAATTCTCGATTCTTCTTCGAAATGTTTCGATCGCCGAAGAGCGCATCGAATGTCGTTGCATGCCTGTCGAGAGATTTCTGCTGAGAAACAAAACAGCTTATTCGGTCGTTTTCTGCGATCCGCCCTTTCCGTACAAATATCGTCTGGAACTCCTCGTTTCACTCTCGGAGGGACCGACGCTCATGCCGGGTTCCTTGGTTCTTCTCCACTATCCTTCCGAGGACAGCCCCCCCGAGGAGGTCGGCTCATTGGGCATCGAGGATGAACGCGAATTCGGACGATCGCGAGTAAGATTTTACACCAAAAAGAAATAGCAAGTTCGTGTCGGGCTGTATGCATTAAATGTAGTCACAGATCGATGGATCGCAAATATGACTCCAAGAGTGTCGATCGGGTTTTCTCTCCACCATATCGCCGACGAGGCGGTCGGCGTTTCCGCGAGTTCATATAAGGGAAGGGGCTCTGTTCCACCGAGATACCAGAGACTTGCGCCGTCGGTACAGCATATCCCATCCCCACAGAATACTCGTGACCCGCCTCTCGTTTCATTGTCCCGTTCTCCCCTCAGGTTCATATAAGGGGACCTCGAAAAACTTCAGTTTTTCGAGGTCAACCTTAGAAAAAAGCAATTCCCTTAAGGGAATTGCAAGGGACCTCTAAAAACCAACCGGGTTTTTTAGAGGTCCCCATAAACTATATCGCTTCAACGACATAGATTCATTTTCCATCGATTAACGTGGTTGATTAAACTTCGTTTTACCCTTATATTTTTAGAAACGGTGTTTCCTGTATGGACAAAAACCTGTTCGAGCGCTTCAAGGGCGAAGGATTGATAAAATCTTCCGACTTTCCTACCTCAGGAGTCGACTCGAACACGAAAGCTCAATTGAACCGCAGGGGAAATGAGCTTTTCAATCATGGGGACATAGAGGCGGCACGTCGGATTTTTCAAACAACGGGGTATTCCGACGGTCTTATCAGAGTCGGCGACCGCTACCTTGCCGATCGTAGACCGGTCGATGCCCTCAAGATGTACTGGCTCGCTAAAGACGAAAAGCGCAAAGAACGGCTTATAAGCCTGGCTGCGCTTGCAATACAGAATCTAGTAAAAGAAGAGGACGCGAAGTGAGCGACGATATCGGCCAGGATCCGCTTCCCAAGGATCCCGAGCGCGATTCTCAGAGTCAGGAACTCGTAGAGATCGCAGAACTCTCTAAAAAAGGGTACCAATATCTCAAGGAAAATCGTGTAGAAGAAGCAGAGGAATGCTTCGCGCGTATTTTGGAACGGGACAGGGAGAACAATTACGCCCTTGTCGGACTGGGCGATGCGGCCCGAAAGCGCGGCGCCTTCCGCGAGGCGGTCGATCATTATAAAAAGTGTCTCGTCTATCACCCGGGCAACAATTACGCGCTCTTCGGTCTGGCGGATTGTTACAAGGCGCTAAACCAGTACCAGAAGGCGATTGAAATTTGGGAACAATACCTCCTTCACGACAACAAAAACATCACCGTACTGACCCGCGTGGCCGACGCATATCGGAAAGTCCGCGACTTCCGCAAATCAAAGGCCGTCTATCTTCGAGTCCTCGAAATGGAAGCCGATAACGCCTACGCCCTTATCGGCCTCGGGCACCTCCATTACGACTTCAAAGAATACAAGGAAGCCCTCGGGTATTGGCAAAGGATGGTCGAACTTCAAGGAGACAGCGTCGATATCCGAGTTCTCACGTCTATTGGAAATTGTTTCAGAAAACTCAAACAGTTTTCCGACGGCATCCCTTATTTCGAAAAAGCCCTCGAAAAAGAGCCCGACAATTTCTATGCGCTCTTCGGACTGGCGGATTGCTACCGCGGTTCGGGAACACCGCAGAAGTCTCTCGAATACTGGAACAGAATCCTCAAAAAGGACCCCAAAAACAAAGTCATACTGACCAGGGCCGGGGATGCATACCGGAGCATGGAAGACTGGGACAAGGCCGCAGAGTATTACGAACGCGCTCTCAACATCGAGTTCGACGTATACGCCGTGCTCGGCCTCGCCGTGATCGCACGAATGCAGGGGAAGTACCAGGACGCCATTGTATCGCTCCGAAGGCTCATTCAGAACGACCCGAAAAACTACCGTCTTTACCTCGAGCTCTCGCAGTGTTATCAGGCGATGGGAGACCGGCAGAAGGCTCTCGAAGCCTTGTCCGAATTCCAGCACCTTGGTATCCGTAATATCTACATCCAGGACGCGGTCGCGAGGCTCCAGAGGACCTGAGCTCCATGAACCCGCTTTCGGGCATGGATGTCGAAGAACTGGCGGCCGCGCTCGATCTCGCCCCTGCCTACCGCGCTCGTCAGCTGCGTCGCTGGCTCGACCGAGGAGCGCTCACATTCGACGACATGACCGATCTTCCGGCCGATATACGTCGAAGCCTCTCGGAAAAAGTCCCCTCGATCCGATCCTCTTCGTGCACGCATGAGCTGCAAGATCAGGACGGTTCCCTCAAGCTTCAGATACGGCTGTCCGACGGCGCCGCAGTAGAATGCGTGCTTTTAGAGGATATCGAGGGCAGACGGACCGCCTGCCTTTCGTCGCAAGTGGGCTGTCCCATGGGCTGCGCTTTCTGCAAAACAGGGAGTCTCGGCTATCTCCGCGATCTTTCCGCAGGCGAGATCATGGAGCAATACCACCACCTCTCCGATCGATCAGGCGGCACGGGATCGATCTCGAATATCGTGTTCATGGGCATGGGCGAACCCCTTGCCAACCTCGAAGCGGTCAGGAAGGCCATTAGCTTCCTATCTGGGGGCATCGGCATATCGCTACGGAAGATAACTATATCCACCTGCGGCCTCGTTCCCGGCATCATCGAACTCGCCGAGCATGGTCCCAAGATCAGGCTGGCTGTATCGCTCACCTCCGCTGTCGATGAAACCCGCTCCCGACTCATGCCCGTCAACCAGCGATGGAACACATCCGCACTTAAAGCTGCCTTACAGAAGTATCAAGATGCTACGGGAGAGCGCATAACGCTGGAGGCCGCCGTCATGGGCGGTATCAATTCGACGATCGACGAAGCCCGCGCCCTCGTGCAGTGGGCTCGCGGCCTCGACGTACAGATCAACATAATTCCCTGGAATAGGATTCCCGGCATGCCGTTTCGTGAGCCTTCACACGATGAACTCGATTCATACATGGCCGTTCTCAAGGACGCAGGCGTAACCGTCGTTCAGCGTATGCGACGCGGAAGGGGAATCATGGGAGCATGCGGTCAGCTGGGCGACACCCTTCAAGGCATTTAGCCTTTATATCCTTGTTTCCCGTTCTTTTTTTTCTTCAAACGCGCAATTCTTATATCTAGTCGTTGTGCTTGTGCACCAGTAGGCGCGAGTCTTCTGGCCTTGCGCGCCCACGCGAGGGCGGATTCCAGGTCGCCTTTGCAGCGTTCAAAAAACCGCGCCCGCTCGATATCGGATTTATACGTGTCTGGCAGCATGGTCACAACACGATCCCAATCCTCGTACCGCCCTCCTCTCCTGTAAAGTTTCGACAAGACGAGCCCGGCAGCCTCGTCACCATCGGAGAGCGCGGCCTCGAGGAGTTTTTCTCCTTCTTCGAGCCTGCCCGCGGCGATGAGGATTCTCCCCAACCCTGCACGATCCAGGTTGGTGGACGAGCATTGAGCAACGGGATCCTCGAAGATCGACGACGAGCGTGAAAGGAGCGCGGCCAGGGTTGCGACATCGTCGGCGTTGTGCGTCATTACTGCGTTCATGAGTGTTTCGTCGCCCTTCCTCAGATACGAAAAATACAGACTCGGTATCAAGGCCCCGGGCACGTCCTCCTCGCGTTCCCGTTCAAGCAGCATGCGTTCGAGCATGCCGAGGGAGGCTCCGCCATAGACGCGCTTCCACAGTCTACGTGCCGCGAAAAGCGCGTCGAGGTGCATTGTTACGGGCGGCCTTCGGCCGTTCATGACGCATCGCGTGCGAAGAAGCGGAAGATCGAAAGAGGATCCGTTGTATGTCACGACGACTGATTCGTCGTCGAAGTGACGCAGTACGGCGTCGAGATAGTCGCCTTCTCCGGGATAATCCGCGAGGAAATACTGCCGTACTACGAGAGCCTTGTCGTCGCGTCGTGCGATCGCCGCGAGGAAGGCCAAGGTTCCCGTTCCTCCGGACAGGCCTGTTGTCTCGAGGTCGAAAAAAAGAAGCCGACGTGTTTCGATGAGACCCTGCAGAGATTGTGAGCTCGATTTCGGTTCAGAATACAGCGAAGAACGGAGTGTGGCGCAGGTACAAGCGAAGGGAGTTATGTCTATGACCTCGGGCAGGGGGTCCGGTTTGATAAGTTCTCGAGTCCAGACATATTCGGACTCATGCTCCCAGGTTTCGAGAAAAGTCGGTGTCTCGGTTCGCGAGGCGATGCTTTGATCTAGTTCATCACAGTGAACTTCTATCTGGGGTCTGCGTGAGTTCTGATTCGAAGCGGCGCTTATACCCAGTTCGCGTATACGCGAAAGGCGTCGTTTGAGCGATCCGGCCACGTCTCACATCCGTCCCTGCTTGGAAATCGCAGCGAGCACGTCGAGAGATCGGGCTTTTACGAGCTTGCCGTCGAGAACGGAGGGAAGAGCCTTCGTGTCGCCGGGGGCGACGAAATCCACACCGATACAGGAGGGACAACCGCTCGAACATGAACAACTCTGCAAACGTTCTATAGCGGCATCTACCGTCTCGCATATAACACCGAGCAATGCTTCCGCAAGGCCTGTCCCACCGGGATACATATCGTAAAAGTAGATTGCAGGTTCCTTGAAATGCGGATCGCGGACGCGTTCGGAACGTCCTATGTCCCTCGGATCGCACATGAGAAAGGCGGGGGCTATATCGTGGAGAAGTTTTCCGATGCCTGCGAGTATCGCGGCCTTCAGGGCCTCGTGAGAGCGCGACAACTCCTCGCCTGCGACGGTACCTTGCCTGAAGACGAATGCGACGGCCCGCGTCTGCATCTCCTCGGCCGGTAGATGTATCTCTCCATAGCCTATGTTTTCATGTGTATGAAAGCGCAGTTTCTTGAACTTTTCGGCCTGCGATCGGACGAGGACATCGCCTACGACCATGTGGCAGCCCGCTGTGCCGCCTTTGCGTTCGAAATCGCCGTAAAAGGAATCACCGTTTCCTTCGAGCACCCTGCCTTCGGAGATGAGACCGTAACGGTCCTCGGTGAGGACTTCAATGTCCGTTTTTACGACGGCATCCGTCCAATATTCGACATCTTTCTCGACGACATGGCAGGTACGGTTCTCGATATCGAGTTTTCGGACAATATACTGCCGCCCGAGATGAATATACACCGCGTCGTCGAAAATCAGTTCCTTTGCGCTCGGTCTGTCCATCTCGCCTATTACCCGCGCTCCCCCTCCTGTCTCATCGATGATGACGACGTTGTCGGCCGTCGCGGAACGGAGCGATATTTTTTCGCTCGGGTATCCATCGGCGGACCAATACCATCGTCCCTTCGTCTTTCTGACAATGCCCTCCTCGGCGAGCATGGAGAGCCCCTCCTCTGTTTCTTCCGCCTTTTCTTCTCCGCCGAAGCCCTCGCCTTCCGCGAATGGCAATTCGAAGGCGGCGCATTTCAGATGGTCAATGAAAATATAGGGATTGTCGGGGTCGATAAAAGCGCGTTCCGGCGTCCGTTCGAAAAAATACTCCGGATGACTTATGATGTACTGATCGAGCGGCGAAGACGATGCGACGAGGATGGCGAGCGATGTCGAGCCTCGACGTCCGGCGCGACCGGCCTGTTGCCAGAAACTCGAAAAACCCCCGGGAAAGCCCGCGACGACCGAGGCGTCGAGCCCGCCTATATCGATTCCGAGCTCAAGCGCGTTGGTCGAAACTACTCCCTGTATCGAGCCGTCACGAAGTCCTTTTTCTATCGAACGTCGTTCGCTCGGCAGGAGTCCCGACCTATAGGGGCTCACTCGGATACCTCTGTTGTCGGTATAGAAATTTTCGAGAGCCTGCGAGATATACGAGGCGATCAGCTCGACTTTGAGGCGGGATCGTGCGAACAGAATCGTCTTGACGCCCGAGCGTAAAAGACGCACCGCCAGCGCCTCCGATTCGGTCGCTGTGCTTTTCCGTATTCCCTGGACCGGATCGATCAGCGGCGGATTATAGAACGCGACGACGCGTTCGCCGGAGGGGGAGCCGTTTTCGCTTATCGTTTCGACTTCCCGCTCGATGAGGGCCGAGGCGAGTTGTCCGGGATTGCCGATCGTAGCAGAGGAGAGGATGAACACCGGTGAAGATCCGTAAAAGGCCGCTATTCGTTTCAGACGTCTGAGAACATTGGCGACGTGACTGCCGAAAACCCCGCGGTACGCATGCATTTCGTCTACGACGATGTAGCGAAGGTTCGTAAAAAAATGGATCCACTTCGCATGGTTGGGAAGGACGCCTGAATGAAGCATATCGGGATTCGAAATGACGATCCTTCCCGTATCGCGAGCCGCCATTCGGAGCGAGTTCGGAGTATCGCCGTCGTACGTGAACACCTTAAGACCGAGTTCTCCGCCAAGGGATAGCTCATTCAGTTCCGACTGCTGATCCTGGGAGAGGGCCTTCGTCGGGAAGAGATACAGGGCCCGCGACTCGGGATTTTCTAGTAGAGATTGAATTACGGGAAGATTATAGCACAGTGTTTTACCGCTTGCGGTGGGAGTGACGATGACGATATCCTTCCCCTGCAGCGTCAAATCATAGGCGCGTCTCTGGTGGATGTACAAACGGTTTATACCTCGAGAGAGAAGCGCCGTGGAAAGTTGCGGAGCAAGGTCCTCGGGCAGCTCTGTCCAGGATGCTGGACGGGCGGGCAAGCGCTCGATATGTGCGATACAGCGTGCAATCTCAGGATCGGACAGCAGTCTTTCGATGATTTCCGTAGCAGATCCCTCGCTCATGTTCTATACTTTACACGACATCATAGCTTTTCGACACCTGGGAGGAGGAGGCAATGGCCAGGGTTCTATCCATCGTGCTCGGCGGCGGCAAAGGCTCCCGCCTGTTTCCGCTGACAAAGGACCGTTCGAAACCGGCGGTCCCCTTCGGCGGTAAATACCGCATCGTGGATATACCGATTTCGAACTGTATCAATTCGGGTTTCAATCAAATATATATCCTAACGCAATTTAACTCCGCTTCTCTTCACCTGCACATCGCACGGACCTACAATTTCGATTCATTCTCCCGCGGTTTCGTAGAGATTCTCGCCGCAGAGCAGACCTTGGTGCATTCGGGCTGGTATGAAGGAACGGCAGATGCGGTACGAAAAAACCTCGTGCACTTCCGTCCTCATAAACCGGATTACTACATAATACTTGCGGGCGATCAATTGTATCGTATGGATCTCGCCGATATGCTCAAAAAGCACATCGAATCGGGCTGCGGTCTTTCGATCGCCTGTACGCCGGTCACGCGCGAGGCTGCTTCGTCCTTGGGCATTATGTCCATAGACGGCCGGCATCGCATAACGAGCTTCATCGAGAAACCCAACCCCTCCCGCGACATCGAAGAGTACCGCATACCCAAGGAACTCCAAACCGATCGCCGCGGCGGCAGAGACTACCTCGCCAGCATGGGTATTTACATCTTCGATGCCGCAATGATCGAAAAAGCGCTCGAAGGTTCGGAAAACGACTTCGGTAAGGAGATAATACCGAATCTGCTCTCCCAGTCTCCGGTCAACGCCTATGTTTTCGACGGGTATTGGGAGGATATCGGAACTATCAAGTCGTTTTACGAGGCGAATCTCGAACTGACTTCGATCAACCCTCGTTTCAATTTTTATAAAGAAGACTTACCGATTCATACGCACAAGCGCAATCTACCGGCTTCGAAACTCAACTATTGCATGATAAATCAGGCCCTCACCGCAGAAGGCTGTATCATCACGAACGCCTCGATCACTCGGTCTATCGTCGGTGTCCGTACTATCATCGAGTCCGGAGCCAGCCTCGACGGCGTCGTCTGCATGGGCGCCGATTATTACGAAACCGAGGCTGAAAAAGCGGCAAACAGGGCGGCGGGAATACCCGATATCGGGATTTCTCAAGGCACGATCGTTAAGGGTGCGATCATCGACAAGAATGCCCGGATAGGACAGGATTGCCGGATCGGCGTCGACGCCAGACAGAGGGCGGATGGAGACTATTCAACGCATTACATCGTCGACGGTATCATCATCATCCCCAAGGGGGGTATCATACCGGCCGGCACAGTGATCTGACACATACCCTTCACCGCTCGAAAATACGGAATGCAGCACCCTCGGCCGCGGACGTGCGACCGGCGGCGATCCAGTAAGTCTTTCCTTTTTGAACTCGGATATCGACTCCGGCTTTCGATCCGAGTTCGTCTATATTAGCCTCCAATTCGGAACCTTCATCGTTATACGCCGCGATGATTACACCGAGGGAGGCCGGTTCGGCTATAAAGCGTTCTATTTTGCTCTCTCTTGCCGTGAATTTAAACACTGTAAATGCGACATTCGTATCGACCGGCATGCCTGATACGAAAAGATCAAAGCGAATGTATTTCGTCAGAGCCTCGTTTGGACTTCTCTGTCTGAAACGTCCTAGGGCGGTTGTTATCGCCGATGCGACAGGTTCCGGCGGAGAGGCTGCTTTATCGATAGCCGAATCGCCGTTGTTCTGGACTGTATCTCCTGTCGCGAGAGCTATCGAGCCGTCTCGGAGCAGGAAAAGCAAGCCTCCACGCGAACCGTTGACTGCCATGGGCGAATCGAACACCGGTGAAGGAAGCGCTATCAGCCTCGGTTCTCCGTTTGCAGATCTGGGAGCTATGATCACTCTCGGTCCAGCTATCCCTGACGCAGCTGCAAAAATGTTTTCGGTATCGGCTGCGATGAATGATGTCTGTCCTTCCCATATCCATGAGCGGATAATCGTTCCTGCTTTGAGTTCGATTTCCCTCGCTCCTCCGCGCGGTAGAGCTGCTATTACTTTTCCGTAATCGACGACAGGCCGTATCGATGCGTCGTATGGTCCTACAGATTTACAAAGAGGAGCACCGTCGGCAAGAACGAAAGTTTCAAGAACTCCATCCCCTCTGATCGCCGCAAGCACTCCAGATCCTGCGGATAGTGATATGACATTGGATTCCAGTGTCGTATTCCATATTTTCTTTCCATTCGTCTCGTCGTGTACTGTTATCAGCTTACCCGCTGCTGCGATTACCGCCCCGGGTGCATAAGCAAGATCGGCGATCGGCGCATCGTAAACCGATTTCCACAGTTCATGTCCGTCGGCGGATTCGTTCACTGTGACAAGACCGTCTTCTCCGCCGCTTGCGATCCTTGCACCAGGTATCGGAATTATTCTCGTTTTTGGTTTGTCGCCCCGTTTCCACGATTCGATGAAGGCACCTGACGTATCTCCAAAACGATAACCGAGAAGATTTCCGTTGCCGTGACGGTTCGCGCATGATACGACAATCGTTTCTCCCGATATGGTCAATGCCGTCGACGTACCTGGAAGCATGACACTTGAATCATAACCTGCCGAGAATAGTTTTTCGGTTGGATATGAGTTTTTTTCAGTTTTGTTTGGAGCCGTGCAGGCGACGACGGCGCTCAAAGCTGTAGAACCGTATCCAAGCGCTACTCCTGAACGCGGGCTACCCAAGCCGCTTTTAATCAAACGAAGTTTCTTGATTTCAACGTTCAATCCCGAGACAAGATTTGATGTTTCGAATGCCGCTCGAGGATCCGTACCAGGACCCTCTCCTTGCGACGATGTCATTGGCGTAGATTGCTGTTTAGTTTCTTTTTCTTCGGTATTTTTGTTTCCGCATCCCCCAAAAACAATACTGCCGATCATCACTGTGAAAACAATAAACGAATATCGGCTTTTGCTCATCATACCGAACCTCTTTCGAGGATCTCTACTTCCATATCTATGCATGAAAAGAATGCGTCTTCTATAGAATTCGGGAACGAAGATAATGCCAACCCCCCGCCCGCTCTCGCAGGATCATAAGCTGTTACAATAGTATATCCATACTTTTGAAGTATTTTGGCCGTCGATGTACCGGAGACTGAAACAACGCCGGCGGCTTTTGTAAAGTTTTTTGCAAAGAAATCAGCTGCTATTTCCGCTTTTACCGGTATCCTAACGATTCTACCGTCTCCGTTCTTTGCGATAGTTATGAAGGCGATCCGCTTCACAAGACCTGATTCTTTCGATGTTATATCGACGGCTTCCACGACGAGCGATACCGGTACGGAACCGAGGGCGACAGCCGCAATTCTTTTTGTATTTGCTAGATTCTCAATATTTCCGCAGGTCTCTTGTACCGATCGATTATGGATCGCATCGAGCCTTCCCCGACAAATCGAGAACAGTGTCGAGAAACGCTCTTCGGTCCGTGCAACTTCAGCCAATTGTGGTTTTTCAAGCAGAATGAGGGAAGGCTCGGCGGAGTCAAGCGAGTTTTTCGCGTTTTGGTCCGCTATTGCCACCGACAAACTATTTAGGGAAAACAGAACTGCTTCGGGACTCATTGATTCACGTTCAAATGATTTAAATGTATATGAAGAAATCGACGACGCAAGAGACGAAAAAATCGAGACTGGAATGGAACATTCCAGTGAAAGACGCCGGCGTTGTGCCGCACCGAGCGATTCCCATACCGCGACAAGTCTTCGTGCAGCCGATGCTGCAGCCGCGTCTCTTCCGTCGCCCGATTCCATAGCCGTTATAAGGGACGATACCCGCTTGGCATCGAGCGAGGCGAGTACAGATAATGCTTTGGCGAAAGGCTCCCGTTCGGGAATATCGGACGAAAGAAGCATCCCCGGACAGAGTGCGATAGGGAATCCGCTCACCCATGCGGAATACGCACTGTATGCCGTTGCGAGCGATTCCATGATGGACGAAGCAGCCGGGGCTACTGAAAGAATCGTATCAGTCTCCGAGATGTATGCTGCGGCGACGAGATCTTCCCTGCTTTCGACCAAAGCGAGTGCGGAAAGAAGATAACCTTTCGATCCTGCCTTCCTAAGATATGTTTGAAGTTCGATCACTTCAGGGAAAAGAAGGTTTGTGCGAGGCATCCTTTCCGACAAGATACGTTCGATTCCCGCTATCGATTTTAAGCCGAGCGATGTCGTTTTGAGAATCTTTCGCAGGTTTTCCGCGGCCTCTGCTCGCTTGGTTTCAAGTTCGAAAATGCCCGGTGTTTTAGTCGAGGCCGAACCCGAAGACAACGAAGAGGCGGCACGAAGCATAGCAGCGCGGGCTTCGACGAACACCTCTTTCGCACGTGAACTTGTCAAGGTCCCTTCCGGATCCGCCCATTCGTCGCCGTTTTCCGCTGCAAGCAAAAGAGCGAAAGCCGACAAGGCGCGAGTTTCCGCCTCGATCATTTCCGATCGAACCGAGGCCCTCCTCGTTCTTACACCCGAGTTTGCAGAATCGATGACTGCGAGATAGGATGCCGCTTTTGCGGCAGACGCGTTTGGAAGATAGCCCTTGAATCCCTGGGCCGAAAGCATGAGGGCAAGTGAAAGCAATAGAGCTATGAGGATGGACTTCATGCGTTCCTACTTCGTGTACTCATCCGCACCGATGTCCGGCGATGTTCCCGGCGCAGGCCTCGGGAGTCCTCTAAAATCGAAGGCGTATGCGATTCCATCGAGAGGTATCGCGGCGTCGACGCATTTCGATTTCGGGTTTATCGGCGACAAACTTTTTACCGGTGCCGAGAAGGTCTCGCTGGGCGGTTCGGAAATATTGGGTTTCGATGAAGTATATAGCGAGGCACCGTTGAAAGTATTGAGTTCCGAGAGCGATCTGATTTCCATCGCCCCAGTCATTATTCGTTCGAAACCCCAGATACAGTTGGCGGAAACAGCGCCTTGACGCGGAGCCGTGCTTGTAACGATGAAATCTGAATTTCCTTTCGTACAGGCGTATATAGAGTTCCATAGCTGCGGAGTTTTTCCGTTTATCTCGAAGAACCTCATCCTTCCTCGCTCCGAATCTGCGATGACGGTGTCATGACGGAAATCAGGCCCCTCGCCTACGATCTCGAACAGGACACCTTCCTGCTTCCAGGAAACGAGGATCTTGCTGTTGCGAATTTCCCCGTTCGTCTGCCTTAACGAACCGATACGCAGGAATCCCGATCCGGAATCGGCGCGGCAGAGACTTCTGTCTACAATCAACGAGCATTCGCGGAGAGAGAACATATTGAGCGCGATGTCCGCGTAGCTTTCGACGAGCGTTCCTTTGACTGAAAGCGATCCTTTTATCATATCGAAGGCGCAGAAAACGCGCGTCCCCTTCGCCGCTTCGATCGTCGATTCATCGACCGTCACTGAACTCGACTCGCAGGCGAATGCGGTGCACGACATGGCTCGAGTAGAAGCAATCCGAGCTTTCGATACCGTTATGTTCGAGTTCGTTACGGATAGTATCACGACATCCCCGTCAACGCCTACGCTAATCGAAGAATTGTCCAGAACAAACTGTGCGCCCGTCGCGCTTATAAGGGGAGCCTGTCCCGCCCGTGAAACCGAAAGCTCGACATTACGAATCGTAAGCGACGATCCAGTCTGCGAGAAAACACTCGATGCGGCTGATGTGGAAACCCGTATCGATGCTCGCGCAGTAGGATCACGGATCCATTGTTTTCCGAAACCGCCGACGATGTCGATAGGTTTTGTGGAAGTGACGGGTGATCGAAGTTCGAGTGAGCCGCGGAGGTTGACGCTTCTTTTCCCCGACGCGAGTGCAACGGCTATCGCGTCGTCGAGACTGCGGAAAGGCCGATCGGGGGTTCCATCTCCTCGTTCGAATCCATCCTCTGCCGCATATACCGATGATCTATCCACGATGAGAGAAATCGATTTCATCTCCGCCGATTTATTGCCGGCCGCATCGACTCCGTATGCTCGGACCGTATAGAAAACGGGGCCGCTCTCCACACCGGGCAATTCGATAGGGCCCGAAACCGGTGTAAAACCGGATGATTTGCCGTCGGCCGAGACCGACGCATATACCATGCTCGTCCCCGCACCCGGCTCTATCGAAATAGAGCGCGAACGCTCGGTATAGCTCGGCGGTATCTCCGAGGGTTTGGGAGGCTCGGGCGGTTTTCGGTCGATTGAAAAACGAAGGATTCTCCCCTCTCCGGCTGTCGTTCCTATGAAGGGACGGTAGCGGATGACGATCTGCCGTTCTTCCCCGGGAGGGCAAGAAACGAGGAGGGACTCTCCGATCGCTTTCGATGAGGCAGTAGGCTCGGGCGGCAGCGTTCCGTCGACGCAGATTTCATATCGAATTACGGCGGGAGAAGAAGGCTTCAGCGTCACATCCCTGCCGACGACGGCGCCGTCCTCGACGCCGATCAATGTTATTTCCTGAACCCTCGTAGGCAGGCTGAGGGACTTCTCGCGTGTTTCACTCCTTCGTCCCGAGGTATCGACACCGTACCAGGATACGGACACGGTCTCCTTGCCAGCCGGAATCGGTATCGGTGCCGAATAGGCTTCGGAAGTTCCTCGATCTATTGAAACATGAATCTCTCCGTCATACGCGGGGAATATGCAAAACGCACCTCGTCCCGCATAGTCTGCAGCGATTTCCGGAGCCGGAGGAGGAAGGGGCAGAGGCCGTTCATCGGGGGAATAGGACAAGAAGACGGAAATCGGATCCACGGCATACAGCAAGCGCCCTGATTGTAGATGGCCGTAATAGACAGGTATTTCCCCGCTCCAGCCGTAGGGGCAGCTCAACCTGAGCCGGGCAAATCCATTCGAAGCATCGAGTTTCGTAAAGCAATCAAAAGATTCGGGAGGATCGAGGGGGCCCACATCGACATACAATTCTGAACCAGAGGGAATTGGAAAGAGGAGATCCACACTTCCGCGCCGTTCTTCCACTTTCGGAGGAGATAGATCCGTTTTCGGCACCATGAGTACCGCTTTCGAAGCTTCTGTCGGCGTTTCGGCGAGGAGATTGGGCTCGGTGAGTCTATAAATGAAACGGACCGGTTCGCTCCGATTTCCGTAAGGATCGACGGTGTAGGCTAACAGACTGTAGGTCGCCGTTCCGACCGTCGGAGGCTTCAGCCGCGGCCGCGAGTCGTCCGAAAAAAGCGAAAAGGCAGTAGAAGTTGCACCCGGCCCTATGAGCGACCAATAAATTTCGACGCCCTCCTCGGCGCTTAATATAGGAGCGATGATCTCGCGATACACACCAGTACCCGGTTCCGCCCGCGGCGGCGCGGGCCGACGCTTGTCGATGACGTAGGCCATGACGGGGCTGTCACCACCCTCGCCCGAATCGACTTGCAGAAGATATACGCGAGCCTCGCCCAAGACGGCCGACAGTTCCAAATTTCGATCGAAGGGTATCCATTCGATATTCGGAAGAAACCTGAAACTCGCATATCCGCGTTCCGGAGGAGTGAGGGTGATGTCCTTTCCGGAGATAAAAGTCTGAGCGGGTGTAATATCCTGAGCGGCTATTCCTGCAGCGATGAAACAGAAGAGCATGACGGCGATACTAACTTTCGCTCTTTTGTTCGACATCTTGACCACCACGCTTATTCCTTGATGGGCTCGAAGGCCTCGCGGAGATCCGGATCGTCGCTAAAATACTTCGTTTCAAGCTCATTCTCGGACAAGCCGACGAGCTCGTGGCTCATGTAATGTATCCATATCTCGTCCGAGGGGTCTTTTATGACATGGCGCCTGCACCAATAGTCGGGCTCTATCGGCATGCGCTCTGACCGATATTCGCAGATTTTATAGTCATGAACCGCTATTTTGACATCCTGCCGCGGCAGCCCTTTTTCGAGGATAATTTCGGCCAGGTAGTTGATCGTGCGGCCTGTGTCGAAGATATCGTCGACCAAGAGAACCTTGTCGCCCGTACGGAGGTATTCGGGACTGTAGGTCCAGCCGTCGACGCGCACCTGGTTACGCTGATGGATTCCCGCGTACGAACGGGCGACGACGGCTGCGTAGAAGACCGGACGCGCGGATTCTTTGCGGACTATCTTGAAATACTCGCTGATGACATTGCCGATATAGGCGCCGCCTCGGAGTGAAACATAGATGACATCGGGGATGAAACCCTCCCGGTATATCCGGTAGGCCATCTTGATCGCGTTGTTGCGGACGACGTTGTACGGTAGAAATTCCTTGATCACAGGCGACCTCATTCGGGATCGTCCGTCGTTGTTTGCCGAAAACGGACCGACCCGATACAATTATCGGCATGTGCATTATTACACAAAAATGCCCAAAAAACTCGATTCGAGGCTGTTCAGAACCTCAAGCGACGTTTTGGACAACAGGTGTGGAGTCCCCGACGGGGACTCCACACTACCGACTTCGGTCACCCTGACTATAGTTTCACTTTTTCACATAGGCAAGCGTGGTTATCGTCTGGCCGTCCCTCAGGACAGTAAAGGCGATCTTTTTGGCCGCCGTATCGTTGAGCTGCCGATAGAATTCCCGGACATTCGAGATCGGCTTCTCGTTAACCTCGGTTATGATGTCCCCGGCCTTCAGTCCGACGATCGAACCAGGTGACTTGTCGCTGACATTCACGACATAGACGCCCTTGGCGTCCTTTGGAAGCTTGTCACTGTTCAAGCCCTCCGCTTTCAGAGACACGACGATAATCCCCGGGAAGTAGTTGCCGTCCGACTGCGCGACTTTCTCGTCGCGTTTGTCGATCGTCGCGTTCACCGTCATGGTCTTGCCGTCTCGTATGAGCATGACACTGGCTGTTTTGCCGATCGGCAGATCGGCGACGATCCTGACAAGCTGCTCGGTGTTTTTGACGTCCTGACCATTCACCTTCAGGATGATATCGCCTGGGAGGACGCCCGCTTTGTCGGCGGGACTTTGTTTGAAGACCGAGGCGGCCATCGCCCCCTTCTTGGGATCGACGCCGAGTTCCTCGGCCGTAGCCTTGTCGAGGTTATAGAGTCCGATCCCTATCCACCCGCTCTGATACTCTCCGGTCTCGATAAAGTCATTGATCGCCTTCTTCGCATTGTTTATCGGAAGCGCGAAGCCGAGGCCGTTGCTCCCGCCAGTTGTCGAGGCGATCCAGGTGTTGATGCCGATGACTTCACCGCGTATATTGATGAGCGGGCCTCCCGAGTTTCCGCGGTTGATGGCGGCGTCGGTCTGTATGAAATCGCTGATATTGTCGTCGGGGCCGCCCGTATCGCGTCCGACCGCGCTGATAATACCGGCTGTGACTGAAGACACATACCCGAAGGGACTGCCGATGGCGATGGCCCAGTCGCCGACCATGACCTTCGATGAATCTCCCAAGGTTGCGACGGTAAGCGGATCCTTCGATTCGAATTTCAACAACGCCAGGTCGCGGCGACTGTCACCCTTGCCCACAAGAGTGGCGTCGTATTCTTTTTCATCACTCGTCACGACCGTGATCTTCGAGGCAGATCCGGCGACATGGAAATTCGTGAGAACATACACGTTCTTTCCATCCTGCCGGACAATAATCCCCGAACCGAGTCCTTCCTGCTGGTAATACGGGCTCGAGTCTTCTTCGTCTCCTTGATCCGGAAAATTGAAACGCCAAGGCAGCTGATCAAGGGGATTTGTTTTTTTGGTCTGCCGCTCGACCACTCTGATCTCGACGACCGAGGGTTTGACTTTTTCGGCCACATAGCGGAATGCCGTCTGTACCGCCTCGGCCTGAGAGAGAGCGGCCTTGACATCGGCCGGCATCGCGGGGGACTCGGCGAGGGCTGTTACAGCTTCACGAGTCGATGCCGCGGCGATCCTGGAGAATCCCGTATAGGCGAGGGCGAAGCCTGCAATAACGCCTACGAGAACCAGGTTAGCAATGAAAAATTTCTTTGAGTAGAGTCTTTTAAGGAACGACATATTCGACTCCTTTAAAACACGATATACGTCATGTACTATGAATATAATACTGTTCTTGCATCGAAGGTTACGCTCATATCCGTCCAGAAAAGGCACTCATGAAGGAATTTACGCTTGTTACAATCAAGACGGGAAGGTCCAGGAGGTGAGGACCTCGACACCGTCCGGGACGACGGCCACCGTATGCTCATAGTGCGCCGAGAGGCTCCCATCGAGTGTAACCACCGTCCAATCGTCGGCGAGCACTCTCACCTCTCCGGTACCGATGTTGATCATCGGTTCGATCGCCAGCACCATGCCGGGTACCAGCCGCGGATTCGGTCCGGAGCCGACGTAATTGGGTATCTGCGGGTCCTCGTGTTCGGCGAAGCCTACGCCGTGGCCGCAGTATTGCCGTACGACTCCGTAACCCGCAGCCGTCGCGTGCGAAAAGACAGCGCGGGATATGTCATGCACCCGCGCACCGGGCCGTACGACGGCTATGGCGCGATCGAGGCATTCCCGTGTCACACGCATGAGTCTCTCGGCCTCCTCGCTCGCCTTTCCTACGCTGACCGTTATCGCGGCATCCGAAAAAAAACCCCGAAAATCGATGCCGCAGTCGAGACCGACAATGTCGCCCTCGACAAGGCGACGATTCCCCGGAATGCCATGGATGACTTCCTCATTGACCGAAATGCACAGACTCGCAGGATAGCCTTCGTATCCGAGGAACCAGGGGCGTCCCCCGTGTTCTTCGATGAAGTTCCGCGCGACATCGTCGAGTTCCTCCGTCCTCACACCAGGCTTGACCATCGGAACAAGGATGGAAAAAAGTTCGGACAACAACGCACATGAATCACGTATTCCTTTGAGTTGTTCATTGTTCTTGAGTCGTATCACTTACTGCGCTCCTTGTCAGTGGCTTCAACCTAGGTCCGAAGGTCTGTGCCGTCATAGCCGAATACTTCACCAGTCTTTATGGCTCGAGACCGAGACTGCGCGCAAGCACGGCTGCTTCGGCGTCAGTACTATCTGCTAGTGCTGCAGCCCTGTAGGCGGCTGCAGCGGCGGACTGATCTCCCGCCGCCTGAAGCGCCCGTCCCTTGGCCTTCAATGCGACAGCGCGAGTCTTCCCGTCGGCGGACAAGGAAGCGGCCTTTTGAAAAAGTTCCGCAGCTTCCGTCACCCGTGACTGCTCGGTTCTGATCGTGCCGAGCGCGAAGGCAGCGGCGGGGCCTGATTCATCGCCTCCCTCTCGAAGCAAAACTTCCGCTGCTTGAGAGATCATTCCTCGAGCGCTCAGGCACCAGGCCTCATAGAACCAGCCGTAGTTCGGTTGTACACCGCGTTTTTTCGCCGATTCGTATGCCTGAATGAGTTCCTCGGTACGTCCGCGTTCGGCAAGAAGCCATAGCCTTGCGCCGATCACCTCGCTTTCGTTCGGCATGAACTGATCGAGCGCGGCGAATTCCGCAAGCGCCCTCCCCTCCGGCTGTGTCTTAGCGCGCAATGCGGTCTTCAAAACATGAAGCGAGGCTGATGCGGCAGCATCCACTCCTTCGAGATAGCGAAGAGCCTCGGCATCCTTCCCTTCTGCAGCCAAATGCACAACGTAAGCGCGAAGGGCTGCGTCGCGGACGGGGCTCCGAGGTCCTGCCAAAAACGCCGCCCGCATCCGCTCCCAATAACTATCAGCCTGTTCCTGGTTGTCGGACGTTAAAGCCAATGCGGCGTAACACTTCCATGACCGAAGCGGTTCGCAAGCGAGTGAACTCGACCAATAATCCCGTGCTAATTCTATTTTACCCAACTTCCACGCCGCATCTCCCAAAACGGCGAGTTCATCCGAACGGGTAGAACTTTGATGCGAGGTGATTATTTCTGTATAAAGTCCACAATCCCAGAGAATGGGAAGAGGCGCCGTGGCGCCTGAATCCAATGCACGCTTGATCCAATACTTCGCGGCGACAAGATCATGAGCTGCCAATGATAAGACAACAGCTCCGAGGTACGGAGTACCCTCGTCGACGATTTCGGCGATAGATGCATAATCTCTTGTCGTAGCGTCCTTTGCGGCGCTCGAACACAGAAAGGCCTCGGCCCAGAGAGTCGGGCGTTCCGCGGGTGAGAGGACGGCTGTTTTTTTTGTCGCCTTCGACTTCGAGCCTTGGTCTGTAAAGAGTGCCGCTGCTTCTTCAGTCTTTCCATTTCGCAGGTACGCGTGCGCCGCGGCAGCCGCGATCGGTTCCGATCTCGGTTCTTTTCTCAGCGCGAGCTCCGCCGTTTTGAGATAGAGTCCCCCCTCGCCGAGGAGGTCCAAGGCCCTTGCGCGCTTGAGGATCGACAACCATGCATCGGTTCCGTCAGCGTACCGGCAGGCATTGTTGAAGGCTACCCGCGCCGAGGGAAGTTTGTTCGCCGCGAGCGATGCATCGAACGTACTGAGTGCTGCAAAAAAAGCAGGCTTACGCATCACGATTGTCAAAGTTGCGGCTGCTGCAGCGAATAGAAGCGAGCAAAGAGCGAGCACGACAACCCCGCGGGGCAGACCGAGAACACGATGAGAAATCTTTTCAATCCTGTCGAGTCGACGACTTCCAGATGCCATCGAGCACTCCGTTTATGAAACGATAAGAGTCCTCGGAACCGTACTCCTTTGCTATCTCGATCGCCTCGTCTATCGTGATTTGGGCAGGAATGTCCTTTTGAAAAAGGAGTGAATATGCGCTTATTCGCAATACCGCGAGATCGACGCGTTTAAGCCGCTCGAATGTCCAATTCTGAAGATGTGCCCGAATTGCCGCGTCGACGTCGTGGATGCGTTCTATGGTTCCTGCGATAATGAGACGAGCGAAACTTTTCATCTCGTCTTCGAGCGTCGCTCGTTTCTCCTCTTCGAGCCATGGGAAGTCCGAAAGCTCTTCATAGGAGCCTCCGGAACAATCCCAGGCATACAGGGCTTGGAACGCGAGAATCCTCGCCTTTCTTCTAGACGCCACGTCGCGGCCTTCGTTCAATCACTCGAAAGTAAAATTATAGTCGCTTTTCTTCGCTTTAAGAGCCTCGATCTCCGCATCGTCCAGAAGATCGGACAGCGAGGCCGTGGTGATCTTTATCGATGCCTTTTTCCGGATGTCGGAGAATATTTCGTTCTTTATCTTCTTCGAGAAAGCCTCGGACTTGCTGTTCCGAAGATCGAACGCGATGAGGTCGAGAACCGTCGCGTTGGCGCTCAGCGACTGGACATATCCTGCGGTACCGCTCGCAGGCAGAGTGTCGATGCGGTCGGTCAAACCGAGCTGCTTTTCGGGCAGGAACTCCGTAGCGCGCATAATGCAGATCCTCACGTCATCGGCGATGACATCGCTTATCTGCCCTTCTTTGAGAGCGAAAGCCGCTTCATAAATGGCCGGATTCTGTTTTTTCGAGTCCTGTGTCTTGTAAATGATGCCCGAGGGAGCGGTCGTATATCCCGCGCTCGGGTCGATGAGGCCCTTGATCAGAAACTCGTCGAAGCGGGAAGGGTTTACCTTGATCTGCTTGGAAATCGACTCCATGAGATCCGCTGCTTTCTTTTTATCCGCATCGTTCTTGCCTTGGATATTCACGAAAATCATCGCGAACCGTAAAAGATCGGGCCTGCGAAGATTGTATTTCATATCATCGTAGGCCTTCAAAAACTCTTGTACCTCGTATTTGCCGGCGGCCTTCAACTCGTCCTGCTTTTTCGTCATGATATATCGGCTGAAGATAAGCTCATCACGGATATAGTTCTTGTAATCGATGAGTATTCCCTGTGCGAAAAGCGTAGTCTGCAACATCTCGTCGGTGGCGTTTTGACCTTTCATCTCGGCAAGCTTGGCGTTCACCTCGGCGTCGCTGATTTTGATCGATTCGCGCTCGCCGAACTGCTTGAAAAGAACGTCATCGATCTTCTGAAGCACTACATTGAGCTTATCCTTCGAAGAAAGTTTCTGCCCTTTTGCGATTCTTTCGATATCGTTTATGGTTGCTTTTACCTCATCGACATAAACGATCTCGTTGGAAGTCAAGCTGATCTTGGCCAGAATCTTGCGCGTGGCGAGGGGCGTCGCTTTCCCGCCAGAAGTCTGAGCGGCTAGTGGAGCCGAAAGAACTAAAGCCATAAAAACGAGATACACAGCATTTCGCATACGCATGACATCCTTCTTCCGCCGGTCCTCATACAACGAGCTATGAGGCCGATGATATACAGAAATCCACCTAGAAAACAAAATACTTACCAAAAAGTATACGAAAAAAGCGCCTTGCGCAAGACAAGAATCTTTCTACCGAACCTGCAGTCCGGCACGTTTCCTAAGCAGGGCGAGTCCCGCAAGCTTCGGTTCGAGTTCCTCCGCCCTGCGTATCGACTCGGCTGCCGATTCGTAATCCGATTCCCTCAGCTGGACCTCCGCCCTCTTCCGGTAAAACTGCGCCCTGTCCCGCTTCGGTAATTCCAGAGCGGCAGCTTCCTCCAAGCGATCGGTATAGTC
The DNA here is from genome assembly GCA_964644505.1 of uncultured Treponemataceae bacterium. GTDB lineage: Bacteria > Spirochaetota > Spirochaetia > Treponematales > Rectinemataceae > CAZXXZ01. The sequence continues at coordinate 66,094 of CAZXXZ010000002.1, read as the reverse complement.
TTCGCTATCGAGCGCCTTCGGAAGTTTGTTAAGAACGAGGTTTTTGAACGTGAGGGCTACGACATCGAAAAAATAACGGAAACAGGGCTCTTCGGCTTCCATAATGATGAGTCTGCGGTATATCGAATAGGCCTTGACCCAACGCTCGCGCTTCTCGTATTCCTCGGCTATGCAAAACTCGGCGTCCATCGCCTCGCTCCGCTCGAGATAGCGTTCGAGTCTGAAGTCTTCGAATGATCGTGCACGTTCGTAGACCTCGAGGGCCTCATCCTCGAATCCGTGTAGAAGATCGAAGACAATGAGCTTCGCCTGGCTTTCAGGATCGTTGGACCTCGACTTCAAGAAATTGCGGTAGTCGAAACCGCCTTCTTCTGCGGCCTGTTTTCTGAGACTGCGATCATAGATCCTTCGGCGCTCGGCGTCCGACAAGACCCGATAGGCCTCGAGAAGCAAACGCATGGCAGCTTCGGCAGCTCGGGAACCCTCCCGCGCGGCTCCCGAAGGATTCGGAGAAAGATCCGGATGATGCTTTTTAGCGAGCTTTCTGAATGCGCTTTTTACGTCCTTGGCGCTGGCGTCGACCGGTATACCGAGGACATCGTAGTAGTTTTCCACCGCCTAGTACCGCTCTACCGGCGCCTCCCGGGCTGCCTGCTTTGCTTCCTCGTCGTTTCCGATGATCTCGGAGCAGTTGACGACCATTCCCTCGGCCTCCATCGCCCGCATAAGCCGCGCGAGGGCTTTCTCGGGTCTCAACCCGCTCTTCCGTATAAATGCCATACTCCGCTTGCCGGTCAAGGTTCCGGCCTGTGCAAGAAATTGTGGTATCTTGTTGGATATCTTTCCGAAAAGACTCGCACTCTCCGTTCCGATGACGACATACTCATAGCCGGTAAGTCTTGGTGTTTCATCGGCCCGAGCCTCTGCAATGTCGACCATGTGTCCCTTGGCCTCGAGCGCCCTCGTCATGCTGACAGCCAGAGCTTGCATCTTTTCTCTATCCTTTACAGGCAGGTATACGACTGCAATTCTCATTTCTCCTCCATACATGCCGAAATGGTGAACACCGACCGGGTTTTTAGTGGTTCCCAATTACCCTTTTTTCTTCCGCTCTTTCAAGCGCTTTGTCGAAAAAATGGCTTCGCGCTCGCGCTCTTCCAGCGACGATTCGATGAATCGCGTGATTTCCTCGGATCCTGGAATGATTATTTTTTCAAGGGCGTTTACGCGCCGCTGAGTTTTTCGCACCTCCCTCGCCAAAGTCAATAATATCGAAAACAGGCTTGCGATGTCGACAAGCATGATCAGTATATCGGTAAAACGTTTTGCCAGTTCGTCTGAATCCACGCTCGAATCCGTAGGACCGACTTGAAGTCCGCGTTCTTTCCGTACTTTATCGAGGACGGGTATGGTAATTCCGGCTATCTGTATATGTTTCGCCTTGACTGAAAAAGAAGCTTTCATGCCCTCGGCAGATTCGCGCGCCTTTTCAAGCCCGCACGACATAAGATATCGTTTTAATTTAGCATATGCCGTCGATATATCGGCATTCAATTTCCGTTCCAAATCCCTTGTTTCTGCGATTCTCCTCACAAGCTCCAACATGAGAAGCTCTCGCTTGCGTTCGAGAAGCGAATACCCCTCCTCCGCGAGTTCCAGTCTCTCTTTTTCTCTGAGCAGATTGGACTTCGTAGGAGCGACGTTATACGACGGCATCCGGATTCCCCTGCGGCAAGTACTTCTGCAATAATGCCGTCGATATACGCACAAGATCATCTTTCGGAAGAAGAGTCAGTAATTTCCAACCTATATCGAGTGTCTGTTCGATGCTTCTGTCCTCGAACTCGCCTTGTGCTACGAACTCCGATTCGAAGTGTTCCCCGAAACGCAGATATCGCACATCGTCTGCCGAAAGGTCCTCCTCGCCGATTATGGCTGCCAGGTTCCGTATATTCTTTGTATGTGCATATGCTGCGAAAAGCTGGCCCGCCAGTTCTTTATGATCATCGCGGGTCATACCCTCTCCTATACCGTCCTTCATGAGTCTCGACAAAGAGGGAAGCACGGATACCGGCGGATAGATTCCTTTTTGATAAAGCTCGCGTTCCACGACGATCTGTCCTTCGGTTATATAACCCGTCAGATCGGGAATCGGGTTCGATATATCGTCGTTCGGCATCGAAAGCACCGGTATCTGTGTTATTGATCCATTGCATCCTTCTATTCTTCCCGCCCTCTCGTAAAGCGAGGCGAGATCTGAATACAGATAACCGGGATAGCCTTTTCGCGAAGGCACCTCGCCGCGGGAAGAAGACAGCTCCCTCAGTGCCTCACAGTAGTTCGTCATGTCGGTCATGACGACAAGAACGTGCATACCGAGGTCGAAGGCGAGGTATTCCGCAGCCGTCAAGGCGCAGCGCGGGGTTACCAGACGTTCGATGGTCGGGCTGTCGGCAAGAGACAGGAACATGACAACCCTCGAAAGCGCTCCAGAACGCTCGAAAGAATCAATGAAAAACCGAGCGACATCATACTTTATTCCCATGCCCGCAAATACAATAGCGAATGCATCCCGATCCTCGGAATGCCCGCGGCTCAGTATCCCCGCCTGTCGTACAATCTGAGATACCAGACGGTTGTGCGGCAGACCGTCGCCTGAGAAAATGGGCAGTTTCTGACCTCGTATGAGCGTATTCATTCCGTCGATGGCGGAGACGCCCGTCTGTATGAAATCGCGCGGATAGACTCGTGCTGCCGGGTTTATAGGACTTCCATTCACGTCACGAAGTTCGGAAGAAAGGATATCCGGATAGCCGTCCTTCGGTCGTCCAAGACCGTCGAACACGCGTCCGAGAAGACCTTTCCCGACGCGTAATTCAAGGGTTCTTCCGAGGTATTCAACAAAAACCTCGTCGAGCGAAATACCTGCATTTGAAGAATATAGCTGAACGGCCACAGACTCGTCGGAAACATCGACCACCTGTCCCATCCGCGCATTTCCATCCCGGTCATGTATACGGACGAGTTCCCCGTATCCGATTTCTTCCCGGGTCTGCGCAGTCACGATCGGGCCTTCTGCTCCGAGAAGACCTCTATGCACGAGTCCTCTCATGGCCTGGCCCCGCTTCCCCTGCGAGCGATCAACTCGTCGAAAACCGCATTCATTTCGCTTTGAAACTCGACGATGCTTTCGTGTCGATCGTCAGGAATCTCGTTTTTAAGCCGCGAAAGCCTCTCACGGAGACCCAGGGATGCTATGTCACCGATGTCTGCGCCCGCCCGTATCGCATCCTCCGCGCGCTTGTGAAACAAGAGAATTGCCTTCATGAGTGCGATGGATTTTTCAGGTGAAGATGTCCTGTCTACTTCGTGAAGAGAATCCTGTTGAAGAAAGCCGTTCCTCATGATCTCGGCTGACATGAGTACAAGGCGTTGTTCTTCGGAAAGAGCGTCTGGTCCGATAAGTCTCACGATCTGTTCGAGCTTTTCCTCTCGTTTGAGCAGGTCGAGGGCCGCGGCTCTCAGTTCCTTCCATTCGGGGATCCTGTCGTTCCACCAGTCGAGAAGCTCGTCCACATACTCTGAATAAGAGTCGAGCCACGATATTGCCGGATAATGACGCGCGTTCGCAAGATCGCGATCGAGAGCCCAAAAGCAACGAATGAATCTCTTCGTGTGTTGTGTGACAGGTTCCGAGAAATCCCCTCCCGGGGGCGACACGGCCCCGATTATCGACACCGATGCACTTCCGCCCGAAAGAGTCTCCACTCTTCCTCCACGTTCGTAGAACTCGGCAAGCCGCGTCGGGAGGTATGCCGGGAAGCCCTCTTCCGCAGGCATTTCCTGCAATCTACCCGAAAGCTCGCGCAGTGCCTCGGCCCACCTCGATGTCGAGTCCGCCATGACCGCGACATGGTAGCCCATGTCGCGGTAGTACTCCGCGAGCGTTATACCGGTGTAGATGGATACTTCCCGTGCAGCAACGGGCATATTAGAGGTATTCGCGACTAGTATAGTTCGTTCCATGATAGATCGCCCCGATCGAGGGTCGATAAGCTCGGGAAATTCCGTAAGAACATCGGTCATTTCATTACCGCGTTCTCCGCATCCGATATACACGATTATGTCGGCGTCGCAAAATTTCGCGATTGCGTGTTGAACCATGGTCTTTCCGGTACCGAATCCTCCAGGAACCGCGGCTGTGCCTCCCTTCGACAAGGGGAAAAGTATATCTATGACGCGTCTTCCGGTAAGAAGAGGCTCTGTCGGTGCAAGACGTCTTCGTATGGGTCGTGGTACACGGACCGGCCAATACTGTGCCATCGTCAACTCTATTCCTTCATCCCCCAGCAGTACTACGTCGTTTACGCCGTATCTTCCTTCCTCCGCTATCCACTTCACTTTTCGTATATGCAAATTCGGTGGAACCATGATTTTGTGTTCCACCAAAGGCGTCTCTTCGACTCTTCCCAGTATTCCACCAGGTTGTATGCTGTCGCCAACCTTCACTACTGGTTTGAACAACCACTTTGCATCGCTTCGCAGAGGTTCTTCGCGTGCACCTGCATGGATGAAGGCACCTGTTTTTGCTTTTAGGAGATCCAGAGGTCTTTGTATGCCGTCAAAGATCGTCCCGACGAGACCCGGCCCGAGTTTGAGAGACAAAGGCATTCCGGAACTCACGACACTTTCCCCGGGCTGCATTCCGGTGTTTTCTTCATATACCTGTATAACGGCGCCGTTTGAATCGTTTTTGATGATTTCTCCTGTTATTTTACTATTTCCCACTTCGACAACATCGTACAGACCTGCACGTCCGAGCCCTTCCGCGACAACCATGGGACCTGACACACGACGAATTCGTCCGACGATTGGAGAAGAGTTCTCTTCCGCAGGTATTTCACCCATGTGATTCTCCCTTTCGCGTTATTCCGAATTGATCCCCAAGGTTAAGACTCACGGTCCCGGCACAGAGAGCGCGCGCAAGTTCACCGCGCCGTTCAGCAAGAATTCGTTCTTTCGCGATCTCAAGTGTTGCCGTATAGAATTCGCAGCCGTCATCGGTCTCGATCGACAATCCTCGAGACGGCAGACGAAGATCTTCGCCGTTCATTATTGACGCATGAAACCCGAGGACCTCGGCTGCGCTCTGCGCAGCACTAACAGGAAGCCCTCGTCGTCCGATGCGCAGTCGTTTTCCCGTAAACACTTCTCTCGCCTCGGATACGAGGGAAAGTACAATCCGAACCGCTCGATCTTCCGGCAAGGCATCGAAAAACACATCAAGAGCTTTTCGAATTTCATGATCCACGAATTCCACGAGGATACGCGAACGATCGAGCGCAGATCGCGCCGATACCTCCGACCTCAGTCTGGCGATTCGATCTGCGCACTCCCTATCGATCGCTGCTTCGGTGTTTTCTGCGAGAGAACGGCCGTTCGCCAGTTCGCGCTCGGCCTCTTCATCCGCCTCTTTAAGAATCTGCCTGGCTTGTTGTTGTGCTTGCGCGAGAATTTCACGTCGAATCGAATCGGCGGCGATCAGATCTTCCATCGACTAATTCCTTCTTCTAATATAAGAGAACCTCAAAAAACCAATAGGGTTTTAGAGTTTTCCACAATCAAAGGCTCAGACCGACGGTGCTGCGCAGCGCATCGTAAACAGTCTTCCCTATTTCGGTCCCGCCGGACAGTCCCGGCAGTTCTACGACAAGGGGGAACTGTCCCTTCATTCGCCACTTTTCAATCTCGGAGGCGATCATACTCGACAAATCTTGTGTAATGATGAGTATTTTTACACCCGAAGCCGTCGCCTCTCGAAATGCATCGAGGGTCTCCGTGTGTTCATAGGCAGCTCGTCCATCGGCACCCGCCATACGAAATGCGAGCACAAGCTCCTCCGCCGCGATTACAAAAAAATCCGGCATACTACGCTCGAGCATTCTGACTAAACCATGAGAATGAGCAGGGCGACGAGGAAACCCCAGAGGCAGATACCTTCTGCCAGTCCTACGTAGGGAAGCGCCTTTCCCGACAGACTCGGGTTTTCGGCTATCGCTCCCATTGCCGCGGCTCCGAGCCTTCCTACGGCGATGCCGCCTCCGAGACAGGCCAAACCGACCGCAAGAGCGGCGCTTATATACCTCCAGGCATCGGAGGAAGTCGTACTTACAGTCTCGGAGCTCGCCGTTTGTTCAGAAAACACCACAGCCACTGAGCAGAGTGTGAAACAGGCAGCAAGACAGACTACTGCAAACTTCTTCATGTGCTCTCCTTGGCAAAATGGAATTTGAATGGTTCGAAGCTTCTTGCGTTTTCAGTGACAAATTTGGATAAAAACTCATAATACTGAAGGCGTATGACTTGTACGACTACTACCAATCCTTCGAGCAGAAGAATAATCGCATTTCCTATCAAGACCACCGCAACTCTTCCGCTCATACCCGCAAAGGATCCACGTCCCAGCATCCCTCCCAATTCAAACACAATGTACGAGAGCACGACGTGTGACAGCGCGAAGGCGCCGACACGAAGAAAGCTGAGAGTCCCTGACAGATAGTATGAAATCGATTCTATCAGAGCGACAAAAGCTTTGACGCAGATAATCAATACACTTTCATTATTATCAGATACGAGTTCTTCGCCTGATGATTGATGAGGCCTGATCCGTCGATGTGCTTCGATAATTCTACAAAACTGTTCCTCGAACATCATCGCCAAAAGAGGAAGTCCCAATCCCAGGGCGTCGAACCATTCCGGTTTGGAACCAAAGACCGCACGCAATCCCATGCCGAGCGACCACCAAAAAAACAAGGCACCGGCGATACCTGTTTTCGAGAAAACAGCTTCGGCGATGCTTCCGCGCCGTATTTTATTGATTATGTTGAGTACTAGTCCCGTCGAGTTCACAAGAGAACCCAGGGCGAGCGTAAAACCGAAGAATGCCAGTGTGCGTTGAGGTCCTTCGCTCGGCATTATCTGCAAAAACCTGTCGACGCTAGTCCCGAAGAGGGTCGATGAAATTGACCGTGTGAGAGGAACAAGCGCATCCTCGAAGGTGAATACAGATCCTGTCAGAAAGCCCATTATCATCGACCCCATGCCGGCAGCCATGCCGAGAGGCGCATAGATCTTCCATCGCGATAGCCCGTGAAGGCGTCCAAAATATAGTACCGCCGAAAATAGGAAAATGAGGAAGCCCTGGCCGAGATCGCCGAACATGATCGAAAAAAGAACTGTGAAAAAAAAGCAGACAAAGGGAGTGGGATCCACGCTTCCGTAGGTTGGAACTCCGAAGGCCCTCACCATGGGTTCGAAACTCGACACGAGCGGCGGATTATTGAGTTTTACTGGGACCTCCTCTCTTCCCGCAGCGACGTGTTCGATCTCCTCCGGCTCGAAGGCCCTCACAGCGACTCTTCCGGGAAGAGTCCGCTCGAGAGAACTCACAAGCCTTCTTGTTTCAGTTTCCGGAACCCAGCCTTGAAGTTTGCAGACGATATCCGAGGCAACGACCGATGCCTTCGCCTCCTCGATACTCGCCGCGACGGCATAGGAAGTCGCTATACGCGACCACAAAGCCGAAAATTTCGAACGAAGTTCGGACTTACGCATCCAGATCTCCGCTCGCTCAGATTCCAAACGTCTCAACTCTTTTTCAAGAGCTTCTATCGATTCAGAAGCTTTGCCCGCGAACTTAGGCGGATTGTTTATTGATTCGAAACCGGATTTCGCGAGTTCTTCGTCGAGTTCGGAACAATGAGATGCAGCCGCCACGGCGATGATTGTTCCATTATCACCTGCGTTGATTATTACTGCCATATTTTTCAAGGATTCTTTCAGGGTGTTTTTTTTGTCATTTTCAATTTTTCCGATACGCACAGACAAAAACGACACTGTGTCGAGTTCTGAAAAAGAAACCGGTAAATCCGAAAACTTCATCGCCCTTTCGAGGGCTTCGCGGGTTTTTTCGAAGACGACGAGATTGTGATGCTCCGCTTCGGCGAGCGCACTGACAGTAGATCTCATAGACGCAAGTAGTTTCTCATCCCTCCTCCGCGGCATCCTCGCACCGGGCAGTATAGAGGACGGATACTCAAGATCGAGGCCGCGTCGAATCTCTTCGATCGCCTCCAATTGATTCTTATATGATTTCGCAATCGACAACCGGCCATCGGCCTGAATCGTTTTATTCCTCTCGCCATCAGGCGGTACAATTTGGAATATACCGAGTCCTCCCAAGACGTATAAAACAGAATCCATATCGTTGCCGAGAGCTGCTATTTCGATTCTTCGCATTTTCACGCAGCTCATACAATGTCCCCTCTTATCTTAAAGGCATATTGTGTTATCTCATTTTCAGGCGCAGCGAAAGCGATACCTTCGAGGATTCCGCTCAGAATCGATGACTCTATCTCCTTGATCTTGAAATACGCATACAAAGATACGATCGTATCGTTTTGGTGATGCAGGCTCCTTATCAGTTGATGATAAAAGTATGCTTTGGCTACCGTCTCGAGTTCTCCTATATCAAGGCTCCATGTCCCTGATCCTTCTGATCGCGTGTCGGGGACCAGATGATTCCATTTCCAGTTCCGCCAGTCGTTTCTGACATTCCATCTGAATGCCAAGGCCTCCACTGCGGCAGCCTTGACATTACCGCAAGGTACATCGATTAAAAGCTTCCGAATATCGTCTATCTCCATCGCGTAATAAAGTTTGAGCCTGAGCGCCCAAATAATGTTGAGGAGTTCGACTTCTTTTGATACAAGATTTGTTATACAGTTTTCTCTTCCGAAAAATGAAATTTCAGTATCATGCTCAAAAAAACCTTTGAAATACTGCCGATCGAGAGCGAGTTTTATTTCATGAAGCCCGAGGTCCTTGCTTTGAGCGATCCAGCGATACGGCGTCCCCTCGACCATGCGGGGAATATCGGGATACTCTTCTATGAATTGTCTTAGTTTTGAATCAGATCCCAGTGATACGCATGGAAGGTCTCGACCCGAAAGCGCAGCGGCTACTATACGCTTTACAAAGGCTATTTCCCTGCTGTTCGACAAGGCGATAAAAACAGGCTCGGTGAAGACAAGGGAGCCGACGATGGCCCTTAAGGATTCCACCGCAGATTTCGCCAAGCGAGTTTCGGCCATCGTGAAAAGGGCGCGATCAGGCAGATGGGGAGCTTCCTCGTTGAATGCGATCCGCCAGGCATCGGCCATGTTTTTACAGCGCGCAAGAACTGCGAACTTTGAAGGGAATACGCTTTTAGCGAGACCGCCGCATATCCGCCCATACGTATAGGCGAAATCGATCGATCCCGTCATGGGCGTTTCCTTGCTTCTCCAAAAAGCTCTCGTACGGCCCGCTCGCATTCATTCGCGAAGCTCGCATAGTCTAAAGCGGTTGATTCTAATTGCGCCCGGTACTCTTCGAGTGTTTTTTGGTGTTCGGCGTCGAGAGCTGTTTTTGTTTTCGTTTCTTCGGCACGTGCTTGTAGATAAGCCTGAGTCCTCGTCGTTTCGACGTTATCACGGGCCTGTTTCTTTGCGGCCTCGATTCTTCTATGCGCCTCGTCTCGAGCGTTCTGTACGATTCGTTGCGCTTCGTGTTCTGAGTCGAATAGTCCCTCGAGCAGATCATGTGAGGACATAAGACCGCCCCCATCGATGGCCTACTGGTATAAACCGTCCGGGCGCACAACCCGTTCCGACGGCTTATTGACGGAGGAAAAACTTGTGTTCATTCCTCCGGTAATTCTTTGTGGGACTGCTTTTTTATAGAACAGGCTTCAAAAGAAGTAATCTTTTGAAGCCTGCTTTCATGTTAAACTCTAAAATCGAAGGGATTGGATTCCCTACTACAGACTACCGTCTATCAAGGCTGTTGACAAGCGCCGAGCTTGTCATTGAGCTTTCACTTGCCCGACGAATTCGAAGAACTCTGAGCCGGCTCCGTCGCGGGCGTCTCCGAAGACGCTCCCTGTTCCTGGGGGTTCCACCACTCCGTCGTCGTCGTCTTATCTTGAACGGCCGCTTTTTCGACATTGCCCAGGGAAGTCTTGTTGATCAGGGCGAGGCTGAACGCGCAGACAAAAAACAAAGCTCCCAGCACACTGGTAAACTTGACCACGACATTCGAAGAACGCGATCCGAAGGCGCTCCCCGAACCGCCTCCGAAAACACCGCCCAGCGAATCGGAATCGGAATCCTGAATAATGACCATGAAAATAAGGAGAATGCAGGAAATAACAAAAACCACGAGGATGAATATGCTCAGAATACCCATGTAGTCACTCCAAAACCGATCGTTTTGTAGAAAACGAATTGTATCCCAGTCGTGCAAGCGTGATCAAGTACCGAACAGCTCCACCTGATGCTGTCTTTTCCCGGCATTTACCTGAACTTGGCGATCGGTACAAAGGTCTCGGCCTTGAGGCTGGCGCCGCCGACCAAGGCACCGTCGATATTCGGTTTCGCCATGAGGGCGGCAGCGTTGTCCGGTTTAACGGAGCCGCCGTACTGAATGCACATGGCCTTGGCTGCGGCCTCTCCGTACAGCCCCGCCAAGACCTTTCTGATATAGGCATGAGCGGCGTCCGCATCCTCCGGCGTGGCCGTCTTTCCGGTTCCAATCGCCCATACCGGCTCGTAGGCTATGACGATATTCCCGAGGCTCGATGCGGCAATGTCCTTGAAACCTTCGGTGACCTGGGTCGAGAGCACTTTCTCGAGCTTGCCGGCTTCGCGCTCCTCCAAGGTCTCGCCGACGCAGAGAATCACCTCGAAACCGTGTTTCAGGGCCAGCTTGAGCTTTTTATTTATGAGCGCATCGTCTTCTTTATAGATCGAACGCCGCTCGGAATGGCCGAGAATGACCGTCTGGACGCCGACTTCCTTGAGCATGAGCGGAGAGACCTCTCCAGTGAAGGCTCCCGATTCCTCCTGAGCCATATTCTGGCATCCGAGCCGGATATTCGTTCCCTTGATAATCTTTGCCACAGCTTCGAGGGCCACGAATGCGGGGGCGATACAGAGCTTTTCCTTGCAGTCCTTGAGAGCCTCGACCAATTCGCGCGCAAAAGCTGCGGCTTCAGATGGGGTTTTGTTCATCTTCCAGTTACCGGCGATATAGTAGGACCTCATGACATCTCCTTTATGTGACGGACTCGTTCGTAAGTCGGCCAATTCTAGTTAATCGAGGCCGTACGAGTAAAGTGGCATAGGAGGAGGATGAAAGACGAAGAAACCGTCGTCGCTCCTTTCTGAAATAACTGCTCTAGCATTTTTCGAATTCCCGGACTATAGTTTCGAAACTGTGATTTACCGCGTATCGATGGCCGCCCTCGGCGTGCTCGCGACTTTCGCCATACTGTCAGTCTCATGCGCAAGTGTCTCACCGATCGGCAAACCCGTCAAAAGATACCAGGACGCCGACGCACGCTCATCCGAGATATTGCAAAAAGCCGGTATACGCGAGTATGCCTCGAGTTCCATATCACGACTCTCCATGGACGGGGTTGCCTGGACCTCCCGCTCCATCGAGCTGATCGAAGCTGCCGAGGATTATGTCTTCGTCACCTCCTTTCTGCTGACCGATCATCCGAACGCCCGGGCAGTGATCGACGCGATGGCGGCCGCGCAAAAACGCGGAGTGCGCGTCTACCTCATCGTCGACTCCTCGTCCTATTACCGAGCCTATCCCATGAGCACGGTGCCTGAGCCTGCGATCATCATGGAAGTCCGGAAACGAGGCATCCCCGTCGCCGAGTACAATCCGATCCGAGGCATGAGAATTTTCACGCTTTTCGGCCTTCTCGACCGCGATCACCGCAAGTACTGGCTGATCGACGGCCGCGTCGCGGCCATAGGCGGGCAGAACATCGACTGGGATTCCCTGCGCGACGCAGGCGAAGGCGGATGCGTCGACGCCATGGTCGAGTTCTCCTCGGCAGGCGCGCTCGGCGAACTGCGTGATTCTTTTATCAAAACGTGGAACTCCTATTCTGTCGAGAGGCTCGATCCCGAGGATTTTCCGATTCGCTCAGATGCACAAGAAACTCGAATACGTCTCGTCGATCAAGGCATGGGCAAGGGGGTCAGGGTCACCGCCATGTTCGACGCGTTTTTCGCCCGAGCAGAGCGCGAGCTGCTCTTCATACAGTGTTACACCTATCTAACCCCAGCCCTCGTCGAGCGTGTGAAGAAAGCTGTCGAAAGGGGCGTCCGCGTCGATTTCGTATTATCGGGCGGTCACATTTCCGAACGTGCCGAGATGGGCTCGTATTACGGAATCAAGGATTTATTGAAGGCAGGAGCCCATGTCTATCTCTATGAGTCTCCCAGCGGATCCCTGTTGCATTATAAAATGATCATGGCCGACGGCGAGATGGTTTCCATCGGTTCGGCGAATTACAATTTCCGTTCACAGGCCCTCGAGCGCGACATCTCGGTTATCTTCGACGACAGCAGGTCGCTCGACGTTGTCAAAAACAATCTCGAAGAATTGCGCCCTTATTTTAGAGAGGTCGACATGAACGAGGCCGAGAGATACCGCGCCCTTCCTTATTTTTTGTACTACCTACTCATGCAGGTGGCGGGTTGAGCATGAAGAAGCTAGTCCCGAGTGCGCTTTTACTGAGCCTTATCGCTTTCGCGCTCCAGGCCGAGGCCGGTACATCGTCGCGGGGCCGGTCTCCCTGGTTCCTCGGCTTCGCCCTCGCGTCCGAAGCCTTCGGCGGAGACTCGGGTCTTGGAGAGGGCGAACGTTTTTCTCTTTCGCTCGTCCTCGATCCTTTTCACTGGAAGACGGCCGTTCCCTCGCTCGCCGCTGGCTTTACGGTTCCGGTCTTCCCCTGGAACCCTGCAGAAACACTTTTCGAGGCGCGTCTCGATCTCCGCCTGTGCACCCTGCGTCCGAGCATTTTCGACAGTCTCTACAACGGCCCCGCCGAGTACGCTCCCGCAGTCGGCGCATCGTACTATTCATCACTCTCCGGAGGCGGTGTCCTCGCGGGCTTCACTCTGAGGCCGCTCGTGTTCAGGACTGGGGACGGCGTGTATTCCTTCTTCGCGGTCTCGACGATCCTTACAAGGGGCATCTCCCCCGATGCGGCTTACAACTTTCGAGCCTTTTCGGTCGAACTCTTCGAGTTCACACATTTTTTCATGTAAAGGATTCCCGTGATGAACAGGACGCGAATCTTCGCCGCCCTTCTGGTCTTTGCATGCTCCGTGATCGCATCCGGGTCCGCGAGCGCCCTCGATTTCGGTCTCTCGGCATCCGGTCAATCCTTCGGCTCGACCGACTATGAACGAGCAGGTATCCTTCCCGGACTCTATGTAAAAGGCAGCGCCATCGTCGGACTATTCTCAAGACTCGAATTCGAACCCTGCCTCATCATGGAATTGGCGCCCGATCCCTTTCGCGGCTGTTTTGTCGGCGCCGACGCGACCTTCGCCATCCTCGGCTCACGTTTCGACGGCTACTTCAATATGTTTTTAAGCCTCGGTTATCTGCGCGGCCTCGATCTGTCGAAGAACATTTCGGAGGGCAACAACTATCTTTCGCTCAGACTCACTCCGCTCGCGATCGGCTGCCGATATTACGGCAGGCGGGAGAGGATATTCACTGTCGGCGTACTCTATGAAATCGGAGATAATAGTATAACAGTGTCGTTTAACATACTCTCTTTTGATTTTTTTGTTTAACATGATAGTAACAAAAACCAAAGGCCGTCTCTTCGATCTTTACTCGAAAAGAACGGCCTGTAATGATTAGTTTTCTTTTATTGTTTCAGGCGACGTTCACAAGAAACAACTTAGCGGCAGACCTCAATACCGGGCAGTTTCTTGCCCTCGAGCAATTCGAGGCTCGCCCCGCCTCCGGTGGAGACGTGACTCATTTTTTCGGCAAGGCCGAATTTGTTCACCGCTGCGACCGAATCGCCGCCGCCGACGACGGTCGTCGCTCCCTTGCCCGTGGCCTCGGCGACGAGCTTGGCGACCTCGCCGGTGCCCTTCGCGAAGGCGTCGAATTCGAAGACGCCGACGGGGCCGTTCCACACGACAGTCTTGGCCTTGGCGATGACCTCTTTGTATTTCGCGAGGGTCTTGGGGCCGACGTCCATGCCCATGAGTCCCTCGGGGATATCCAGGCCCTCGACCGCCTTGGGAGCGGCCGCGGCGTCGAAGGTCTCGGCGCAGACATGATCTACCGGCAGGACGATTTCCGCCCCCGCCTTTTTTGCCGCCTCGAGTATTTTGCGGGCGGTGTCGAGCTGGTCGTCCTCGACCAGGGACTTGCCGACAGTGTGTCCCTGGGCCTTGAGGAAGGTGTAGGCCATGCCCCCGCCGATCACGAGGGCCTGGGCGTTTTTCAGAAGCGATTCGAGGACGGCGATCTTGGACGAGACCTTCGCACCGCCTATGATCGCGACGAGGGGCTTTTTGGGATTCGTCACGATGGGCTCGAGATAGGCGACTTCTTTTTCCATGAGGAAGCCGCCGACCGAGGTTTTCATGAACTTCGCGATCGAGGCGGTCGAGGCGTGGTCGCGGTGGGCGGTCCCGAAGGCGTCGTTCACGAAGATCTCGCCGTACGAAGCCAATTCCTTGGCAAGCTTGTCCCGCTCGGCCGGATCCTCGCTCGTCTCTTCCTTATGGAAGCGGGTGTTCTCGAGCATGACGATGGTCCCGTCCTTCTGGGACTCGATGAAGGCTTTTTTGCCGAAACAGCCGTCCTCGCCCGCGAACACCACGGGTCGGCCGAGCTTGTCGGCCAGGTAGGCGGCCACCGGGGCCATGCGGTGCTTGCCCGCGATATAGGCTGCCTCGTCGAAGGCCTTGCCGTCCTTCTCGGCCTTCTCCTTGGCCTTTTTCATGTCCTTCTTGGGATCGCCCAAATGCGACATGAGCACCAAGCTCTTCGCGCCCTGGTCCATGACATATTTGATCGTGGGGATGGCCGCGACGATGCGGGTGTCGTCCTGCACCTTGCCGTCCTTCATGGGCACGTTGAAATCGACGCGCATGACCACGCGCTTTCCTTTAAGCTGAACGTCCTTGACTGTCTTGATCATGACCGCCTCCCTGGGGGTGATTCGGGAAAGACAAGGCCGCCCCGGCGGGCGGCCTTCATTGCACATCGGTTCTTACTTCTTCGAGGCCATGTACCTGAGCAGGTCGACGACGCGGTTCGAATAACCCCACTCATTGTCGTACCAGCTGACGAGCTTGAAGAAGCGCTTCTCGCCGGGCAGGTTGTTCTGCTTCGTGGCGAGGCTGTCGTAGATCGAGGAGCGGTTGTCGTGGATGAAGTCGGTCGAGACAAGCTCCTCGCTGCAATATCCGAGAATGCCCTTGAGATAGGACTCGGAGGCCTTCTTGAGCAGGCCGTCGATCTCCTCGATGGAGCTGTCGCGGGCCGCGGTGAAGGTCAGGTCCACGACGGAGACATCGAGGGTCGGGACCCGGAAGGACATACCGGTGAGCTTGCCCTTGGTCTCGGGCAGGACTTCGCCGACCGCCTTGGCCGCGCCGGTGGTCGAGGGGATGATATTGATCGAGGCCGCGCGTCCGCCGCGCCAGTCTTTCTTGGAAACGCCGTCGACGGTCTTCTGAGTCGCGGTGGTCGAATGGATCGTGGTCATGAGACCGCGGTCGATGCCGATGCCCTCCTTCATGAGCACATGAACGAGGGGGGCGAGGCAGTTGGTCGTGCAGGAGGCGTTCGATACGACGACGTGCTTCGCGGGATCGTACTTGTCCTCGTTGACGCCCATGACGAAGGTCGGGATCTTTTTGGTCTCGTCGGCGCTCTTCGCGGGGGCGGTGATGATGACCCGCTTCGCCCCGGCTTCGAGGTGGCCCCAGGCCTTCTCGTTGCAGAAGAGGCCCGTGGACTCGATGACGTACTCGACGCCGAGCTTGGCCCAGGGCAGATTTTTAAGTTCCTTCTCGGCCATGACGCACTTGACCTCGTGGCCGTTCACGACGAGGGTGTCGGCCTCGGCCAGCGATGGATCGCTCTTCTTCGCGGAAATATCGGCCTTCATACGGCCGTGGATCGAGTCGTACTTGAGCTGGTAGGCGAAATACTCGGCGTCGGTCGAGATATCGACGACGGCGACGACATCGACCTTATCCTTCCCGAGCAGGCCCTGCTCTACCAAGGCCTGGAAAACGAGGCGGCCGATTCTACCAAATCCGTTAATAGCTACCTTCATCGCAGATCCTCCTGTGGGGGGCAAATCTATATTTTTGTACCGAAACCATAACGAAATGGGCTGTTTGTGTCAACGCGGGCCGGAACGACCTCGAATTTCATTACGGTGTGTACGCGTGCATGAATATACAGACGACGTGTATAAAGAGTAAAGGTCCTTCAGTGTGTCATTACGATTTTTGCAGCTAGGAAAACGCGGAGAATACTGCTAAAATTGAAAGAGCCCGATACCGATAGTATAGTTGTCGGATACGATCATAGTTCCCCTCCCAGTCTACTATGGTAATCCGACAGCCTTAACGGGCGGCCGGTTTTCCCCAAACCGGCCTTTTTTATTTGCGGCGCCGAGTCTGCTCAAATACAGGGGCCGTTGACCAAGGCAGTATCGATGACGTACCCTTGCCCCATGTTTCGCGGATCGAAAGCGGGCAGAGTGATCCTGGTTCTTCTCATTCTCGCCCTCGCGACTGCGCTCATCTTCGGCATCTCCGTGGGTATCGGCATCGCCGAGACGGCGAATCTGGTCAACTCGGAAAACTTCATCAACCAGGAACTCGCGCTTCCTTCGAAAATATACGATATAAAAGGACGATTGATCACCGAGTTCTTCTCGAGCGAGAAACGGGAGATCATCTCGATAAAGGAACTGCCGCCGCACCTCATCAACGCCTTTATAACCCGCGAGGACAGGAACTTCTTCAAGCACCGCGGCTTCGATCTCAAGCGTATCGTGAGTGCTACCTTGGGAATCCTCACGGGGACAAATCGGGGCGGCGCCTCGACGATCACCCAGCAGCTCGCCGGAGAAATACTGGGCATACGCAAGGACATGAGCTTGAAGCGCAAGCTCATCGAGCTGTGGTACGCTCTCCAGTTGGAACGCCGCTACACCAAAGAGGAGATCCTCGAGCAATACCTCAACCGCGTGGTCATGGGCCCCAGCGTCTACGGCGTCGAAGCCGCAAGTCAGTATTTTTTCAATAAATCGGCGCGGAACATCTCCCTCGGCGAATCGGCCATCCTCGTCATCCAGCTTTCGAGTCCTTCGAAATACGATCCCTACCGGAATCCCCAGAACGCGAAACCGCGTTCACGGGAAGTCCTCAACGAGATGGTAAAGTACGGCTTCGCCACCGCCGAGGAGGCCGAGGCCTCGTTCAACGAATTCTGGGACAACTTCGACTACACGCGCGT
This sequence comes from uncultured Treponemataceae bacterium, assembly GCA_964644505.1. GTDB lineage: Bacteria > Spirochaetota > Spirochaetia > Treponematales > Rectinemataceae > CAZXXZ01. Next base: position 48,676 of record CAZXXZ010000002.1, on the reverse strand, counting down.
GCCGACCGCCGCCTACAACCGCCGTCGTGAGAACGACAAGGCGCCCTGGTTCAGCGAGTACGTCCGTCAGCAGTTGGTCGACAAGTTGTTTTATGGTTCGCTCGACCTGTACAACGACGGCCTCGTCATAAGGACCACGCTCGATCTCGATCAGCAGCGATACGCCGATTCGATAATGGCGAGGGCCCTTTCGCAGGTGAACGCCACATACCAGATCGAGAGCGCGAAACGCCTCCAAGGCGCGGAGAGAACGTACATACCCATCGTCGAGATGCTCGGTCTCTCCTTCGACCTCGAAGGCATATTCGTTTCGAATGCAAAGGTGAAGAACAAGGTCTTCACGCTTTACCAGAAGAAAATCAACCCGACGCTCGACGCGGCGACCCTCCTTTTCGGCATTTCGAACCTGAAGCCCCTGACCAACGCCGGCTGGGACTGGGTCAAGGACGAGCTGTCAAAGACGACGGTCGAAGGCGCATTGATCACGATCGAACCCGAAACGGGATATATAACCGCCATGGTCGGCGGCTCGAAGTATTCCGAGGCGAATCAGTTCAACCGCGCGGTCCAGGCCGAGCTTCAGCCGGGATCGACCTTCAAACCGCTGTATTATTCCGCCGCGATCGATACGAAGAAGTTCACCCAGGCGACCGTGATACAGGACGCTCCCGTCGTCTTCTACAACGAAGACGGGACCCCCTACACCCCCCTCGATTACAAAGGCGAGTGGATGGGCCCCGTCCTGACCTGGTACGCGCTGGCGAAATCGATGAACGTGCCCTCGCTCCATATCCTCGACTCGATCGGTTTCGACGCCGCGATCGACCGGGCATCCCTTCTTCTCGATATAACCGATCCGGCCGAGATCAGGCGGAGGTTCCCCAGGACCTTCTCCCTCGGCCTGGGCACCTGTTCGGTTTCCCCCCTCATGATGGCGAGGGCCTTCTCAATCTTCGCGAACGAAGGGCGCGAGGTCACGCCGATTTCCATCCGATCGGTCGAGGACAGAAACGGCCGGATAATCCTCGAACCCGAACGCGATATTCGAACTCAGCAGAAAAAGAAGGGCGCGGCGCTTCAGCTCATAAAGCCGCAGACCGCGGCGGTGATGGTCGACATGCTCGGCAAGGTGACCAAGTCAGGCACACTCGAGTATTACGCCCAGCAGGGCAGGCTCCTGACCTACAAGGACTCGAGTGGAAACAAGTACACGATTCCCTGTGCCGGAAAGACCGGTACGACCAACAACTGGGCCGATGCCTGGACTGTCGGTTTTTCTCCCTATTACACAACCGCAATCTGGTTCGGCTTCGACAGCCCCGGGAACTCCCTTGGAGTGTCGCAGTCGGGCGCCGCAATCGCGGGTCAGTACTGGGCCGAGTTCATGAAGGCGATCCACACGGGTCTGCCCCAAAAGTCCTTCCCCCGACCCCAGTCTAGTCTCGTAGAAGCAATTGTCTGTTCGGTGACAGGGCTTCTGCCCTCGCCCGCATGCAATGAAGGCACCATCAGCCTTTTGTTCCTCGAAGGCACCCAGCCGGACAAGATCTGCGACTACCACAGCAGCAGCCTCGAGCGCACGAGGCCCTTCCTCGAGCGGATCGAAAACCAGATCAACAGCCTGGGCACAAGTCCCCGCGTCAATCCGCGGCTCAGAGTCGACATTCCGGGCCTCGGTTCGACGGGGGAAACAGGCTCCTCTTCCTCTCCTCAAACGCCGACATCTCCAACCGCGCCGCAGACCAACCGTTCTGATAAGCCGGACATGACGGATAACTCTCAAAGCGATATTTTAAACTGAGGTACACGCTCCTTCCCTGCTTGGAGGACCGATGAAAACCTTCTTGATGGTTCTTGCGGTTTTTTTCATCGCAACGACGGCTCAAGCACAAAGTGCGCAAAAAACCGTTACGATCGCCGAAATAACAGGCGGCGCTCTCGGCCCGGGTGAGGAGGCGGCCCTGCGGTCCCTTGTCGTATCCTCCATCACCGAACGCGGTGGATTCAGAATCTTCGATGCCGCAGGCAAGCAGAACACGATCGACGAGTCTCGATCAGGCGATGTACGAACTGCGGTCCAAGCTTCGGCCGATTATGTCGTGAGCGCGCGGGCATTGAATCTGGGCGATCACATAACGCTCGTCGTAGATATCACTAAAACCGCCACCGCCGAGCGTAAAAGCACATCGGCCTCGTATGCATCGGTAAACGAGCTTCTCGCCGGCTCAAAGGCGCTCACCTCGGCCCTTTTCGACATTGCCTTCGGCAAGATTCCGTATACATCCGAGAAACAGGCTCTTGTCGCTTATGCTCAGAATCCTACACTGTCAGCCGTCGCCGGGACCTGGGATGGAGACAAGGGCATCCACAGCGTTACTCTGCGTTCGGACGGCCGAGGTTTCGCCCTCCTCGATTCCGGCGTGCGTATGATGCTTAAAGCCGTTATTTCGGGATCGTTTGTCGTCATAACCCAGGACCAGCCGAATTCTCCGGATTTCTACCGACCCGATCTCGATCTCAGATCAGCCACGATCGTATCGGCAGCGGCACGCCGCTGGAAATGGGTGTTTTCACTGACCGAGGACGGTCAAACGCTTACGGGCTACAAAGAATCGGTTTTTGTAAAGGTGGATGAAAACGGCGCCGTGTCAGTCGACAACGACTATTCGAGAGAGGCGCTCTGGACCAGGCGCTCCCGCTGAGCGCCCCGAAGCCTTTCTTTCTGGGGCGCGGGAATGAGAAGCGCGGCGAAGAGGGCGAGCGCAAATCCGATCGCTATCGCTTTTGCACTTGTATCATCCAAAGCCGGCGGATCGGTGTAGCTACGTATCTCCCCTATGCTGATTCCCGCGCTCCTCCATATCGTGGTGACCCCGCTGACCGCGATCTCGCCTTTTTTCAAATATCCGAGGCTCCGCGCCTCCGCTGCCGCCCGTTCGGGATCTGACATGAGGGCCGCGATCTCGCCCTTGAGCCTCTCATGCTCGGCGACGAGCTCGTCGAGTCTGGCTTCCATCGATATTTTTTGCGCCGTAAGCGCTTTGTATGCCACGAGACCTGTGGGCCCCACGAGGAAGGACAATGCGCAGTAGATGAAAACACCCGCGACGACCGAGCAGAGAGCCGCCCGCACGATGCATGCTCGACTCGTTGTCCCTGCATTGCCGGACCGGGTAATCGACGAAGACCTCATTACGTTCAATTTACGGACAAAGCGCGGTTTTCCTTTAGCGACTCCGTGGAAGCAGGGAGTCTCGGGGGCCTTCCTTACAAACCAACCGGGTTTATAAGCTTCCCTCGATTATTGACAACAGCCCCAGCCGCGCTTAGAGTAAAGTACGGTCCGGTGGCAGGTTAATACCGAGCGCGCTTTTGCCGATATTAGACTACAAGGGCTTATACGACATGGAAGCTGCAAAGCCCGTCAACGACCGTCCGTAACGGAGATGCCATGGCCATTCGTTCCGATAATAATCCTTCGAACGCCGCGCCGAGTTCCGGGATTGATTCAAACGATTTGGAGAAATACGGCGTTTGGGTCAAGGCCGAGCCCCACGACATTATTGAGGAGAACGGCGAGCCGGGAAGCGATTTCAAATCGCGCACAGAAGCTTCTGCCGTCCCGGAAGAGTCGTTTCTCTCCGAGGACGAGGAGCGGCTCCTCGGTTCCTTCGACTCTGAATTCGACGCGAATCAGAGTGCGGAAGACTTTTCATCCGAACTCGGCCCCCTCCCGGACATATCTGAAACGCTCGAGTCTTCAAAAAACGACGATTTCGAAGACCTCGATGTTTCTCTTGAAGACATCAGCCCGGTAGACGAACGTCCCGCGATTCATGCAGGATCCGATCTAGATATTTCCACAGTACGCGGATTGGATTCCTCAGAACATACCCAGACGGCTTCGCCCTCGGGTTCATCCTCTGAAATGGAAGACGTATCCGCTCAATTCCTCGATGACAGTTCTCCTTCCGAAGCATCCCGTGCTTCTCTGGAAGAGCCGACATCGAACTTCGGGATCGACGATGTTACCTCCCAATTCTTGGTCGAATCCGATGATTCGATACCCGTCGCGACCCCGGCCGATACTCCTCAAGACTTCGAGAGCCTCGACATAGATCTCCAGTTCGACAACGATACCGAGTCCCCTCCCCCCTCCTCGCGCAGCAAGGCAGGGGAATTCGACGATGTCGCCGCCGTCGAAGCAAGTCTTTCAGACTCTAAAGACGAAGGTGGTTTCGGGTCCCCCGAGGATCGGAGCCGTCGCACTTCATCGGACCTTTCGAGCGAGCTCTTGATGAAGATCGCCGAGGAACTGAAAAACATCCGCGGCGAACTTGTAGCCCTCAAGACACAGATTTCCGGTATCGCTGTTCCGGCCGATTCCTCCACTGCGTCGTCGAACGAAGAATCATCAGGCGGCGGCTTTTTCTCCAAGGATGACGACAAGAACATTGTCGCTCTTACCGGCGATGAACTCGACAATATTCTCAACACAGCCGATTTCACCGAAGAAAACGCGGAAACCGCTCCGGAATCACTGCTCGAAGAGCCTTTACTGCCGGAAAGCGGCGAATACACTACGGATCGTCGCGAGGCAACACCGGCGATCGAGGAAATCAAGCTCGGCGAACCGGGCAGCGTCGACGAAATAGAAGAAGTTCCTCTCGAGTCCTCTTTTTCGGATCTCGCGTCGGTCGCGGAAGAGGGTGTCCATGCCATGACAGCCCCGCCCGAGGATTCATCATATCTTGAAAGCGACGATGTATCGCTTCAGGACGATCTCTCGCTCGAAGGCGCACCGCCGCTCGAAGACGTTCCTCTCGTTGAACCCGATTTATCCGAGTTCGAAATCGAAAGCGATGAGGAAAGCCCGCTCGAGGTTTCCGAAGAGCTCCCCCTGGCATCGGAAGCTCAGGAGATAAAGCTCGATATAGACGCGCCTGTGGATTACAGCCAAGGTTCCCAGCTCCCTGAAGCGGAGGCGCTTGAACCTATTCCAGAGATGGAAAGCTCCTTGTACGAAGAAATAAGTCTCAACGACAATCTCGAGGAGGCAAAGAGTCTCGAACCCTCTTCCATCCCGAGTGTCGAGGATGTAAGCGAAGTAGAGGAACTTGACGAGTTTGTTGCATCTCCCCTTTCTTCTTCGCCCTTGAAGGAGCCGCTGTCCTTTGGAACGGAAAACAAAGAAGTCGATGAAGCTGTCCCCTTCAGCGAGGAACCTTCTGTAATAGATGTTCTCCCTTCATCGACTGAAGAAGTCGGTTTTACAAAGGCGACAGAAGCAAAAGCTGCTCCATCGGATGCCGAGCCGCAGAAATCCTCGGACGACCGGCTCAAGGCTGAAATCCGCAGCGTGCTTTCGTATTTGGACAAGCTGCTCGATTCACTGCCTGAAGACAAGATCGAAGAATTCGCCAGATCCGAATACTTCGATACCTATAAGCGCTTATTCGAGGAATTGGGCTTGGTATAAGATGGGCCTCCTCGAGAAGGCGCTCCGCGGTTCGAATCAGGACTCGTTACCATCCGGCAAGTCCAGTCTCTATGCACGGGCCATTGCGGCCGCTTCTGAATCATCACGAAAAACAAAAATCGCGACGCGCGTTGTTTCGTCGCCCGCTTTCACGCTCGACGACCTACGATCGCTCAAATCGGAACTGTCCGCTCTTCCGCGAACCTTCGATATTTATCTTGCACAGTGGTCGAAAATCACTTCCGTACTTCGCTTGTCTTCCTTGGCTCTTTTCCTTCCGAGCGGGACTTTCCTTCTACCGGTCGCCAGGATAGGGTTTCCCTCCTGTCCGCCTTCCCCCGTTTCGTCCTCTCTCGCCGAGAGAGTCCTCGGAGGCCGAGGTGAACTCGACGAGGGCAGCGCCGCAGCACTTTCGACGGCGCTCGGCGTTTCTTCGCCTCTGTCCCTTCGCGCATCATCTGTTTTCATAGGCTCACAAGTCGCCGCGCTCTGGGTGTATAGAGACGAGTCTCTGGAATCGTCTTCCGTGGAAGTTCAAACCGAAGTCGTGTCGCTATTCTCGTCAGGCGTCGAAGGCGGCTACCCCCTCGTGCCCATACTTCCACCTATTCTGAATCCGGAACGCTTCCTCTTCGACGCTATCATAAAAGCCGCACGGTCCTTCGTATTCAGCTTCGATCTTTCGCTTCTTTACGAGGAAATTTCAAAATCCCATCCGGGAATTTCCGCGGATCTGCTTCGTTCTTCTTTCACGGCCGCAAGTACTCGGGTGCTATCCCCTGAAGGAACCGCCGTTGTCTACGGCACCATGCGTACCGCCTGTATTCTGCCCTCTTCGTCGAGCTCCGATCATGAACTCGCCCTGTTTCAGCTCGTGAAATCACTCCGCCGTCTTCTTCCTTCTTTTCCCGCCTCATCCTTCCCCAAAGGGCGTTCGACCGTGATCGACTCTCAGTCCGACGGGGCCTTATCGGAACTCACTCGCTTTCTGCAAAGCTGATATGAGTTTTTCATTTGTCACATCCCGCACAGGTGCAGTTTCCTGTCACGCTGCAGGAGTGTGGCTCCATTCGAGATTCGATCCCGAACGGGAAGCCGAAAGGCTTGTATCCGATGCGATCGGCGAGTCAAAGCCCTCGACCGTCGTTCTCCTCGGACCCTGTCTCGATTATCTCTCAGCGGTAATACGAAGACTCGTCCCGGGCGTAAAGCTCATAGCAGTACAGTTATCAAGTGTTTTCAAGGGCAGAGAAGCAACTAAGGCGGATTATTACTGGTATCCGGATTCGAACATCGATTTGGAATCTTTTTTAGATTCGGTTCTCGACGAGGATTCTATCTCGGGCGTATCCGTCATCTCGTGGCCTCCCGCCCAGACAGTTTTCCCATCAGAGTTTACGGCGGCATCATCGGCGCTTCGCGCATCGCTCGACAGGCTTTCATCATCGCTGGCGACAATCAAAACCTTCGGCAGAAAATGGCTCGGCAATGCCTGCAGATTTTTTCTCACCGTCGAATCGACCGCCTCGTGCAAACCGTTTTCAGCCCCCTGCGTCGTCGCTGCATCCGGCCCCACGCTTTTGAAGTCGCTTCGCGAGCTTGCGTCCTACCGCGGTCGCTTTGCTCTTATAGCCGTCTCATCAGCGCTTGGAGCATGCAGGAACTCCGGTTTAGATCCCGATATAGTCGTGTCAACGGACGGCGGCAATTGGAGTCTCATGCATCTGTATCCGCTCGTCTCGCATAAAACCCTTGTCGCGGCCCCCATGACCTCGCTTTCCTCCGCTTCCATAAGCCGCTCCTGCCCTTTCTTGATTCTCGATCAGGGTAGTTTCGTAGAGTCCCGATTGATCCCTCTTCTCGGCGTTCAAGCTGATTCTCCCGTATCCCTTCCGGCCCACGGGACCGTCAGCGGCACCGCTCTTCTTCTCGCATCGAAAATTTGCACGGGACCCATCATCACAGCCGGATTCGATCTGGCCGCCTTCGGCGAGATCGATCACGCGCGACCAAACGGATTCGATTTCTTTCTCACCACACCGGTACAACGTCTTTGTCCCGAAGAAACCGTACGTTGCACACGACGACGCGAGTTGTATCCCGAACAGCTTTGCTCGGACAGCCGATGGTTCTCGTCCCGGAGTCTTGCGTCCTATGCCTCGGGGCTCGAAGGTTCCGCGCGCCGACTGCGCGGGAGAGTTTTTCGTCTCAACCCTTCTCCGATACCTCTGTCCAATTTCGAGAACATTGCCGCATCGCAACTGACGTCCTTTTTCGATTCGAGCCCTGATACAGACAAGATCGTCATGTCATCTATCTCGACGACTTCCCTGCCTTCCTATTCGAATCGGGTATCTCTTCTTAAAACTGCACTTTCATCCTGGCTCTCATCGGCGCTTCTGGCTGTCGATGCAATTTCATCTGGCGCCACGTTCGACGACAGGTCTATACTCGATCTTCTTAGATCGATCGATATCGTCGACTATGCCGCAGTCCGCCGGGCCCTGCGTTCGCAGGGCGACCCCGAGCCCTGCGCTTCCGAGTTAAGGCGTCGTATACAATCATTCTTCAATGAACTTTTAGAGAGTCTGCCCGTATGAGCGAACACGTATTTCGACGAAATCTTCTCGCCCTCTCGAAAAGCGCTCCGGGTATCGTCGATCTTTTGTCCAAGGTGGAGCCCGATTCTTCTATTGTCGCAGTCGAATCACGCGCCGGGCCACTCGTTCCTGTCGCCCAGGTCGAGGGACGCGTACATGCCTTTCATTCTCTCGTCGATCCGGAACGCGAAGCGTCTCGTATTGCAGAAAACCAGAATGTACAGGGTTTTGTGATAGCATTCGGTCTCGGCGGAGGTTTCCTTCTCAAGAGTCTCCTCAAATCCACAGCGACAACCGGCATTCTCGTCGTTGAATACTCTGCACCGAAACTACGATCGATTCTCGAAGACATCGATCTATCGGATCTCTTCTCGGACGATCGATTCATGCTCGTTCTTGATCCAAGTCCGTCTCAGTTCAAAGAGATATTCCTTTCGGTCTATGTACCTCCTGTCGCAGGCGACATCAGAACCATTCCCCTGCATTCACGAATCGCCCTCGATCCCGAACCCTTCACAGAGATCTCCAACGCACTTAAAAGTATACTTTCCGATATATCTAATGATTACAGCGTACAGGCTTTTTTCGGCAAACTCTGGTTCAGAAATGTCGTTCGCAACTTGTTCTCGGCCGAGCGGGCGATCCCTCCCCTGCCCTCAATTCGAAAAGCCGTCGTCACCGCCGCCGGTCCTTCGTTCGAAACATCGTTACCGACGATAAAAAAAGCAAGGCAAGATGGCTTTTTCATAATCGCGACCGACACCAGTATGCCGGCCATGCTCGGAGGCGGCATCGAACCAGACGTGGTTGTTTCAATCGACTGTCAGCATATAAGTTATTATCATTTTATATCCGGCATGCCCAGGTCTCTTCCTCTCGTACTCGACCTCGCTTCGCCCCCGGCACTTCCACGGCTTTGTGATTGTCCGCGCTTTTTCTCCTCTGGCCACCCCTTGTGCTCCTATGTTTCCTCACACTGGCGATCCTTTCCCGCCCTCGACACATCGGGAGGCAATGTCACGCATGCGGCGCTCTCGCTCGCCGAGGCTTTGGGCGCAGAAGAATGTGTTCTCGCTGGGGCAGATTTTTCCTACCCCAAGGGTAAAAGTTACGCACGCGGAACTTATATTTACGATTATTTCCAGGCCCGGCAATCGAGGCTGTCGTCGTTGGAAACATTGTTCTCGTCTTTTGTTTTCAGGAGTCCGGATACGATACGAGAGTCATTCATCGATGCTCAAGGTATAAAATCATTACGATATCTCACCAAACCTTTGATTGCGTATCGCGAGCACCTCGAACGCTTCGCCTCATCTTCACCGATGCGCATAATCCCTCTTCAAGGCACGGGCGTCGATATCAGGATCATACGCCCCAATGAAACAGTTTCTGCTTCGACATCTCGCAAGCGCGAACGGCGCATCTTCGCGGCAGGGGCCGCACCCTGTACTGCTTCCGAGTTCCTGATCCGGTATAGAAACGCATTGATGTCCCTTGAGCGTCCCTATTCTCCGACTATTCGCTACTTGAACAGCCTCAATCACACGAGTCGCGATCTATGGACGACTCTTTTGCCAGCAGCGAGCGCCTTCCAGAGAGAGACACGCGGCACGGTCGACGATCCCGCAGATATACTGGAAATGACGCGCGATTGGGCTGTCGAAATCATCGGTGCGGCATTGAATGAATGACACCAAGCTCTCTACCGCTTATTTTTCGACGATCAATCGATACGTTCTTCCGGCCTCGAGCCCGTATGTATCCTTGAGGTAGGCATCGAGGACACGGGCATGGCGCTCGAATGTTGAAGCGTATTTCGACATATACAGATCGAGTTTTTCGCGCAATATCGGCTTTGAAAGAATAAGCTCATCGGTTTTGCGCCGGGTGAAATAATCACGTACTGCGGACAAAGGCTGTTGCAGAAGATAGGCCTGAAACTCGTTCGCCATGAGATACTCATCGCCCGTGTCGTAGGCCGCCCATCCGAAATAGGTTTTCCAGAACCATTTCTCGTCGTTGTCGATCGAAGCCCAGGTCTTTTTTACGAAATCACGATACGCCGCATCGACGAAAAAGATCGCGTGCAGCGACTCATGGACGAGAAGCGTTCTTCTCAGGGCCAGAGGCGTTTCCATAGAAACCGATATGAGAGCACCGGTTCCTGCCGATACCCTTCCGTCCGAAATGTTCAGAATCCCATGTTCGGCAAGAAGCGCTTCGAGCGCCCATTCTTCCGAGGAAAGCGGAAACTGTTTCTTACGCGCAGTTGCGAAAAACGCGGCAAGATCCTCGGGACGGTAATCGTGAGCGTTCCATCCGTGCAAATTCGCTATTTCCTCGTCGGAATGCAAAACTCCCCGATATCCGGCTTTCTCGACATAGAAGGCCAACCTTTTCAAGTAACGGTCCTGTGTCTTGTAATCCTTGAAAACCAATACAAGGACAGACGGGAAGATATCCCACACAAATTGTGAATAATCCTTTCCTTCCTGCGGAGCTCCTGCGGCGAGGACCCTGCCGAGATCGGCGTGTTCGTATTCGGCGTCATCGACTGCTTTGACGCACAACGCTCGTAAACGAATGTTCCCAGGAAGCACGGCGGTGATCGTGCTTGGTTCGGCGGCGAACAACTCTCGCCCGAAGAGGATAGAGGCCGTCTGGGGACTTATGGCGAGTCTTAGTTTCCGTTCTGATGAATCATGCGCCCGCGAACTCAGAACAATTTCAGCATTTTGCGAAGGTCCGGGTGACACAGTATCATAGTGAATAAACAATGCAGAAAAATGATTTCGTTGAGATTGGGCAAGAGTCTCGATTCCCGCGAAGGGATCGTCAAGGATCGCGGTACGTGTTCCCGATCCGGTTGACAGCTTGAAACCCGATGAAACGGAAAGACGTCCTCCTCGTTCTTCGATACCGGCAAATGCAGGTTGTATCGATATGCCTCGAATTTTAAAGGATCGAGCGTCGGTTGAACGTACGGAGAGACTGGCAAGCCGCGTTCCGGGTTTTAATCTGAGGTAAAGTCGCACCGAAGGCCGTTCTACCACAAAGCTCGCATCCATGACCGGAGACTTGCCGTCCGATTTCTCAGAAACGCTCAAGACTATAGTATTGTTCGACGCGGAAACACTGTTTTTCGATGAGGTTGTATTCATTCCTTCGACATCGACGGCCAGCGCCTGTCCCTGGTAGATTATGATCGGCTCGACGAGGGAGTAGAGATCGATTCTTGCCTTCAGCTTGTTTTTTTGAGAATTGCCGTTTTGCACATTCATCATTCTTGAGGATGTGCTGAAGACTCGGCTTTTTCCCCCGGAATCGAGCCATACGAAATCAGCCGAAGTTTTCCCCTGGCAGGAGCACAGCAGGGCGCTGCACAGGACCAGGGCTGAGAAAAACCGTATCGCGCACGGGGTCGGCATAGCGTTTATAAAACGAGAATACTTCGAGCTACAAGTTGTGCGACTTCGAACCGCTGCGCCTTGCTTATACCGGGATCGTAGCGAACGAGCGAGTCCCATCTTCCGGTGAAATCCTCCGGAGTCTTTTTCAAGGTTTTGAGAAGAGAGCTCACCGAACGATGCGAGGGCTCGAACTTCTTGTTGATCATGAAGAGCGCGGCAGCCGCGTAGCGTATGAAGCCGGCCGAAGAAATATCGAAGAAGTAATCGTCGTCGCACTGAGCGGCCGTGCCGAGATCCGAGAGCATGTGTTCCATCTTGAGTTGATAGGCGTCCCGCATCGCCGACCAGAACTGGGATGGCAGATCGCGGATCTCCCGCCTGGCAGCATCGATCCAGTCGCTGTTCTTGCGAAGTACTCTTCCATTTTTCAGCCTGTGAAAAACATAGGTGCCCGAATGCTTCAGGCTCCACATGATTTTGGGGTCGAGGCTTTTCGCGCCCGCGATCAATTCGTTGACGAACATGAGGTCTTTGTACTCGACACGGACGGGGAGACCTTCGAGGAAAAACCTGTCCTTGAATTGAAATGAAGAACTTTCGTAGGCGCCCGGGTCGCCGGCCGCCGAGGCGAAGGCCGCCCTCCGTTGTTCGGGTGCGGGGACATCCCCCCGCGTATACACATCGATGACCAGGGCGAAATAGGGATCGAGAATATCCATTTCCGAGTATTCCCCCGAGGAGACACATTCAACCCCGTCCCAGGAGGATACTGCTTCTGTTATCGCCGATGCGAGTCGTTCTACTTTTCGGTGCATCGGTATTATTGTATCATGAGACTGTGTCTTTGCAACACGACAGTTCTCCAAAAACCTGTTTTGCGATCGCGATCGAAGCCCCGGGAAACATAACCCGCGAGATATCTCTTTTCCGCAGACAGGTATTTTCACGCACGCAGGACGCATCCGCCCTCGCCTTTCCCGATGTCGTTGTTCTGGCCTGGGGGCGCAGTACATCTGGAAGAGCCGTTCCCGCGGTCACGTCTTCGGATGACCTGCGCCGACGAATGTCGAAGGTCTTTCAGGGTATACCGGGCTCATTCACATCGCGCGGAACTGCGGCGCACGGGGGCCGCGTCTTTCTCGGAATCGAGGGCAATCTCGAACTATTCTCGAAAACCGCTGCTTCCTTTCTCGACTCTCTCGGGTGCGAAATACCGACCGACCCGCCGTTCGAAGCGGGAATCGGTTTTTTTATCTCGGCCGATGCCGAGCTCTACACCCGCGCGAGGTCTCAGCTCGGCATTCCATCTCCATCATTCAGCTTTTTCGGCTGCGCGTTTTCTCTTGTGCGTTTTGATGTGGCCCTTGAGCGCTTCCGTGCCGTCACATGGAAGACTATTGCATGCGCTCGACGCATAAAACGGGCGTAACCTTGAAAAGTTCCGCGGCTTTTCAATGTATTGTTATTCGTGCTATATTGAAATGAACCGTATCGGAGGCATCATGAAGCACTTCCGTGCCGCAGTTTTTTGCGCCGCGGCCTTTTTTGTATTCGGTCTGTCGTCCGTTTCTGCCCAGGAAGGAGGCGCACAGACGGAGCCGCCCGCCGGAGAACCGGCAATCACAGAGGGAGGGCCGGTCAATCCGTTTTTACGCGGTGAACAGCTGCTTCAACTCAACGCGGGACTTCAGATCCCGCTCTTCCTCCTGCCCGAAACCGGCTACGGAGTCGAGAACCTCAAGCTCGGAGGAGTGTTCTCTTTTTCCTATCAGTATTTTATTTCGCGGGGCTTTTCCATCGGCGGAAGCATCAGCGCGGCCTTCAATGGAACGATAGGCGATCAGACGGTTTTTGTCCTTCCGCTCGGCTTCACAGCCGCGTACTGGTGGGCGAAAATGCCCTTCGACTTCTGCGTGTCGGGAGAAATCGGCGCCTATCTCATGCGGTATAACGACCATGGTATCATCAGTCCCTTCGCAAAACTCGGCGGCGGAGCACTCTGGCGCATTACAAGTTCGTGGAGTCTCGGTCTCCAGAGCTTCTTCTGGTTCATTCCCGAACTGCATTACGGCGACTACGCCGATCTGACCCAGTACTCGGGCTTCCTCGAAACATCGATAGCCGCCGTCTATCATTTGTAGGAGTCAAGCATGCAGCGCCTGAAACGATTATCCGGACTGGCCATTGTAGCGGTCTTACTCATTGCTCAACAGTCATGCGACAACTCCTACGGCATCTTTAGCGAGGTCCAGAAGGAAATCGAGCAGACCGGTCAGGAGTTTTTCAAAAAAAAGACAGTGTCGAGCATCGTCAAGTTAGGGACCAACTATTACGCCTCGACGACCGCTCTGTACAGCAGATCCGAGTCTGGATCGACCTGGTCGAAGGTGAACATCGCCGGTCATTCGAGCTACTTCCTCTACGGTCTCGCCGCAACCGCATCAGCCCTCTACGTCAGCACCGACCTCGGGGTTTTTTCGTATAATGGATCGTGGACCCAACTGACGGCGCCGAGTGATGTCACACTCGGTTCAGGTCAATCGTTCTATGCCGATGCGGTCTATTCCGCGAATAACCAGGTATTCGTTGTCTGGCACCTGTATGACGAGGCTGATCCTGCCTCTCCGAAAAGTTACTTTCGACTGTATCATGTGAATGGAACTTCATTCGAACTAGTCAACAACATGTATTCATCGTACTTCTCAGGCGGACAACTCGCGGATAACGAAACGATCCGAGGGGTCGCGTACAATGGTTCAAACTATTGGTTCGCAGCTGAGGACCATCTGTACAGCGGTACTATATTATTGTCTGGGCCAACGTTGTCGTATCCATTAACCGGCATCTGGAGCATAAGCTCAGGCACGCGTGATGGTAATCATGTGTACATCGGAACACAGAGCGGTACGCTTTATCGCGACGGCACAAGCGAATCGAAGTCAATCTCCGGCGGGGGCAACCCCCTGTCCTGCGTCGTCGAGGTGCCTTTAAGCACTACACCAACCTGGAAGCTCCTCGTCGGCACCGATTGGATCGACACAAGTAAAGATTCCGAGGGCTATTTCGAAGCTACTTCGGTACTTGGCAATGTGAGTACCATGAACTTCGTCGGCGGCACGAGCGGCTCCGTAACATCGAGTTCATCGATCTACGCTTCGTCGGTCAACGATATGCCGGTCCATTGTTTTCTGTACGACGGCGACGCGAATTCGGGCATCCTGTTTATCGGGATATCCTCGTATAAGAGTTCCACCATCCACTATGGCCTGTATTCCTCGCGCTGGAATGGAAGCACGTGGAGCGGATGGCAGGCGGAATGAGAGTCCTGTCCCGCTCCGCCCTGGCAATCTGCGCATAGAACAGCGGGCATCCCATGGCTAAGGGGGACGATACACTTTTCTCATCCTCGAACAGCCCCGGTTCGCCAAATGGAGGCAAGACCGAACCCCTCGCCGCACGGATGCGGCCGCGCAGTCTCGACGAGTTCATCGGTCAGGAGCACATCGTCGGTCCGGGCCGGCTCTTGCGACGCGCGATCCAGAAAGACCAGCTGTCCTCGATCATCCTCTCCGGTCCGCCCGGCACTGGCAAGACGACGCTCGCCCGGGTCATCGCCAATACGACTTCGAGCCGCTTCGTCACCCTGAACGCCGTGCTCGCGGGCGTCGCGGACATCCGCGCGGCCATAGAAGAAGCCAAGACCCAGCGCGAACTCTACGACCGCCGCACGATTCTATTCGTCGACGAGGTGCACCGGTGGAACAAGTCCCAGCAGGACGCCCTTCTGCCCTGGGTCGAGAACGGCACCATCATCCTGATAGGTGCCACCACCGAAAACCCCTTCTTCGAGGTCAACCGCGCCCTCGTTTCCCGCTCGCGCGTCTTTCAGCTCTCTGCTCTCACGACCGAGGATCTGCGCAAGGTCGCAGAATCGGCCCTAGGGGACAGGGAGCGCGGCTATGGTAAATACAACATAACATTCGCAGAAGGCGCACTCGAGCACCTTATCGATACAGCGGACGGCGACGCGCGGAGCCTGCTCAATGCCCTGGAACTCGCGGTCGAGACCAGTTCGGAATCCTGGCCCCCGCCCGAGGGCGCCGAAATCCGCGTGAGCATCGAGGCCGCCGAGGAGAGCATCCAGCGCAGGGCTGTGCTCTACGACAAGGACGGGGACTATCACTACGACGCCGCGAGCGCTTTTATAAAAAGCATCCGCGGCTCAGATCCGGACGCCGCCCTGTATTGGCTCGCCCGGATGATCTACGCCGGGGAAGACCCCCGTTTCGCCTTCCGGCGCATGCTCATCTCCGCCTGCGAGGACATCGGTCAGGCCGATCCGAATGCAGTGAGCGTGGTGCTTTCCTGCGCCGAGGCCTTCGACCGCATCGGCATGCCCGAGGGTCAGTACCATCTCGCGCATGCCGCCATCTATCTCGCGACTGCACCGAAATCCAATTCCGCCATGGGCTTTTTCGACGCTCTTTCCGCCGTGGAAGCTGAGTCGGCAGAAGTCCCCGATCACTTGAAGGACGCGAACCGCGACGCGAAGGGCTTCGGCCACGGCGAGGGCTATCTGTACCCGCACGCCTACCGCGAGCACTGGGTCTCACAGCAGTACCTTCCGGACAGTCTCCGTGGCCGTGTGTTCTACCAGCCCGGACGTCTCGGTCTCGAAGGAGAGCGACGCGACGAGATACTCAAGCGCCGTGAGGCTCAGGTGGCGGCGGCTTTCGAGGGCTGCTCGTTCGACGGCCCCGATGTCAAGCAGACAACAGCTTCATGGTCGAAAATCGGCGAGCAAAAAAGCGCATGGCGCTCGCGCGCCGAGTCCTCGACCCCCCTCAGGCTGGAACGAGTCCGGAATGCCGTCTTCGAGTTGGCCTCGGCCTCGCGCTCGGACCGGGTCCTCGTCCTCGACTGCCGCGAAGGATATTTCGTGTGGGAGGCCCTCCGCACATGCTCCGAGGGGACGGTCGCGGCCGCTGCGCGGAATCAATCAGAGGCGGATTTCGTCTCGCAGTACGCCTCGACCCTTCCCGATATCGAGCGTCCCCTCTGCGCCGTACTGCCTTTCGATGATCTGAATCGAACCGCGATCGAGTCGGCTTTCGGGTTTTCTATTTTCGATCTGGTTCTGGGACGCGATGTACTTATCGAGTTCGGTCACGATTCTGAAGCCGAGGATAGTCGCAGACCCGAGGCCAGGCTCTCCCGTATCGCCTCGGCCCTCCCGGGTGCAAAGATCGTTCTTGCCCAGTCGATCCCCCGCGAGGGAGGCCGCCTCTCGACCGTATTCGGCGATGCGATCACGGAAAAAGCCGGCCGGAGTCTCGCCGAGGCTTTTTCGGTCTTCGAGCACAGGTTTTACAGCGCCGCCTCGTCACCGTCATTAGGCCCCTCGTCGCAGGAGCTTTCGGAAGTCGTAGCACGCTCGGATCTCGGGCTTTCGACCGAGATTCGACAGGACGCGTATCCGCGGAGAATCAGCGAGTCCGAACTATCGTCATGGTTTTCGCCCGAATCGGTCTACGGCCGCGAACTCGCCTCGGTCCTCGATCGCGGCAACATCGGGCGCATAACGTCGATCATAGCCGAGGAAAGCGCGCGCAGACCCTTCACCTGGCCCTTCGTCACCGTGTATGTCTATGGAAAACTTCCACGCTGAGACCGACACCCCTGTCCACTTGACCGGCGCGCTTTTCCGGCCGCATGCTCTCTGACATATGGAGAGAAGGTTCGAGGACATCGACGCGCTCTATCGCCGCCTCCTTGGCCATGTGAATGTTGAACGCGGGCAGAAAACAGTTTTCAAGCTCGATCGCATGCGCCGAGTCTGCTCGGCCCTCGGCGATCCCGAATCTTTCTGTCCCGTGTTCCATATCGCGGGCTCAAAGGGCAAGGGCTCGGTCTCGATCATGATCGCGAGAGTGCTCGAGGCCGGCGGATTTCGAACAGGCTTGTACACGAGTCCACACTTCATGTCATGGAAAGAGCGGATCAGCCTCGCGGGCGACGAACTGCCCGACGAAGTCCTCATCGACGCGGCCGAGGAAGTCTTTTCATGTCTGGACGATCCCGGCCTCCGCAACGAGGCGGAGGAGATCACCTTTTTCGAGCTCACGACCCTCATCGCCTTCTGCGCCTTCCGCTTGGCGCTCTGCGATCGGGTCGTCCTCGAGACCGGACTCGGCGGGCGGCTTGATTCGACTAACGTCGTCGATCCCCGCGCGAGCGTCATAACGCGCATAGAGCTCGAACATACCGAATATCTCGGCGACACGATAGAGGCGATCGCCGCGGAAAAGGCCGGCATCATCAAGCCGGGCCGACCCTGTTACATAGGAAAGCAGAGACCGGAGGCCCGCCGGGTTTTCGAACTCGCGGCCCGAAACCAGGCCAGTCCCCTGCGCGATATCGACGAGCTTTCTTCGATCACCGATGTAGAAGTTTCCCGCGAGGGCACTCGGGCGGTTCTGGATTTCGGCAATAATCAGATCCTCGCCGCGAAGTTCCCATCGGCTTTTCGAGTCCGAACGCCCTTGATCGGAAGCGTTCAGGCACAGAACATGGCCCTCGCGTTGTGCGCTGTCGCGGAAAACGAAGGCAGCATCGACGAATCGGCCGCGGTACAGGGCCTCGGCCGGGCCTTTCTCCCCGCTCGGTTTCAGGTTCTGCCTGTCAAACCGCCTATAGTCCTCGACGGGGCGCACACGCCCGATTCGATCAGTCTGACGCTTGAAACGTTCAATTCTCTTTTTCCCGGTCCCAAGGCCCTGCTCTTCGGCTGCGCCGAGGATAAAAAACACGCTCTCATGGCCGGAATCCTCGCGCCCGCCTTCGATCGCATAACCTTGACCCGCCCCGGCTCCTTCAAGCAAAGCGACCTTGCATCGATCGAATCGAGCTTCCGCGCCGCAGGCGCAGCTTTCCGAGTCGAGGAGGACTTCCATCGAGCCGTCGGTGACGCGATATCGGAGGCGATCGATCTTGGTATGCCGCTTTTAGTGACGGGTTCGTTCTATCTCTGCGCAGAGGTCTACAAAACGCTCAACGTTTCATGAGCGCCGCAGCCCGCTCGGCCTGCTCTCTGCTTTTATATACATCGATGAATCCTTCATGGACCCAGCCGGAAGCATTCTCGACCTTTAATCGATACCACAGTCCCTTGTCACCTGAAGAAGAGGCTGAACCGATGACACGCTCTTGAACTTCGAAAACGCCGCCCTTTCTGAGGTGATCGATGTCCGAAGCTGAGTTCGTCGGCTTCTCTTTTAGTCTGACATAGGATTCCTTGACGAGGGCCCAGCCGAGTCCTCCGCTCAGAAGCGGCGTCTCCGGAGGCCTCAGGCTCGATTCGAGCGAGCGGGAGCAGGAACCGAGCATACAAAGAAAAAAAGCGACAACAAAAATCCTTACAAGAGTATTCATCGATGGAGTATTCATGCGATATCAACCTTGGATGATGGATTTTACCATAAAAAAACGGCAGTATATAGTCATGCGGCGCATCTTCAAGCTTCTCGGCATTGCGAGCCTTTTTTTGTATGCTTCGAGCACGCTCTTTCTCTATGCCGAAGACAGTCCTGCGGCTGTAAAGCTTTTTGCAGGAGCTTCTGCTTCTCTGCCTATAACCTGGGCCGCCGAGAATCCCGCCCTCATGCATCGCGGATGCGGTCTCGGCGGCGGAGCCGAACTCGATATCGGACGGATCATCGCACTCAGGCTCGGCGCCGATTACTTTTGGTTCAGCGCCTCGACCGTTTCGCCTGAAGGAGTTCTTTACCGCGCCTGGGAGGGGCTGCGGTTTTCGCTCGAATCGGGATATCGATTCACATTATCGGGTATGACGATCAACGCCCTCGCAGGCGCCGCCTTGAGCGCGTCGTACTATAGCGGCACTTCACTCGTTTTCGCCTATCCTTCACTTCGAGTCGGCGCAGAACTGGACCTGCAGTTCCTGAAGCACGGCGCCATACGGTTCGGTCTTCCCCTCGAAGTGATGTTCCGCGGCGCATATACGAGCTTCGCGGCCGGTCTTTCGGCGGTCTACGTGTACAGTTTCCCGATCGGCGGTGCGAAATGAAAGCGCATTTCAGAACCCAAGCCTCGGTTTTGATCGTTTTTGTCATACCCCTCTGCGCTTCCCTTTTGTTCGGCTGTTCTGCGTCACGCATCACCTCGCCGCGCTACTCGCTCTGCTACGGCATCTCGAACTATCAGGATACAAGCGACCTGGCATCTCCTTCTTTCGACGCCCACACCATGCGGGACCTCCTCGTATCGAGCGGATACACTGAGCGCGCAACGCGCGTCGACTCCGTAGTGACAAAGAACTCTATCAAGAATGATATTATCGGGCTGTCCGAACTCGAGCCGGGATCGATAGTTGTTATCTTCTATTCCTCGCACGGAACCTACGATTACACTACCGGAATCTCCTATCTCGTTCCCTATGATGCTATCAATGAAATCGGTGTAATGAACATGTCTTTATTGATCTCCCCCTCCGAGCTTCAGTCATGGATATCCCAGTCCGGACAGCGGAATGTCATCGCGATCGTCCATACCTGTTATTCGGGAGGCTTCGTCGATCCACAGTCCTCCAAGGACATCAGCCCCCAGAACTACGGTCCCAATGACGGGGGCACGACGCCCGGGGCGATTCAGGCCGCCTTGTGCGACTTCGGCGAACTTCTGGCCAAGAACGCCACTCAGAACGGAGAACCCGGACCCATCGTGATATCCGCCGCAGGATCGAAGGAATCGGCATGGGAGTCGACGAGCAGCTATTTCGGGGGACACGCCGTTTTCACCTGCTTTTTGTTCCAAGCTGCGACAAAGGGCGACGGAGACGGTTATGTGACGGCTGTCGAAGCGTATTCCTATACCGCAGCCGCAATCAGGCTGATCTGGAATACGGCTGTACAAGATATTTACAACGCCGAGGCTGGTGTGCACCCCGATTTCATGCCCCACATTTCAGGCGGCGCCCGTGACTTGGTGCTGTTCGATCGTAAATGAACTCAAGCTTCCATTTGTGAAACTTCTATTGTATGAGAGTATTGGTATGACAGTTAAACTCGAAGTGACCGAGTTCCGAATTACGCTTTGAGGTAGGCTGCGAGAAGTTCCTTGAGCTTCACTCCCTCCTCCTTCGTGAGGGTGACGCCCTTGCCCATTTTCTGATGATCCTCCGACCAATCGCGAATGTCGAGCTTCGGTTCGCGCTCGTTCCAGGATACGAGGTTCAGCTCCTTCTTCCAGCCCCGGCTTCCCTCGGAAAGGACCCCGATGCTTTCGACTATCTTGAAGGTGATTTCCCTGTCGTTCATCGCTTCCTCCTCACCCGGTCTACGCTCGAAACGGCCTCTGTGGATTGAACGAAGCAAGATCTTCGTGCAAACGGCCTTGGCTTGTGAACGTGTCGAACGATTCTGCTACGTTTTACACGGCGAAATCATCGCGTCCTTCGGCTGCGAACTCGGGGAAGAAATACACGATGACGCCGCTCGAGCGGACCCTCATTTCCGCCGCGCCCTTTTGAACGAGCCGTTCCAACTGTTTTCGCGCCTCGTCGACCGTAAGGTCGCCTTCGAGAGCCGCCTCGCCCGGGGTGACGAAACCGCCGTTTTTCCTGGCGACGCGGAGTATGAGCTTTTCCGGGTTTTCCGGTTTCGGTTGCTGCGCGGTATACGGACCATAGTATTGGCCCGTATTTGCATAGGCGAGTTCGCCGCGAACTCGGGCTTCGACCGAATATCGGATATTCGCCTCGGCGATCTGCTTACTCATGGTGACCGCATCGTACAAAGAGCCGATACCCACAAGGCCGCCGGTGAACATCCATAAAAAGCCAGTCCCGACCTTTCCCATGTAAAACCTATGAAGGCCCAGGGCACCGCAGCCGGAAATGAGCCAGAGCAGGTACGCAACGCCGACACTGTATCGCACGATATGTCCCCTCCGAACGTTTTCTATAGTTTACTACCTTGAAGAGCTTTAGGGAAGATAGAGCGAAGGCCGTGCTTCTCGGCCCTTTGACCCTCGCCGCTCTTTCATGCTACATCAGTGTATCCGTCGGGCTTATGATGGCTGACACAGTTTCGAAGGCCTGTCGGGTCTGCGGCCGCCTATAATAAGCCGCCCTGGGAGAATCGACCGATGCGTATGACGATCAAAGAGATCTTCGACCTTCCTCCGGATGGACGGTCCATCGAGGTTAGAGGCTGGGTGCGCACAAAACGCGAGACAAAGGCCGCTGTCTTCCTTGAAGTGAACGACGGCTCCCGTATGGCGAACATACAGTGCGTGTTCGACGAGACTCAAGCCGCCTCCATATCGGACGAGCTTTCGCGAGTCACGACAGGTGCGAGCGTCCTCGTCACGGGGAATCTCGTTCCCTCCCCCGCGGCGGGTCAGAAGCTCGAAGTCAAGGCTTCTTCGATCACGCTGATCGGCGAGGCGCCTGCCGACAGCTACCCCCTCCAGAAAAAGGCTCACTCGCTCGAGTTTTTGCGCGAGATCGCCCATCTCCGCCCGCGGACCAACACCTTCGGCGCGGTCGCCAGGGTCCGCAACCGCATGGCATTCGCTGTCCATCAGTTCTTCCAGGAGCGCGGTTTTTATTATGTCCACACCCCGCTCATCACCGCCTCGGACTGCGAGGGCGCGGGCGAGATGTTCCAGGTGACCACCCTCGATCTCGAACGCATCGCCAAGGAAGGGGCCGTCGACTACGATAAGGACTTTTTCGGCAAAAAAGCCTCGCTCACGGTTTCGGGACAGCTCAATGTCGAGACCTACTGCCAGGCGCTCGGCAGGGTCTATACCTTCGGGCCGACCTTCCGGGCCGAAAACTCGAACACGACCCGCCACCTCTCCGAGTTCTGGATGATCGAGCCCGAGGTCGCCTTCAACGACATCCACGACAACATGGACCTTGCCGAGGCTTTTCTCAAGCACCTGGTCAAGACGGCGCTCGCCGACTGCGCCGAGGACCTCGAGTTCTTCGATAAACGCATCCAGAACGGCCTCGTCGACATGCTCAAGGCCGTGGTCGATGCGCCCTTCGCCCGCATGAGCTATACGGACGCGGTCAAGGAACTCGAAAAAAAGACCGATCTCTTCGAGTTCAAGCCCTACTGGGGCTGCGATCTCCAAAGCGAGCACGAGAAGTATCTTTCCGAGAAGGTCGTGGGCGGGCCGCTCATCGTCACCGATTACCCCAAGGAGATCAAAGCGTTCTACATGAAGATGAACGATGACGGAAGGACCGTCCGCGCCATGGACGTCCTCGTCCCCCGCTTCGGCGAGATCATAGGCGGCTCCGAGCGCGAGGATCGCCTGGACAGGCTCGAGAAGAGGATCGACGAACTCGGCCTCGACAAGGCTTCCTACTGGTGGTATCTCGATCTGCGGCGCTTCGGCAGCACGCCTCACGCGGGCTTCGGCCTCGGCTTCGAGCGTCTTCTTCTGTACATAACCGGCATGTCCAACATCCGCGACGTCATCCCCTTCCCGCGAGCGCCGCGGCTCGCCGATTTCTAAGCTCCCTCGGCGAGACACCATGACTCACATACGCCGTTTTCTTTATCGCCTTGGTTTTTCGATTTGCTATTTTTTTATTACTTTCGCCGCCGCCGAACAGTTTTCCACCTTCAAAATTCCCTCCCCGCCCTCGATCGAGGCCCGTTCGGCCGCCCTCGTCGATCAGGCGACCGGCACGCTTTTGTTCTCGAAAAACCCCGACCTTGTCATACCCCCCGCCTCGCTCACGAAGCTCGTTTCGCTCCATGTCGTGTACGAGGCCCTCGATTCCGGTATGCTCTCCCGCGACGAGATCATCGACATCGACAAGCGCGACTGCTCCCCCTACATTCCTTACGGCTCATCCCTCATGTACCTGCGCCCCGGCATGAAGGTATCGGTTCTCGACCTCATGCGGGGTGCGGCGGTCGTGTCGGGCAACGACGCAGCCTTCGCCCTCGCGCGGAGGATCTCGGGCTCCAACGAGGCCTTCGTCTCGCTCATGAACAGCTCGGTCCGCTCCATGGGCTTTCACAAAATGTTCTTTGTCGAGCCCTCGGGGCTTTCAGAGATGAACTACGTCACTGCTCGCGAGTTCGTCCAGTTCTGCAGACTCTATATCGAGCTGCATCCCGAGTCTCTGGCCGAACTGCATTCGCTGCCCTATATCGAGTTCCCCCGCATCGAGCATGCAACGGCGGACTATACTCCCGAAGGAAGAATCATCCAGTACAACCGGAACACCCTGGTCCGATTATACGAGGGCTGTGACGGTCTCAAGACGGGATTCATCATCGAGTCCGGCTACAACCTCGCCGCGACAGCCCGTCGCGGAGACACGCGCTTCGTTCTCGTCACCCTCGGCGCTTCAAGCAATCCCGCTCTCAAGGGCGGGCTCGACCTCCGTTCATCAGACGCCGAGAATGTGTTCGACTGGGCCTTCGACACCTTCGTCTCTCTCCATCCCGATACCGGACCGATCGAAAGTCCCCGCGCCTGGTACGGCTCGCTCAAGCGCGTTCCCTTAGTCCCCTCGACGCCTCTCGCGGTCACCCTCCCCAAATACCTGAGCGACTCGCTTTCGGTCCGCGTCGACATCCCCCGTTCTGTCGATGCTCCGATAAGCAAGGGCGCGCGTATCGGCGAGGTGGTCTACACTGTCGATGGTACCGTGCTGCGCCGCGTCGAGCTTGTCGCTGAACGCGATGTGCCGCGCGGCGGATTTTTCACCATCATCGGGGACGCTATCGCGAAGTTCTTCGCGACCCTCTTCGGCAGCGCGTAGCTCTTCATTCGATCATAAGGGATTCAGTCCGCAAGTCTGTAAACGCCGCCCCGTTCCGCGACAAAACCCTCGGCGACAAGCTGCGCGAGGGCTGCTTCGACTCGCTCTCGGGAGAACGGCAGGGCGGCCGCGAGATCGTCCGCGGCTACTGCCGCGCGTCCGCCGATCTCTCGAAGCAGGGCCCCGCGTATTCTGCGGTTCGAATCGGCGAAGGAAGACTGTTTCGAATAATGCGCGCTGCGGGTGTTTGGATTGCCCAGCGTCTTTTTAAGTTTGACGCCGAGATCCATGAGGGCGTAATACCAGGTCCGCGGATCATTCTTGTCCATCGTCGCCTCGAGCACCGGCATGATGCGGGAATCGGGAACGCGCACTTCGTCGGGGAAGAAATAATGAAGGTAGACGGAGCGTATGTTCGTTTCGATGAAAAGGGTCGGACGATTGAAGGCGAAGGCGCAGACTGCACCGGCGGTGTAGGGGCCGACTCCCGGCAGCTCGGTCAGGGACTTCACATCATCCGGCACCGCGCCCAGTTCGACGATCTTCGAGGCGGCCTCGCGCAAAGCGAGGGCTCGTCGGTTGTAGCCGAGTCCGCTCCAAAGCTCCATGACGCGCGAAAGCGGAGATTCGGCGAGCGACTGTGGATTCGGAAAGGCCCGCATCCACGCGAGATACTTAGGAACGACGCGCTCGGTCTGCGTCTGTTGAAGCATTATTTCTGAAACGAGTATGGCCCATGGGTCGCGGGTCTCGCGCCAGGGGAAGGACCTTCCATGCTCGGCGTAGAACTTCAGGACCATGGCGCGGAACTTACGAGCCCTCCGCCCGTCGACCGCCGGTCCATGCGGCGCGTCGCTATCTTTCCTATCCGATGTTCGCATCTTTACCGGCGAGGACTGCTGTGAGCCTGCCGCCCTTTGTCGAAAGTTCCTTGAGCGCCGTCACGGCCTGCACCAAACCGGCTCCTCCTTCGGCGATCGAGCGCGCCGCGTTTTTAACCTGAGCCGCTTCTTGAGCAATGGAAGCCACGGCCTCGCGAACCTTGGCGGAGAATTCCGACTGTCGTTCCGCCTCCGCCTGTATCGAGGCGATCGAGGCGACGAGTGACTCGACCGAGAGGCTTATTTCATTCGCGGCGCGGTTTTGTTCCTCGGTGGCGACCATGACCTCCCTGAGCTTGTCCGCTGCCTCGGCCGAACCGGACGAGATCTTCCGGATCGTCTCGCCGAGCAGGGCGGCGTTCTCCCCACCCTCGGCTACCCTTCTTTGAATCTCGGCGACTATGTCCTTTATCTGCGATGCGCGTTCGGTTTGCAAGGCAGCGAGGCTCTTGACCTCGCCGGCTATGACCGCGAAGCCGCGCCCCATCTGTCCCGTATGAGCCGCTTCGATCGCAGCGTTCATGGCGAGTAAATTCGTTCGCTCTGCGAATTCGTTCACCGCGTCGACCACTTCGGCGATGCCCTTCGACGCCTCCGACACCTTGCGCATGGTCGCGGCGAGCGAAGCTGCGGCCCTGTCTCCTTCTTCGGTCACCGCTGCCAGATCGATCGTGAATCGAGTTGCATGGCTCACGCTCTGCGCCACCGAGCCTGCCATGGCCGATAGTTCAGTAGCCGCCGCCGCAGTCCTCTCGGCGCTTTCACCCTGCTTTCCAAGATTCTCGGTGACTTTTCCGATCGAAGAGACGAGCATCGCGACGAGTTCGTCGGCTGTTTTCGCCTCTTCGGCCTGACGCTCGGTGTCGTCGCGGATTCCCTGCGATCTCTCTGCGGCCTCGCTCACTGCCGAGGCCGCACGCGACGCTGCTTCGTCAAGCTTTTCGGATATAGCTGCAGCCGCCATCCCCGCCTCGTTTAGCGCGTGGATCGAGGCATCGAGCTTTGCTTTCTGGGCCGCAACTTCACGATTGTATATCTCGAGCTTGTTTTTCAAACGCGCCTGACGGACCGATTGCGCGATGAAGACAGAAATGTTCAAAAGGAAAAAGGCGATACCCTGGAGCCAGAAAAACGGCGTCAAGCCCTTGATCGAATAATACGAATCGTAAACCGCCAAAACGATTCCGACGATTGTCGCCGCGACAATGGGCCAGGCCTCCGGAGCTCCCCTCACGGCCGCTCGAATGCTGATATACCCGCACAGGAGGATCGCGAGGAACACGGGCAGAAGCGCAATCGAGAACACCGTCTGACAGGCGGCCTCGTCGTTCGAGACAAATAAGTAGGCTACGGTAACGGCGACACCGATCGCGATACTCGCGTACGTGATACTCCGCTTTTGCAGAAAGTCGAAGAACTTCGTGAAGAAGGGAACAAGGAACATCATGGAAATAAGAAGGCTCGCTCTGGCGCACGCTCGGCTCCATGGCGCGGTGAAAATCCAGAACTCCGCTCCGAGATCGATAAGGTACAGCGAGATAAAACCGAGGGAGGCGGCGAAATAGAGTTCGACCCGCTCGCTCGGTTTGAATATGAACTTCGCTATGGAATACAAAGCAAGGAATATGCAGAGAGCGGCCAGAATCGAATACAGTTGGCCGTTCCAGAAATTGCGGATCTTTATATCGAAGTCGCGGGCCTTTTTGTCTCCGATTTCGAATGCGGGCATATTGACCGCGCTGCCTTTGTAGACACAGCGGAGCGCGAGGGTAATTGTCGATCCACGTTTGACACGATCGACGGGGAGCAGAAAGGCTTCGGAACGGAAGGCCCGCAGATCGTAGTTCGGCGGCATCTCTCCGCGGCCGCCGCAGTATTGCCCGTCGACGAAGAGTTCCATGACAGCTCCGTCGTTTTTTGTCAGAAACCAAAGACGATCAGGAGCCTCGGCGGGGACTTCGAAGCTGGTGCGAAGCCAGAAGACTTTAAGACTTCCGCCCGTCTTGATGTGCGAGGGCAGCTTCACCCTGTCCCATGAGCCGTCGTCATATTCCACGGCTGCCATGTCGGGCGAATCGCCGATCTGGAACTTCCATTCCGCGAGCGGAAAGCGCAGGCCCACAGTCGAGTTTTGTCGGGAAGCCCTGTCTACGTCCTGAGCTGAAAGTGAAACCGGAACAAAAAGAAATAAAACAAATGTGATTATACTTAATGAGCAAAAACGTTGTTGCATGGAGCGATTTTAATCGTTTTCTTCGGTCCTCCGCTAGTGTCAGTCATGCCCGTAAATATGAATGTATTCATGCATGAGTTCGAGCGCCTTGGGTTTGCAACCGCCGCAGACCGTGCCGATCTTGGTCGCTTCCTGCAATTCTTCCCAACTCCGGGCGCCTTTTTTTACCGCCTCTTCGATATCCTTGTCCGTTATCCCAAGGCAGGTGCAGATCGTCACCGCGTCCTCTCCCTTGAACGCGCCCGAGCGGCCCGTCTTTTGGAGATAGGTGTCGATCGCCGCGCGTAGTGCCTTGTCGCCGAGCACCGAACAGTGGATTTTATTGTCGGGAAGCCCGCCGAGCTTTTTGACTATGTCATCCGGTTTGATCGAATACGCATCCCGAATATTCATGCCCTTTATCACTTCGGAGAGCATCGAGGTGCTCGCGATGGCGCTCGCGCAGCCGTAGGTCTTCCAGCGCACGTCGGTTATGACATCGTCCCTTATTTTCAAAAGGAACAGCATCTGATCGCCGCATTTTATGTTGCCGACAATGCCCTCTGCGTCGGCTTCGAACTTCTCGTCCGGGTCGAAGACGTTTTTAGGATTGGTAAAATGCTCTTTGACGATCGGCGAGTACAGCCACTGGAAAGCGTCGCTCATTCATCAGCTCCTCTTTTACGCTTCGAGACAGGCGGCCGGCACGGTCGACATGCGCCTCAGGCGCTCGATGATCGGCGGCGTCTTCTGCAGAACATAATCGATCTCGGCCTCGGTCGTGTCCCGACCCAGGCTGAATCGTATCGATCCGTGGGCGAGTTCGGGACCGACACCGGTGGCTACGAGGACATGACTCGGATCGAGACTGCCCGAGGCGCAGGCCGAACCGGTCGACACCTCGATCCCCTCGAGATCGAGCGAGAGGAGAATGGACTCTCCCTCGGCACCCGGGAAGGAAGCATTGAGCGTATTGGGCAGCACGAGACGAGGATGGCCGTTTATCCGTATGTTCGGTATTGAAGCAAGAAGGCCCGTCTTTAATCGTTCGCGGAGGGAACCGACCCTCTCCATGTATTTCGGCAGTTCTGCCTTCGCGAGGGATGCCGCAAGGCCGAAGCCAAAAATGCCGAGGTTGTTGTAGGTACCAGCCCGCCGCCCTTCTTCCTGATGTCCTCCGCGTATATAGGGCTCGAGCGGCGCCCCCGTTCGTACATACAGGGCGCCGACACCCTTCGGACCGTAAATCTTGTGAGCGGAAAGCGTGAGATAGTCGACATTCCATTCATTGACATCGACGGGTATCTTGCCTGCGGCCTGAACCGCGTCGGTGTGCACATAGGCCCCCGCGGCCTTGGCCAAGGCTGCTATGCGCGGAATATCCTCGATCGTACCGATCTCGTTGTTCGCCGCCATGATCGAGACGAGGAGGGCCGGTCCTCCCTTGGATCGGGATGGATCGAGTTCTCGCTCGAGCTCGTCCATATCGATCCTTCCCTGGCCGTCGACGCCGATGAATACGACGGGGAAGCCCTCATCGCGGAGATGTTCTGCCGAGCGAAGCACGCAGGGATGTTCGATGGCGCTTGTGATGATCTTGCGCCGTTCGGGCTTTGAGCGCCCGAGCTTGAGCATGGTCGAAAACACCGTGTTATTCGATTCAGAACCGCCGGAGGTGAAAATGATTTCCTGCTTCTTCGATCCTATCAAATCGGCTACAGAACTCCGTGCGCGCTGTATTCTATCAAAGGCCCGTCTTCCGGCCTCGTGCATGCTCGATGCGTTCGCATACACATCGAGATCGTCAACGATGCTTTGTTTTATTTCTGGTCTGAGAGGAGTCGTCGCATTGTAGTCCAAGTACACAAATCGCCGTTCCATGATCCTCATCCTGCTAGGCTTCGATAATATCTTTGAGCGTCCTCGACGCGAGATAGCCGTCGATAGCACTCTTGAGCCCCAGCCAGAAAACGCGGGGGAGACAGTACGCTCCCTGCTCGCAGAGCCCCGAATCGTCAACACAACCGACAGGCTTGACCTCGCCCTCGAGGGCCTTGACGATATCCAGCATCGTCGTGTCAGAGGCAGGCTTGGCCAGCCTGTATCCGCCGTTTTTCCCGCGCTCGGACAATACAAGGCCCGCATTTTTCAATTGCCCTAAAATACCCTCCAAGTACTTCGCCGGTATCTTCTGGGCCTTCGCGATTTCTCCGCTTGCAGCGGACTGTCCGTTCAGCATCGCCAGATGAACGAGGGCGCGAATACCGTATTGAGTCTTCGTGGGAACGGAGAACATAGATACTCCTGTATTCCTATCGAATTAGTATGAATATAGAAAATAAAAAAAACCTTGTCAAGCTGTGTGAACTGTTTTTATCGCCGAAAGAAGAGCGAGCCGATTTTCCGGCAGATCGCACCAGGCCTTGAAGCGCTCGAACTCGGAGGCGCTTTCGGTTGCCGCTGCCGACAGTGACAGAGTGCTGCCCAGCCAGCGGTACCACAGGTAATGCTTCTGCCGAATTGTAAAATCGCCTTTCCCCGCGATATGTGCTTCGAGCATGTCGTGAAGTTCGAGGTGATTAGCCGTACCCGCCAGCGCCCTGATCCCGGCTTCGCCTATGAAAATGACAAGTCGACGATATCCCTCGGACAGCGATTCGTCCCCGCGCGATCCATGCACCGACAAGGAAAGGCTTCCCAGACTGAGATCGTAACCCTGAAGCCGCAGAGATGCGCGTAGTTCGATTATCTGTTTTCGCACCGTGGTCGTGATACGGTCGTCTCCCTGCGCATAATACAAACGACTGCGCAATTCGCGGAGTTGGTGTTCATACTGCGGGAACACCGAGGTTTTCGCGAGAAAGCTCGTCGTCTCGGACAGGAGTTTCCATGTCGAGGAAAATCGCTCGGTTATTCGGCGTGCGAGCTCGCCGACTCGGCGCGGCACTTCAGTGTTCCTTACTCTTTCAATTAAACCACTATTGTCTTTCCGAAGGCTTTGCAAAGATCGCAGTACGGACTCCGCCGATCTTCGCATCCCGAGTGTACCGCTTCCATAGTATGAAGATAACTACCGAAGCCGCATAGGGAATAGCAAGTATGAGCTCGGATGCGTATGCCGGAACTCCTATTATCGCCTGTGCGAGATTCGACAGGGCGAAGAGCGCTCCGAATAGTATGCATGAGGCGAGGATCCCGAGCGGTCTAAGACCGCCGAGAAAGATCGCCGCCAGCGCGATCCATCCGCGGCCTGCGGACATACCCGGCACGAAGGCGGAGACCCCGCAGGCGAGACAGGCCCCGGCGAATCCCGAAGCGGCCCCCGAGATCAGATGTGCGGCGAAACGATATCGTTCCGGAACGAGACCTGCGGCCCGCGACACTTCTTCCGTACGACATGCTCGGAGACGTAGACCGAACACGGTCTTCGTATACAGGATGACGAGCGCGATCGAAGCGAGGCCTGCGAGGAAGAGTGACATGCCAAGACCGATCGATCCGAACAACGAAAACCCGTCGCCGCCGCGGCTACGTGAAAGGATTTCCGCGGGGACGACAGCCTTTGTTCCGAAAAAAGCCTGGGACATTGCCGAAACCGCGCCTGGTGCGAGTATGTTCGCCGAAAGCCCGGCGACAAAAACGTCGGCCCGCAATCGTATCGCGCAGACTGCGACAATCGCCGACAAGAGCATACCGGCCGCAGGTCCTGCGACCATGCCGAGTTCGTAACTCCCGGTCCATCTTCCGACCGCGGCGGTTGAAAATGCTCCGATGAGCATCGAGCCTTCGAGCGCTATCGAGAGCGAACCCGAGGATGCGGTGAAAAGGCCGCCGAGAGCGACGAGTAAAAGAGGAAGGGACGATGTGACTATCGATGAAGCGAACGAAAGGAAAGTATCGATCATTTCGGTCCCGCCTTTTTCCGTTTCACGCCGATCGCGGTCGCTGTTATCAGGAAGAGGGCCGCAGCTTTCATAATCGCGCCCGCGTCAGGCGATAGATCGGCGAGGAGGGAGCCCTGTCGCGAGCCTGCGTCGAGCCAGGCGAAGAACAAGGCCGTTGGAACTGAAGCGATCGGGTCCGAGCCTGCGACGAGGGCGACACTGAAGCCGTCCCAGCCGACACCGCCCGTCATGCCCTTCACCGCCCTCCCGGTCTGGCCGAGGAGGATGCAGGCTCCTGCCAAAGCGCCCAGAGCCCCGCTCAATGCCATCGACAGTGTTTTCGTATTCCTCGGAACTCCGACGGCACGTGCGAAAACAGGATTTCTACCGCTCAAGTCGATGTACATACCGAGTCGAGTTCCTCGAAGGATGAACCATCCGCCGACGGCGGCGGCTAACGAAAAAAGCGATGCGAGACTCAAGGGTGCGAATGCTTTGCCGAATACAAGACGGTACTTCGTCGGGACCGCAGCCATGGCGAGCAGATTCGAGCTTTCGTCCCGGAAGGCAGTCCCGACACACCAGTCTACGACTACAAGAGTTCCTTGCGAGATGAGAAAACTCGTCAGCATAATATCCGCGCCGGACCAGGTCTCGGCGGCCGCCGATATCCAGGCGAGAACTGCTCCCGATAGAGCAGCGGCCGCCATCGCCATGGTCACGACGAGGAAGGATGGAAGATCGGCCGTTCCGATGATGTGTATGGTGATAGCGGCGGCGAGAGCTCCGAACGCTGCCTGTCCTTCGCCTCCTAGATTGAATGCTCCTGCTTTCAGCGCGATGCAGGCGCCAACGGCGCAGAAGAGAATCGGAGCTGAACGTTCGATCATGGATAGAAAGGCGTATCGCGATGAAAAAGGAGAAACAAAAAAGGCATACAGCGCGTTTGCTCCCTCCGAGCTTGCGACGAGGGCGTAGAGGGCGGCGAGAATGATTGAAATGCCGATCGCGATGAGTCTTCGTACGAGCATATTCGACCGAGATGATTGATTCGTATGATTCACGCGGCCTCCGTGGAGCCTGCCATGGCCGCCAAAATCGTGTGCGTATCGGCGAGACCCGCCTCGCGTTCGTATACGACTCGGCCGCGGTAGATCGCGATGATTCTATCGCCGAGTTCGAGGGCGTCTTCGACGCTCGATGTTAACACGAGCACGGCGCTTCCGTGTTCTGAAGCCGCCCGGATTTTACGTATGATCACGTCCCTCGATTCGGTATCCAAACTCTGTAGCGGCTCGGCCAGAACGGCAAAAGGTTTGTGTACGCCCAGTTCCCGCGCAAGCATCGCTCGTTGACGATTGCCGCCCGATAAGGTCCATGCCGGATTTCGGAGCTCTGCTTCAATACCGAAGGCAGAGGCGAGCATGGCAGCGTCGCCGTTTCGTTTCGCAACGCATATCCAGTCGAGGCCTCCGTAGTCTTCAAGCCGAAGCGCCAAGAGATTATCCCGAATCGACGAGGAGAGGGACATGCCCGATCCTTCACGGTCGGACGGGACATAGGCCAGAAGTTCCCTGCGAAGCCTCCCGCGCTCTATCAAAAAAAGGTCGTGACCCTCGATCGTGATACGCCCCTCGCGAGGACGGATCATGGCTGAGGCAAAGGCCTCGAGACGATCGAGACCGTTGCCCGCGAAGGCGGAGACGGCGACAATCTCGCCCCGCCTTACGTGTACACTCACGGGAACCGAATCGGGGATAAGACGTACAGACTGTATCTCGAGACCGATCGAGTCCTGCACCCTTGGCCTGTCCGAAAAGAGAAGCCGCTCTTGCGATCCCCCGGGGACCTTCGCCATGAGAGCGGCGATCGACATCTGGTCGGTTTCATCGGCGTTCATCGAAGCGACAACGGCCCCCGATCGCAAGACTGTGATACGATCGGCATGGCCCAGGACTTCGGGAACGCGGTGTGTGATAAACGCGATGGCGCTTCCCGAGTCGGCCAAACGGCGCAAAAGCTCGAAAAGCGAGGCTGTTTCGGCCTCAGACAAGACCGATGTCGGCTCGTCGAGGATGAGGATGTCGCCGCCCCGCGTCAAAGCCCGCGCGATCTCAGCCTGCCGCCTTTCGGCGACCGACAAGGAGGAGACTGGAGCCCCCGGATCGAGGTTTATTCCATAACGCTCCAGCATGAGCGCGGCCTCGACATAGGTCCGTCGGGAAGAGACAAAAAAACCGAGTGTCCTTCGTTCACGGCCGAGCGTCAGATTCTCGGCGACGCTGAGTTCCGGAGCGAGCAGCGAGACCTGCGGCACGAAGCCGATACCTGCGGACTCGGCCGCCCGTACGCTGCCCGGGCGGAGCGGCTTCCCGCGTACGAGGACCCGGCCCGAATCGGGTGTTTCAAGTCCCGCGAGGATACGGGCGAGGGTGCTTTTGCCTGCTCCGTTCTCTCCGACGATCGCGTGCAGCTGACCCCGCTCCAGTTCGATGGAAATCGAGTCGTTCGCGAGGGTCCGCGTTTCCGGATAATACTTGGTCAGGCCGTATGCCGAGAGCGCCGCCATAGATTCGCGATCAAAATTGCGGAACCGGCAGGACAAGTTTACCCGATTTTATCCTGGCGATCTCCGATTCGAGTTCGCTGCGCATTTTCTGAGGCAGCGCTCGATAGGCTTCGCCGCTCGTATCGAAATCGACATAGCCTTCCTTCGCCCCCAGAACTTCCGCGGTTCCGTATAACTTCGAGCCGGGACCCTCTGAAATGAGCCGCTTCACGCGTTCGTACACGAGCCTGTCCTGGGCGAGCAGCGCGCAGCCTATGACGATGCCCGGCGCGCTCGAGTAGCCCGAGGCGTCGTCGAAGTGGAGGACATAGCGGCCCTTGGTCTTTGCGGCCTCGATGACGCCCCGATTCGCCCCGCCCGCGATAGGAAGAATCGCGACAGCCCCTGAATCGAAAAGCCCTGCGGCGAGTTCCGAGGCCTTAGTCGCATCGTACCAGTTTCCCACGACCCGTATTTCGAGCTTCGCGCTCGGATCGGCTGCTTTGAGGCCTTTCTCGAAGCCGGGGATGATCATACGGTCCATGGTCGGATAGTGCTGAGCGATGACCATACCGGCCTTGTGAGTCGCGGGAATTCCCGGAAGGTCGCCTCTGGCCAGCATACCCGCGAGATAGCCGACAAAATAGCCTTCATCGAGCTGATTGTAGAGCACGGTGTGGATCGCTTTGTTTCCGGTCAGCCAAGCGTCGGCAACGAAGAACTTCACGTTCGGCGCGAGCTGGGCGGCCTGGGCGCAGAGCTCGGGCATCGAGGGGTTCGAGCTCACGACAAGGTCGTAGTTGCCCGAGCTGACGAGGGCCGACAAGGTGTCGAGCCACTGGGCCTGATTGTTGCCCGCCTCGACGATTTTTATACTCGCTCCCGCCGACTCGGCGACCGCCTTCCTCGCGCCTGACACCAGTTGTTCATAGATGGGACTGCCCGAAACGACGCCGGGAACAAAAACCGCCACTCGCTGTCCTTTGGGAGCCTGGGCCTCGACGAATACAATAGACACGAGGAACACAATCACCGCTGCAAAGCATTGTCGCACCTTCATGATACCACCTCTTAAAAAAGTGATGCCGCAGTGACACTCGCTGTATATCTATACCTGGCGGCACCCTGTTAACATCGATTGTCGTTGGGCAGTATACTGAGATCAGGAAATCGCATCGAGGCGGAGCTATCTTCCGCCATCCAGATTTGACGTAAAAGGTACGATTTAAATCCATGGCCGAAGAAAAGACCGACCGCATGTATCGCATCGGCGAACTCGCATCTATGTTCGGCGTCACCATCCGCACGATACGGTATTACGAGGAACTCGGCCTCCTGTCTTCGATCGATCGCGAGGAAGGTTCCCATCGCCGGTATTCGGCCCGCAACGCGGTGTATCTCAAACGCATTCAACAACTCAAAGACTACGGCCTCACGCTCTCGGAGATCCGGGAACTCTTCGAACTCGCCCGTCTCGACCGTTCCGGAGGCAGGATACGCAGCCGGCTCGCCGAGAAATACCGAGAAAAACTCGCCGAGGCGGAACGCCGCAGACGCGCACTCGACGAGTACATCGAGGACCTCAGCTGGCACATCGAACAGCTCGAGCACACGCCGGACTTCTTCCAGTGCCCGGGCGCATCCTGCTCATCCTGTCCCTACGCCGCGAAGTGCGATGTCAGACTTCTTGTGAGCGAGGACTAGTCGTGCCCTACCTCTGCTTCGATATCGGGACTTCCTCGGTGAAATCAGCCGTGATATCCGAATCCGGCATTCTCCTCGGTTCAGGTCGCTCGCCCGTTTCCGTCGTCCACGGGCCGGACGGCGCATTTGAAGTCGATCCATCGACCTGGATCGACTCAGCCTTTTCCGCCGGTTGCGAAGCCCTCTCCGAAGCCCGCTCGTCATCGAGAAAATCGGAAATCGAAATCAGGGCTATAGCCGTATCGGGCAACGGGCCTACGCTCCTCGCGGTCGACGAGAAGGGCGCTTCGATCCGACCTGCCCTCTTGTGGATGGACAGACGAGCTCAGGCCGAGGCTGAGGAAGTGTCGAAGCTTGTCGATTTCCCCCTCGACCCCGGCTTCTATCTCCCCAAGGCTTTGTTTCTGTGGCGGAGCGACGAGGAACTGCGTTCCCGCACACGCTGGTTTTTTTCCTGTCCCGAGTATCTTGCCTTCGTTCTCGGGGCGACTGCCGTCACCTATCTACCGAGCCCGGGCTTCAGGCCGTATATCTGGGACAGCCCGCTTATCTCCGCCCTCGGCCTCGACCAGACTCTGTTCCCTCCCTTCGCATCGCCTTCTTCGCAGATCGGCGTACTTCGTCCGGAGAGCGCGGAGCGACTCGGAATCGCATCGGGTGCTCCGATCATCGCCGCCTACCCCGATTTTCTCGCCGCCATCGTAGGTTCAGCTTCGGTCGATGTCGGGAAAGCCTGCGACCGCTCGGGCTCTTCCGAGGCGCTCAAC
Organism: uncultured Treponemataceae bacterium; assembly: GCA_964644505.1. GTDB lineage: Bacteria > Spirochaetota > Spirochaetia > Treponematales > Rectinemataceae > CAZXXZ01. The sequence continues at coordinate 12,377 of CAZXXZ010000002.1, read as the reverse complement.
ATGTGCGCCCCGCGTCCCTTCGCCGACAGACGACTGCTCTCCCTTCCCCACCCGATCGAAGGGCTGTGGAATATCTCGGGCGGAGTTTCAACCGCAGGCGCAGCCCTCTCCTGGGTCGAAAGCCTTGTTTGTATCGACTCGACCACAAAGCCAGATACCTCGGATTTTCACAAGCACCGCGCCGAAGACGGTTCTTCGTTCAGAATTTCGCAGCTCGCATCACTCTCACCGGCGGGAGCCAACGAGCTCGTCTTCCTCCCCTACCTCGCCGGCGAGCGGGCCCCGCTTTGGGATTCGAAGCGGCGAGGAGCCTTTGTCGGATTGTCACTCGAACATACTCGGGCCGATATCGCGAGAGCCGCGTGCGAATCCATAGCCTACGGTCTCCGCCTCGCCGCAGATCTCGCCCGCTCGGGGGGCATCGACATCGACCTTATTCGAGTGAGCGGTTTTTCTGCCCACGACGATTTTCTGTGCACGCTCAAGGCCGACATCCTCGGTATCCCGGTCGAATCGCCCGAGGTATCCGATTGTGAACTCCTCGGTGATGCGGCGCTGTGTGCTTTCTTCCTCCGCGAAGCTTCGAGTATTGCCGATGCTTCGCGATCGCTGTATCGCATGCGTCGGCGTTTTGAACGGCACTCGTCGGAACAGTACGATGTCCCCTATGAGTTGTTCAGAACCGCCCTCGAAAGTGTAGCGCGGTATGACGAGCTTCGATCTCAAGGCGGTCGTTCATGATACACTCGCCGTCCATATCCCAGACGCTGGTGCTCTTTCTTCTCATGGCGGTCGGATTCGCCGCTGGAAAGTTCAAGTTCATCGATGAGAACGGCAATCGCACGATCTCGAGACTCCTGGTGAACTTCATCCTCCCGGCTCTCATTATCAATTCTATGCAAAGACCTTTCAGTCCCCAGCTGAGGGATCTCGCGTGGAGTGTGCTCGGGGTATCGTTCCTCTCATATACCGTATCGTTCCCTCTCGCCTGGCTTCTCGTGAAGATCATAGGAGCCCGAGGCGGCGAGCGTGGCGCCCATGCCTTCGGAGCGATCTTCTCCAACTGCGCCTTCATGGGCTTCCCAGTGATCGAGGCGATACTCGGGAGGGACGCCATCTTCGCCGCCTCGATCGCGAATATCCCCTTTCAGCTTCTCGCCTTTTCGATCGGTCCCGTGATGCTCGCAGGCAGCGCCGGTCACGGGATACGTCTTGGTCTGCGGTCCTTCATAACTCCTACGGCGGTATCGGCTTTCGTCGGTTTCGGCTTGTTTATCGGAAATGTGTCTCTACCTTCCGAAATCTGCGAGATGCTCGGTCTCCTCGGCGCCACGACGACCCCGCTCTCCATGATCCTCATCGGTTCGATCGTATCCACCATGAGCGCACGGTCCGCCTTGGCCTCGCCACGGGTCTATGCTACCTCATTCTTCCGTCTGGCGATATTCCCTTGCATCCTTTATTCTTTACTGAAATACCTGGGCGTTGAAGGGCTTGCCCTGTCCGTCCCCGTCGTGCTTTCGGCCATGCCCGCAGCAGCGAATTCCGCGATACTCGCACAGGCCTACGGTGGCGACGAGAAAACGGCGAGTTCGCTGGTCCTCGTCTCGACCCTCCTGTCCATTCTCACGATACCCGTTCTTGCGCTTCTCGATCTTCCTCACTGAACCATTACCAGGTTGATGACAAACCCGATGCTTGTCATCACCCTAATAAGAAAAGCAATCCTAACAAGGGAATTGCACAAGAACCTCTAAAACCAACCGGATTTTTAGAGGTTCCCAAAACCCACATGCTCATTTTTTGTCAACGTTGGCGAGCGGATCGATCGAGACCGCCAGAATGAGTGAAGGTATGGATACCGCCGCGGTCAATGCGCCGGTGAATAAAAGCCGGTCGGACAACTGCGGGTCGGAGTCCCTCAAAAAGTACGCGGTTCCGCCCAAGGCCGCTCCGATCACGACGAGCACCGTGCTCCCGATGATCGCCGAGTTCTTGACGGAGATTCCCTTTCGTATGGGCTCCAAATCAAGTGTTTTCATGGGCAACTGTGCAGGTGTTGCAGTATCAGAAACGGTAGTGGTAGGGCTGGAAAGCCCGAGAGGCAACAGTGTGGTAAACTCGTTGAGCTTCCAAAAAGCTCTAATGTCGGCATCGATCGCCGTTTTTTGAATTGTGAAGGTTCCTTGTGCCGTATTCGAACTGACGAGCGCCATACCCCCCGATTCGATAATGACAGCCTCGTTATCCGTCTGGGCGACGGACAAAGCCGACACCGCGACACTGCCCTCGAAGCAATACACCTTCGTGGCAACAGCCCCGCCCGAGGGATCGAGCAGCATATCACAGCCGAAATCTGTTCCTCTGACAGCGGCGACGACCGTGGAGAGTTTAACGTTGAAACTCTCTTTCTTATCGACGATGCTTGCAACCTTAGATCTGAGCCTGCCATAGACAAGTTCGATACCCGTCGATCCATCCGCCCCCACATCGCTTATCGTCACAACCGTGTTCTCTGCAAGGCGCAGACGTGATTTTCGCGGCATTATCACGAGTTCAGCCGTCGTCTTGCCTCCGGTCTGCACCTGATCGCCTCGGTAGAGGCGCTCGCCCAGGGGTGAATCTAAGGCTTTTAACCGTCCATTGCTCACCACGGCGATATCATCGCCCTGGACATATACAATCTCCGCAAAAAAAGACGTCTGGGTTTTTTCTCCGGCCGTCTGAGCCCACAGAGTACCGGCCGTCAATACACTCATCAGAACGAGAGTGAAAAAAGTCGGGCGTTTCATAGTATCAAATAGTATACCCCTACTATCCACAGCCCACAACACAAGCTGTCTTTTGGTGACTTTGCAGACAGACCTACTCCGGGTATACTCGTATATGAATATGGAGCAGATACTTAACGAAATTCCCATACTCGAAAGTACAAACACTGCCATACGTCAGATAAATGAAAACTTGAAATCCCGAAAAAATCCAGAACCTGGTTCGTCATACACCGTTCATTTCAATCAGAATGAGGAGATGTTCATAGAACTGGGCACACCCTTTGTTGTTCCACAGTTCCCGATACATCATGATGTGCGGAATAAAGAACCCGGGTCTCTGTATATTTCATCGCTCGTCCCCCTGATCGAGGGCCTGTCATATCTTTTACCCGAGGTATTCAGAGGTCTTACGTATTATTTCAACCCGGCCGAATCCCTCAAGCCTCATTTTTACCATTTGTACAAAGCAGAAAACTCTCTCTATGTCTATATATTCAAGATCGATCTTCTGTTCCGACATTTCCACGGTGAGATCATCGATGCGGGTACGAACGATGTCACGCCGTCGTATTCAACGAAACATATTTTCATAGAAAGCGAAATAATACCGCTCGAACGAATCAAACATGCGAACGGTTCCGTGCATGCGTTCGTGGTCAAGCAGCTCATTTCAAATACATGGATCGGAGAGACGGGGCGCGGATACCTTCAACACGGTATCTGGATGGATGACGATCTGACGAAGTTCTTCACCAAGCTCGTTCAGCCCGAAGGGCTTAGAATCTACCCCTATTATCCTCTGTTTTGCAAGTACAAGACAATCTGCGCCCAGCCTGCCTCTCCCGATCCCGCGCTACGTAAAAAAATCCTCCCTCTTCTTCATCGCGTCATCGCATTTATTGAACCTGAAATAAACATAATACAGTCTTCTTTGAAGGGAAGTCCCTTTTCGGATTCCAATAAAGTCTACAATGCCATGAGAAAGAGGGTACCTGCTTCTTGGTCCAGTGTATTATCCGGCTTGTCCGTCAAATCCTACCTCAACAGCCACGATGTAAAGGAATACAATCTTGAATACTGACACTTTTTCTATCAAGGATCTCAGCGGTCTCAAAGTTACGGTGATGGGCCTTGGTCTCAACGGCGGAGGCATCGAATCGGCCCGCTTCCTTGCACGTCATGGGGCACTCGTCACGGTTACGGACATGAAAGATGAAAAAGCTCTCTCTTCTTCCATAGCTGAACTTTCCGGTCTTCCCATACGATATGTTCTCGGTCGTCATGATATGTCTGATTTCTCCGACGCCGATCTTGTCATAAAAAATCCTGCCGTACGGATCGATTCCCCCTATCTCGCCGCCTCCCGAGTTATCGAGACCGATATTTCTCTGTTTCTGAGATTCACTAAATCGCCGATTATCGCCGTCACCGGCTCCAAGGGCAAATCCTCCGTTTCGAGCGCTGTTCATTTTTGTCTTTCTCATTCGGGCTGCAAGTCCTTTCTCGGCGGGAACATAACGGTTTCTCCATTGAGTTTCATCGACGAGGTCGATGAAAAGACTCCCGTCGTCCTCGAACTATCGTCCTGGCAACTTGCAGATCTCAGGGGCAAGAAGGTTCATAAACCGAAAATAGCAGTGCTCACTAGCATTATGCCTGATCACATGAATCGTTATAAAAGTATGGACGAATATGTAAACGACAAACGCGTCATCTATGAAAACCAAGATGATACGTGTTATACAATTTGCAATCATGATGACAGCTGGGGGCTTTCGTTCGCTTCGGAAACCAAGGGTAAAGTATTGTGGTATACCGATCAGACGACGAACATACCCGGCGCCTGGCTCGAACAGGTAGGCGAGCCGCGCGGAATATTCTCGGCTACCGGGAAGGACGAAGAATCAGAACTGCTTTTGCCGTATAAATTATCGGTGATCGGTGCCCATCAACGCAAAAACATGCTCTGCGCAGCCCTCGCCTGCCGTGCATTCGGAATCGACGCCTCTTTGATTTATTCATGTATCGCCGACTTTCACGGTGTAGAACATCGTCTCGAACTATTCGCGGAAAAAGACGGAATAAGTTGGTACAACGACTCTGCCGCTACCATTCCTCAAGCTGTCGCGGCCGCACTCGATTCGTTTCCAAACAACGTCGTTCTTATCACCGGCGGAACCGACAAGAACATCGACTTCTCACCGGTAAAAAATTGTTACAATAAAGCAAAAGCTGTAATTTTGCTTTCTGGATCCGGAACAGACAAGATAATACCGATTCTCGACGATGAGGCAATTCTTTACCATGGTCCCTACGACAGCATCGATGATGCGGTCGGTAAAGCCGTCGAACTGGCAAAGTCCGGAGATATCGTTCTTCTTTCGCCCGGATGCACTTCGTTCGGCATGTTTCTCCATGAATTCGACAGAGGAACCAAATTCAAGGAAGCCGTTCTTCGCCGAATAGACGGAAAAAAAATTGATAATATATAGGGGACCTCGAAAAACTTCAGTTTTACGAAGTCAACCTTAGAAAAAAGCAATTCTCGTAAGGGAGTTTATTCCCTTACGGAAATTGCAAGGAACCTCTAAAAACCAACCGGTTTTTTAGAGGTTCCCTATAATTGCATCACTTAACCATAAGGTTGAAAACACCGTCCCACGAATCCGGAGGCGGAGCTTTCCTGAAATGCGATATTCTCTTTAAGAAAACAGAGCTTGTTTCATCATCATATCTGTCGTGTATCATTTTAAAACCTAATTCAGCTTTGTCCCAATCCCGTCTCCTGTAAAGGCGGAGAGATTTTTCAAACAGAGCGCAATACTGTTGCTGTTCAATCGTTGCCTTGTCCTTTTGTTCAACCAATTCGTATACGCTGATCGGCATACTTTTACCCTTTACGACAAGCCTGTCCACTTCATGACACAAATACTGTTCTTTCACTTTTTCGTAAACGACGTCGGATATCAATGCCTTCGTTCCATAGGCCTTATTAGCACCTTCAAGACGAGCCGCTAGATTGACTGAATCGCCGATACTCGTGAAATCCATCCGGTCCTTAGCGCCTATGGATCCGAATACCACTCTACCTGAATTGATACCGATTCCGATTTCTATAATATGTTTTTTCTCGACCACTGCTTTGTTTCGCTCTGTTTCCATCGCCTTTTTTATCTCGATAGCCGTCTTTACGGCATGCAGTTCTTTTTCCGGTCCGTCAAAGACGGCCATAACCTCGTCGCCCACGAACTTGTCTATGTCTCCACCGTTCGAGATAATGATCGACGACTGTAATTCTAGATAACGATTCAATAATGAAACAACTTCTTCAGGACTCAAGCCTTCGCACAGACCGGTAAAACCGCGTATATCGGTGAATAAAAAGCATAACTCTCTCAGCTCGTTCATCGGTGTTTCGCGTTTTGAATGTTTCAATGTCGATGCCGATATATAAGGAACAATACCGCGAAGCACAGTAGTCATACTTCCTACTTCGTTCGACAGACCCTTGATTTCGTCTTTTGTGGCTACGCGGTCCTTGTATTGCAGGTTCTCCGCAGTGACGCGCTTCTCGCCTTTGACCATACTCGACAATGATGCCGATATCGAAGCCACGCTCATTCTCAGATATAGAATGGGTACAACGATGTTTCTTCCGATTAGTACAATCAACAAAGCACCTATGTAAGTAAAAATCGCAGCAAAAGAAATGACACGGACAAGGGTTCGAAAATACGGCTCGAAAATGACATATCTATCGTAATCGACACGTACATATCCCAGATACGCCGTGCTCAATAAGACCGGAGCGAAGAATGAATAGGTATCTTTCGTTGATTCGAAAAAAGGTTCTTTGAAACTTTGAATATTCCTCGTATCAACTTTTGAGTTTATTTCTTCATTTGATTCATCATGTTTATTCTGCGAGTCATTGATCTGTGTCTGGCTTACCGCTATCGCAGAAAGTGAAAATGAATTCTCAGAGGGATTTCGTACAAAATAACATAATCTCTGGAAAGGGAATTTTGAAGACTCGTTCTTTCGTGATTCAATCATAAAATAATCGTCAACTGCGATTTTATCTGCCGGATTCGACTTTATTACATTCGCCGCCTGAACTGCGAGGCGTTGCCCGCTTTCTATGATCGAATCGATTATAGTTTTCCTAAAACTCGCCATGAGGGCAAGCGATAACACCACTATGATTATTAGAATCAATGGGAGAAAAGATAAAACGAGTTTTTTTTGTATACCATGCGTCAAACCTGCTTGACGCATGGCCTTTTTTCCCGGGCCGCGCTTGAAAGCTAAATACTCACGATAATCCTCGTCCCTGTTTCCTGCATTTACAATAAGCCTATAAAGACAAAAAGCGTTGAATAGTAAAGAAAAAGCGAAGATTCCATACGACAACAGAGAGAAATTTATAAAAAATAACGGCTTTCGTGCGAATTCAAAAAAGTAATATAGGTATATCGCCAATACCGACGTTGTCTCCAAGACTGTAAGAAGGAGGGCGCCGGAACGGTTCGGCACGGCGAGCCGAGGTAGTTTTCGCGACAGGAGGGGCGAAAGCAACTTGAAAATGGAAACGGCAATCGGCAAACAGATCCCGACTGCGAGCACAATAGAAAGAGTATTCGGTACTAGAGATCCGTCATATTTATGAAATGGTATATGTTGAACCGGCATCAATCCGGGGAACAATTCTACTACCCGGGGTATATTCGGACCGACAACCCAGCCGATGACGACAAGCGAATAAAGAATTTCTAGAATCCGTAGTATAATTCGGATTGCTTTTTCCGATCTATCGATTCGTTCCGCGTTGATTTCCATATCAGTTTGTGTACTGTTCCACGAGACGCAGCTTTTCTTGAGCCTTCGACAGGAAAACGGAAGCTTGTTCATAATCGGCATCGATTTGAACCACTATCTGCAATAAAGACACTGCCGTCTTGAAATTCTCAGCTCTATAGGCGGCGACACCGTCAGTGTAATATTTTGCAATAATCGATCGTATTTTAACTCTCCGCTCATCGAGCTTATCAAGCTTTTCCTGTTCTTTAGTCGCGCGGGATGCAGTATCGATATTCTCCTTTGCAGCGAGTACATCTCCTACAGAGATGAGTCTGTCTATTTCTGCGATAACAGCCTCAAAACTCGGGGCAGGACTCGCAGTAGAGCTCGCCGCCGCCGCTTTTTGGCTTTCCTCTTTTTTACGCATGGCTAGGAGCTTGTCGTCAATGCGTTTTTTAAGCGTCACCGCTTCCGTGCTCCTACGTAGTGCGATCGCTTTCCCGATTTTTACCGCCGCTTCCTGATATTTCTCTTTGGACTCGAGGTATTTCGCCCATGAATAATTTAGCGTATACACGGCCGCAGCGCTCGTTTCACTAAAGGCGCCCTGTGACTTACGATCGATCGTCGTGATTCGCGTCACTTCACGCTCTGCATCCGAAAATTGATACTTGGCCTCATACTTTACAGCTGCTGTTGCATGATCATCGATTATTTTTTTGAGTTCAGAAAAAACTTTGTTCTTACGTTCACGGTTTTGATCCGAAGGATCAAGAGCAGCGGCCTTTTTTGCATTATTATACGCTTCAAGGATCAGGTCCTCTCGTTCGGCACCTGAAGCTTTACTGGCTTTTTGAAGCGCGTTTTCGTACTGTGCATTATACGTATCGACCAAACTCGTTTTGAGTTTCACGTATTGCTTCGAAAGCTTCGCCGCTTCCTCGTTCGACGGGTCGGCGGAGGACGCCGCTTGGATGGCCGACACCATCTGAAAATCTTCTTCCGCAGTTCGTTTTTGTTTTGTATCGAGATTTCGAGCTATTTTCAAATTCGATCGTACAGACTCGGCTTTGAAATTGTCTATTTTGGCGAGATACTGAAGAGCCTTCGCATTTGAGGGATCGAACTTGAGTGCGATGACGAAATACTGCTTAACTTCTTCAAGTTTCGTGTAGATGATCTCGCTCGCGACATATTGGTTGTATAATTCCGCGCCTCGGTCGGCCAGAACGGCAGCTTTCTTCTCTGCATCTATATTATTTATAAGAAAAGTATCATCGCTCGTTGTTGCACAGCTTACAACAAATAGAGAAACCAAAATTGTAATCGCTATGAGACTACGCCGTACCATCGACTCCATCTTCCTAAATCATATTCAGTTCTGTCAAAAAGCTCAATATGGCATCTTTCAAGAAATTGGAATAATGGTGTATAGTATAACACATACGTAATTGAAATACCAAATTGGTAGTTTTTGGCGGGTAGATGAAACACGAAGATATAAAAAACCTGGTTTCAAGCCTCGCAATTCCCGGCAAATCTGAATCTCTGTCTCCCATTCCATATGCAAAACCAAACAAAACGGGAGAATCCATCTTCTCACAGATTCTTCAGCGTCTTCTCACAGGCAGGGAAGTGCGGCTCGGGGAGGGGGTCGAGGGAGAGGACAGCCTCGAAATTCTTCTCGAGAACAGCGCCGATGCGATTCTTCTTCTTGCGCGTGACGGAACTGTTCTCGAAGTGAATCCTGCTTTCTCGCGTTCGTATGGATGGCTTCCCAAGGATCTTGTCGGCAGGAGCGTCTTGTCGATCATTCCGGAGACATTTACCGAAGAGTTCAGAACGAAGCTCGAGAAATTCACGCCAGATTATAGCAGATCGGGAGAAGCTCATATCGACGATCTCCAATCCTTTCATGCAACGACGAAATCAGGCGACATCCTCTCTGCCGACTGCTTCCTTTCGCCGATACGATCTGGAGGCGAGATCAGGCTCGTCGTCGTTCTTCGTGACGGCCCAATCGGCAGAGAACTGATACAGCAATTGCGCGAATCGAACGATCATTTTCTCGCTCTTTCAGAAACGATAACCGAGGCGATTTTCAGGCTCGACGAAAACTTCACCATTCTATTCGCGAACTCAGGCGTCAAGAACACCTTCGGCTTCGACCGCTCCGAGCTCATCAACCGCTCTTTCGCATCTCTGTTTCCTGAGGAAGTCTTCAACAAACACATCGAGGACTTTCGGAAGTACTTCTACGTCGATGATGCCGATCGACCATCACAGGGTCTCAAGCGGACGATCGAGCTTCTCGGCATAACAAAGAACCGCGGTATTGCCCCCATGGAGATGTCGTTCGGCAATTCGCGTGATTTCAAGGGGAGGACCCTCACCTGTATAATCCGGGATATAAGCCAACGAAAGATCATGGAAAGGCGCCTTCGGCACCTTGCATACCATGACAAGTTGACAGGGCTGGGCAACCGGGATCTTTTCAACGAAGATATCTCAGCCACGCTGAGAGACATCGAATGGACCGATGGACGGAAGGCCGCGCTTCTTTTCCTCGACCTCGACGGGTTTAAAGTAATAAATGACACGCTGGGACATTCATCGGGCGATGAAATACTTATAGAGACCGCACGAAGGATTCGCTTCTGCCTTCGGGATTTCGATTCAGCCTACCGCTTCGGCGGCGACGAATTCGTCGTCTTTCTTCCGTCAATCAAAGAAATCAAGGATGCGGCCTCGGTGGCCGAGCGCATACTCAATTCGGTAAAACAGACATTTATCGTTACATCTCATACAGGCGACAAGGCTCATGTCGATCTCGGAGTCAGTGTCGGGGTTGCAGTCATTCCCGATCATGGATCGACGGTCGCCGAGGCCACGAAAGCCGCAGATATCGCCATGTACTGCTCCAAAGAAAGCGGCAAAAGTCGCGTCACCGTTTTCGATGCCAGCCTCGGCATGAAAGCGATCAAACGCTGGAAGATCGAACAGGAGATCAAATCCGCCCTCGTCAACGGCGAGTTTGAGCTTTACTATCAGCCGATCGTGACTCCGGACCAAAGGCTTTCCGGCCTCGAGGCCCTTGCACGCTGGAAGCGGCATGACGGTTCGTTTCTTCCACCCTGCGATTTCATTCCTATCGCCGAACAATCCGGGATCATCATTCCACTGAGCGAATGGATTTTTCGAAAGGCATTCCAGGATTTGAGACATTTTGCATCTTCTGGACGGACGAATGTTTATGTGAGTGTAAATGTCTCGCCCAAGCAGTTTGAGCAGGACAATTTCGTCGACGGCATCTGTGAAACAATTCGCAAATCCGGTATTCCCGCTTCTTCCATTACTCTGGAGCTGACCGAGACGGCATTGATGAGCAACGCGAATGAAGCGGTATCGAAAATCCGCACAATAAAAAAACGCCTTCCCAAGCTCATGATCGCCATCGACGATTTCGGCACCGGCTATTCATCGCTCTCGTATCTTTCACGACTCCCCGTCGACATTCTCAAGATAGACATATCTTTTGTCCGCGCACTCGACACCGAACAGGATCGCAAGATTGTTCATTCGATTCTCACACTCGCCGACAGTCTCGGAATCGATGTTATCGCCGAAGGAATCGAAAATCTCGAGCAATTCGAGTTCTTCAGAAATAAAAATGTCAAGGGTATGCAGGGTTTTCTCTTCATGAAGCCTATGGCTATCGATGAGCTTATCGCCATGCTCGACCGACTGAGACAAAGGGATTCCGATTGATCAACATACACATGATCGGACTCATTTCTTAGTATAAGTCCCTAGAATCCGCTTATCCTGTTGCGACCGCCTCGTTTTGCGGCATACAGAAATCTGTCCGCACGTTCTATCAACGATTCCAGGCTGTCGTCATCGCGTATACCGGCCAAGCCTACTGAAACCGTAACATGCCAGGGCACCCCTACGAACGAAGCTGTTGCGATGGATTCGCGGATTCTGTTGGCTACGAACTGGGCTATCTGTGCATCGGCTTGAACAAGGTACACGAGAAACTCTTCACCGCCGTAGCGCGAAACAGAATCGCTCGAGCGCAGACAGGATTGTATGATCGCGGCTATGGCTTTCAGTACATCGTCTCCGCGGGCATGTGTCAATTCGTCGTTTATCCGTTTGAACCGGTCGACATCTATCATGAGGACATAAAACTGTTCATGGTATCTTCTCGCACGTTGGAAAAGAAATTTTCCCGTTTCCTGGGCGAAGCGTCGGTTATAGAGTCCGGTGAGAGCGTCCCTGAACGAAAGATCCCACAATTGTCGGTTTTCGGTTTCTAGTGTTCGTAGAAGCTCGCGACCGGGAACGACATAGGATCGTATTGTATATGATATTCCCGCAGAAATGCAGACCGATACCGCCAGCAATGCCAATGTTTCCCGGTCTAAAGCGGTACCGTATGTCCTAGACGCGGCAATCTCGGTTCCGGCGCAGAGTAGACCGGCGATAATCGCAGTCAGCGATGTCTCGAATGGATGATCCCATCCGTAGAGAGCCGCGACTGCCAAGCCGCATACCACTACGATGGGCCCTGATCCGGTGAAAAGGTCGGCCATGCCGACCAAAGCCGACCAGCAAGCTATAAGCAGGCTCGCACGCTTGTTGACATTGAGGATAATATTCCTGAAGAAAGATATACGAGGTTGAAGCGCCCAAACAAAATAGAAAAGGCCCCAGAAACCCAGGGCACTGTCCAAAGCAACCCGAACGTAGGGCTTCCTGAAAATCTCAAATCAGGCATATTTGAGGTGGTTTTCACCA
>CAZXXZ010000001.1:0-204968 GCA_964644505.1 uncultured Treponemataceae bacterium | reverse complement strand
GCTCACGTATCCCTGTCAATCGCCCCGCTTTGGTTTTTTACACGCGTTCTTTTTTCGCGCGCGCAAAGCATTCTTTCAAGCGCGCGCAAAAATCCTGCCCGCCGCTCAGACGCATCACCGCCTGATCCGAGCTTGTCCCGCGTCCTGTCCTTACCCTGTGCTGCTGGTTCCGCGCAGCGACTGCTCAGGTCCCCTGCGCGTATGGACTCGTTCCCGTCCCGACACTTCCGGAGCGCTCGATAAACCTACTTCATCGGAACGGACTATGTCAAGCGAGGCGCGAATCAAGTACCCGCGAGCAGGCCTCCGCAAAACCCCTCCCATAAGGCTGCTCGGTGATAAATGCAGGAAGGTGTCGAACAAGGCTTTGAAAACGACTGAAATTCGAGACGGCGCAGGACATGTTGAATCGCTCGAACATGGGTTCGTCGTTGGGAGAGTCCCCGATAAAAAGCACCGCATCGGGCTCACGGGACGGATCCCAACCGAGCTTCTCGATAAGGAATACTTCGGACATTGAAAGCTTGTCATAGTCGCCGAACCAGGCGTTTACATGGATCGAACTGATCTTCGCCCTTGCTCCTCGAGCTTCGCAAAGCTCTTTTGCCCGCTCGGCGGCGGCCAGGGGAAGCACCGGCGGCTCCTCGGCGAAATCGAGGGCGAGATCGAAAAGCCTGTAATTCTGGTCTTTAGCGATCCTAAAACCGGGGATAGATGCGATTATTTCTTTACCAAGCTCATGCAGCCGCGTCCGTGACGATTCGGGATTCGGCGCGGACGGATGGAAAATGCGTTCGAGATGCCTGTCGCGCACATAAAACACGAAGGCGCCGTTCTCGCCGACGACGCCGGCGACCGGCCACTGCCTCGCGATCAGGTCGCACCACCCGGCGGGGCGGCCCGTGACCGGCAAAGCCGCGATCCCGGCACGGCGCAGGGCCCAAAGAGCGGAGAACGATTCTTCGAGCAAGAGGCCGTCCTCCGTAATGGTGTCGTCGATGTCGAAAAGGACGAAGCGGATGCCGGCGGCGGTCTTCTTGTCGAGAAGTCGAATGGGCGACGGAGTGTTCATTTCGCCGTCGTATACTTGCGATACTGAGCCAAGTAATCCGCGAACGAAGCGAGCGAGAGAACGACGGCGATGCAATAGAGGACGTATACCGCTATTCTTGCAAAGGGGACGATTTCTCCGAAGACACCGAGTCTGATGATGCTGTCGAGAATCAAGGATGCGGAACCTGCCACCATATAAAAAACAGCCTTGAGCTTCCCGCCGGCACGGGCCCCCATCATCACATTCTTGCCAGCAAGAACCATCCGGATGAAAAGCTGTCCGAATTCGCGATAAAGAATGACGAGGAGCGCCCAGATCGGCATAATGCCCGTCGACGCGAAACAGACGAAGTAGGTAATCCGCGCAAAAACGTCGGCGAAGGGATCGAAGACCTTACCGTAATCGCTGACCGTACCTTGCCGTCGAGCCGCCTGTCCATCGAAGAGATCGCTCACTTCGATCACAATGAACAGAATCCACAGGAGCACAACCGTTGCAGTCTGGCCGAAGACCTCCCCCCAGCTGTAAATTAAAAAAAATACGGGGGCGAGAACGAGCCTTACGGTCGTCAGTTTGTCGGCAAGTGTCATGACGGCAGTATGAGTATTTGACACCTCTACTGTCAAGTTGTATCATTTCGCCCGCGGAGGAGGAGGCCATAGACAAACTCGGCAAAAGCATCATCGGCGCCGTTATTGGGTTTTGCGTCGTTCAAATATTGATATTCTCGGCTTTCGCTGTTTTCGCCGCGCCCTCCTCTCCAGAGACCTCCGAGGGAATTTTCGCCAGGTACGGGCTTGGATATGGGATCGTATCGCTGGCGTATTACAGCTGTTTTTTGGCGCTCCTCTTTTTCTTCAAAAGCTCATTCATAAAAATACCCTCAGGCGAGCGACTGGAACGAGTGAATCTCGCGAATGCCGTCACCATGTTCCGCCTCACGAGTATGCCGACGATCCTTTTTCTCGTTCTTGCTACTAAAGAGTACAACATTCGTCTTCCGCTGCTCTGCCTCGTCGTCGTCGTCTTTGCCACAGATTTCGTCGACGGATACATTTCAAGGAAGGCCGGCGAGGTCACAAAAGTCGGGAAGATGATGGACAGCGCGAGCGACTATTCTCTTCTCATTGTCCTCTCGGTCGTCTTTTATTATTTTGATCTTGTTCCACCATGGTTCTTCCTTATTGTTGCGGCGCGCCTGGCTCTTCAAATCATCCTGGTGTTCGTGCTCATTTTTGTAAACAAAAAGGTGGAACCGAAAACGACATTCTTCGGGAAGGCGGCCATCGCATCGATAATGGTCCTTTACGCGATCGAAGTGTTGCGGCTTATATTCAATATAGGACGTCTGCCGCTCTTCGTCGTTCTGGAATACATCGTCGTGGCGATCGTCGCGATCAGCATGGTAGATAAAGTGCTCGCGTTTTTACGAGAGCTTCCAAAGCGACAATCGAATAACATGTAGCTCTGCGGAGGGCAGGACATGGCAATGATCAAAAGCGCGCTCGAGATCGCGCTCGAGCGGACAAAAGACTTGAAAATAGACAGTGCCGCCATTGAAGCAAACGAACTCAAGCTCGAAGGCAAAAAAGCAGCGGGACGATACCTCGAGGACCCCTCATCGGGCGGACTCGGAGACATCCTCGCCAAATACCCGAAGGAAAAACGCGCAAGCCTTCGTGAAGGCATGTTCGAAACACTCGCAGCCCACCTTCAACTCCCTTCAAACGAAAGCGCACTCGAGAAAATAGAGCTGCTCGCCGCGGGGTTTTCTGCTATCGCCGCCGCTTCGGGCACGGGACTTCTCGGAGCCGTCGGTTCGGCGGCAGCCGACAAGCGCATACAAGCGCTCTTTCAACAGCTCGGCGGTTTTTTCAAGCAGTACCTCGACGACATGAAAAACGTCGAACAGGCGATCCGCAAGCAATGGGCGCCGAGAATACGGGAAAAGGAACGGCAGATGTCGGCCCGCATGGGCACCGATGTACGGATCGACCCGATGTCGGACCCCGAATTCGCGGCGTTCTATAAGCAAAATGTCAGTGCGGTCCGCGCCCAGTACGAACAGGCCCTCGAAAAGGCCAAGGCCGATCTTGCGGCCATGCTCGGCTTCACGCCTCAGTAGGACGGCTCGGATAGCTAGGAATCAGATTCGGATCTGAGTTTTGAAGCTTTGACGAGAGAGGCGAGAAGAAGTGCAGCGTCAGCTGCGCGGACTCCGCTTATCCGCGCCGCCTGCCCGACGGTTTCGGGACGGACGGCTTCGAGCTTCAGAACCGCCTCCTTCGAAAGGCCGAGTACCGTGCGGAAATCGAAGTCCTCGGGTATCTTCATCCGCTCGGCCTTGCTCATGCGTCCGGCGAGTCTCGACTCCTTCTCGATATAGCCCGCGTAACGCGCGTCGAGTTCCGCCGTCTCGATCCACTCGGCGGGGAAGCGTTCGGCGAGCTCGGGCATGACGCGCAACAAGCCCCCGCGGAATTCGGGATCGCGCAAGGCATCGGCGATCGATTCGCCGAGGTGCGCCAGCAAGGCCGGGCTTTCCGCGACGTCGATCTGCTGGACGCGCCGCGCACGCAAAAGCTCGGAGATCTCAGCCACTCCGGCGCGCTTTCGCTCAAAGAGTTCGATCCGCTCAGCCGTCGCCAGACCGATTTCCGCGGCGCGCGGCGTCAGCCTGAGGTCGGCCGTGTCGCAGCGCAGCGAAAGCCTATGCTCGGCCCTGCTCGTGAACATCCGGTACGGCTCCTCGGCGCCCCGCGTTACGAGGTCGTCGATCAGAACCCCGGTATAGGCCTCCGACCTGCCGAGCACTAAAGGCTCATCCCCGGAAAGAGCGCGTGCCGCGTTAATTCCGGCGACGATGCCCTGGGCTGCGGCTTCCTCGTATCCAGAACTGCCGTTCGCCTGCCCGGCGACAAACAGACCCTTGATCATCCTCGATTCCAGAGAAGACTTCAAAACCCTGGGGTCGAGGCAGTCATATTCGACCGCATAGGCGGGACGGACGATCTGCGCGCGGCGGAGCCCCGGAACGCTGTGAATGAAAGCCTCCTGGACATCCTGGGGCAGCGATGTCGAAAGGCCGCCCAAGTACATCTCGTCGGTGTACACACCCTCCGGCTCTATGAAGACCTGATGACGGTCGCGGTCTGGGAATCGGACGACCTTGTCCTCGATCGAGGGGCAGTAGCGGGGGCCGCGGCCCTTGATCGCGCCGCCGTACAAGGGGGAACGGTCGAGAGCCGAGCGTATGATCGTATGCGTCTTCTCCGTCGTGTAGGTTATCCAGCAGGGCAGGGAGGGCCGTTCGATACGTCCGCTTATAAAGGAAAACGGCTTTTGAGCCTCGCCGTCCTGTCTTTCCATCTCGTCGTAATCGAGTGATGAAGATTTAACTCTCGCCGGCGTGCCGGTTTTGAGACGGTACACGGGATAGCCCCTGCTCCGTAGGGCGTCGCCGAGACCGAGGGCCGCTCGTTCGCCGAGCCGTCCTCCCGAGGCGCTCCACGAGCCGATGAAAAGTCTGCCCTCGAGGAAGGTCCCGGTCGCCAGGACGAGAACGCGGCATCCTATCTTTTCGCCGCGTTCGGTTACGACGGCCTCGATCCGAGTCCCCGTCCTGTCGAGGACCAGATCGACGACAGTATCCATGTAAAGAACGAGGTTGACCTGCGACTCGAGCGAACGGCGGGCGAGGGCCGAGTAGAGGGCTTTATCGGCCTGGGCCCGGGGCGACTGAACTGCCGGGCCCCGCGAGCGCCCGAGGACGCGGTATTGGACCATGCTCGCGTCGATAAGCAGCCCCATCTGTCCGCCCAACGCGTCAACCTCGCGGACAAGATTGCCCTTCGAGAGCCCGCCGATGGAGGGATTGCAGGACATGCGCCCTATCGCCTCGATGTCCTGTGTGATCATGAGCGTGCGCTTTCCCAGGCGCGAGAGCGCGAGGGCCGCCTCGATGCCCGCGTGCCCGCCTCCGACCACTATCGCTTCATAGTCCATACATCCTCGGTTATCCGCGCTATTTTCACGGTCATATAGTGTAAACCGCGCCGTGGCGTTTTTTAGCCGCGCACGTCCATCAACCGGATCTTCGTTATTTTCCCAGGCAGAATCGCGAAAAAATCGAGTCGAGAACGTCGTCCGTCGCGATCTCGCCAGTTATTTCGCCCAACGCGTCTGATGCCTCGCGGATACGCAGCGACAGGACGTCGAGCGTCTCGCCGGAGCTCAACGCGGCTTCCGCATTCACAAGAGCCGCCGCGGCCCTGTCGAGCAGGTTTTTCTGCCGCGCGTTCGAGACGCACACATCACGCGTCTTTGACCCCTCGGGCGCGGCTTTCGCATCTCCGAACTCGAACAACTTAGAAACGACCGAGGCCGCCGCGTCGAGAAGTTCTGCCAGTCCCCGGCCCTCGACGGCGCTCAGGCCGATGAACGGAGGCGGAACCGCTTTGCATCGTGGATCGTCTACCTTGTTCCAAACACAAATCGCGTCGGTTCTCGCGGCGAGAAATGCTTCATCCTCGGCGTCCAGGCCGGCGGTGCCGTCAACGACATACACAACGACTGCCGCTTCCTCCGCGAGACGGCGGCTCCGCGCAACGCCTTCGACTTCGACTTTGTTCGCGGTCTCGCGGAGACCTGCGGTATCGACAAGTCTGACGGGGAAGCCCCCGAGTTCGACGCCCGCCTCGATCCAGTCCCGCGTCGTGCCAGACTCGCTCGAAACGATGGAGCGCTCTTCCCTCAATATGAGATTGAACAGACTCGACTTGCCCGCATTCGGCCTGCCCGCGATGACGACGAGAACCCCCGATTCGTACAAACGCCCTACACTGTAACTCGCGGCGAGCGACTCGATCTCGCGCCGAAACCCTGCAAGACTCGAAGGATCGAGGCTCCCCTCGGGCGCCCCATCTTCTTCGTCGAAATCGAGTCGTGCTTCGACTTCGGCGAACAAACCAAGAAGGCCGGAACGTATACGCTCGATGCGACGCGACAAAGCTCCCTCGAGGCGCGCAAGGGCCGAGGAGCGAGCGCCTTCCGAAGAAGCGTGGACGAGTTCCTGGACCGCCTCCGCCCTCACCAAATCGGTCTTGCCCCGTAAAAAAGCGCGGAAGGAGAACTCCCCCGGCAGGGCATTCGCGAATCCGACATCGGAAAGAACTTCAAGCGCCCGGCGGACTACAGCAGGAGAGCCGTGACAGAAGAACTCGACCCCGTCTTCTCCGATGGGTCCGCCGGGGGATCGGTAAACGGCCGCGAGCACCTCGTCGATCGCCTCCCCCGTCCTGGAGTCGATCAAGTTCCCGTGCACAAGCGTCATTGCAGGCGCATCCATCAGGGCCTGCGGCCTCGAAAAACACGAAGCGGCGAGGCGCAGAGCATTCGGGCCGAAGGCTCTGACGACCGCGAGGGCGGATTCGCCCTTCGCGGTCGCTGCGGCGATTATCGGAGTGTCGGAATCAAAATACGTCCGCGGCATGTCTTCGGCACACGATACTCCCCGAGGCTCGGGGTATGCAAGGAGAGCCCGTGCGGTCATGTCTCACGAGCGCTTGTATTGACATAGACGGCCGCCGCCCCTGAAAATGTAGATGTCAGGATGTGATTAACATCTCCCCTTCCTAATGCGAGGAGGCATAATAATGAAGCGAATGAACAAAGCGATACTGTTTTTAGCCTTCGCGGTCGCGGCGTCACAGCTTACCGCGCAAGCACCGACTGTCAGCGAAAAAAAAGACGTAGCCATATTCGCGCTCGGCTACTACGGCTGGGCGATCCCGCTCGAAGCGCTGGGCAGCATCGACCAGGAAATTCAGAAAGTATTCGTCGATCTCGGGCGCTTCAATATTCTGGGATATACCGAGCGTTTTTCTTCAGGCGACCTTCAGACATTTATCGCGACCTTGAAAAAGGCGAAGGAAGCCAACTTCGTCATGCCCGAAAAATTCCAGTTCGGCGAGGCGCTTTTTACAGAAGCCGAATTCAACAAACTACTGGGGTCGTTTATAGTCGCCGTCCCGGTCGTGACAGAATTCGATTCCTCGTATAACAGAAGAACCACCAAGTGGGAAACACACATCAAAACCAACGTGACCTTCATAGACGTCGCCTCGGGCGGCGTGACGATGGGAGTGGCGGAAATACGGACAACGGGCACGGACGAGAGGAACCAACTGAAATCGATTTCCGACGCGATCGACGGAATACCGATGCAGCTTCAGTACGAGATCAGGAAGATACCGGCGTTCCAGATCAACACCCGCGTCCTCACGGTATCCGGCCGCGAGATAAAGCTTCAGCTCGGTCAGAACATGGGCATTCAAAAAGGCGACGAGTATGCGGTTATCACAGGCGGCATGGTGGAAGGCTACCGCGACGAGCGTGAGGCGGGCCTTGTCCAGATAAAGGATGTCGGGGCCGAAGTCTCTACGGGCGAGGTCGTCTATTCTTCCATCAAGATCACCAAAGACATCCAGCTCAGGGAAATTCCGAGAATGGGGGTCGACGCAGAACCCTATTTCCACATGGCGGGGAAAATCGCCATTCCCGGGCTGCGAGCCGTCGTATCTCGCGGTTTCTACGGCTTTAGACCTTATGTCGCCGTACAGGTTCCGGTTTCCGAAATAAGCAGCTACTTCGGTTTCTTGAGTTTTATACCGATCAACGGCGTTATCGGCGGCGAGTACAACCTCAACCTCGGAAGGCTCTCGATCACGCCCTTCGCCGGAATCGGCCTAAGCTATGTACACGTTTTCACCCCCATTGTTTCGGACGACAACGAAGACTGGCTCTCTCACTACGGCGCCCAGGCCTATGTGCGTCTTTCATATTTGTTCACCCGGAACATCCGCGTATTCGCCGAAGGCGGATACGAATACTGGATCGCCGCCGACAAATTTTTCTTCGACAATTTCGGCGGTCTCGGGTTCGGCGCGGGCGTGGCGATCAAGCTGTGAGCGGCGAACTCGACGAACTCGCGGGCCTCGACCTCGAGTCGGCCCGCGAGTACATCTTCGCGCACGCGGTCGATATCAAACGACTTGAAAAAGAAATCGCCGCGCTGCGTTCCGAGGCGGAGCTGTGGAAGAGCCGCGTCGAACTTGCGCAGTCGAAAGGAAGAAGCGATCTCGAGACTGCCGCCAAGTCGCGCGTCGACGAAACAGAGGCAAAGATAAACGAACTCGAATCCGAACGTTCGGAACTACGAGCGAAATTGACGCGCCTTCGCGAACAACTGCCGATTTTGCAGGCGCGCGAACGCTCGATAGATCCCGACCTCCTTCTCGCCGAGCTTCAGCTCATGACCGGCGAACTTTTAGGCGATACTGGAGATGCGGCCGCGGCGACGGAACGGGAGTTCGCCAAACTCGAAGCTGATCGTACGGTCGAATCGGAACTCGCCGAGCTCAAACGAAAAAACGCCGACGACGGGCGCGGCGATCAATGACCCGAATTCCCGTCCTTCCCGAGGAGAGACGTCCTCTCATCTTCGCCCACCGAGGACTATCGTCCATCGCCCCGGAAAACACGCGCGCTTCCTTCGCGCTCGCGCGCGAAAAAGGCATCCCCGGAATCGAACTCGACGTTCACCTGAGTTCGGACGGGCACCTTCCCGTCCTGCACGATCACAGGACCGGACGAGTGGCGGGAAAGGACCTCGAAGTCGAACGCTCCACAATGCGGGAGCTCTCGGCCCTGGATGTCGGCTCCTGGAAGGGAGCGGAGTGGAAGGGCGAGCGAATCCTGGATCTTCGCGAGCTGTTCGAGGAATTCGGCGACAGTCTCTATTACGATATCGAACTTAAAAACCGCGGAGCCTCGGATTACGGCCTCGAAAGCGCCGTCGCAGCCTGTCTTCGGGACGCATTCGCCTCTAAAAACAGCCTCGCCGGCAGAATACTCATCTCGTCCTTCAATCCGATCTCGCTCTCGCGCTTCAAGTACCTCGCTCCCGCGATACCCACGGCTATCATCTGGTCCTCGGCTATAGAGGTTCCGCCGTATCTCAGACACGGCGAGGGCCGGTGGATCGGAAAGGTCGACGCCTTGAAACCCTGCTTCGACAAAGTCAACAGGTTCTCTTCTTTCCGCTGGCGCATCCTCGGCCGATATCCCGTCATCCCCTGGACGATCGACGATGCGGACGACGCAGAAAGGATGCTCGAACTGGGATGCGACGGGATAATCTCGAATTGCCCGCACAGCCTAGGGGTTTTACCTCTATCCTCGTGATTTTCTTTGTTCCTCGAACCTTGTTATTCGCAATTGGGAGTTGAGGTAACTATGCCGCCCGTTTACTCGGTTCTCTACGAAGACATGGACATACTCATCGTCAACAAGCTCGAACCCGTGCCCGTACAGCCGGAAAAGACGGGGGACAGCTCTCTTCAGGAACTCATCGCGGCGGATCGACGCGCCGGCGGGACTCCGGCCGTTTTTCTCGAAGCTGCCCACCGTATCGACCGTCGGTCCTCGGGGGCCGTTCTTTTCGCAAAGACACCCAAGGCCTTGTCGACACTTGAAGCGGCTTTTCGCGCCAGGCGTATCGAGAAAGAGTACATCGCCTGCGTCGAGCGCGAACCTGAAACACCTCAGGGACGACTCGAACACCGTCTTGTCTGGAACAAGCGGCGCAATATTGTCACAGCCCTGCCTATGTCTACGGCCAGGGAAGGCGGCAGGACTGCGGTCCTCGAGTACCGCCTCGCGGGCCGGTCGGAACGCTATAGCTTTCTCTCGGTACGACTCATTACCGGGAGGCATCATCAGATCAGGGCTCAACTATCCGCGATCGGCTGTCCCATCCGCGGCGATCTGAAGTACGGAGCCCACCGCAGTACCGGGAACGGCCTCATCATGCTCCATGCGCGGAAAATCATTCTCGATCAGCCGCGGACCGGGGTACGGATCGAAAGCATTGCGCCATTTCCGGAGACAGAGACATTGTGGAGCTGTCTCGAAGATCGAGGAAGCGCATGAACACTCCCGGCCCGACGTGATGCCGACTAAAGCGCGTGAGACGGGGGACTGTTTCGTCCCTGCACGATTCGATAGATACACGTCCTTCCCGACAATTACACCGGGTAGTACTATCGATACATGCGCTCTCTCTGTGCCCCGCTCGCTATCGCCACAGCGGTTGTGACGACACTCTTTCTTTCATCCTGTTATGTCGTCACTCAGGGCCTTCGCTATCTCTCGATCCGTTCCGAGGCGGTAAGCGTCGATCGCGCCCTCGCCGATCCCGGAACACGTCCCGATGTACGCGTTCTCCTCGAACGATCTCGCTCGATCCGAGCCTTCGGGGTGAAAGAACTCGGCCTAAAAGAAACCAAGAACTACACCGCCGTCGTCACGCTCGACTCCGACCGTCTTGCGACGGTGGTTCAGGCCTGCTCCGAGCTGTCCTTCGACCGCTGGCTCTGGCACTATCCCATCGTCGGGGCTCTGCCCTACCGCGGGTACTTCGACCCCGTGGATGCCGAAAAGGAGGCCTCGCGGCTGCGTGCGAAGGGGCTCGATGTGATCACGAGGCCGGTCGACGCGTTCTCGACCCTCGGGTATCTGTCCGATCCGCTTTTCTCCTTCATGGCCTCGTACGACGAGGCCGAGCTCGCGGAGCTCATACTCCACGAAATGACACATGCCACGGTTTTCATCAAAGGCCGCCGCATCGATCCCGATTCGGGTTCGCGCATCGACACCGAATCGTTCAACGAAGAACTCGCGACCTTTATCGGTCGGGAGGGGGCGCTGCGGTATCTCGAGCACATATACGGCCCCGGATCGCCCCAGGTCGAAGCATCCCGGGCCCGGCGGCGCGATGCGGAACGGTATGCGATGTTCCTGCGCGAGACAAGCGAAAAGCTCGAGGCGGTCTACAACTCGGGATCGAGCGACGACGAGAAGCGCCGGCGCAAGGCCGAGATCATCGCCGAGCGCGCCGCCCTCTTCGTCGATACCTACGACGGTCGTTTCGAGACCGATTCCTATCGAGCCGCGCCCATGGCCAAAATCAACAACGCCTATCTCGACCTGTATAGGCTCTACGAGGGCGAAAGCCGCCTGTATCAGGAGTATCTCGACAGGGTCTGCACGGGCGATATGAGAAAATTCATTTCTTCTATGTCGCGGATCGCCTCGGACCGAAAAGATATGCGAGCCGTCATGAAACGCGAGATCGAGGCGGCCGTCAGATTAGACGGCTAAAAAAACGGGGGCAGCCGAGCCGCCCCCGCAAGAAATCCCTTGCTCGGGGCTATTCCATCAGCGCTTCGAGCGATTGTAATACAGATATAACATTCTTGTCCGACTCGGTCCTCAGTCTGCGCGATACGATGGTCTTGAGCAGCGGCGAGGGGAATCCCTCCAGAACAGAGGCCGCATACTCCATGACCTGGGCGTCCTTCGCGGCGTCTAGGATGGCTCCGGCCGAGGCTTCCGTCGGGTTCTGCGAGAGAGCGTAGACGACGCGGCGCTTGAGCGCGGCGCTCGCAGGCGAGGACGTAAAGGCCGATGCGAGGGAGGGAAGGGCCGCGTATCCCATATCCGCGAGCGCCTCGACGATTCGAACCTTGAGTTCGACGTCGTCTGTTTGCGCGAATGAGGCGGCGAGAGCTGAGGCGGCCTCCTCGCCGACCGAGGGCAGGTTTTTCAGCGCGGCCACCGCCTCTTTCCACAGCTCGACATCCGAGTCCTTCGTGGCGATCCTCGTCAGCGCGGCCACAACCTGCGGTCGTGACTGGCCGAGCTGGCCGAGCGAACGAACCGCGTAAAAGCGGAGCATGGCGTACTTTTCGCCGCGCATCTGCGCGGTGGTGACCAGGGTCTGCCACAAATTAAGCTGCGGAGAATCAAATCCGATCGCGCCGACCGCCCGCGCGGCGCAGACACGCACCGCGATCGACTCGTTCTCGTTCGTAATGAGCTTCGCAAGCTCCTCGACCACCTTGGGGTTCGAGGGGTCGGCGATACGGTATAGAGCCCAGGCCGCGTTCCTCTTCACTTCGGGCAGGGGCTTCTGAAGAAGGCTCAGGAGCGAGGGAACAGAGCTCTTGTCGGCGAAGGTCGCGAGAAGCGAGGCTCCCTCGACCAGAAAAGTCTCGTCCTGACTCAGGCCCAGGCTTCGGGTGATGCTCCCTATAACAAGCTGCTGATTCGCGGGATAGAGCTTGCGCAGGGCGCCGCCCGCCGCTGCCCGCACCGAGCCGTCCTTGTCGGCGAGATTTTCGACGATGACCGCCACGGCCGTCGATCCGTTATACGCATCGCCGAGCGCAGTCAGCAGAGCGATCCTGAGCGCCGTATCTAGATCGCGCTCCTTGAGCACCTTTGTAAATGCCGGTACCACGGCATCGCTCTTCTGAACGGCAAGGGCGTTTACCGCGGAAATGCGCACCGTCACATCCTTGTCCGACGCAAGCACGGCGAGCAGCGATTCTATCGAAACGGTGGTTTTGAACGCCCCGAGACCGGCCGAGGCTGCACTCCGTATTACGGGGTTCTGGACTCCGGACAGTTCCTTGAGAGAGGCTTGGATGCGCGGATCGGTGTTGCCCTTTCGCGCGATGCCGGCGAGGGCCTGAGTCGCCGCTTCCAGAAGATCGTCCGGCAGTCCCGAACGATTGTCGGCTTTTACGAGATCGAGAATCGCGTCGAGACCTTCGGTTCCGCCGATCTTGCCGACCGCCTGAAGCGAGGCCTTGCGAAGATCGCTCTTGGCATCCGCCGTGAGGTGCCGCGAAAGAACGGGCACTGCGTTTCGATACCCGATGTCTCCGAGGGCTCGGATTGCGTCGACGGCATAGTCCCCTCCCGCGGCGAGTTCGAGCAGATAGGGGGCCGCCTCGACCGATTTCAATTGGCCGAGCGTACGGATCGCGGCGCGCGTCCTCGCCGAGTTCGTCTTCGGTTCATTGAGAACGATACTGAGCATGGCGGTCGAGAGCGTCGCGCGCTCGTCGGCCGGCAGGTCCTCGGGCAGGGGGTAGCCTTTGTCGATCATGCCGAAGAGGCCGTCGCGGGCCGATATGAACGCAGCCTCGTTCTTCTGCCCTTCTTTTTTATACGCGTCGGTCATGGTCGTGATGTAGCCGCCCATCTGCGCCATCGCTTCTTTGAGAGCCGAGGGCGTAAGATACAAAAGATCCCCCATCGCCTCCCGGCGACGGACTACATCGTCGAGAGCGACGGAATAATCTATGGCGATGAGCGAGTCGATCGTACCCGAAGTCGATTTGACGGCCGCCTGGACGGCTTTCAACTTCGCGGCGGGCACAAAACGCCAGTTCGCGATGATGCAATCGAGGATCTCCTGAGCCTGGAGCTGGCCGTCCTTGATCCTCGATTCCGGGATCGTCTCGTCGAGATCTCCGGCCTGGTCGTATTTGCCGTTCGCGTTGAAATCGATATATCCCGATGCTGCTTCAGGGAATATTTTTATGAGCTGTTGAGAAAGCGCCGACGAAACGATCTGCACCTTCGTCTGAGCATTTATGACAACAGGTGGGCACGAGGATATGAGAACTGCAAGCGCAATACCGAAGTATTTGATTCGCGTCATGCGCTCATCCTAGACCACACAAGGGTGGCTGTCAAAGGGCGGTGTACGACGGGGAATAACGAATGCGGGAGGCGTAAACGAACCGGGGCGGGATCTCGCCTATTGTGTCTGCTTCGATTTGACGCGCGCCTGACCGTCGAGAGCTTCCTGGTAGCCGGGGCTCAAGGAGAGGGCCTTTGCGTAGGCATCCCCGGCGCGCTTCCACTCGCCGAGTTGCTCGCAGGTGTAGCCGAGCCTGAACCACCAGCGCGGCATGGTCGGTTCGAGTTTGACGGCGGCCGAGTACGCGATGTCGGCATGCGAGTATTTTTTGAGCCTGAGATAGGCTTCGGCCATGTAGAAATAGGCGGTCGAGGAGCGGTCGCCCATGTCGCCCACCACTTCGATGTATTTCTGAAGCGAACGGAGACAGTCATCGAAGCGTTCGAGAAAATAGTACGACTCGCCCATGACCTCGACGACCCTCGCATCAAAAGCGATTTTCAATGCCGCCTGTCCGTTGGAAATCACCTCGGAATGCCTTCCAAGACGGAACAGGCTCCAGCCCTTGACGACATAGGCTTCAATACGTGCGGGGTCGGCGGCGAGTTCCTTTTCGCATACCGCGATGGATTGCGTAAAAGCCGTCTGCGCCTCGGCTGTTCTGCCCGCGGCCTCGAGATCGCGGCCGCGGCGGTACAAGACAAGGGCGTCTTGCTGAACTCTCGGAGCGGCGTTTTGAGCCTGCGCGGGCTGAGCGGCAGCAGGCTGCGCAGGAGCGGGCCGGGGCGTCGTCA
Source organism: uncultured Treponemataceae bacterium (assembly GCA_964644505.1). GTDB lineage: Bacteria > Spirochaetota > Spirochaetia > Treponematales > Rectinemataceae > CAZXXZ01. The sequence continues at coordinate 190,564 of CAZXXZ010000001.1, read as the reverse complement.
CGGTCGCCGGCTCGGTATGCACGTCCTCGGCCTGTCCGCCTTCCGATTGTTGTGCAGGCGTATCCTGCGCAGTCGCAAACAAGCCGGCCGTCACGAGAATGAACGAGCAAAGAATCCTGAAAAGAAGCGCAGACCTCTGTAGCATGATCGGTATTATGTGACGGGGCGGCGACGAGAGGCAAGAGCCCGGGCCTAATGATGCGAACCGAGCGACAGCCCCGCAAACAACTGTACTTGAAAAGCGCCGACCTCGTAGCCCGGAATCGACGTGACAGGCAGCCTCCCCTGCCAGGGCATGGCGCTGAGTTTGGCGCCGATCCTGAAGCTGTCGAAATTGAACGCAAGACCTGCGCTCACAAAGGGATAAAGGGAGATTCCGAGCCTGTCTCCGGAGATATACTGTGGACCGAGGTATACTCTTCCTGCACAACCAAAACCTGCGTCAAAAAAGGGATCGATCGCCGCGCCGCCGCCGAGGAGGTGACAACTTGCGAACAGAGGCTGGGTTTCCCAGTTCAGCCACCACGAGTCGTTCTGGTCGGGCTCGAAGAGAACGAGGTAGGTACCTCCGAGTCCGAACCTTTTTATGATCACTTCCCAGCCTATTCCGCCCGGGGCGGCGCTGTCGCGAAGCGACGAGAAGACTTGATCGACAGTCGGCGCGTCAATAAAATCTTTGCCGACGACGCCGATTATATTTACATTGACATCGTCCAAGGGCGCGAAAGAATGCGACTTGTGATCGATGTCGATGTTTATGTCGATATCGATGTTCCGGTCGGCGAAAACCGGAATAGCGCAGAACAGAACAGCAAGTGTAAGTAGTTTTGTTTTCATCGGTATCCACCTTTCCATTGCGATGTCTGGCCGTTGAACTTCTGGATGTTGTTCAACGCCGTACGAATACACTTTCGTACAGGAGCGTCATATGCTTTGTACAACCCGGGGACGGTTGAAAAACGCCACTCCTGCGGCACATTTTTTTCTTAGGTCGAAGTGTCATCATAGGAGCCATGAGGTGTTGCATACAGTGCAGGACGCGAGGTAGCCGTGCTCGATGTTGAAACTCTTTACAAAAAGTACGGCCCCATGGTTCTGCGCAGGTGCAGAAGCCTTCTCCACGACGAGGAAAAGGCGCTCGACGCTATGCAGGACACCTTCGTGAAAGTCCTGCGCAGCGCGGACAAGCTGACCGGGGATGCGCCATCGAGTCTTCTATATCGTGTGGCGACCAACGTCTGTCTCAATATTCTCCGTGCCCAGCGGGTCAGACGCGAATCCGCTGATGAGGAGGCCCTGCTTGAAGCCGTATCGAGCGACAACGTCGAGGCCTTGGGAGAAGCTCGGCATCTTATCGAACGTATTTTCGAGGGGGAGGATCCCTCGACGCGCACTATGGCTGTGCTTCACTACGTGGACGGCCTGACCCTCGAGGAGACCGCCGCGCGTTCCGGTCTTTCGGTTTCGGGCGTTCGTAAACGGCTCGCCGGGCTGAAAGCGCGGAGTCGCAGGAATGAAGGGAGGGAGGTATGAAAACCGCCCAAAGACGCATACCCGACTTGATCCTCGAGCAATACCTACTCGGGGAACTGCCTCCCGAGGAAGAAGCACAAATCGGCAAGGCCGTCGATTCGGATCCCGAGCTTTATCGCCGTCTCAAGGAAATAGAAGCCTCAACCAGTGATATTTTAAAAACGTACCCGCCCCACGACATGGCATCACGCATACGGGATCGACTCGAGCGCGAGAAAAACGATAGTAATGAAAATGATTTGGTGCTTCCGAACTCTCGGACAGGAATCGGCAGTACCACATTGTTTTTTCGACGCGCTGCACTCCCGATCGCGGCAGTTCTCGTGATCTTCGCCGGCGCGTTCGCCCTTCGCGGCACATTTCAACCACAGACATCCGATATCGAGATTACACGGGCAAAAGGCGGATCCTCGATCCGTGTGTTCCGAAAAACCACCGGCGGCAGCGAAGAACTCCGCGACGGCGCCGTGGCCGCGCGACGCGACCTTATACAACTCGGCTATTCGACAGGCGGGCTTCGCTATGGCGCGATACTCTCGATCGATGGCCGCGGGACCATAACATTTCATCTGCCTCAGGGATACTCGGGCGGGAAACTCGAGGCTCCCGAACTCGATCCGCAACCAGGCGCGATGCTCAATTTCGCATACGAACTCGACGACGCCCCTTCCTTCGAACGCTTTTTCCTTGTTCTTTCGGCGAAACCATTTTCACTGTCCACGGTGCTCGACAGCGCAAAAAAACTGGCAGGAAGGCCCGAGGCGGCCAATTCACCCCTGCCGCTCGGTCCGGATTTCATTCAACAATCGTTCATGCTGAAAAAAACCGGGGGCGGAACATGATCCGTTCACGAATGGCCGTTCTTTCGATTCTAAGCTCCATCCTACTATGCACATACCTCGAAACCCAGAGCGCAACGACGGCGGCTCCCGCATTCAGGCGTGTCGCACTCGTCATCGGCGCGAATTCCGGCGGGGAAGGCCGTCCAAAGCTGAAGTACGCGGCCTCCGACGCGCGCTCCTTCGCCTCGGTTCTCGTCGAACTCGGCGGCGTCCAACGCGAGGATCTCTCGCTTCTTATCGATCCAAGTCTCTCAGATGTACGCAGTGCGGCCAATCGCCTGCGCGAGTCGGTTGAACGCTTCTCGACCTCGGGTCAGCGCTGCGAGATGTTCTTCTATTACTCGGGGCATTCGGACGAATCGGGACTTCTTTTGGGGAAAGAACGGCTCCCCTACGATGTTCTCCGTGCAGATATCGAAAAAGTACCTGCTGCGGTACGAGTCGCGATTCTCGACTCATGCTCGTCGGGAGCGATCACCAGGACGAAGGGCGGAACCGCGAAGCCCGCTTTTCTCTTCGACGCCTCGAACGACATGAAGGGCCACATGTACATCACATCGAGCTCGGCAGACGAGGCCGCCCAGGAATCGGACCGGATAGGAGCGTCGTTCTTCACGCACTACCTCATTTCGGCCCTGCGCGGTGCCGCCGATACCGCGGGCACGGGCAGGGTCACGCTCAACGACGCCTACGCCTTCGCATTCCGCGAAACGCTGGCCTCGACCGAGAACACCCAGTACGGCCCGCAGCATCCGGCCTACGAGATCAATTTGACGGGCTCCGGTGATTTAATTTTCACGGATTTGCGCTCCACGACCGCCGGCCTCGCGCTCGCCGAAGACGTCGCGGGTCGAGTCTATGTGCGCGACGCCCGGGGCGCGCTCGTCGTCGAGCTCAACAAGAACTTCGGCAAGCGCATGGAACTCGGACTGCCGCCGGGCGCATACACCCTGTCCTATATGGATCGTGATCTGCGATTCGAGGCCCAGGCCCTCGTACCTGCGGGGGGACGTTGCACCGTCTACTCGGGTGATTTCAAGCGATCCTCCACATCTCCGGCTGTGGCGCGGGGCCCTGACTCGGAAAACGCAACAGAACCCCAGGCGGCGGAAACAGCCTACCACGTCGCTCCAACTCCCGAGAGCCGACCGCAAGACGACCAGCCGCCGAGCGCTACAAACACACCATTCTTAACATTCAGCAGCATCATCCTTCCGGATTTCACCGAGGGCATATTCTATTCAGCGGACGACAAGGTTGTCGGTATCAACGCCTTTTTCGGCATGACACACGATCTTCGCGGATTCGAAGTAGCATCCTTGCTCAACGCTGCCTCGGGGAATGTCTTCGGCGTCCAATTCGCGGGAATAGCCAACGCATCCCGGCTACGTCTCGGCGGTCTTCAGCTTTCCGGTATCGCGAATGTCGCGATCGAAGGAGGCGGAGGGGCGCAGATCGCCTCGGCGCTTTCCCTTGCGCGCGGCGATTTTTACGGGGTACAGCTCGCTTCAGCGAATGTCGGGACCGGGCACTTCATCGGCGTACAGGCCGGTCTCGTCAATTTCGCAAAAACGATCGGCGGACCTCAGCTCGGGCTGGTCAATGTCTTCGAGGAAGGGGTCGGGGCGCAGGTCGGCCTGGTCAACACATGCTATGAGATCCGAGGAGTGCAGATCGGACTGGTCAACGTCGCACGACGCATAGACGGTGTCGCCATCGGACTATTCAGTTTCGAGCGAGACGGCATTCTCGATGCAGAGGCATGGTGGTGTTCAGACTCGACTGTAAGCGCGGCCTTCATGGCCGGCACCCGCTACACCTATACCATCGCGTCCCTGGACTGGGACACGAGCGGCGGCGAGGCCCCTCTTTCGCTCGGCCTCGGCCTGGGCGGCCGCATTCCGATCGCAAAAAACTATATCGATCTGGACCTGTCCTGGCGTTTCATGGAAGTCGGAAGCGCGCTGTTCTACTCGCTGCCGCGATTCCGCGTGGTTGCCGGCCTTCGCGCGAAAGGGCCCGGCATGATCATAGGCGGCGCGCTCGACCTCTTCATGCCCGGGCTTTCCCGAGACGGGCACGGCGAGTTCGTCTCGAATTTCAAGATCGAACCGCGCCTCATCGTGGGTATACATCTCTAAAAGCGGGCTCGGACAGGCGCGCCTTGCGATAGGCTAAGAGAGCCGCATCAACCTTATCCGAGCAGCTCGTTGATAGCGGCCGCGGCCCTCCTGCCTTCGCCCATAGCCAGAATTACCGTCGCTGCGCCGAGCACGATGTCGCCGCCGGCGTACACGCGCTCGATGCTCGTCTTCTGCTTCTCGTCGACAATGATATGGCCCTTGCGGTCGATCTTCAGGTCGGGCGTCGTGCGCGCAAGCAGCGGGTTCGACTCATTCCCGATCGCGACGATCACGGTGTCGAATGGTACGATCCGCTCGCTGCCCTTGATCGCGACCGGGCTGCGCCTTCCCGAGGCGTCCGGCTCGCCGAGCGCGAAGGAGACGACCTCGAGAGCCTCGCACCTGCCCTCCTTGTTCCCGATGACGCGCGAAGGGCTGGAGAGGAAGTCGAAGATCACGCCTTCCTCCATCGCATGCTCGACCTCTTCCGCACGGGCCGGCATCTCGTCGCGGGTGCGGCGGTACAGCACGCGCACTTCCTCGGCTCCGAGGCGCAAGGCCATTCGGGCCGAGTCCATGGCGACGTTGCCCCCTCCCAGAACGGCGACGCGCCTCGAGGGATAGATAGGCGTGTCCGCGCGGCCTCGGTCGTAGGCTTTCATCAAGTTGGCGCGCGTCAGGTATTCGTTGGCCGAGAAGACGCCGACCAGATTCTCGCCGGGGATGTCCATGAACTTCGGCAAGCCCGCGCCCGCGCCCACGAAGACGGCGTCGTAGCCGTCCTCGGCAATGAGGTCGTGCAACTTCCGCGTTCTGCCCACGAGGAAATTGAGCTCGTAGCTGACGCCCATCTCGGCGAGCGTCGCCGACTCGGCGGCGACGAGGCTCTTGGGCAGCCGGAACTCGGGGATCCCGTAGACCATGACGCCGCCGGTCTTGTGAAACGCCTCGAACACGGTGACCTCGTGGCCCTCCCGGCGGACGTCGATGGCGCAGGTGAGGCCCGCCGGCCCCGAGCCGACGACGGCGACCTTCCTGCCCGTCGATCGTCCGATGTCGGGGATGTCGCAGGCGCCGCAGGCGCGCTCGCGGTCGGCGACCCAGCGCTCGAGTCTTCCGATCTGCACGGCCGAGTTGATCGACTTCAACGACTTGCCCAAGGTGCACTGCGCCTGGCACTGCACCTCCTGGGGGCAGACTCGGCCGCAGATCGAGGGCAGAAGATTGGTCCGCTTGATCACCCGGGCCGCTCCGGCGTAATCGCCCTCGCGGATTTTCATGATGAAGCCGGGGATGTCCACGCGGACGGGGCAGCCCTGAACACAGGGCGCGTTCTTGCAGTTCAAACAGCGCTCCGCCTCGAGCCGGGCCTGGGACTCGCTATAGCCGAGTGCGACCTCGCGCATGTTGCGGCCGCGCTCGACCGAATCCTGGCAGGGCATGTCCTGAACCGGAAGCGCCATCCTGTCGCGCGGCCCCGGCTCCCGTCCCGCAGAGCGCAGCGCGTCGAGCTTGGTCAGTTCGTTTTTTGCGGCCGCATCGAGTGCGGCGGCGTCCGCTGTATGCGATCGTGTGTTGCCGATATCGTTCATCGCGCCGCTCCTTCCAGATCGAGATGGCATTTGTGATGAGCCTCGTCCTCCTGGCTCTTGTACGAGCGAAGGCGCGACATCATCCCCTCCCAGTCCACGAGGTGGCCGTCGAATTCGGGGCCGTCGACGCAGACGAATTTCGTCTCTCCGCCGACCGAGACCCGACAACCTCCGCACATACCCGTACCGTCTATCATGATCGTGTTGAGTGAGACCAAGGTCTTCACACCGAAGGGCCTCGTCGTCTCGGCGCAGAACTTCATCATGATCGGCGGTCCGATGGCCACGACGATATCAGGAGGGGCCGAAGACTGGCAGGCTTCCTTGAGCGGTTCGGTGACGAGGGCCTTGCGGCCGGAACTGCCGTCGTCGGTGACGACGATGTGCTCATCGGCCAGCTTTTCCATTTCCTCCTGCATGATGAGTAATTCCTTTGTCCGCGCCCCGGAAATGACAGTGACGTGATTGCCGGCGGCTTTGAGCGCCTGGACAATAGGATGCAACGGTGCAAGGCCGATACCGCCGCCCACGCAGAGCGCCCGGCCGTATTTTTCGATGTGCGTAGGGTTGCCCAAGGGCCCCAGAAGAACAATCTCGTCGCCGAGTTCTTTGAGGGCGAGCTTATGCGTACTCGCACCAACCGTTTGGAAGACCAGGGTGACCGTCCCCTTCGCAGAATCGGCGTCGGCGATCGTCAGCGGTATCCGCTCTCCGTAGTCGGCGTCGGCCTGGACAATGACAAACTGTCCCGCCCTGCGCTCTTTGGCGACATGCGGAGATTCGACCTCGATCCTCCAAACCTCTTCAGAAAGCCTGCGCTTCGATACGATTCTGCCCATCATTCCGCTCCGAATAACTATCTGAATACATCGCATCCGATCATGCCGTATCCAAAGCGATTGCCAGCATTGGGGATGCGTTCCAGGAATAATACCCGGCATCTGCAATTTATGGAACTATGGAACCAGACAAAATTTCATAAAATGTCCACCGTCGAACTTGCGAAACCTTGTCATTTCATTCACAGTTGAGCATAGCGCGAGGGCAGTTCTGCAATCGAAGGTCGATACAAGCCCCGCCATTTCAGGAGAAATCATGCCCGTCCCCCTTGATCCGACGAAATACAAATCCAAGCCCTTCTTCAACCCCGAGGACTTCATTCAGTATCTGCGGGGACTCGGCAAAATCGGAAGCCGCCCGGCCCCCGAAGCGGTAATCCTCTCGTATCAAAGAGCTCTCTTCGAGCATGTGCTTTCCACCCGCAGAACGACTCAGGCCGAGGGATATTTCTCGAATGAGCTGTATTACCTCGATGATGAAGAAGGCCTTGCCATAGCCGGCCGATTCGGCGTCGGCTCGCCCGCCGCCGCTGTGATGATCGAAGAACTCATCGCCTTCGGCGTCCGCCGTTTCATCTCGGTGGGGACGGCCGGCAGTCTGCGCGCCGATCTTCCGCCGGGCTCCCTTGTGCTCTGCGACTCGGCCTTCCGCGACGAGGGCACTTCGTACCATTACCTGCCCGGCGGAGGGCCCGTCTTCCCCTCAGAGGTGCTGACCACAAAGCTCAAAAAAAGCCTGGAAGAGCGAGGCCTCGCCTACCGCAAGGGCCCGACCTGGACCACCGACGCCATTTACCGGGAGACCCCGGCCGAAGTCCTGTTGCACGCCGGCAAGGGAGCCCTTGTGGTCGAAATGGAGGCGGCGGCCCTCTTCGCGGTGGCGCGCTTCCGCTCGACCCTGATAGCCGCCTGTTTCTCGGTCAGCGACACCCTGGCCGAGTTGGCCTGGCGCCCGGAGTTCCATGCCGATGCCACGACCAGCGGGCTCGAAGCGCTTTTCGGGGCCGCCGTGGCTGCGCTGAGGTCATCAGCATAATACCCCAGCGGTTTTATAGGGATAATTCCTTTTCTTATCACCATTTCATCTGATATTGAATAAAGCGGGGAAAATCTCTACTATATACCTACGGCTCGGTAGAGCCCGATCCCAAACCACTCCACACAAAGGACCCTATATGCCTGATAAAACCATGGTAATGATAGACGGCAACACCGCGGCCGCCCACGTATCGCACGCGGTCAGCGAGGTGATCGCGATTTACCCGATCACCCCCTCATCCAATATGGGCGAGCTCGCCGACGAGTTCTCCGCCCAGGGCCGCAAGAACATCTGGGGGACTGTCCCCAAGGTCGTCGAGCTTCAATCAGAGGCCGGAGCGGCCGGTACGGTCCACGGCGCCCTCACCTCGGGGGCCCTGACCACGACCTACACCGCCAGTCAGGGGCTTCTCCTCATGATCCCCAACATGTACAAGATCGCGGGCGAGTGCACTCCGGCCGTCTTCCATATCGCCGCCCGCGCCATCGCCGCGCACGCACTGTCCATCTACGGCGATCACCAGGATGTCATGGCGGCGCGTACGACCGGCTGGGCGCTCCTCGCCTCGAATAACGTCCAGGAAGTCATGGATCTCGCCCTCATCGCGCATGCGGCGACGCTCGAGGCGCGCGTTCCCTTCCTTCACTTCTTCGACGGATTCCGCACTTCGCACGAGGTGTCCAAGGTCGAGGAGCTTTCCTACGAGGTCATGCGCCAGATGATCGACGACGAACTGGTGCGCGCCCACCGCGCGCGCGGCATGTCGCCCGAGCACCCCGTCGTCCGCGGCACCAGCCAGAACCCCGATGTCTACTTCACCTCGCGCGAGGCGACCAACAAGCTGTACGCCGCCGTTCCTGAAATCGTCCAGAAGACCATGGACAAGTTCGCCAAGATCGTCGGACGCCAGTATAGGATTTTCGATTACGCCGGAGCGCCCGACGCCGAGCGCATCGTCGTCGTCATGGGTTCGGGAGCCGATGTGGTCGAAGAGACCGTCGATTACCTCGTGTCCAAGGGAGAGAAGGTCGGCGTTCTCAAGGTGCATCTCTTCCGCCCCTTCTCGGTCGAGCACTTCATCAAGGCCATCCCCGCCTCGGTCAAATCCATCGCCGTCCTCGACCGCACCAAGGAGCCGGGAGCCATCGGCGAGCCTCTGTACGAAGACGTGCGCACCGCCATCGGCGAGGCCATGGGCGCGGGCCGTTCGCCCTTCAAGACCTGGCCGACCGTCATCGGCGGCAGGTACGGCCTCGGTTCGGCGGAATTCACGCCCGCCATGGCGAAGGCCGTCCTCGACGAGCTTAAAAAATCTTCACCAAAGAATCATTTCATCGTCGGGCCGACCGATGATGTCAGCTTCCTTTCGCTCGACTACGACGAGTCCTTCTCGATCGAGACGCCCGGCACGGTCGAGTGCCTCTTCTACGGCCTCGGCTCGGACGGAACCGTCGGCGCCAACAAGAACTCGATCAAGATCATCGGCGACGATACGCCGAACAGCGCCCAGGGCTATTTCTTCTACGATTCGAAGAAGGCCGGCACTTACACGATCTCGAACCTGCGCTTCGGACCCAAGGCGATCAAGAAACCCTACCTCGTCAGCAAGGCCGATTTCATCGCATGCCATAAGTTCTCCTTCCTGGAGCGCATCGACATGCTCTCCAACGCGAAGGAAGGCGGCGTATTCCTCCTCAACAGCCCCTTCCCCGCCGATAAGGTTTGGGACGAGATACCGGCGGAAGTCCAGCAGCGCATCATCGAGAAGAAGCTCAAGTTCTACGTCATCGACGGCATGGATATCGCCGAGCGCTCGGGCATGGGCGGCCGCGTCAACACCATCATGCAGACCGCCTTCTTCAAGATCTCCGGAGTCCTGCCGACCGACGAGGCGATCAAGCTCGTGAAGAAGTACACGGAGAAGACCTACGCGCGCAAGGGCGCCGACGTCGTCGCCAAGAACATCAAGGCCATCGACATGGCCCTCGACGCGGTCGCTGAAGTCAAGCATCCGGGCAAGGTCACGTCCAAGCTCCACATGAAGAGCCCGGTGCCGGCCGACGCGCCCGCCTTTGTCAAGGAAGTGCTCGGCGAGATCATCGCGATGCGCGGCACCAAGCTCAAGGTCAGCCAGATGCCCCTGGACGGCACCTTCCCCACCGCGACCACCAAGTACGAGCGCCGCAATATCGCCGAGAAAATCCCCGTGTGGGAGCCTGATCTCTGCATCCAGTGCGGCAACTGCACCATGGTCTGCCCCCACGCCGTCATCAGGCTCAAGGCCTACGCTCCCGAGGCCTTGAAGAGCGCTCCCGCGACCTTCAAGAGCGCCGACGCCAAGGGCAAGGAGTTCGCCGGCATGAAGGCGACGCTGCAGGTCGCGCCCGAGGACTGCACGGGCTGCGGCGCCTGCGTCAATATCTGCCCTGTCAAAGACAAGGCCGACGAGAAGCGCAAGGCGATCAACCTACAACCCCAGCAGCCTTTGCGCGAAGCCGAGGCCGAGAACTGGGACTTCTTCCTCAAGATTCCCAACACCGATCCCAAGCTCTTGAACCTCGCCCTGCCCAAAGGCATCGCGATGCGCCAGCCCTTGTTCGAGTTCTCCGGCGCCTGCGCGGGCTGCGGCGAGACTCCGTACATCAAGCTCATGAGCCAGCTCGTCGGCGACCGCGCCATCATCGCGAACGCCACCGGCTGCACCTCGATCTACGGCGGCAACCTGCCCACCACGCCCTACTGCGTCAACGAGAAGGGAAAGGGCCCTGCCTGGTCCAACAGCCTCTTCGAGGACGCCGCCGAATTCGGCTACGGCATGCGCCTCTCGGCAGACAAGAAGATGGAGTACGCGCTCGAGCTTCTCGCCGCGGCAAAGGGCAAGGGTGTCGACGCCGCCCTCGCCGAAAGGATCATGAACAACAGCCAGGCCACAGACGAGGACATCGAGGCTCAGCGCGCCGCGGTCGCCGAGCTCAAAGCGGTCTGCGCGAAGTCGAAAGAAGGCTGGGCCAAGGAACTGGCTTCGGTGGCCGAAGACCTCATAAAGAGGTCGGTATGGATTTTCGGCGGCGACGGCTGGGCCTACGATATTGGATTCGGCGGACTCGACCACGTCCTCGCGGCGGGCAAGAACGTCAACGCTCTCGTCCTCGACACCGAGGTCTATTCGAACACCGGCGGCCAGGCCTCCAAGTCCACGCCCTTCGGAGCGGTCGCGAAGTTCGCCGTGGCCGGCAAGGATGTCTCGAAAAAGGACCTCGGCGCCATCGCCATGTCCTACGGCTATGTGTACGTCGCGAGCGTCAATATGGGCGCCAACATGTCCCAGTGCATCAAGGCCTTCCGCGAGGCCGAAAGCTACGACGGACCCTCGCTCATTATCGCCTACAGCCACTGCGCCATGCACGGCATCGACATGATGAAGGGCATGAACCAGCAGAAACTCGCGGCCGAGTCCGGCATCCAACTTCTGTACCGCTACGACCCCCGGCTCAAGGCAGAGGGCAAAAACCCCTTCCAGCTCGATTCGCGCGAGCCCGACTACTCGAAAATCGAGCAGTTCATGTACGCCGAGGTCCGCTTCAAAAGCCTCCAGGCCGCGGATCCGAGCCGTGCGGCCGAGCTCTTGGCCAAGGAGAAGGCCTACGTCGAGCGCCGGTACAAGGAGTACAAGTACCTCAGCGAGCGAACGTTCTAAGGCATTCGGCGAAGCAGCGTAATCAAGGGGCCGCTCCACATGGAGCGGCCCCTTTTGTTGAAATGTCAGGCAACGAGCACTGTATCCAATACCCTTTCTCAATTATCTCTAGAATCCGCTATCAATTCGGACAACTCTTTATCGGCGGCGGGAAAAGGATCGCCGTATCTACTGTGCACTTCCATCGATGCGGCGTTCTTCAACTCTGTCAAATCTCTGTAATAAACCGGATCGCTTCCGTATACTCTATACGTGATTCTAATTTTACCATCAGCGCGGCCATAGGTATTATAATCCGAAACATTACCGCGCCACGGAGACTCCATCGGGCCCGGGTCGAGAGCCAGGACGAAATCGTCATAAACACTCGCCATGATGTTATTGTTGACTATCATGTTGTTTTTCATTTCCGGATGTTCCGAACGGCCATAGTTGTTCAATACGATACCCATAGTGTTACCGTAAAGCATGTTGTCAACCACAAGGACATCATTGCTGCATGAGATGAAAATGCCAGCGTTGTTATTAGCAAAACCATTGCGGATCACTATGTTGTTGGAGAAAACAGCTCTATCCGATATCTCGTATTCGAGCCCCGAATCCGAATTGTCAGCAACGATGCAGCGGTCTACGACATTGTCGCGCGCGGAAATATCAAACCAAATATCCGCGCCCTTGTTGAATCTCGCCTGGCACCTGGAAAAATACACAGAGCGGCATGATGTGACATTTTTTACGCCTGCAGAATTCCATTGGCTGTAGAAGCGTCGGTAGTTATTGTAATTAAACCTGCAGCCGCTCGCCAATATATCTTGAGGCGGTCGATCCCATGCCTTAAACCCGTGAGCCTTATCCGAACCGTGAACGCTGAAGCCTACGCATCCATTCCGGTCGCGGACACAATCAACAATACGATGCCCTGCACCCGCGACAAGCAGTCCCCTGAAATCTCCATCATTGAATGTACAACGCTGAATAAGCCAATCCGTGCCGGACACGGAAATCAAAGAGCCCGTCTTACCTTCGGCGCTTGCGTTTGAATGAAAGAACTGCAAGTCGATCAGCCGTATGTCGTTGCGATCTTCATTGTAGTTATAAGGAATTATATAATTTCTGACAGAAGCTTCGACAGTGTGATGATTGGGACCCGGATCTTGATTGTCCGCAGTCGAAAGGCTGATATAGAGCCAGGAATCGACAGGATCGAAATAGAACGAGTTTTCGGTCATGTCTTCCACACCGGAACCGACAGGTGGAAGCAAGACCTGCTCCAGAGAGTCCCTTTCGCTGTTAAATGGACAGTTGACGCCGATCTGTTGTAGAGGCTCGCCATCGACAAAGACTTGTTGACTGTTGATACGCCAGCGGACTTTCCAAATATCGTCGGAAAGCGGACTCAGCCGGGTCCATCCGCTCACGACATCAGATCCCTTGATTTTCACATCAGCCCCGGGAAGCGCCCGTATTGTTATTCCGCTTCGTGGAATTTCGAGCGACTCTCTATACACGCCCGTATCGATCCACACTGTTATGGCGTCGCTTTTTGCCAAGGCTGCGCCGATTGTCTTCAATGGAGACGAAAACGAACCTCTGTCCGGACCGTCCAAACCCCTCGTACAGCTTACATAGTAATCTGCCCCGCTTAAAAGAAAGCGAGACGAGGACAGTAAACAAAACCATACGATCGAGAGTCGTTTCTTGAGATCTGTCTTTTTCTGAACCATACCGGACCTGAAACAAATACTATCACAGTTGGAAACAAGACCATGGGAGCATCATAGCATGGAATACAAAACTCAAGTGGTTTTAGGGGATCTCTAAAATCCTGTTGATTGCAAGTTTCCCTTTATTAAAGCTGTCTCCATGGATTCTCAAAGCGGGAAATGACCTCAAACGTACATCGCGGCTAATCCGTTTTTTTATACCGAGCGACAAGTTCCTCTTTCACGCGGCGCGCGACTGCGCCGTCCATGCGGCCTGCCCGCGCTATGCTTTCCTCGGAAGCCGCGGCCATCGTTTCGAGCGAACCGAATTCACGGATGAGCCGGCGGGCGCGCGCGCTACCTACGCCTTCTATGCCTTCCAGGACGCCGAAACGCAGATCGGCCGATCGCAGGCGCTGATTGAGGCCGGTCGCGAATCGATGCGTTTCGTCACGAACGGCCACCAAAATCCGGAGCGCCGGCGAATCCAGAGGCAGGACGATCGGTTCAGATTTTCCAGGAAGGTACAGTTCCTCGTTCTTCTTCGCGAGTCCGGCGAGATCAGAGTCCACGCCGAGGGCGTCCAGTATCTCTTTTGCTGCCGAGACCTGCCCTGGCCCGCCGTCGATGAGGATGAGATCGGGCAGTTCTAGACCCTCGTTGACGAGGCGGGTATAGCGTCGCGCCACGGCTTCGCGGATTGCGGCGAAGTCATCGATTGCGCCGTCGAGGCTTTTTATCTTGAAGTAGCGGTAGTTCTTCTTGTCGGGCACACCGTTCTTGAAACTTACCAGAGATGCGACCGTGTGCTTGCCTCCGAGCTGGGCTATATCGAAGCCCTCTATGGCGAGGGGGAGCGTCGACAGGCCGAGACAGGAGCGCAGCTCCTCGAGGGCGGCCGGATCCCCGCTCTCCCGCCGGCGCTTGGCGAGGTCCTCGGCTGCGTTCTGCGTCGCCAAGGCCATCGCGGTCTCGTGGCGTTTTTCGGAGGGGATCGAGAAAACCACCGTGAGGCCCATCTCGCGCTGAAAGTATTCGCTTATGAGGCCGAGTTCGGCGGGACGCTGAATGAAAATCCTGGGCGGGGGTTTGCGGTCGCCGTTGTAGTAGCTCATAAGGAAACCCTGAAGCGCCTCTTCCTCGGTCCCGTAGAGTTTTCCGCGCAGAAGATCGCGACCGCTGAGTCTGCCGTCGCGCATCTGAAAAACGACAAAGCTCACGAGTTCCCCGTCGGCCGCCCAGGAGATGTAATCGCGCGATTCGGGGTCGAAATCCACGGCGCTCGATCGTCCGATAAAGAGCTCGACCGCCTGGATCGAATCACGAAGACGCGCAGCCTCTTCGTAGTGCAATGTCTCGGCAGCCTCGGCCATTCGGAGACGCAGTTCGGCGAGCAGCGCATCGGTCTCGCCCGACAAGAGTTTTTTTATTTCATCGATGTAAACGGCATACGACTCTTTGTCGATGCGACCGGCGCAGGGCCCCGAACACCTGCCGATATGATAGTACATGCAGGGGTGCTCCCGCGGCCGCATCACGGCGCAGCGTCGCAGGGGGAAAATCTTCTTGATCATATCCAGGTAGAGATCGATGGTTTCGGCGCTGGGGAAGGGGCCGAAATACACACTCCCGTCCTTGATTATCCGCCGCGTCCTAAAGACCCGGGGATAATCCTCGTTCGTAATCCGGATACTCGGATAGGTTTTTCCGTCTTTCAGGTTGATGTTGTATTTGGGGCTATGCTGTTTGATGAGCGTATTTTCAAGAAGAAGGGCGTCATATTCGTTGGCTGCGATTATCCACTCGATCGATTCTATTTTGGACATCAGATGACGGGTTTTTACGTCTTTTCTGCCTGAAAAATAGGACAGGAGCCGATTGCGGAGCACCTTGGCCTTGCCGATATAGATCACCTCGCCCTCGACCGAACGCATGAAGTAAACGCCCGGGGATTCGGGGGCTGAGCGAACCAGAGCCTTGAGGCGCGCAAGCCGCACATCGCGGGGCTTCCCGCCCGCTTTAGTATTATCCATACTGTACGATAATCAATGTACGGAAGAATGCGTCGTAAGGGAATATGTGTCTTCGCCGCAGGTCTGCTCGCCGCCGTCTCGGCGGCGGCATTGGAAGAACAGCTCAAGCTCGAACCGGGCTTGCTGCAGTCTTCCAATGGAAGCTCGCGGCTTCTCGGCTCCTGGTCATCCGAGGGAGCCGTCCTCGGAACAGGATTCAAAGCCAAGGCGGATTATCGGATCGAGGACGATGCATACGATGTAATGGATGACACCGATCTTCTCGTACATTTCGACGAGGGCGTCCCCGTCGATTCGTGCGCGAACTGGAAGGCGGAAGCAGGCCGCGCATACGCCGCGGATTCCTCGCGGGCGGTATTCGGATCCGCAGCGGGCTCGTTCAGAGGCGAAACTTCGGTTTTGACATTTTCGCCGGGTCCTCGTTCTCAATTCTCCGCACAATCCACATTCCGCGATTTTTCGATCGAGTTCTGGCTCTACCCCGCGAACGCCGAGAACGGCGAGTCGATCTTGCTCTGGCAGGCCATACGAACAGTCTCATCG
Source organism: uncultured Treponemataceae bacterium (assembly GCA_964644505.1). Classification (GTDB taxonomy): domain Bacteria; phylum Spirochaetota; class Spirochaetia; order Treponematales; family Rectinemataceae; genus CAZXXZ01. Next base: position 174,620 of record CAZXXZ010000001.1, on the reverse strand, counting down.
AGCGTCACAACCCAGCGCATCTCCTGTATTATCGCCGCCGGCAGATTGGCGTGGAATTTCGTCGGTTTTTTCTGCGCCCCGGACGGTTCAAACAATTCCGTAGCGGTCGAGCTGCGCTCACGCAGCCCCCTGGTGCCCCGGACCTGGTCGCATCACCTCGTGCGTTTCGACGGTACAACGGGGTTGGTCGAGTACCTAGTCAACGGAGTTCCCGAGGCGACGGCCTACTCGACCCGAACGGGTCATGAGGGCGGCACCGTGTATGTCCCTTCGATCGGCACCGCCTCGCCGCTTCATTTCTGTCCTGGATACACCGGTCTTGCGGACGAACTGCGGATCAGCCGCACATTCGTAGAAAAACCCGCCCTCCTCCCCTACGGGGGCCGCGCCGCGTTCATCGTATCGCCCGTGGCCGATCTTGGATTCGGCAACTCGCGTCTTGTCACAGTCGAGGCCGAGGCGAAGACGCCGGGCGCGACAAGCATCGAATTCGCCTATCGGATCGCGGATTCATGGGTGGGATGGAAGAAAGACAATCCCGCGTGGATCGAACTCAGACCGGGCGAAAAACTGCCCGATTCGGCCCGGGGCCGTTTTGCCCAGATCAGGGCGACATTGTATCCCGACGGGAGCGGACGACTGACTCCGGCATTGTCTTCGATCACCCTCCGCTACGAACCCGATCCGCCGCCGCCGGCTCCCGCGAAACTTCTGGCCACGCCGCGGGATGGAGCCGTCGAATTGCGATGGACGATGGTCCCGGAAGCCGATCTCGCGGGCTATCTTGTGTACTACGGCGAAAAGCCCGGCGAGTATCTGGGGACGGGAGCCGATCAGGGACCAAGTCCAATCGACGCGGGGAACGCGACCTCCCTGACGATCAGCGGTATCCCGAACGGGAAGCTACTGTATTTTGTGGTCGCCGCGTACGACAGCGCGCCGGCCCTATCCGCCACGGGCAGCGCACTTACGCCCCGTCTACGCGCCATGGCGCGCGCCGGCGAGTTCTCGCCCGAGGCATCGGCGCGACCAAGCAAGAAGGCAGACCGATGAGTGTAAAATCGAAACCGCATCAATCCTCGCTCGAGCGGGCCAAGGCCGCGCTCAGGCTTCGAGACTTCGAGACCGCCGAAAAACTCGCGCGGCAGTATCTCGTCGAGCACCCGGAATCCGACGAGGCGCGGTTGAGCCTGGGAATGAGCTATCTCCGCAGCGATCGTCCCAAGGAGGCGCTCGCAGCTTTTTCCAGCATTCTCGCGCGAAACCCGAGGCATGTCGAAGCACTGCTCGATACGGGGGCGGCATACCTCAAGCTGGGCAAGCCCAAAGACGCCATCTCGGCCCTCGAGCGGGCTCTCGACGCCGAGCCGGACAACGCGGAAGCATTCTTCATGCTCGGCAACGCGCACAGGCAGACGGGCAATCTCGCGATGGCCGAAATGGCCTATACGAAAGCCATCGAGCGCGATCCGGACCACGTCCTCGCCTACAACAACCTAGGCGGCATTTACTCGGCTATGGGGGATTCCGAGAAGGCCGTTCGCGTTTTCTGGAAAGGACTCCAGGTCGACCCGAACTACCCCTCGTTCCACTACAATCTCGGCAACATATACGACACTCTGGGCAAACGCGAAGAATCCCTGAAAGAGTTCGAACAGGCAGTAAAGGCCCGACCGGGTTGGGTCGAGGCTATGTCGAGATACGGGCTCGCGCTCCTTAAAAACGGAAATCATCGCAGGGCCCTCGAACTGTTTCAGCAGATACTCGCCGTCGACCCGCTCAACGCCGAAGCCCGCAACAATATCGGCCTCGTATACGCCGACCAGGACAAGATCGACGACGCCATTATGTGGTTCCGCCAGGCCCTCGAGGCGGATCCCTCGTTCAATCGAGCCGCCGTCAATATCGAGCAGACGCTCGAGAAGGCGGGAAGATGGGACGCGGCCCTCCAGGAAGTCACCCGCCTGGTCGACATGATGCCCGAGAACGACGATCTGCGCGTGAGACTCGCGTCGCTTTACGTGAACATGGGTAGACTCGGCGACGCACGCTCGACCTTGGAAGAGCTCTTGAAACGCAAAAGCGACAACCTGGGCGCCTTGAAGTTATATGCGGAAGTAGCCGAGCGCCTCGGCATGACGGACAGGGCCAAGGCGGTCTACGAAAAAATACTCAAACTCGATCGGCGGGAGGTGGGATTCCGCATCGATCTCGCGCGTCTCGCCGCCGCGCGCGGCGATTACGACCGCGCCGAGGCGGAACTGCTCGAGTATCTCCGATCCCGGCCCGGGGACAAGCGCGCGCGCCTCGAACTCGCCCGTGCACGATCGGGAAAGGGCGACTGGGAAGGGGCGAAGGCGACGCTGCTCGAACTGTCCCATGACTCGCCCGACGATCCCGAGGTCCAACTCGAGCTTTCCGCGGTTTACCGGGTCCTCGGAGAAAAAGAGAAATCCGTCGAGGCGGCCGAACGCCTGGTGACCCTGCGCGGTATTTCAGGTTCTGAAGACCCCAAGGCTCTGCTTGCGGGGCTCGACGTCCTCGAAAACGCCGTCAAGAACTATTCGGTCGATGTTCGCGACTCGTGGGACAAGAACATCCGCGTCCTGCGCGAGACGCTTTCCGGCGGTTCGGTCGCGGCTGCATCTGAGGACAAATCAGCAATTGAAGCAGCCGATGTGGTGTCACAATTCGCGCCCGTGACGGCCCCCGAGCCCATCCCCGTAAACGAAGAGGAAGAACTGCTTTTTCTCGACGAGCGCGACGAGACGTTTATGGACGAGCCCCTCGATGAGGTTGAAGAGCCTTCATTCGCCGTCGACGAGGAAGATATCGGGCCGAATCGGAAAGAATTCGCCGATCTCGTAGACGCCAAGGACCGTCGCGGCGAAGAGGCATACAGACCACAACTGCCTCCCGAAAGCCCGCATTACGCTCAACCACAGCAGGCTGCACCTCAAATACAGGTAATACCGATACAGACTCCGCCCATTCAAATGCCGCCGATCCAGATGCCGCCCATTCAAATGCCCCCCATCCAGATGCCGCCTATCCAAATGCCGCCTATTACATACGCGCCGCCGCAGTACGCCCCGCAGCATCCGACGCCGCAAAACGCCGTTCCTTCCGAGCAGCAGTACACTCCGCCTGACGCTCAAAACAAACAAGCTTCCGCTCCCGACAGTTCAGATCGCGATATTCCCGGGGATTCCGAGGCAGAGCCGGACAGCATGGACCTCGAAGACCAAATCGAGGAACTCGAGGAACTGCCGCCCGAATGGAGCCCTCCCGAGACAGAAGAACTGAGCGAAGCCGAACAGAGTGAAGAAGAAGCGGCCCTTGAAACGCCGGAACCCGAGGAAGAACCCCTGAAGCTCGAAGAAGAGGCCGAGCCCGAAGAGTCCGATACGGGCATGGAACTGGACGAATCGGACGAGAATATATGGAACCCCGAAGACGATTCGCCGGAAGAGCCGGAGGATGTTCTTCCGATCGATACTCCTCCCGAGGCCGGCGGCGATACGGACGAAACAAGCGCTGAGCCGCTCGTCTCAGAGGCCGAGCCGAACACCGAAAGCGCACCCCAAGAGGAGGTCGCCGCAGACTCCTCGGCCGAGTCCGCCCAGGACTCGGAATCGCGCATCCGCGAGTTGCTCGGCGAGCCTACCGCAAAATTGCTCGCCTACCTCAAGTCTCTTTCCGAAGAGCTTCCTCCCGCGAAGAAGGAGGAATTCACGGCCTCGGGACTTCGAGATAAAATAGACGAACTTATCGGTAAGTTGTCGAAGGCTGCGTGTTCCGAACGCGACCTGAACGAGGGCTCGAGTGATGGCGGTGAGATTGGGATCGGTGATCGACGGCAGCCCGGAGAAGACAGACGCTGGCTGCGGGAGCGCCGAAGCGGTGAACGCCGCTCCGGGATCGACCGGCGCGGCGAAGAAACGCGCCGCGAAGGCGAGCGACGCGAGGGAGATCGAAGGGCGAAGGCGCCGTCCATCGATCTTCCCGACTCCATCACACCCGAGTCGGCCTCGATTAAAACGGCGCCGGACGGTACGCCGACAGAAATCGCCGGCTTCAAGATTTCGCCCCGGCTCGCGAAGTTTATAGGAATCATCAAGCGGAGTAAGCGTCATGAATGACGGCGAAGCCGCGAGGCGCGTCCTCGCCTATGTCGGCGGCATGCCCAGCCTTCCCACAACCGTGTCGAAAGTGCTCGAAGTCTGTAACAACCCAAAAACCAGTCCGATCGATCTCGATCATGTCATCCAGCTCGATCCTGTATTGATGGGACGCGTCCTCAAACTCATCAACTCGGCCTATTACGGCCTTGGAACTCAGATAACCAGTCTCGTGCGCGCGATAATCATGCTCGGAGTCAACACGGTAAAGAACCTCGCCCTGTCGAGCGCGGTTCTCGACCGAGTTTCCAGCAAAAAAGACTTCCGCGCCCTCGGCATGGAAGGGTTCTGGCGGCACTCGCTCTGCGTCGGCGTCACAGCGAAGCTGATCGCCAAGCGGCGCGGCGTCGATCCGAAAAACCTCGAAGAATACTTCGCCGCAGGTCTTCTTCACGATATCGGGAAGATCCCCCTGAACAACGCCCTGGCCGAAGGCTATGTCGCAGCCATGTCCATGGCCGACCGCGAGCGGATTCCGCTCAAGGATGCGGAACTCCGCATCCTCGGTATGGACCACTGCGAGGCGGGAGGCATCGTATCCGACAACTGGCGCCTGACCGGCGCAATAGCGGACACCGTTCGATGGCATCACAGCCTTTCGGAGTACGAGGGCGAGTATTCGGACGTGCTCCGTTCCGTAGCCGTTGCGGATTACTTCGCCAACCGCGAGGAGATAGGCTTCTCCGGCAACCGATACCCCGAGAAAATCGATCCGGACACCTTCGCCCTTCTCGGGATCGACAAAGCCCTCCTTGAGGAACTCGACGAACCTGTCAACGCCGAGATCGAAAAGGCGAAGGTGTTCTTGAGGCTCACCTGATGTCGGCGAAACCGCAATTCACCATGAAGATATGGGGCGACCGGGGCTCGATGCCCACGCCCGGACACGACACCGTCCTTTTCGGCGGCAACACTGCCTGCCTGGAGCTCCGTTGCGGCGATAGGCTCATCATCGTCGACGCGGGTTCGGGCATCCGGAAACTCGGCGACAAGCTCATGGCCGAGGACATCAAAAAAGGACCCATAAGCGCAGATATATTCATAACTCATACGCACTGGGACCACATCATGGGCTTCCCCATGTTCACGCCGATCTACATCCCCGGAACAAGACTGAAAATCCGCGGCCCCATAAGCTACGAAGACGACAGCCTGGAGCAGATAATCGGTTCGCAGCTCTCGTACCGCTACTGGCCCGTCAGACAGGAAGAGCTTTCGGCGAAAATCGAATACGAGCAGATCAAGGAAGCGACCATCGATCTCGGCGACGGCATCAAGGTCACCACGAAATACCTCAACCATCCCATCCTCTGCCTCGGCTATCGATTCGAATACGAAGGGAAGGCGCTGGTGACCGCGTACGACACGGAGCCCTTCAGAAATGTCTTCCCGAGCGATCCTGCGGACCCGAATTACGACGAGTACGCGGCGAAAGAAGGCGAAGAGGCGGCTGCGGAGGAGAATGCGAAAATCCTCAAGTTCTTCGAGGGGGCCGATCTTCTCGTTCACGACACCCAGTACACCGCGAAGGAATACCGCGCGTCAAAGATCGGATGGGGCCATTCTTCATACGAGCATGCGATCAACGCCGCCCATACGGCCAGGGTGAAGCGCCTTATATTATTCCATCACGATCCCAATCGAACCGACGCGGAACTGCAGGAACTCGAGTTGTTCTATCAGGCAAAAATCAGGGGCCGAACAGGTATGCACGTCGAAATGGCCCGCGAGGGCGGCACCTTTATCCTGTAAAAAACCCGCTTGACCTTGAGAGCCCTGCATATCGATACTTCCCTAATGAGCAGCACCATGAACAATGAACCGGTATCGGAGCGCACTGGATTTGTACTCAAGGAACTGATCGATGCGTTCGGCCCCTCCGCACGTCACCTGCCTGCTATGGCCCTTGTATGGGCCGGTCTTGTCCTGGGGACGGCCATTGCGGCGCTCTGTCCACGATTCACCGTCTACTACGTCATCTACATTGTCGTGAGCCTCGCGCTTTGTGCGATCACGCTTCTCTTCCTGAACGAAATATACCGTAAACGGAAAGCCCGTCTTCATCCGGCGTTCAAGAAATTCCTGGGTTACGGGCTTGTCGTGCATTACGCCGCGGCAGCCCTGCCCCGCGTCGATTGGGCGAACACCGGTAGTATCGGCTCAGGCTATGTTGTATACATGTTCGTCCTGTCGGTGCTCTGTCTCGCCGCAGGCTCGGCCTTGTTCATCGCCTGCGGACGACCTTTTGCCTATGCCGCGCTCGGCCTCATAACGGAAGCCGAGGCGAAGGATCGCAGGCTTCGCAAGAAGCGTTTCGCCACCGAAAGAAAAAAGGGTCTGCTCCACGGGACGCTCGAATGGGTGGACGCCCTCGGATTCGCCGCAGTCCTCGTCATTCTCATCAATACCTTTGTCTTCCAGCTATACGAGATTCCCTCCGAATCCATGGTGCCGACCTTCCTCAACAAGGACCGCCCCTTTACCGTCAAATTTCTTGCCGGCCCGCAGATTCCCTTGACAGACTGGCGACTTCCATTCCTTAAACTTCCGCAACGCGGCGACATCATCACGCTCTCCAACCCGCGCTATCCGGAGAACAACGGCGTCAATCTCAAAAAATACCTTTCCCAACTCGTGTCGATGGTAACGTTCACCGCAGTGAACATCGATCGTACCCTTCCCGACGGATCGCCGAAGGCCGACCCTCTTGTCAAGCGCATTGTCGGCCTGCCGGGCGAACAGCTCATGATGGTCGACGATGTTCTGTACGCACGGCGCTCGGGCGATGAATCCTTTCATGTCGTGAAAGAAGACTCGAGTTGGGCCCATGTGGATCTGTGGAAGGAAGACGCGACTCTGCGTTCGAAGATACTCGATATACCGATAAACTCTCAGGGGCGGGAGATACTAACGGCCTGGGACGCGCGCAAACGCGACGCCGATCCCCTCGCCCTCGCCGATTCAATCAAAAAAGCGGCTCTCGGCGCCGGGGTTTCGACTTCGAAGGGCGAAGCCTTCATCGCGGAACTGAAAAAGACGCGACCGGCCGCCTACTCTTCCATCATCACGGAGCGAAAAGAATTCGAATCCTACGCAGAGGGTGCGGTCAATCCGATTTCGGCGAAAGGCACACGCTTCGATGATGTCGCGGCGATCTCCCTGGCGCTCTCGCTCGGATCCTCGAAGGCCGCTCGGAGCGCTTTCGACCGTTACTCGGGTGCGGAGGCGGCTGCTGTACCGGCCGCGAACGCATTCGAACGGGGGTCCCGCGTATTGAACCTCTTGATCAAAAAGAATGTCGTCGATCGGGTCGCCCGGTATTCCAGCCTGATATCCGGCGGTTTGAGCATCGACTCCATCACGAAGGACGCCGAACTGCAGCGCCTGGAAAAGGAACGACTCGAACTCGACTACTATGTGAACGGCCGCGGCGGTCTGTACGACACCCGCAATTTCGCCCCCTTCCCCGCCGGAGACTCGTATCTCGGGCCAACCCAGTACTTCGCGATGGGCGACAATCGCTATAACTCGGTCGACTTCAGGCATAGAGTGTTCAGTTTGAAACAGCGTCCGCTGGACCCGGCCGACCCGTCCTCGATTATCTACTGGTCGACCATCGATCCCTTCGCGTTGGATTTGAAGTTCATCGAAGGCTACGCTCTCTTCAGAATTTGGCCGCCGTCTCGCATCGGCGCTCTCAAGTAAAAGCGGCTTTTTTAGGGGGCGGCGCAACCGCCCCCTTGTCGTAAACAGGTTGACTATTCCGCGCCATAGGTTAGGCTTTCGTTCATGAATAAAACCGATCTCTGCACCGTGCTCATCGACACCGCCCACGCGGCCGACGCCGAATCGCTCGTTCTCGCTCTGGAAGGAGCCGGGCTCAGAGCTCTGGTACACGATTGCACCGAGGACGAGGTTCTTGCCGCAGCCGATTCCTCGTTTAATCCGGAAATTTCGCGTCTCGATGAAGAGCTCAGGCGGTCGAAGGCCGATTTCTTTCTTGTCGACGCCGAACGCTGGAGCCTCATCTGTGAAGACTTCCCAATCCCTCCGCGCACGTACAGCGTCGTTCTGCTTATTGCGCCCGAGTCCGAATCTTCTGCTTCGGCCTTTCTGGATACCGGCGCCTTCGATTATGTGCTTCGAGGAGGCGAGCACTGGGTAGCCCGGGTCGCTTCGTACTTCAAGGCCCTGGCCGCGCTCAGGAGCCGCTTCGCCGGCGGCTTGTCGGCCCTCGACCGAAGGTACGAACAACTCGTGCATTCGCTGCCCGATATCGTCTATGAACTCGATTCGGAGGATCGCTTCACCTTCATCAACAACTCGGTGCGCCTGCTCGGCTATGATCCCGAGGAGTTGATCGGCCGCCATTTTTCAATACTGCTGAACGAGGAAGACGTCGCAATCGTCGATCGAAAAACCGTGCTCGAATCTCTGCGCGGCGTAAAAACAGGCTCTGCCCTCAGTCCCAAGCTTTTCAATGAACGCAGGGGGGTCGAGCGAAAAACCGAGAACCTCGAGGTGAGACTCAAGCGTAAACAGGGACGCGGCGAGGATATGATCGTCAGCGTGATCTCGTACGGGGAGGTCTCGGCTGCCGGGGCCTATTCCCACCGCGGAGACTCCCAAAATTTCGTCGGCTCGGTTGGCATCATCAGGGACATCACGCTGAGGCGGAAATCCGAGGAAATGTTGAGAAAACTCTATCAGGCGGTGGATCAGCTTTCGGCCGGAGTGCTCGTCGCCGATAGATTCTTCAAGGTAGAATACGTCAATCCCGGTTTCTTCAGAATGTCGGGACTGTCGCCTCAAGATGTGATTGGATCCGAACTCCTGTCTCACTTCGACTTTACGCCCGAAAAAGCCGAGGAAATACGGTCTCTGGTACGGGAGGGTTTCGACGCGAGCATCGAAACCCGGCTTTTCGGACCGGCGATTCTCGAGGGGCGCTGGACCGCGGTCCATGCCTCTCCGGTGCGATCGCCGGGGGGCCAGGTGACCCATGCCATCCTCATCTGCGAGGACATAAGCCAGCGGAAGGCGATGGAAGAGCTTGTACGGCTCGCAAAAGAAGAGGCCGAGCGCGCCGACAAAGCGAAGAGCCACTTTCTCGCTTCGATGAGCCACGATCTGAAAAGCCCCATCGCCAGCATCCTTGCGGCCGCCCGCCTGATCGAGATGGGAGGTGGCGAGCCCGAACGCCGTGCATCCTCGATCATATCGAGCGCCCAGGGCCTGCTCGATATGCTCGGAGATATTCTCGATTTTGTGCGCTTCGAATCCGGAACCGGCACGATTCGCAAAGTGCCCTTCGGGCTTGCATCTTTTGTCGCGCGAGTCTGCGATCCCTACCGGAAAAAAGCGGAAGAAAAAGGACTTCTATTCGATATTGGAGCTGTACCCGACGAAACAGTCCGTTCAGATCCCGACAAGCTCGGCCGCGCATTCGCCGCCTTGCTCGCCAATGCGGTCACATTCACCGAACGCGGCAAAATCACGATAAGCACGACGCTCGAGCGTCGCTCGGGCAACGTTCCCTACTTGTCGCTCAGCGTATCGGATACGGGGACGGGCATCGCGCCCGAAGACCAAAGTAGAGTTTTCGTACCCTTCGTTCAGCTGACCTCGCCCTATTCCAAGCCCGGCGGTTCCGGCATCGGGCTCTCGCTCGCACGCAATATAGTCCGCGCGCTCGGGGGCGAAATACGACTGCAGAGCGAGGGCGGCCGAGGCTCGGTGTTTACAATCCTTGTTCCGACCGGTGAACCGACCGAGGCCGAGGGGGCACGGGGCCAGGTAAAACGGCCCTACCGCCTCCTCATCGTCGACGACAACGAAGTGAATCTCGATTATATGGCGGCGATTCTCGCTCAAACGGGGCACTACCCGACAACGGCGTCATCGGGGCCGGAAGCCCTGAGATTACTCGAAGAGCGTATGTATGACGCCGCCATCCTTGACGTCCAGATGCCGGGCATGAATGGTATCGAACTGGGTCGCAGAATACGCGCATATACAGGAACGCATTATGACCCCGACATCCCGCTCGTCGCCCTCACCGCATTCGGCCCCGACGAGATGACCGGTGTCGATTCCTGCTTCGACGCTGTATTCGAAAAACCGGTGGACATTCCCAAACTGCTCAAGTTCTTGGTTTCCTCTATAGACAGACGCGAGGCCGTGCCTGTGGATACGATCCGCGAACGCTGGGCGGGGAAAGGAATCGAGGCTCGATCCCTTCTTGATGAATTGAAAAGAGACGGAGCTCGGGCGATAAGCGCGCTGCGCGAGTCGGCTGTGTCTAAAAACTCGGAAGTGTTCAAACCTGCGTCGAGAACGCTCGGCGCGCTTTTCAATCGTCTTGGGTGCGATAAATGCGGAGCCGGCGTACGTCGTCTTTCACTCTCGCTTCCTGATGAGGAAACTCCGGTGATCCAGGGGAGGATCGAACAATTCGCACGAACATGGGAGACGGCTCTCGATACGGCTTTTCGGGCAATCGGCGGATAGTCGAACCTGATTCGCAAAAAACTTTTATCGTACTGTTCAGTGCACTGTCGCGTGCAGATTGCTTTTATCGCCGCATCGTTCGCAGCGAGTTGACAATCGCCAGCAAGGCCACACCGACATCGGCGAACACCGCCGCCCACATACCCGCAATTCCCGCCACCCCGAGGATGAAGATTGCGGCTTTGACCCCAAGGGACAGCGCTATATTCTGAACTGCTATAGCCTGAGTGGTCTTCGATCGCCGAACCGCATCGACAAGAAGCGAAAGATCGCCCGACAATAAAACCACATCGGCTCGCTCGACGGCTACGTCCGTTCCGTCTCCCATCGCGACGCCCACATCGGCAAGCGCCAAGGCCGGCGCATCGTTCACTCCGTCGCCCACGAAGACCGTCGAACGCCCTGTCGATGCCGTTTCTTTGACGATGTCTTTCAGTTTTTCGAGCTTTCCCTCCGGCGTGAGCTCTGCCGACAGCTCCGGAATGTCCAGTCGACGTGCGACCCTCAGCGCCGATTCTTGTGTGTCGCCTGTCAGCATCGCGATGCGGTGTACGCCCAAAGTCTTCAAGGCTGACAGCGCCTCGCGGGTCTCGCTCCGGGGATCGTCACCCGCAGTAAGAACAGCCGCCGGAGATCCGTCTACTGCGATACGGATTATGGTGGAGCCCTCGTCCTTTTCGTTCTTTGAATCGCTTTTCCAAACCGGGATACCCTCGATTTCAAAAAGCTTGTCGTTACCTACGCATATCCGCCGACCGCCGACTTCGGCGCAAACGCCGGCGCCGGGTATTTCGCGGATGGCAGAGGCCTCATCTTCAGAACCTATTGAAAGTCCGCGTTCCTCCGCCGCCTTGCGGATGGATTCGGCGAGAGGATGCCGGGAATGCGATTCCGCGGCTGCCGCGAGAGTCAAAACGCCGGCTTCGTCCCATCCAGGTTCCGGCATGACCTTCCAAATGACGAAACGTCCATTTGTCAGTGTTCCCGTCTTATCGAAGACGATAGATCCCGATTTCGACAACCTATCTACTGTCTCGCCTCCCTTGATGAGAATGCCGCGTCCGGCTGCCGCCCCGATTCCCGCGAAGTACGCAAGAGGGACACTGACGACGAGGGCGCATGGACAGGAGATGACAAGCAGTACAAGCGCTCGGTACGACCACTCGGCGAGACTTCCCATTCCCGCGATCGGCGGCAGGAAGGCGATGCAAAGGGAAAGACCGACTACAATCGGCGTATAGACGCGGGCGAAGCGAGTCACAAAGCGTTCGGATTTCGCCTTCGCCTTCGACGCATCATCGACTAAAGAAATAATCCGCGCCGCGGCCGAATTCTCGGCCGTTTTCGTGGCCCGTGCGGTCAAGGAACCGTCAAGCGCGATGAAACCCGAAAGAATGTCGGATCCGGGTCCGACGCTTTTCGGTATCGACTCACCGGTGACCGATGACGTGTCTATGAAAGAGGCGCCCTCGATCACTGTTCCGTCGAGAGGAACACGCTCGCCCGGTTTGACCATGAAGCTGTCGCCCACCACGGCTTTTTCCGGCGCCATTTCGAGCCACCGACCGTCGCGCCGCACTCTGGCGACATCGGGCCGAAGCGCGAGCAGGGCGCGGATCGAACGAAGGCTTTTATCATACGCGGATTCCTGCAAGGCTTCGCCGATCCTATAAAACGCCATCACGCCGATCGCCTCCTCATAGTAACCGATCACGAGCGCACCGAGCGTGGCGATACTCATCAAAAAAAGTTCGTCGAAGACCCTTCCACGCAGGATGCCGCGGGCAGCTCCCAGAAGCACATCAGAGCCGACGACGAGGTAGGCGATGATGAAAAGGATCTTCGGGGAATACACCGGCAGCCACGAAAGCGACACCGGGCCGCCCGGCGATATGAGAAACGCGAGAACGAGCAGAAACGCTGCCGCGCCGAGACTGACTAAAATCCGCCTCATTATCGGACACCTTCCGTTTTTTTCCACAGCGCGTTTCGTTCAGACGCATGCTCGTATCCCGTAGCGAGCAGTATCCCGATGTGGTCGTCGGCAAGACGATACTGCATAGTTTTGCCGTCGCGGCGACCGACGACAAGACGTGAGGCGCGAAGCGATGCGAGCTGATGGCTGACCGCCGATTGGCTCATCTGTAAAACCGAACTCAGATGCATGACGCATAATTCTCCCGAAGAAAGCGCGTTCAGGATCCTCAGCCGGCTTGGGTCCGCCAGCATCTTAAAAAGCTCAACCATCTCGTGTACAAGCGATTCGGGAAGAGCGGCGACTCTGAGCGCCTCCATGCGGTCTTCGTGTTTTTTGTCACCGCAAGAGACATGATCAGGTACAAGAGATTCTTTTCGTTTTATCCGCCCCATACAATGCACCTCATTCTATATGAATATATGAGCAATTATTCATATTTAGAGACTAGCAATTTCCCGTCAAATAGACAAGACTAACTACATGGGAATTACGAAAAATCTTGAGAAACGAACCAAAATCGTCGCCACCATCGGCCCGGCTTCGGAAAAACCCGAGACAGTCCGAGCCTTGATTCGTGCCGGTGTAAATGTATTCCGTCTCAATTTCTCGCATACCGATCCCGAAAGCGCTGAACGCATGATCTCCGTGATCCACGATGCTCGCGAGGAGCTCCATATACCCATAGCGATCATGGCGGACATAAAAGGGCCGGCCGTACGAGTGTATGGGTATACAACAGCGCTAAAAATCGATACCGGCACGCTTTTGATAATTGAATCGAAACCGGCAGCTCATATAGACGACCTTGTATCAGCGGAACCCAATCGAGTCTATACGAATCTCCCCGAAATCGACACGATCTGCGGCATCGGGCAGAGAGTACTGCTCATGGACGGTTATTTCGCCGGAGAGGTCGTTGCGAAAGGAAAGGATTTCATCTCTGTCAAAATCGGAAATCCCGGCATGCTCAGGCCGAAAGCCCATCTGACAATACCGAAAGTAGATTATCCCATCCCCTTCCTCTCGGAGAAGGATATCAGAGATATCACGCAGGCGGCAGAGTCTGGTGTCGAATACATCGCGCTTTCTTTTGTTCGCAACGCCACCGACATCGAAGAAGTCCGGCGTCTTATACAAAGAACGCTGTCCGCAGAGCGCCGAAAAACCCCTGTCAGGCTCATCGCGAAAATCGAAAGCGCGAAGGGGCTCGAGGCAGCCGATGAGATACTCGAAGCGGCAGACGGCATCATGGTTGCACGCGGGGATATGGGCGTCGAAATTGCTATCGAAAGCGTGCCTATCGCTCAAAAGCGCCTTATTCGAGCAGGCTTCTTGAGCGCCAAACCGGTGATAACGGCGACGCAGATGCTCGAATCGATGATCGAGAATCCCATGCCGACTCGCGCCGAGGCGAGCGATGTGGCAAATGCCTGTTTTGACTCGACCAGCGCCGTCATGCTGTCCGGAGAGACCGCCGTCGGCCGCTATCCCGTAAAAGTCGTCGAGACGATGAGCGCGATTATTCACGAGGTCGAGAACGAATTCGACTATGAGCTTTTTCATGAACACATCCCGCCGGAAGTACGGTCGGGAGAGATAGCGGCGATTGTGTCGTATAACGCGGTTTCGGTAGCCTACCAGGCTAAGGCCGCAGGCATCATCGTGCTGACGGAAACCGGCCACGCCGCGCAACTCATATCGCGCCTGCGGCCGCGCATGCCGATACTCGCATTTGTCAAAGACAAGACCATCTATCATCAGATGGCTATGAACTGGGGCGTACGCCCCTTCCTTCTCGCCGGCCCCGAAGAAAGCCTTGACGCCTTGGCCGCGGAGACCATCGACAGCTGTGTATATGCCGGCGTATTGCAGAAAGGCGATCGCGTCGTAGTAGTCGCGGGACTTCTCCTCTCCCAGCGAGGGACGACAAATATGATCAGAGTAGAGACCGTCGGGTAATCGAATTCTCTACATGGTGATGCGGGAGCTGTGATGAAGAAAACAGGGACTGTTACCATCCCCCTTGAAGAATATGAAAAACTCAAGAAAAGCGACTCTGAGTTTAAAAGTCTCTTCGATGCAGTCCCTGCCGGCGTCATTCTTTTGCACTATAGAACGTTCGTCAAAGTCAATGCAGATATGTGTTCTACCTTCGGCTATTCAGAAGACGAACTCATCGGGGAAAACACGAGAATTCTATACTGCGACGACGAGGAATATGAACGGGTAGGGAAAGAGCTTTATGGAGCGTTGTTGACCGCGAGACGTTCGATCATCGAAACGAAAATGCGCCGCAAGGACGGGACCGTTTTGGACATTCTGATCGGCTCGAGCGCGACGGATCCGCAGTCGCCGGAACCCATGGCGAGCGTTTCATGCGTGCTTATCGATATCACCGAAAGCCGACGGGCGCAGAATGTGATACGAGAAAAAGAACGGCTTATGGCAGAGCTTTTCCGCGCCTGTCCGGAATGTATAGCATTGACCACTCTCGATGAGGGAAGATTCATCGAAGTCAATGAGGCGATACAGTATCTTTTCGGGTATTCGCGCGAGGAACTGATCGGTCATAGCGTAGAAGAATTCGGTATATGGGACTCTATCGGCGAACGTTCGGCAATTGTCGATCGCATACGGAACGGCGAACTAGTACGCAACTACGAGACTAAATTACGAAGGAAAGACGGTAAAATAATCGATGCTCTACTTTCGATGACAACGGCAGATATTTACGGCCGTAAACATATTATAAGTTTCGCCACAGACATCAGCGAACGCAAGAAAATGGAAAACGAACTCACATCCTCTGTCCGCGAAAAAGAAATCCTCTTACGAGAGCTTCAACATCGAATCAAGAACAATCTGGCGATGATCTCCGCCATCGCCGCCATCGAGATGGATCAAACAACTGATAGTAAAGCCCGTAACGCCATCGGAGATTTGAAAGATCGAATCCAATCACTCTCTGCGCTCTATGATCTCCTCTTAAGATCGGGTCGAACAGATCAAATCGATCTCGGGGACTACCTCAAAGCGATTATCCAATTGTTGTCCGATACATATACAGATTCGGAGAAACTACTTACAATCGAACATCGTATCGACAGTATCCAGACCGATCTCAAACAGGCGGTACCATGGGGACTCATCCTAAACGAACTCGTCACAAACGCGCTCAAGCACGCATTTCCCCCGGGCAGACATGGCCGAATTCTTATCGAGTTGTGCAAATCTCAAGACAACCTCGAACTTAGAGTCTCCGACGACGGAATCGGTTTACCCAATACGGTCGAATCGACACCATCAGGGGGCCTTGGTCTTGGCATAGTCCAGATGATGGCAGCTCAGCTGAAAGGCCGTGTCGTGCGCACAAGCGATCATGGAACCACATTTACAATTACAGTGCCGATCTGAACACATATTCCTCGAACCTTGTTGCAGTTTTCCGAAACCGTATAATATCTAGGACCTATTTGACTTGGGAACTAAACGAAAACAACGTTATCAACACGGCATGTATTAAAACAATTTCTTATTTGAGAGAGCCTATCCGCAAACAAAACAACAAACAAACAAACGATTTCTTGAAATTCAAGTCTGCAAAACAACTAAAACCAATTCCCATGAAAGACAATGGCGTCCAATACACATCGGCTTCGAGAGGAATCCCAACTGTAAGGAATTTATCTTCCTCATAGTAAGACGTGCCCATGAAAGAACCCGTTGTATAGAGAAAATCCCCCTGGCGGACGCCCCCAACTACACTGAGCCCGCCTGATGCAGAAATTGAAAAATACTGCGATACGGCATTGACGCCTACAAGAGCCCCGACATCCCAGACAGTCTCTACAGGCAATGAGAAAAGGTCTATTTCTCTTATATAAGCACCTGCCAATGAGAATAAAAGTGAATCATGACAGTACGATACTTGTGCACCATAAGCTAGTCCAGGCGCCGGAGTGACACCGAATTTTCCGTCACACCAGTAACTATGACCAGTTTTATCCTTCGGTTCCTGTGCCGAGAGTTGTTGATGCAGTGAAAAGAAAATAAACAGGGTGACGAGGGGAAGTATATATTTACGACGCATACATACTCCTTTTTTAAACAGTAGCATAAAAAGAAGGAGACCCTAAAAACCAACCGGGTTTTTAGAGGTCCCCCAAATATATCCTTTATCCGCATCCATTCCATGAGTTTATTAATAAAAAACTCCTTTTCTCAAATCCTGTTGCGATCTGCCATAACCTCCCCGCTCTCATACTGCGTCGGGTTCAGAAGCTCTCAAACCCTTCCGCAATTGAGCTGTAACACGATTCAAGTGACTTATTATACATTCCGATAATCAAACCGTAGGGAGACGACATTATGGATGCGCTGAGAAGCGAATACCTGCCAATCTCGTATCTATACTCGTCACGTTACGGCGAGGGCCGTACCACGGTACCCGTGGCGCCGAGCCAGGCGCTCTACGCCAATTTTCGCTATGTAACCGGCATCCCCGCACCGGAAGGTGTCGCCGGGTATAGTGTCGACAAGCTTCATATACTGGATGTCCTCATAGAACAACTGAAACGAGTAAAAAACTCGTCCGCAGAACCGATTGCCGAAAAGTCTGAAGGTGCAATTGACGCCCTTATACAGAAATACGGCGATCAAATTCACGAACTTGTCTCGTCATCCGAACTGCCATACTCGCCGGCATCATCGATTATCCAGCCGGGAATGTTGTTTTCACTCGCCGCGTGAGGCCGACAAGTCAGACAGGCGGAACGATCGTGACTGATCCTCAAAGACAGTCGGCAGCTTCCATAAGCCGCCTTCTTGTGCAAGAGCTGGTGTCAAGAAACGGCTATATGTACTACCGCGTAGCAGATGTGTGTTCCATCCATTATGCGGAAGCATGCGCCGGCATGGGCGCACTCCGATGCGCGGGCGCTACGAACGATCACGAGCTTGTCGAACGCTTGCGCGCGAGGTATTCCTTCGAGCTTGCGCCGAACGAAGAGCCGGGGAAAATCATAAACACGGCGAACCATGTCGATGCAAATGTCTATGGCATTCTACCCTTGGAAATCTATCTGCAGACAGGCGATATCAAATTTCTCAATCAGGGTCTGGCCCTCGCCGAGGGGCAATGGGACGACCCTCTGCCTAATGGTTTGACACGACAGATTCGGTTTTGGATAGACGATCTTTACATGATCGCCTGCCTCCAGGTGCAGGCATTCAAAGCGACAGGCCAAGAAAAATTTCTCGATCGGGCTTCTTTGCTTGCCCTCGAGTATCTCCGAAAACTCCAACAACCCAACGGGCTTTTCTATCACGGACCCGAGGCGCCCTATTACTGGGGTCGGGGAAACGGTTGGGTGGCCGCCGGCTTGGCCGAGCTACTCTCTGCGCTTCCGCCGAAGCATCCACGATTCTCCGAAATAGTTTCGGGCTACACACGGATGATGAGCACGTTAAAGCAGCTGCAAGCAAAAAACGGCATGTGGCGTCAACTTGTAGACCGTTTCGATTCATGGGAAGAGAGTTCGGCGACGGCGATGTTCGCCTACGCGATGCACGTCGGCGTCCACAAGGGCATCCTGGCAGAACGGCAATACCGTCCTGCCTGCGATAAAGCGTGGGCCGCCCTCGTCGATCGGATCGAGCCTGACGGCAGGCTCCGAGACGTATGCGCAGGCACAGGACAGAGTCGGGATGCGGCCTACTATCTTGAACGGCCGCGCGTGACAGGGGATCTCCACGGACAGGCTGCGATACTGTGGTTATGCGCGGAACGAATGCGTATATCCAATCCCTGATCGTGGGAATGACCGGGTACGCTTTATTGTCTCGAGAAATTCAGCGAAAGAAGGCCGATACGGCGACGCCGGCGGCATTCCTCGAGCAGACCTTCGGTCCTCTCTACTCTCATGATCCCGAGGATCGGCTCGATCTCGTCTTCAGACGGAGCGATGATTCCTATCATGATGATTTCTACCTTCCCACGATGATTTTCCCGGCGGTGACGCCCGGAGGTACGCCCTCGTAGAGTTCACCATAGACCGCCGCAGCCTGAAGGATGTTACGGCAATACTGTCGTGTTTCCGCGATCGTTATCGACTCGACGAGAAGGTCGTCGGGGAGGTCCGATCCCTCCGAAACCCATGTCCTGAGACGTGACAAGCCGGCGTTATACGCCATCACCGCACGCACTAGCGATCCGGTCCTGTCGATCAGGTAGGACATGTGAGACAGGCCCAAGCGGAGATTGTCGTGGGGAAGACGCAGATCGTAGTTTTCCATTTTCAGAGCCTTTGCCCGCTCTGCCGCGGTCGCCGGCATAAGTTGGGTCAGACCGACGGCTCCCGCCGATGAGACGATATCCGCCCGGAACGCGCTTTCGGATCGAACAAGACCGAGTAAAAAACGCTCGCTCATCCGGGAATCGTGTGAAACTGCCCGCAGTTCTCGAAGATAGGGGCGAGGATAGAGAAGGAAAAAATCATCTCTGACGGGGCTGTAGCCTTTTTTTTCGAGTAAAAGTCCTGCGACTCGTATCGAATAATCATGCTGTCCTTTTTCCGCCAAGTAACGCGAGATTCGACGGAGTTCTTCGGGCTCGAGCAGGTCGAGCGAGGCTCTCGCTTCGGATGAAGCCATGCTGCCGAGACCGAAATCGATAAAGCCGCAGATAAAGGTTTCGATCTCGCTTGGTTTTTTGTTTGCATCTTTTATCGCCGCGTCTTCAGGAATCAAGCTTGTGGCTTCTTGTGAAACCCAGGAGGCGAGTATTCGATAGTATAAGGGCAGAGTCTCGTCGCGGACGAGTGCGCTCATCCGTGCGTCCGCGGAGGTCTCGCCTTGTACTTTGGATAAACCGAGCTGAAGGGCCCGTGTGGAAATATACGCAACGCGGGCTTTGAGTACCGGAGAAAGACGCGGGGCGAGTTCGCTGTTCATGCGTTCGACAAGAGCCCAATCGCGTGCACGGAGAGCCGAACGCAAAAGCTCATCGCATAAATCGGAAAACTCCTCGGGCGTAGTCCATACTCGCGATGCATCGATCAAGGCGTCGAGTGATTGCGCACGTGCTGCGGCCTCGGCCCTCGATGCAAGGCTACTGCCTTCCTTGGCTTTCGATTGAGCGATCAATCGTGCGGCCTCGGCCAACGCGGCTTTTCCCGCGCACTCGGTGCCGTACCAAAGAGCCGCATGAGTATCGGGCTGGGAAGCCCCGGCCTCACGCGCACCCTCGACTGCGCGCAAAAAAAGCACCTTGGCCTCGGACCAGCGGCCGAGTTCACGGGCGAATCGACCTTGATAAAAAAGAGCGTTCCAGGCTGTAGCGGTCGCGCCCGCTTTGCGTGCGGCTGTTTCTATGTTTTCGAATCGAGTTTTCCCCTCGGCGGAATGGCCGGAGTATAAATACGCCTTGCCGGCATCGGCTGTTATGACCGCCGACATTCCGAGTACTGTCGAATCAAGCGCTGCCGCATCCGCATACGCTTTTGAATACTCTTTACGAAGCACAGCGACGCGCATCCTGGCGATGCGGGCCTCGTTCTCGGACAAGAATGAAGGAATGCCTCGCTTCATTGCATCGTCGGCGATAGACAAGGCGGCGGATGTCCATTTCGATCCGGGCCGTTCGAGAAGAATACGCCGAAGAGCGGCCGCCGCACGTGTCCGTTTGGCTATTGTTTGATCGTTCACCAGCGAGCCGGCCTCGATGCAGTCCAGCGCGTCGGCATCCATGGTCGATTCGTCGGGGAAGGCGATACGAAGACGTTGCACTTCCTCCAGCGCATCCGTATACGCACCGGTTCCGTACAGAGCAGTTACGTATGCTTTTCTGTATCGCCAATCCTTCGATTGCGAAAGGTCGAGCGAAGCCGTCAATTCGAGAAGTTCTTGATACAAAGCCGCCGCTTCCAGACGTTCCATGAGCGCGTACACGGATCGGCGTTTGACGATTCCACTTCCCTGATCAAAGGCCATCCGCAGAAGTCTGCGTACAAAAGCAGCCTTATCCGCGTCCGGGAGATCCTGCGAAAGCGACGCCGATTCGGCCCACAATGCCAGGTAGTAATACCCCGAGGCACCGAGGGCTCCAGGGTTTCCGAGGTCTTTCTCGTCGAGCTTCAAAAAAGGAGAGGCATCGCCGGCAGAAAGCAGCTTCTCGAACTCGCCGAGAGACATGCCGAAGACCCGCCCCTCCTGACACGAAGCCATCGCAAGCGAGACGAGCGCGAGTAATAAAACGACAAACGCACGGACGCGGCCGGATGTCCCGGCCGCGGACATCACAGAGGAGGAATCCAGATGGTCCGCCCCGCGATGATCTTGTCGGGATTCTTTATACCGTTCGCAAGGGCGATCTTTCCGAAATACCACGGATTGCGATAGAAAGCGTATGAAAGCTCCCAGAGTGTATCTCCCCATTTGATCTTGTAATGAACCCCCGGCTTCAATCCGGAAGCTGGCTCTGTGCTTGTCTGCGAAGCCACACTCGTCTGCGCAGGCGCCGTTTCTGCCGACGAGGCCGTTTCACTAGTCGCAGCAGTCGGGGCGGTAGCATCCTGAGTCTGAGCTGAAGTGGAATCCACCGTTGACTTAGTTTCGGCGGAGCTTGTGGTTTCCGATCCGGCCCCTGCCGAGGGAGTCTGCGTCGTATTGGATTCGGTCTGGCTTGTCGCTATCGGTGTTTCGACCGGCTGCGCTCCGCTGGAAGGTCGTAAGAGGAGAAAACCCAGGACCGCGAGAACAACAGCTGCGGCGACGATTGCGGCGATAATGATACCTGTCTTCTTCTTACGAGGCTCAGACCCGAAATCGGAATCTGATTCGTCTTGAACGCCCGCTAAAAGCTGTGCAGAATCGTCCTGCATGGATAAGACGTTGGCCTCCGCCGCCTCTGTCATGTCCGCTTTAGTCGTTTCATCGGCATCGAAGACCTCGGTCAAGGGCGTCGAGCCCGAGAACTTGAAATCCGGAACCTCGTATTTATCTTCCTCGGCAAGAGATTTGAGCGAAACCTTCAGGCTCTGACTCGCGCCGGTCGAGGCTTCTTGCGCGAAAGCGGTAAGGGTTCCATCCTCGGCAAGGCCCAGATCCATCCTGATATCCGGCTCGCCCTTCGGCATATCGGGGATGTCTTCAATGACAAGGCTTCCGATGTACTCGGCGCCCTCGACCCGTTTCCCCGTCCCTCGGTACAGATCGATCTGCACACTCCGTTGGCCGTCCTGCACTGTCGTGACCACCAGGCGCTTGCGGGCCGCGACCGCGTCTTCGAGCACGGGGTAGAATTCGCCGTCGGCGAGCTTCAGGCCTATCATTTCCTTGCTCATGGGTCCTTCCTCGAAGCTATCCGGGATTTACGGCTCACGCGCCGATTCTTGGGAACCTCTAAAAAACCCGGTTGGTTTTTAAGGTCCCTTTTCTTATTTATTGTATCTCCTAACGTCGGTTTTGCAAGCCGTCCGGCCATAAGATGCAAGGGCCACAAGGCTTTTTGCATTCTGGTCGTAGGGAGAACCGTCGAGGCCCCCGAAGATGTATATATCCGTAAAGCCCGCTTCGCCGAGAGCCCGCTTGATCTCAAGTCCGGAATAGAGGCGTACGACAAAGGACCGGTCGAAGACCAGGCCGCCCTTGCTCAGAATCCAGCGGCTGCACAGCCCTTCCCAGCTGCCTACGATTTTGTATTCGGTTCTTATAGTCCATCCCCCTCGCTCGAACTCCTCGGTATCGACAAAATCGCGGGCCGCCGTTTCCTTGCCGTTCATTTCGAGAACGAGGGCCCCTCCCGGCTTCAGAGCCTTGCGCAGGGCGCGCAGCGCCCTCAGATCGTCACGTGGATCGCGGAAATACCCGAAACTCGTGTAGAGATTGAGGGCAAGATCGAACGCTGCCTTTTTCCGATATGTTCGAAGATCGGCGCGAATGAACTCGACCAAACCTTCTGCCCCCTGCGGATTGCGCGAAAGGCCCCCTTCCCGATCGAGGCTCCAGGCCGAGGCGCTTTCGCGAGCCGCCTCGAGATAGGATTCGGTGATGTCTATGCCGATGACATGATAGCCGCGGAGGGCCAGCTCGATGCTGTGCCGCCCCGGTCCGCAGCAGGCGTCGAGCACTGCTGCGCCGCGGGGAGGCCTGGCGAGCGCTTCGATGGCGTCGACGACGGCGGGTACCTCGGCCCATCGCGCCTCGTCGAACATGATGGGGGCGTAGGTTTCCCAGAAGGATGCGTCTTCATACCACTCAGGATCGTTCTTCCTGCGTTTCACCAGAAAGCTCACAGGGCTCCGTGATCCACGACCAGGGACATGACGTACTCGAGAAGGTCAATATCCATGGTCTCTTCCTCGAGACAGACCGCCTCGCGTATTTCCCGCCAGTCGTCTTGTGTGAACCTAGTACCATCATAATCCATCGCAAGCACCGATCCCGCGCCAGAAAGCCATTCCAAAGCGGCCTCGGGGGATTCGCGCCGACGGTCGAGGTAGGCGGAAAATAAGGCGGCTTTCGTCTCCTCACCGATAGCGGGGAAACTCCGGTAGAACAACGACCGTAGGTTTTCAATCGAGGCGGAGTCGCCCGAATCCCGCCCGGCGGCGCGGAGGAGATCCGATCTGAACTTTTCGGTTTCACGCATGGATCGAGTATAGCGGCACCTTCGGTCTACGAATACAGGAGAACGACGAACATGATCGAATTATACGCAGCATGCGCAATCGCTATTTCGTTCAAATCACCCTGTTTCGAAAAGCGCCATGCGAAAACAAAACCGATGGCCCCCGCCACGACGGGTCCGGCTATGCCCTGAGCGCCGTGGGCGCCCGCGAAAACGAGGGTCGAAAGAGCAATACTCCATCCTGTTCCAAGACCGGCCTGGGAAAACCTATGCAGGAGATAGGCGCGGAAACAAAGCTCTTCGGAATAGCCGGTTGCAGTCGAAGCAAGAATGATGAGCGGAAGTAAAACAATAGAAGCTTTTTTCACGCCCTGGGTGAGCGGATTGACAACGCCGAAAAGGCTCAGGATCGCGCCCAGACCAAAGACAATTACTAGCGCGACGAGGGTCAAAGCAGTCCCGTATATAAACGATACCGCCCTCGGCGGCCTTACCTTGAAGGCGCCCAAGCCGTCGGTAACCGCCATAAGATATAAAAAAAACACTATCCTCGGGATCATCTCCACTATGGTGTATAGGAAAAAAACGGGTTGCGATATGATCTTGTTCAACTTCGAAACATCGGCGGGAAGATAGGCGGCGAGATAGAGCGCGAACATGACCACAAACACCTCGACAAGCGGCCGCTCCGGCCGCCCGCGGGATGAAAGGAACGGCCGTGGGGCGAGGGGGCCGACGTCCACATCATTTTCGCTTTCGTTCATGCACTTCCTCCGGCTCTGTGAGCAGGAATAAATATAGTGTATACTAGGTTTTGTTGTATCCGACAGACCGCATGTGCGGAACAGGTCTCCGCCGCGGTCGCTCGAAGGAAGGCCGACAGCCGATGTTATTCGTCACCGTGCTTGTTTCAGTTCTGCTCGCTCTTTTCGTCATCGCCGTACTCGTCGCGATGCGGGGTTCGAAGCGTTATTCGTGGATCGAGTTTTACCTGAAAGCAAAGGACGCCGGCTTGAGCTACACCGAGGCGCGGATGCTCAAGGACGCAGCGCTTACGGCGGGCGTCGTCGATCCTACGAACATCCTTTGGTCTCCGCGCGATCTTGACCGGGCTATCGCAGCGCTTTCCGCGAAACTCAAGGAAGAAGGCGTCGATCACAATCGCGAAAGCATCGTGCTTATGGATCATGCGTACGCGCTTCGTAAACATGTCGAGTTCGAACAACCGCGCTTCAAGTACGGGATCCGCTCGAGTCGTCACATAGCCCAGGGCCAAAACCTCCGCGTTCTGGTTCACGGTATCGGCGTTTTCGGTTCTTCGGTCATCGACAATCAAAGCCGCTATCTCATCATTGCCTACCCGAGCGGTGCCCGGGTGCCGAAAAACTGGGTTTGGAAGGGCAAGAAGGTCTCTATATATTTCTGGAGGAAGGAAGACGCCGGCTATGTCTTCGACAGCTACGTGATCGACGAAATGCGGATCCGAAACGTCCCCGTTCTCCAGATCTCACATTCCGAGGCCCTGCTCCGCACCCAGAAGCGGAAATCGATCCGCGCGCGATCTCGGCTGCCGGCCTATCTTTATCTACTGAAACGCATCGAAGGCGCCTACGAAAAACCCGAACGCAGTCCGGGACTGCGGGCCTTGGTTCAGGATCTATCCGAGGACGGCGCAGCCGTCGCCATCGGAGGCAAGGCCGTGCCGGGGCTTCTCGTCAAACTTCAATTCGGACTCGACGAAGCGAGTATCGTGATGAGCGGCACTGTCCGGAGTGTCGATTACGACGCGGTGAACAACCGCTCCATCATTCATATCGAGGCTGTGACGCCTAGTCCCCGGATGCGTAACGCGATACGTTCATATGTGTATAATATCCGCCAGGATGAGGGATCTCCCGCCACGAACGGGGGAGAGGGAAGCGATTCGTAAGCTATCGCCGTGGGAGGCACGATGAGACGCTTCGCAGCCGCGCTGATTCTATTCTCGCTTTTCGAGCTTTACGCGCAGGATTCCGACGCGGTTTCGCTCGCATACCGCAGAAATTTCGCGCGGGCGAGTCTTGTCACCAAGCTCGAACTTATAAAAGAAGCATCCAACCGCGGCGGGGCATCGATGGGCCCCTTGTACGGCATGGCCGTGCGCTTCGCGGTGGATAACGCGGCCCTTCTCACCGCCGATCCGCAGCTGAAGGAACTCGCCATCCTCGCCTCGAAAGAGATCGAGAAGATCGCCTACTCCAAGGCTATTGACGATTTGTGGGCGCTTTTTCAGAATTTCCAGGATACCGAGGTGCGCGCAGCGGCGATCGCCGCTCTCGGAACGGCGGGAATCGGCGAAGCACGTGTGGCCGAGTATCTCAATGCGTTCCTCGCTTCACAGAACAGCCTCTTTCGTTCCGGCGCTCAACCCGAATACCCCGCACTCGAAGCATGCATCGTCGCCCTGGGTCGTTTAGGCGACGGCTCCTCGTTCCCTGTCCTTTTCTCAGCCTATGTCGCAGGCTACTCGCCCGCCATCGCGGCCAAAGCCGCATCTTCGCTCGGCTCGATAAAGGGCGATTATCGGGGATACTTGATTCGGGTTATCACGAAGAACCCGCCGCTCGAGAAAAAAGCGGCGTTTGCGGCCGGTATGGAAAACAAGAACTTCACGAACGCCGATCGAGGGGAACTGGCAGAGGCGGCCTTGACCGCAGCCCTCGACGCCCTGTCCGCGGGCGCCTCGCTCTCTCCGGTAGAACTCCAAGCCATGCGGGAACTGAGGCGTTCAAGCGCTCAACAGATACGCGACCTCAAATGGCAGAAAGCCTCTTCGACCGCAGCCCGTTATTTCAGTGTCGTACAGGCCGACTATGTAAAAGGTTCGGCGCCCAAGGCCGAGTTCCTCGACGCGATCACCTGCCTCGGCGTCATGGGTTCGACCGAAGCAGCCCAGGCGCTCTCGATCTACCTTCAGTTCGTGAACGCCCAGACCGAACAGGGCTCCCCCTACGATGAAGAGATCCTTTTAGCCGTCATCAACGCGCTCGGAGAACTCGGGGACAAGGCCGCCTTCGACTATCTTTTACAGACAGGCTACCTTCAGTACGGCGAAAATATAAAGCGTGCCGCCAGAGACGCAATGCTCAAACTGCGCTGGTGATCGTCAACCTTTTTCACAACTAAATATCCTCATCCGAGGAGGCGCATCCTAGAGCAAAGGCTTTATAAACCGAACTGCTTCGTTTCGACCCAGCCCATATCGAGAAGCGACCAAAAATCAGAAGCGAGACCGTCGAGCACATAATCGTAGGGAAGCCAGCCGTAGCCCCCCTCGCCCCAGCTCGTCCCCCACGAATTCCGTATGAGCAGAGCCCCCGTACTGGCGATTTTGCATTTTGTGTTTACAATCCGCTTTTCATCGTCGTACCCGACGGCGACAATCGCATGCCCCCACTCGGCACGTTCGTCCGGGCAGGGATAGGGGATACCTCCCTTAGTATCGCTGTGGTCGAATGAGGGGAAGCCCCAAAACCCAAACATCGAAGGAATGCCTGCGGCCAGATATTTCTTTACACTGGATAGAACGTCCTTCGTTTGTATCCGCGCACCTTGCGGATCATGGCAGAAGTATTTAGCCGCCTCGAAGTTTTCGGCGATACTGTAAACAAATCCAGACGGTTCTTTATCGAAGGCCGCGGCATCGTCGGTATACGGCCAGTATTTTTCATCCGGCACACCGCAGAGAACCAGGGCTCCCATTGCATTACGAAGCCAGGCCCCGGTATCCCCGCTTGTCCTCATGAGATTCCGTGTCGTCTTGTATACAAAGAGACGAGAGCCCTCGAGATGCTCTCCGTATGCACGACGCTGGAAATACTCGACAATACCCACAGCCGCATGAGCGGTGCAGGAACCCAACCTCCCTTGATTTTCCACCTGAGAGCACCACTGTCGGAGATCCACGGACGAGGGAAGTTTCAGATTGCCCCCCGCTATTCCGATCTCTTTTGCCAGCGCAGCAATCTCTGGACGCTGCTCGGTATAATCACGCATGTCCGGTATAGGCGGGAGCCAGCCGGTACCGAACAAACCCTCGTCGTTTTCGAGCTTTACCTTTGCATACGTGGAATACACTTTTTTCCTCCTCATCAACCGATACCGTTAGTCTTTTTTGATATCTCTACAAGAAGTTTTATAGGATATGAAACCAATTGGAAATACTCGACGATACAAATTCGATTCGAAACTCTGTGTAGATTATCATCTACTAACACACGGATCGAAATTCGAGCCACCTTCATTATGATTTGAATACTGGGGACCTCGAAAAACTGAAGTTTTTTAGAGGTCCCCTAGAATTAAAAATCGTGTATTCTATCGAAAGAGATACGTTCTAGCACCACAACAAGGTTCGAGGAACTTTCATTCGAGAAACACCTCGGATAACTCGGACTGAATCTCCTTGTACTCGGGACAAAGATTCCCCAAAAGACCGTAAAATCGCGGGCCGTGACGGCGGTACTTCAAGTGCGCGAGTTCGTGCATGATGACACAATCGACTACCTCGATACGGAAACGCAAAAGACGGGAATTCAAGGTAATGACGAGCTTATTCGTATCACAACTTCCCCAGCGGCCGCGCATGGTACGTATACGGAGTCGGGGCTTCGGAAGACGATACCGGCTCGCCTCGTTCATACATGCCTCGAGTCGAACAGGGAAGCGTTCAGTTGCCTCACGAACGAAAAGCCGTTCGATCGCTGCACGCACTTCGTCCGTGTTGTCGGGATCGCGGGCGGATACATGGAAAAAACCGCCGTTCAAACTGGCGCGGGAACGACCTGCCGCAGTGACGACAATGGGCACATTCCTGCCTAAAAAGGGCACATGTCCGCCGTTTGCCCAGATCGGAGCGACGGCCCTGATCCTCCGCATGCGTTCCAGCTGGCGCCGGGCCCATCCTGAACGCCGCTCGAGGAAATCCTCGATGAAGGCCGTCGATACGGAATCGGGAGCCTTCACGACAAGGGAAAGGTCCGGCTCGACATGGAGGGATACCGTGCGCCTGGGAGAGCGGAAAAGCCTCGCTTCGATCCCTCCCGCCCGTATGATCCGACTCGAATCATCCCGTTCTCTCATGTTGAGAAGATGTCGAAAAATGTGTAATCTGCCAAGACGCGCGATATAACGGGCGACTCCCCGTATATGGGCGCGATTATTCTAAGGAGCCAGGAAATGGATATACCGTCACTCGAGAAAGTTGCACTGAGCGCCAGGGTTCTGGCCATGGACGCCATACAAGAAGCCAACTCGGGACATCCCGGCCTTCCGCTCGGCTGCGCCGAGCTGGGCGCCTTCCTCTATGGCTATGCTCTCAAACACGATCCGGCCGATCCGGCCTGGATCGACCGCGACCGTTTTGTCCTGTCCGCCGGACATGGCTCGATGTTCCTATACGCCCATCTCCATCTCGCGGGCTATGCGATAAGCCTCGATGAGATAAAGCGTTTCCGCAGGGTCGGCAGTATCTGCGCGGGGCATCCCGAATATGGCATGGCGCCCGGCGTCGAAACGACCACCGGCCCGCTCGGTCAGGGGCTTGCGACCGCGGTCGGCATGGCCATCGCGGAATCGATGCTCGCGGCCCGTTTCAATACGGCGAAGCACAAGATCATCGATCATTACACGTATGTCCTCGCCGGGGACGGCTGTATGCAGGAGGGCGTGGCCTCCGAGGCCTCCTCGCTGGCCGGGCATCTCAAGCTCGGCAAACTCATCGTGTTTTACGACTCGAATAAAATAACGATCGACGGTTCGACAGACCTCGCTTTCACCGAGGATGTCGGCAAGCGCTACGAGGCCTACGGCTGGCAGGTTCTGCACGGAGATATGTACGACTGGAAGGGTCTCGAGCGACTTGTCGCAGAAGCCAAGGCCGATTCATCCAGGCCCTCCCTCATCATCTTAAAGAGCCTCATCGGCAAGGGAGCACCGACAAAACAGGGGACCGCCGATTCGCACGGTGCTCCGCTCGGCGACGAGGAGGTCGCAAAGGCCAAGGCGGCGCTCGGCGCGCCCGCAGAAAAGTTCTGGGTCGCCCCGGAGGCCTACGCGTTTTACGCATCGAGACGTGTTGAGTACACGAAACGGCACGAGGCATGGAAGGCCGAGTTCGCCGCGTGGAAGGCCGAAGAACCCGCCCTGGCTGCCGAGTTCGAGGATTTCATGGCCGGCAAGGCTCGAGCCCCGATCGATCTTCCCTCGTTCAAAAGCGGCGACAAGGTCGCGACGCGAAGCGCTTCGGGGAAGTGCATCGGAGCGATGGCAAAGGCCTACCCCAATCTCGTCGGAGGCTCCGCCGATCTCATGGGCCCCAATTCGACATCCTTCCCCTCCGGGGGAGATTTTTCTGCGGACAACCGAACGGGCCGCTACCTTCGCTTCGGCATCCGCGAGTTCGGCATGGCGGCGATCGCCAACGGCATCTCGGTCCACGGCGGCTTCCGGCCCTTTGTCGCGACTTTTATGGTCTTCTCGGACTACCTCCGACCGGCGCTCCGCTTGTCCGCGATCATGAAGCAGCCGGTTATTTACGTCCTTACGCACGATTCGATTTTCATAGGCGAAGACGGTCCCACCCATCAGCCGATCGAGCATCTCGCCGCGCTTCGCGCCATTCCGAACCTCCGTGTGCTGCGACCCGCCGACGCCGAGGAGACTGCGGTCGCCTGGCGTATCGCCATGGACCGGACCGAGGGGCCCACGGTCATCGCCCTTACCCGGCAGAATGTTCCGGTTATCGAGAAAGCCGATCCGGATTGGCCGAACTCGATGGCATTGGGAGCGTATGTCGTCAGAAATACCGCGGGTGAGCCGAAAACCGTAATCGTCGCTACGGGTTCGGAAGTTTCCTTGGCATTGGCCGCCGCCGACAAGCTCGGTCCTTCGGCAGGCGTGCGAGTCGTGTCGATGCCCTGCCGTGAGGTCTTCCTCGCCCAGCCCAAACCCATCCGCGACGCAATACTTCCACCGGGAGCCCGAATCGTCGTCGCAGAAGCCGCGGTAGCCCAGGGCTGGGAACGAATCGCCAAGCCTGAGGATATTTTCTCTCTCGAGAAATTCGGCGAGTCGGGTCCCGGCCCCGAGGTCGGCCAGGCCATGGGCTTTACAGCCGAGGCACTCGCTCGGCTTGTCTCGAACTAGACCGAAAACTAAGGCGGAACGGCGGCGCCGTTCCGCCTTTTAGTATGTAAAAGCCAGCAAATACGCATATAATCAAGACGTGGAACAAATCCTGGACGCCGGAGGAGCGCAGAAACTCGATACCGAGTTCCTCAACAAATTCAACTATCTCCAAAAAACCGGCGCCCTCGACGACCTAGAGTCACTCCGACGAGAGAACCGCGAACTCGATACGCTCATCAACGACGCCGCCGCAATTTTTGCGATGACCTCGATCGATGAGATGTTTTCCTTTGTGATTTCCCGACTGCTCGAACGCTTTATTCCGACGCACCTGACATTCATGATCGAACCCCCGCGCGGCGGCGAGCTTAAACAATATCGCTATCTCAACCTCAAACCGATAAACGATCGCCTCCCCGACGACTGCTATTACGCTCTTAAAGATTTCTTTCTCGCCTCGCCCTATCCGATCAGCCTCGAAGATCTAAAAGAGCGATTGGGGGCTCAGGCACTGCATGAAGAACTCAAGGCCGAGGATCCCGAAATCATATTCCCCATGACGGGGATCGAGGGGCTCTACGGTATCGCGATTCTGGGGCGGAAAATAGTGGGAGAGCCTTATTCCGAACTGGAACGAATGTACGTCGACAAGATCACGCGTTTTCTGTCGATCGGGATCCAGAACTCCCTCCATCACGAAAGCGCGATCACCGATGCCAAAACCGGCCTGTACAATCATTCGCATTTCATGCAACGCCTCGAGCAGGAAATCGCCCGCGTCATGCGTCACAATGGACGAGCGGGGCTCATCATGCTCGACATCGACCACTTCAAGAACTTCAACGACACGTGGGGCCATTTGGCAGGCGACGAAATACTGAATCACCTCGCCGTGACGCTCAAGCGGACAGTACGATCAGAGGACATCGCGGCGCGTTTCGGCGGCGAAGAATTCTGCGTCCTGACAATAGAATGCGACCGCGAAATGCTGCTCTCGGTAGCGGAACGCGTCCGTCTGCAAATCCAATGCATGGTTGTAGAGTACAAGGGCCAGTCACTGTCGGTCACCGCCAGCCTTGGGTGCTGCCTTCTCGACCCCGAGCGTCGATACACCACCGCCGAATACCTCGAAATGGCCGACAAAGCGCTGTACATCTCGAAATCCTCGGGCAGAAACAGAGTGACATTTTATAAACCGGGACTTCTTGATCGGGCCCAGGCGATACGCAGGCTCAAAACCGTTTAGTGCGTGATTCGAGACCGGCAATGCCCTGAGGACTGCCTCTCGCGTCCCGTATTTAGAGAGCGCCCACATACGCGGCGATTCCGTCGAGAAGCATCCCTATGGCTATCGCGATCAAAAACAAACCCATAAGCTTCTCGATTGCGCTTATAACTTGATCCCCGAGCACGTCCTTGAGCCGCGACGATGCGAGAAATACACCGAGGGTAACGATAATTGTGATTGCCGCGGCTGCGATCCACTCGAGCATACGGTGGGGATTCGACCCGGCAATGAGCATCGATGTCACCATAGCCGAGGGCCCCGAAATGAGCGGGATCGCGACCGGCACTATGAAGGGTTCGCCCGGCATGTCTTCCTTGCCCACCGAGACCCCGTGACCGGGGAACACCATGTTTATCGCGATTAAAAAGAGAATGACCCCGCCGGTTATTTTGAGCGTCTCCTCGCTTAAGTGCATAAGCTGAAGCAGCTGGCGTCCGAACAGCATAAAGACGACAAGAACGGCGAAAGCGATACCGCACTCCCTGAAAATGACCTTGATCCTTCGCTCGGGCTTGACCTTCGCCATGTTAGAGATGAATAGAGGCAGATTCCCGAGCGGGTCGGTTATTACAATGAGAAGAATAGTCGCCGAAAGAAAAGACTGTTCCATATCCACAAGTCTACCGTTTCTGTTGACAATCGGCCAGCATCCTGTGCAGGACGTCCGGGAAATCCGAAAAAACAGCGCTAGAATCGCCGGAATCCGTGGGGACAGCGAATCCGTGGGGACAGAGCTAACGTCGCCGATGGGGACAGAGCCTTAATAGTTCTTTTATAATCTATTTGCTAGAATTACCAATCAATGAATTGTATTGATTCTTATTGATTGTGAAAGAACTTTGAAGTAAGAAAATCACTTTATTGGGAGATGCATATTGTGTCGGATAAAATCGATATTAAACTCCGTAATTTGTTTTTTTGTATGGTTACGACCATGGCGGTTATGTGCTCACCGCTTCTGGCACAGAATACGCCTTATCCGAGAATCGTCAATCTTTATGGGGCCGGACTTGCTTGGAAAAGCATCGATGTCGGCCTTCCCTATTGGAAAAAACTCGGAATGATCGTCGGTGGAGGCTCGGACTGGCACTACGATTACGATTCGACGACGACTATAGCTGCACACGAGAGAGCACGAGCCAACGCTGAGATCCTGCGGAAGGCCGATCCCAGGATAGTCATACTTCCCTATTTCGACGTTATAGAAGGCCCCTACAACCCCGCACTGCCAAAAAACTTCTGGCTATACGACACGTCGGGGGCTAAAGTCAGCACCTGGCCAGGCTATTACCGTGTAGACACGAAAAACCCATCGGTCTTGGACATGACGAAGGCAGCCGTGTTGAAACGAGCCTTCACAGAAAAAGTTTGGGACGGCTCCTTTCTTGACTGTTGGGAACCTGATTCTTATCTGGTTCCCTCGCTCCGAGCCGCCGGGCCTGACCAAATAATCATCACTAATATTGGTCACTTACCCCGCGAGGTCTCGCCTCTTGCAAATGGGGCCATGAGTGAAGACGAGTTGAATCTTGTCACCGAGGGTCGTCTGGACTTCGAGGATCTTATGGATCGCTATCAACGATGGTGCCGTGATTCTGCGAAACCGGCACTGTCGATCATAAGCTGTTACCCGAGAACGATAGATCCAGACCCTTGGAAATGGGCAAAAAAGAGCGCAACAGAACGCCGCCGGATCATCGATGCCGGCAGAACGGACGATATGGCCATGATGCGCTTCGGGCTCTCGTTTACCCTGATGGGCGAGGGATTCTTCGCTTACGACGCTGGAACTCAACAACGAGGAACCGATTGGTGGTATCCCGAGTATGATGCACCGCTCGGAGCGGCGAGCGGACCGGCACGCGAGGTCCTAAAGGATGTATGGACACGAGACTTCGAGGGAGGCGTCGTTTATGTGAACGGGTCGCTTTACGATGAAGAAATCCTCTTCAAAAACAACATGAAAGATATCTCGACGGGACGCATCGCAAAAAGTTTCATCCTCCCCAGCTTTGATGGTCGTATATTTATACCGACTTCGGAAAACGAGAATTCAATCCCCTCCGATCCACTACGTTTCTCCCGTACGGCTTCGAATTCGATACGCACTGAGAACAAAAAAGACGGTTCGGCGCGCTGGCAGATACCGGGAGGACTCGAACTCTTTTTCTCAGCCGAAGGACTGTTGAACCGAATTGCGTGGAAAGGAGAGACACTATTCAAGGGAGGATCTCCGAACATCGTACTCAAGGAATGGAGAACAATCACCTCACGAAAGCTCTCTTCGACGTTCCCCTCCTCGCTCAATAAATCCAGTACCTTTTTTGTATGGAGCGGACGTAATGCTTGGTCAACGACTACCGGTACCGATGGCGACTTCCTTGTCGATGACTGGAAGATCTCTGTGACTCAAGAGCCGGACGGTGTAACTATATTTATCGAGGACAACTTCAACACTCTCGATAATTTCGAGCTTTCAATGTGGCGGCACTACCTCTTTCTCCCGGTAGCCGAATGGAAAGGGGTTAAAGCCGTGCTACGTGATAACGCACAGTCGGCCCCAAGAACCGTGATTTTACCGGTCAAGCTCGGCGAATCCGATCTGGGCTGGGGGAAAACCCTAGAACTCGAACGGGATACTGTCTCGGTACGCGTCACATCATCGATCGATTTCAGCCTTGTGGATCATAGAAAATGGAACACACAAGACTATCTCTGGGCAGGATATCCTATGTCGGGGACAGTGCACAAAGGACGCAAAATCGATGTCTCCATGACCATCAAGATAACTGAAGCCCGGGACGGACAGACCACGAACACTAATCTGGGACAGACCAAGTTATCGGGAGAGTGATCGGGGACAGACCCTGAATTATCGGTGATAGAATTGATCGGGGACAGACCCCGAATACCAAACCCATAAGCGGTCCGCCTATGAGTATTCGTTTTCAATCAAAAATCATTACCTTGCACGTATTCAAATTATGCGACAGCCAAGGAAACTACAGGACGGGGCACGCTACCATGTTACAGCGAGGGCGAACCGCAAGGAAATGATTTTTAATTCGAATTCCATGAAAGAACTTTTTTTATCAGTAGTAAAACGCGCAAAAGCAAAATACAATTTTCGGCTAGAGAATTTTTGCATCATGGACAATCATTTTCATTTTGTGATTCAGCCAGGAAATGGCGAGAGCCTGTCATCGATTATGCAGTGGATCCTGAGCGTATTTGCGATGAGGTTCAATAAAATAATGGGCTACACGGGACATGTCTGGGGCTGCCGTTTCTTTTCGCGGATCATTGGAAGCTTCCAAGAGCTAATAGAGGTATTCAAATACATTGATGACAATCCGGTAAAAGCAGGCAAGGTAGGGGATCGACGGCAATGGTACTGGGGAGGGCTTTGGCACAACCGAACAGGGTGTAGTGATATAATTGAAAAAACTACATCCTGGTTAAGGGCATTACTGCCTGAACACGAACAACTCAAGCTCATCTATAGTGACACAACAACATGATCTACAGAAACAAGATTGAGTTATAAGTTTAAAACTGTGTAAAATCGACTCTAAAAAAAGGAACAAAGTCCTTTGGTCCCTGGAGAAGTCCGCATAGAAACCTTCATAAGCTTTTCATCAAAGATATTTGATAAACGGACAATCCCCCTAATTCTTGGTAGTCCATAAAAAACATCACATCCTATAATTTTGTTTGAGACAGCGGTTTAATAAAATAGACACCGTTTTATCTTTGGGGACAGAACTTATAATCAAGGAACTTCACAGGGACAGTGCTCCCGGAGACGGCCATATATCTCAACCGCCTTATCCCAGGACTATTATGTCCAAGCTTCCTATCTATCCCTATCTATCGTAGGAAAGAAATAATGGAGCATTCTAATGCGTAACTCGATCAACTGCAGTATCCTGAAGGAAGGGGACAGAGCCGAGAGAGATAAGTTAATGGGGACAGAGCGTAAGCATTGGCCAAATAAAGGCAAAGGGACAGAGCTTGATCTAGACAGAGCTTGCGCTGTGATCTTCGGGGACAGAGCTTGATCAGCTTGATCTAATCCTTGAATATGTCTATCCAAGCAGTTTGACAACCTGCCCGTCTTGGCCCGAGACGGTATTCTGCTCCATCCGCCTCAATACATCCAGTTCCTTTACGAGCAATACAAACGTAAGTGCAAATGCCAAGACATCGGCCGCGGGCTGTGCGCTCCATACACCGTCCAATCCCCAGAAGAGCGGTAGAATGATCAGCAAGGGGATGAGCATGATAAATTGTCTAGATAAACCGAGTATAAGCGATTTTGTAGGCTTCCCCGCTGCTTGGAAGTATGATGATCCAAGCACTTGTAGGCCCATAAGCGGCAAGAACATAAAGTAACGTCGCAGCGCATATGTACCGATTCTGAGCACTTCGGGGTCAGAGCCCGCAAAAAGAGCAACAAAGGCCCCGGGAAACAATTGAACTCCCGCGAACACGAGCGATGCGAACACGGTCGCTGCCCCGATTGCGGTTATTTCGACTTTACGTACTCTATGATAAAGCCGCGCACCTATATTATATCCGATAATAGGCTGTATCCCCATACTGGTTCCTATAAGCGTTAGAAAAACGAGGTTTGAAATTGCAAAAACGATCCCCATGGCCGTGACGGCGATATCGCCGCCATACCTTACAAGCTGGTTATTCATTATTCCCATGGTCAATGACGATGCAAGATCGGAGAGCGCGGTGGGAAGACCGAGCGCGATAATAGGACCGATAATTTTGCTATCGAAGCGGAGATTCGCCCGACGGATTTTTAACAGACTTCTACCGGAGAGATAATACAGAAGAACCCATGCCGAGCCGACGGTCTGCGATACTATATTGGCGAGCGCCGATCCTGCCACACCCCATTTGAAGCCGAATATAAACAAGGGGCAAAAAACAATATTCAATGCAGGTCCGATCAATTGAGTAATCATTGCAATTTTAGGATTCCCCTCGGCTCGAATAAAACTATTGAGCCCCATGCTTATCGTCCCCAAAGGCGAACCTAATAGCACGACAAATGTAAAAGCGTGCGCATAGGGCAGCACTTCGTCGCTTGCACCGAATACTCTTAGCATTGGATCGAGGAATATCAAACCGAGTGTCATTATTGTGAGTGAAATTGTCATATTCAGGACGAAGCCGTTGGCCAGGTATTTTTCAGCCTTTTCTTTGTTTTTTTGGCCAAGGCTGATCGAAATCCGAGCCGAGGTACCGATTCCGACCAGGACCGCAAAAGCGATCTGAACAAGTTGAAAACCGAAGGCGACCGTGACGCCGGCCAGAGCGAGAGGTCCTACGCCTCGTCCTATAAAAATCCGGTCTACAATGTTATAGAGCGCACCGACCACCATACCGACGATTGAAGGTACGGCGAACCGGACAATCAAGGGCGCAATGCGACTCTCGCCGAGTTCCTTCGTATTATCCATTTCTTCAATCCTCCAGTTTCCTCAGAAGAGCGGTTGCAGTTTGAAGACAGCGTACGAATTCGAACCGTTCCTCCTGCGAGAGCTTAAAAAAACGCGCGTCCAGCTTGGCGTCCATCTTCCGGGCTTTTCGTTCACAGATTTTTTTCCCCATCGAGGTAAGCGACACTAGAACTCGTCTACGATCGGCGGGATCGACCGTACGACATATCAAACCCTCTGCTTCTAGTGCATCAAGAATGCCGGTAAGGTTAGCCTTCGTCATGCGCATTGCATCGCCCAGCTCGGAGGCCGTTTGTGACGGGCGCATCAAGAGCAAGAACAGTGTTTTAATTTGACTTCTGGTGAGAAAAGGCTTCTCACTCCGATCTGGCGAGAACAGTACGGCAAGTTTTTCGTTGTACTGCTCTTCAAACGCCAGTATCGCTCCGGCTATTTCTTTAGGTTGTATATCGCTCATACTATCACGTCAATTTAGTTCATTAATTGATAGTTAACTTTTTACCTTTTGTCAATACAGACTCTCTCGCATTATTTACACATGGGGACCTCGAAAAACCAACCGGGTTTTTAGAGGTCCCCACATATATAAACTTGCCAATAGCCTTTTCATGGACCAAAATATCTGTATGCAGAATGAAAGAAGGGCTTTCCCCAGATTCGACGTTTCGCTCGAATTGAGCTGTGTACAGACTTCGCCTGACACACTACGAATGCACGACATCAGCGAGGGCGGTTTTCTTGCCAGTGGTCATATGAACGCCTCGGTTTGGGACCGAATCGAAGCCTCGATACGTCTTAAGGAGTCGAATGAAGAACGCGAGGTTCGTCTTTACGGAACGATCATGCACGCCCATCCCGACGGCGAGCGCCAGGTTGTCGGTGTCAGAATCGACGGATTTGGATCACCGGAAGACAAGCGCACATATATCGCATTTACACATTCGTTAAACGCAATAAGTTGAAAATCAATCCTTGTGTCCGGCTTTATGTGTTTTCCCCTATCAGCCGCCGACCTGGTTCCACAACATACCCTTGACTCTCGGATCAACTCCCTTCTGTCTGAACAATTCCGATACAGTTAAAAAACGATACCCTTGACGCTTCAATTCGGGTATTATGATATCGAGGGCTTCCGGCGTCGGGTGGGGTTCAGGCTGGGCATCGTGAAGAAGAATAATCGCTCCATCTTCAACCCCCGAAAGAATCATGTGTGCCCTTGTTTCTGCGCTCGTGGTTTGATCCCAGTCGTTAGCGACAATGCCGCCTAGGAATGGAAGATCGACTGTATTGACTAAGACTTCACTGATCGCCAAATTAGGCGGCCGAAAAAAAGAAGGCCTTACACCGACATATCGCTCCACGGCGTCGCTTGTCATAGCGACCGCTCGTTCAATTTCGTCGGCGCTCATAGTGTTCATCGGACTATAACTCCAGGAGTGATTACCGATTTCACACCCCATACCGACCGCGCGTTTAAGAACCGCCGCTGTAGTATCGTTGATCTTTTGGCCGACAACAAAAAATGTCGCGACGACCTTGTATTGTTCAAGCTTATCAAGGATCCTTCCGGTCATGATACAATCAGGACCGTCATCGAAGGTCAAAGAACATATTTTCTGATTATTCATAATCGATTAACCTGAAGAAAAACCGTTCAGAGAGCTTTACGCGCACCGCGCTTAATGACGATCCCGGTTGCAGACGAGCGGTGCATTCTTTCGCCCTCCTTATAACTCTGACCGAAACCCTCGAGATTCGATTTTAAAGCTTGAATAGTATCCAAATTCTCGGCACCGAGCTTTCTAACCTCTTCAGAATCACTACGCATGTCGTTAAAACGTTCTGAAATCTCCGCAGCCTCTGTGCGGACGCGCGAGGCGATCTCGGCGACAGTATCCATTCCCTTAAGCGATTCAGCCATGCCTTGACTCGAGCGCTCGACCGCTTTTTCAGTCACCCGCGTCAACTCGGCGACTGCCTCAACCGCCGATACTACATCGGCTGATCCGGAAGACAACTCCTGAATGCTTGCCAGAAGTTCCTCGATCATGAGGCTGACTCCGCGGATGTCTTCGGTGATTTTTTTAAACGACGCCAATGCCTCTTCGCTTTTTTTCGCCGTGTTTTCGATAGTACTTGTTGTCGCCTTAAGTGTTTCCGCGATGACTCCCGCGCTCTTTGCCGTCTCCACAGACAGTTTACGAATCTCGCTCGCGACGACGGCGAAGCCGCGTCCGGCCGCGCCTGCATGAGCGGCTTCGATCGATGCGTTCATACCTAAAAGATTCGTTCGCTCTGCGACATCGCTGATTATAGCAGACAATTCTCCGACACGGCGCGATGCTTCCTGAATCTGGCTCATAGACTCGCCCATCGAAACGATGACTTCCTGCCCTGATGTCGAAGTTTTTACAAGCTCGCGAACCGCTTCCTGTTTGCTTGCAGCCTGTGCGGCGAGCGAATTCGCGGCGGCCGCCATTTGCTCGATAGCGGCAGAAGCCCTAGCGACCTGTTCGGAATAGGCAGTCAAAGCTTTCTTGACCTCCTCATGAGAGGTCTCGGTTTTTTTATTCGCCTCGCCGGATTGTTCGAGGGCGTGGTCGAGTTCGTCCATGACACGGGATATGCCCTCGACCTTGGTCCTGAGCGATTCGATGGAACCGGCCGTTCTTGCGACGCTCGCCGATAAAGACTCGCCGATCCGTTGTGAAGACGACTGGGCTTTGCCCATTTCGACATTCAAGTCTTCGTAATTCTGGCGCGCAGTCTCCGCCTCGCTCTCAACCTCGCGTATGAGATTTCTCGTAAGATTCACAACATAGGCCGCGACTACGGCGCCGACCGCAACCATGATGGAGGAGACGGAAAGATTCTGGATTGCCAATGTCGTAACGGTTCCCCTGTCTTTAGGGAACGCATCGACCCAATACAAGACCTGAATCGCCGCAAGGCTGAGGACGCCGATGCCGATCGCCTGCGAGGCCCGGTCGGCTACGAGCGTTACAGCAACAAGAAGAAAACAGCTCAACGTACCGAAAACGTAGCTTTCGTAGACATCGACATACGCGTCGAATTTGATCGCGATAAACATGGCGGCAAAAATGCTATAGAGGAAGATCGAGGAGGCCAGGCGGTATCTGCCCAAACGAAGCAGACACAGCACTAAAGCGCAGAGAAGCGCCACAAGGGCGAACACTCCGGCGGCTATAGGAGCTTTTGTCAGGGCCATGAGCGCGGATGCGCCGATCGAGATGACTCCGAAACCGATGGCGCATCCGGCGAGGGTGCGACTTTTTTTCACCGTCTGTAGTGATTGCCCGCCGTACCGACTGCAGAAGAACCCTAAAAACGAGGTTTTAGGGAGCCTTTTTCCGGTCTCGATCATTTTTCTATACTACTCGGACATTCGCGCCTTAGCAAGTTTTTATGTACCCGATTTGATCGATCAAAACTCATCAAAAAGGGTAGGGCGTGTCGATACAAGCATCGGCGTCCATGAAAGTATGCATAAGCCGCGCAGCTCACTCCTCGTCCTGCTTGAACGTACCCTTTAATCGTTCCTTAAGCTCGTTGGCCGTTTTTTCGATTCCTTTTGCTATTTCGCCCGTCGCCTTGCCCAGTTCCGAGCCCAAGGCGCCCACGAACTTCAAAACGGGGTCTTCGGTCTTCTCGAAACTCTCTTTGTAGTACTCGTAGCCCGCCTTGACGTCCTCTTCGACCGTAGACTGGTGGAAGTCCCTTCGGAGGTAATTGCCGTCGAGAATGCTTTGATACTGGCCGGACGAGGCCCAGGTCTTCAATTCCTGCAGCCGGATCACGGGATAGGGATGCGAGAGCCAGACTTGGTTGAGAATTTTGTGAATACTGTCGACCACCGACTTCTGATTCTCGTACTCCTGCGCCTGGAGGAAGAATTCGTTCAGATTCACCTGGCTCAAGTCTTCGGCGCCGGACATTTTCATAAGAATATTATAACTTGTTGTTTCTTCCTGAAGCGCAAGCAGCTCGACTCTGTCCGCCGAGAGCTCGCTCTTCCGGTTCCACTCCTGCAGCGCGGCGACCACGGCGAAAATAATTATTTCCGGGATCGGCAGAAGCCGTAACGAGACATTGGTCAAAAGCCACATAATCGTCTTGTACAGCGAATGTCCGCTCATGATATGACCCATCTCATGAGCGACGATCGCCGTCAATTCTTTGTCGTTGAACTCCTTTAAAACTGAACTATTTATGATGATGAAAGGCTCTTCGACTCCAAGGACGCCTGCGTTCAAATAGGGGTTTTGGGTGAGAAAAACCGCGGGTTTGTAAGGCCAGTCAAAGGTCTCGACGATATCGTCGACGATTCTGTTGATCCGGGGATATTGTTTTTCGGTTACTTTTACATTCGACGCCAGCACCATCAGTTTGAGCGCTTTTTCTGATGTGAGAGACAAAATGGCCTTGATGACCTCATCGATGCCCTTAAGCTGCCTGACCGCGCTCAAGGCCGCCGTGTCCGCAGGATGCTCCCAAGACTTAGGATCGATACCTTCAAATTTCCGTCGTCGTATCTCCAGCATACGGCCTCCACGGGAAATCGAATGACGCCCAAGGAAAGTATCCCATGATTTCTGCGAATGGGAAAGTCTTATCGCTCCAGTTTCCTGTATACTATTCTATGCGGCCTGTCCGCCTCGGCCCCCAGCTGAGTGCGGCGCCATTCGGCGTATTCGGTATAATTGCCGTCGTACCACACAACCTCGCTGTTGCCCTCGAAGGCGAGGATGTGCGTACAGACCCGGTCCAGAAACCAGCGGTCATGGCTGACGACCAGTGCAGCGCCGGCGAACTCGTCGAGCGCCTCCTCGAGCGCGCGCATCGTATTCACGTCGAGGTCGTTCGTGGGCTCGTCGAGGAGCAGGACGTTCGGGCATTCCAGCACCATCATGGCCATGTTGAGCCTGTTGCGCTCGCCGCCGGAAAGGACGCCGACTTTCTTCGACTGGTCCGTGCCGGAGAAGTTGAACCACGAGCAGTAGGCCCGGCTGGGGACCTCGCGCTTTCCGAGCTTAATGATGTCCAAGCCCCCGGAGATTTGCTCCCACACCGATTTTTCGGGATCGAGCTTAGAACGCATCTGATCGGCATATCCGAGCCTGACGGTTTCGCCCAGTTTTATCGTCCCCCTGTCGGGTTTCTCCTGTCCTGTGAGCATCCTAAGCAGCGTCGTCTTTCCGGCGCCGTTGGGGCCGATAAGCCCGACGACGGCGCCCGGCGGCACCTCGAAGGAGAGATTCTCATATAAAAGTTTGTCGTCGTAGGCCTTGGCAATTCCCTCGGCCTTGATGACCACATTGCCAAGACGCGGACCGACGGGGAAAAAGAGTCTGGACTCCCTGACTTTCTCCTTGCCTTCCTCGTTTGCGAGTTTTTCATAACGCTCGATACGGGCCTTCGACTTCGCATGCCGGCCCTTCGGGCTCATCGAAACCCATTCGAGCTCCCGCTCGAGCTGCTTCGCGCGGGCGGATTCCCCTTTTTCCTCCATCTCGAGCTGCTTTGCCTTTTGATCGAGCCAGCTCGAGTAGTTGCCCTTCCAGGGGATGCCCTCGCCGCGGTCCAGTTCAAGGATCCAGCCCGCGACATTGTCCAGGAAGTATCGGTCGTGCGTGACCGCGATGACCGTTCCCGCGTACTGTTGAAGATGCTTCTCGAGCCAGGCGACCGTCTCCGCATCGAGATGGTTCGTGGGCTCGTCGAGTAAAAGAATATCGGGCTTCTTCAACAGAAGACGGCACAGGGCGACACGGCGCCGCTCGCCCCCCGACAGGTTGTCTACGACCTTGTCGGCGGGCGGACAGCGCAGGGCGTCCATGGCAAGATCAAGCCGCGCATCCAGATTCCACGCGTCGAGTTCGTCAATCTTTTCTTGCAGTTTCGCCTGCTTGGCCGCCAGTTTGTCGAAGTCCGCCTCGGGATCGCCGAAGGCTTCGTTGACCCTGTCGAACTCGGCTAAAAGGTCGACGATTTCCTGAACACCCTCGCTAACGATTTCTTTTACGGTCTTGCCCGGCTCGAGGTAGGGCTCCTGTTCGAGAAGTCCGATCGTGTAGCCGGGAGATATAGAAGTTTCGCCTAAAAACTCAGTATCGACGCCTGCGAGTATTTTGAGCAGGCTCGATTTTCCCGAGCCGTTCAAACCGATAACGCCGATCTTGGCTCCGTAATAGTACGAGAGGCTTATGTCCTTGAGCACCTGCTTGGTCCCGTGCTTCTTGGACACCCTG
This sequence comes from uncultured Treponemataceae bacterium, assembly GCA_964644505.1. Lineage (GTDB taxonomy): Bacteria > Spirochaetota > Spirochaetia > Treponematales > Rectinemataceae > CAZXXZ01. Next base: position 131,120 of record CAZXXZ010000001.1, on the reverse strand, counting down.
TACATCGTATAGATGATTTTCTTGTCGTCGACAGTGCTTGCCATGCGGAGATCATAGCAGGAAAAGCATATAAGAGTGTAGACAGGTGTACGGCGGCGCGCGCCGCGCGTGCGGCACAAAGGCCCTCTTATCCCGGGGGCCAGTGCATCGCCCGACCGCCGAGGACATGTATGTGCAGATGATCGACGGTCTGACCGCCGTCAGACTTGCAGTTGACGACGAAGCGCGCTCCCTTTTCGCCGAGGCCTTGCGCGCGTGCCAGCTCCTGAGCGCGACGCATGAGTCTGCCCATGAGCGTATCGTCGTCGGGCCCCAGTTCCATTACATTCGCGATATGCCGCTTGGGGATGACGAGAAAATGCACCGGCGCCTTAGGATCGATGTCCCAGAACGCGAGGACTTCGGCGTCCTCGAACAGCTTCTTCGAAGGAATAGAACCTTCGATTATTTTACAAAAAATGCAATCGCTCATGGCTCATAGAATACAGCGTTCGTGGTCGACGGTAAACAACCCCGTGCATCGGAAAAACGAGATTTACGCATCTCGCTCATGAAACCGGAAGGTATTATACATCGACACCCGAGAAATCCTGTCCGGCCCCCATCATGCCACCGCGTTGACCTTCCTCGTCGCTCCGTCATATACCAACGGAATGCAGCGCGACCTGACCAAGGGGAGTGTATCCGCCAACCTCCTGGCGATGTCCGTGCCGAGCATGCTCGGCATGCTCGGTCAGACGCTCTACGATGTCGTCGACCTGATATGGATCGGCCGCGTCTCGGGCAAGGCCGTGGCCGGGGTCACACTCTTTTCCTCGATATTCTGGCTCGTCGAGGTCTTGAACGAGATCATCGGCAACTCCTCGGTCGCTCTCATTACACAGAGCGTCGGAGCGGGCGACAGGGAGAGGACGAACAGGGTCGTCGAGCAGACCATCGTCTTCAAGGCCTTCATGGCCTCGATCGCAGCGCTGCTTTTGTACATCGGACTGGAACCCGCTTTAAAAATTTTCTCGAAGGACCCGGAGGTTGTCGCCTACGGTCTCGAATACGGTCGGATTCGCACCTTTTTTCTTCCGGTTTTTTTCATGACCTACAGTTGTTTCACGGCCCTGCGCTGTTCGGGCCATCCGGCGAGTCAGATGTGGATCATGCTCGTATCGTCGCTCGTCAACGCAGTCCTGACACCGATCATGATGTTCGAGAAGGTACCCATCCTCGGATTGCACGGCATGAACCTCGGCGTCTACGGAGCCGCGCTCGCGACCGTTATCTGCATCTGCATTTCATTCGCGGTCGGCTTCGGACTCATCGCAAGCGGCAAGCGTGGATTGCGCGTGAGCCTCGGGGGGCTCTTCAGGCTGGATCCTGCCATCGACCGGAAGCTCCTTACAATCGGCCTGCCTTCGGGCGCCGAGATGCTCGCGCGCCAGCTTGCCGGGCTCGTAACCACGAAATTCGTTGCGCTCTACGGGACAGCCGCCATTGCCGCGCTCGGCATCGGCAACAGACTAGGCGGCCTGGTCTTCATGCCGCTTTTCGGTTTCATATCAGGAGGCGGCACTATCGTGGGGCAGAATCTCGGCGCCGAGAACGTCGAACGCGCCGAAAAAACCGCCAGGGCAGCCTCGCTCTTCGGAGGAGGATCGGTGGCGCTCGTCATGGGCTTGGGCATGATCTTCCCCGAGACACTACTTCGCATTTTCGTGGACTCGCCCGAAACAATCGCCGCAGGCATACCCATGGTCCGTATCTTGGGCTCGTCCTTTATAATCGCGAGCTTCGCACTCGCGCTCGGTTGCGCCTTTTTCGGCTCGGGCTACAATATGCCTCTCCTGGTGTCTTCTTTGGCGGGAAGATGGGGAGCCCAGCTGCCTTTCCTGGTCCTGGCGACCTATATCCTTCCACTCATAGGCCTTACGATGGGCATCATCGGGGTATGGCTGAGCTTCTTCGTATCCGATCTTGTCGAGGCCTGTATCATCTACATCTATTACCGCAAGGGTAAATGGAAACATAAACGGGTGTAGCGGGGAGGGCGCATTATCCCCGCCGGACAGCTCATCAATTCGATTGTAAGCGACTATGATTGCCCCACGTGCGTACCCTTTGTTCCACAGCCACGTCGCCCGTTTGATGTAGTCTCGCTTTGTAGATAATCTGAAGCCATACGCAGCCTGACCGGATACTATTATTCTTCCTCTCCTCCAACCCCGGATCGGGCATAGGCGCTCAGTCGCCGCAAATCAAGAGCCCCCGTTCCGGGGGCTCTTATTTTTTTACGCGGCTCGGCCGACGATCGCCGGTCGGGAACACATCGAGGAGGCATCAAATGGGGTACACAACAAAGGACTGATCGAGACATTCGCGAGGACAACCGACGAGATCCTGAGCCTCGCGGAATTCCGCGAGCTGCTCGCTTCGGGAAGGAAGCTCAAGATCAAGTTCGGCGCGGACCCGACCGCGCCCTTCCTTCACATAGGACACGCGGTGAATTTGTGGATGATGCGGGAAATGCAGGAGCGGGGCCACCTCGTGCAATTCCTCATCGGCGATTTCACGACGAGGTTGGGCGATCCGACGGGAAGGATGGGCGCCCGCGTCCCCCCGAGCCGAGAGGCCATCGAGCGCGACGCCGATTCCTTTATCCGCCAAGTCGGACGGGTCCTCATAACCGACGATCCGCAACGCTTCGAGGTGCGCCGCAACTCGGAATGGTGGGAGCCTTTCGCGTTAGGCGATTTTCTCGGGTTGGCGGGAGGAGTCACCGCGGGCAGGCTCCTGTCGCGTGACATGTTCCGCGCCCGCATGGATGCGGGCGGCGAGATTCGCATGGACTAAATGCTTTACCCCATCCTCCAGGTTTGGGACTCGGTGGTTCTGGAATCGGACCTGACCATCGTCGGCTCGGATCAGCTCTTTACCGAGTCGATGGGCCGGCTCTTTCAGGAGCGCGCCGGCCGGCGGCCCCAAGTCATCATCACGACGAGGATCACACCCGGGCTCGACGGCGTCCACAAGCAGTCGAAGACTCTCGGCAATTTCGTCGCGATCGACGACGACGCGAGAACCATGTTCGGCAAGGTCATGAGTCTGCCCGATGCATCGATCCGCGATTGGTTCGAGGCGACTTTCTCGCGCCGGGAATTCCCCGAAGACGCGCCGGCAACCCGCACGGCGCCGGGCGAATGGCGCGCCCTCGACCTTTTGGCCATTGCGGTCCCGGGACAATCCCGCTCCGAGCTGAGACGCCTCATCACCGCGGGAGCCTTCAGCGTAGACGGTTCCGTCGTCGCGAGTCCCGAACAGAGGATCGAACTCAGGCCCGGAGCCGAACTGAGGATTAAGGCGGGCAAGCGCCGCTTTATCAGGTTGATCGCCGATTCTTAGCGGGCGGATGAGGAGGCCTTCAGGCCTCCTCCGCCTTCGCCGCAGCGATCGCCTCCTCGAGCATGGCCCGCAGGCGGGGCTCGACGACCGTACCGCGGGCGCTCTCGAAGAACTCGTCCATGCCGCCATGGCCCTCGGCATCCTGCAGCGCGGCCTGCAGACCCATCTCGAGCCTGTCCAGCTGCCGGACAAAGCGGGCCTCGGGCGTGACGCAGTCTTCGAACTCCTCCCAGAGCGAGATGAACCACTCGCGGTCGGGATGGCCCTCGAGGGCCCGGTCGATCGCCTGACGCTCCACCCTGCGCTTTTCCTCGCGGCTCACTCCGTCGACCGGCGTGATGTCGCCGGCGTAGGACTCGCCCAGTTCGTGCACAAGCGCAAGCAAGGCGGCCCTTTCCGTATCGATGATCCCAAGATTCCCGGCAGATCCCGAAGGCCCTGCGATCAACAGAACGAGGAGTGCGGTCCCGAAAGCGTGTTCGGCGACCGATTCGCATAAGGCCTCCGGCAGCCCGCGCTTTAACCAGCCCTGGCGGTACAGACGCTTGAGGCGCATGAGCCGGAAGTAGGAGGCGAGGGCCGGATCTGCATCGGCCTTCAAGGCCATAAGCTCATCGGGTCCGGCGGCTTTGATTCTCATGATAAAAAAACCTTACAGGGCGTTTTCGAAGTTCCTGGCCTCAATATCGTTGAAATATCGGACCGTGCCGACTCTCAGCTCCATTGTAGCGTCTTCATCGCACACGATCACGCCTTTAGGATGGGTCTGAAGACAGCTCAATGTCCACATGTGACTGAGGCCTTCCTCGATCGCATGCCGAAGGGCCCTCGCCTTGTTCATTCCGGAGACGATGATGACAACCTCGCGGGCGTCCATGACCGTACCGACACCGACCGTCAACGCCGTCGCCGGAACCTTGGACGGATCGCCGTCGAAAAACCGCGCATTCATGGCGCGGGTATCCCGTGTCAGCGTCTTTACCCTTGTCCGTGACGAGAGCGACGAGCCCGGCTCGTTGAACGCTATGTGCCCGTCGGCACCCACTCCTCCCAAAAAGAGATCGACGCCGCCGACCGCCTTTATCCGCTCTTCGTAGGCTTCGCACTCCTTCTCGAGGTCGGCGGCGTTACCGTTCAATATGTTTACGTTCTCGCGTTTGATATCGATTTTTGAGAAGAAATTGTTCCACATGAAACTGTGATAACTTTCCGGATGATTTTCCGGGAGCCCGACATATTCATCCATATTGAACGTGATCACGTTTTTGAATGAAATCTTTCCGGCCGCGTTGAGAGCGGCCAATTCCCTGTATGTTCCGAGCGGAGACGATCCCGTTGGCAGGCCCAGGACGAAGGGCTTTGAAGATCGCCCTTGATGCTCTATGAGGCGTCGCGCGATATGATTGGCAGTCCACTTCGATACCGCTTCATAATCAGGTCGTATGATCAACCTCATCGTGCAACCTCCACAATACGCCCTTAGTGACGGAGTTTATTTCTTCTCGGCGCCCTTGTCGGAAGCGGGCGGGGTCAATTCATTTCGCACGCTCTTGATTGAAGTAAAAACTTGATCGTCGGGAGGAAGCTCCGTCGCCATCCGCTTCTCGGCGTCGTCGAGCGCAGCAGTGGCGGCAGCTCTGTCCTTGTCGGTCATCTCGTTTTGCATGATAAGAACGGCGAGAAGGAACTCGAGATTGGCTACAGTCAGGTTTTTTCCGCCGTCTGCGATTTTCTTCTCCAAAAAAGCCCTGAGGGTATCCGTGCTCCCGCTTTGGAACCAGATGACGACGACATCACGAACGACATTGAGGTCGGTGCCGTATTCGTCGACAAGCTTGCCTGCGGTGCTTGCGGCGATATCGTACTTTCCTGTGTTGACCGCGACATAGTGCCTGAGCATGCCCGCGAGCGAGGTACCGGCGAAGGACTTGTCCGAGGCGGCGAGGTAGGCTTCCGAACGCGCCGAGTCCCCCTCGTCGCTCGCGGTGATGGCGGCGAGCGCTATGACGCCGGCCTTGTCCTGACTGTCCCCATAGGCCTTGATGGCCAGATCGAGCTCGTCGAGCATCTCGGGTATCTTATCGCGCTTCTGCAGGGATATCGCGTAACCGTAGTGCGTACCGGGATTGTCGGGCTCGAGCTCTATTATTTTTTTATAAATAGGCTCGACCTGCTCGTACATCTCGAGCCCCGAGTACAGCTCCGATTGCTTTTTGAGACTGTCGAGTATAAAGAGCCCGCCGTCGAATGCGTCTCGATAGCGCATCGCGCCCATCGACGCTATCTCATACGGGGAGATATCCCAGGAGTCCTGACAGTTGACGAGGACGTCGTAATAATAGTCCCCGAGGGTGATCGAAAGAATCGGGGGGATCTTGACGCCTTTCGCGGCCTGCGCATCGGCCAGCGCGGCGGGATCGAAGGGGATCAACTCATAATCCTCGGCGGATGCTCTCAGTTCTTCGATGTCCTGTCCCGGCTCGAGATCGACGACCGCGAACGACAGAAGCGCGTCACTGGCCACCGCTCCGGCCAAAAGAAGCTTCGTCTTCAACGCAAGAATAAAAGGATCGGCCGCTTCCTTGTCGTAATCGTCGAGTAGCGCGACGGCCGATTTCCATTTGCCGTTCGATGCAAGCGCAACAGATTTTTCGAGAACCTGCTTGCACTGCTTGCTCGCAGCCTCGAATGGTTTTAGATCGACTATGCCGTTCTGAGCCGCTGCGGTCGCGCCGGGCTCGGCCTTGGCGCTCTTAGACGGCGATGACGCGCAGGAAAAAAACACGGCGGCAACAACCGTCGCGACGATAAGAGTCCGTAGAAACTTCATGTGTTCTCCTTGAACTGCGCGGAAAGAGCCGGAGGCTTTTTCGCCGAACAAACAGACGTAACGCAGGGACAGGCCGCTTTGATGTCTTGCAGCGGCTCGCCGGGCGGACTATTACGGTATCCCGCAGAGAATGGGCCGTCAAGCCATCTCATACGGGGTAATTGATAAAGGTTCGAAGAAACAGCACACTTGTCCACGATCGGTATGACTAGGACAATAAACCCCCAAAGCGAGGCCGCGGTTACGCGTGAACTTGCAGAACTCGGCGCTATTTACGCGAAGATAGATTCCATCCAAAGAGAATGCGCCTTAACAATAGCTCACTATGGGCCGCCGCTTCGTTGTCCCGAAGGATGCGGCTCCTGCTGCGAATCATTTATACCGGACATTCTTCCTCTCGAAGCCGACTATCTCGCAGCCTGGCTTTTACGAACAGATCCCGCGCGGGCTGAAGGATTGGCCGCATGGAGCCGCATCGGCGCCCTTCCTCCCTGCCCCTTCTACGAATCTGATAGAAAAGGCGGCCACTGCAGCGTGTATCCGGCACGTCCACTCATTTGCAGACTATTCGGCTTTTCCGCAATTAAGGACAAAGAAGGACGCGAGGCCTTCTCGCTCTGCAAAGAAATGCCCTCTCGCACGAGCGGCCGATCCTGGTCCGGTGCAGAAATACAGAAAGAATTCGGAACGAGACTTCCCGTAATGGCGGACTTCACCGCCGAGGTTCTCGCTCTCGGTCCAAACGAGGCGGGAAAACGCTCGCCGCTTACTGAGGCGATTCCGTCCGCGTTGCGGCGCCTTCTCTTGCGGAAGCGCCTCGTGGAACTCGAATCGGACGACGACCCGAACGGCGGCGAACCCGAGCCTTCGACACCGGCGCCGCGAGCGGCCTGACATGCGTGATCCCTGCGCAGAGTCGAACATCGGAGCCGATCTAGCAAAGTGGATACCGCGGCTCATATCGGTCTGGAGAGAGACCGTCACCGCGGCCTCGGGGCGGTACAGTGCACGGAGACCCCGCGGCGATACGGCGCTCTCTCCTCGGGAACTCGATGCTGTCGGTTCGGCATTATTTCGGCTACAGCGCGGCCTGACAGGAGAACGGCGCCTTGCGGGGTCGTCGTATATGGACGACCCGGCGCTCATAGGCGCATACCTGCTTTATTATTGGCCGGTCTCGTACCTTGAAGCCTCGCTCGCCATGACCGAGCTCGACATACATCCGAAGCGCATTCTCGATATCGGATCGGGCCCCGGGCCTGCGTCGGCCGCGGCTATCGATAGAGGAGCAGTTAAAATCGACCTCGCCGACGCAAGCGATCAGGCCCTGGAAACGGCGCGAAATCTATTAAGACCTACAGCGTTCACCCTCAACACCCGCCCGATCGATCTTGAATCAGACGATTGTCTTTCGAGCTTTTCCGGCACCTATGATCTCATCATCTTCGGACATTGTTTGAACGAGATACGGCACAGGCTTCATGATCGAATCGAGCATCGCCAAAAACTGCTCGAACACGCGGCTTCTCTTTTATCACCCTCAGGCATTGTACTCGCCTTCGAACCCGCGCTTCTCGAGACGAGCCGGGAACTCATAACGGTGCGCGACGCGATGGTCCAACAAGGTTATAAAATACTTAACCCCTGCCCGCGCGCAGGCTCCGGGAATTACCCTTGTCCGGTCCTCGCCTCCGGGCCCGAGCGCAGCTGCCACGTAGAAGCGGCGTGGGCGCCGCCCGAACCGGTCGCGTCGCTCGCAGCGGCCGCCGGCCTCGACCGGAACTCGGTGAAATTTTCGTATTTCGCATTCCACGGCGAATCCGTAGTTGAAGCAAAAGAAATGAAAAAACAAAAAACTGGTACCGACATACTGACCCAAGCGACAGGCTCGACGATCGAAGGGCGCGTCATCTCGGATCCCATGCTCAACAAAGCGGGAAGAATCAGATACATTTTGTGTTCGAACGGCTCGCTTCTTACAGTCTCCGCGTCGAAGAAATCATCTGAAGTTGACGATGCGGGGTTCTTCTCGCTCAAGCGCGGCGACTATGTTCGACTCCGCGGCGTCGAACCGAGACAAGGCGGCGGATTCGGCATCGGTCCTGATTCCTCGATCGAGATAGTCACACGTTTTCCGGAGATCGATCCATGAACCTCGACATTCTTTGCAATTCTATCCGCACCAAGGTCGACATCGATTTCGCCCGCTCAGGAGGACCGGGAGGCCAGAATGTCAACAAAGTCAATTCAAAAGTGATCGCCCGCATCAGACTGGACGAGGTCGAGGGCCTCTCGGTCGCAGAGGCTGAACATGTGCGAATTCGGCTCTCCGGGAAATTGACAAAGGAAGGAGAACTTGTCATTCAAGCGGACGAGGAACGAGATCAAGCGCGCAACCGCGAAGCGGCGATCGCACGGCTTACAGCGCTCATCACGGCCGCGGCGAGATTACCGAAACGGCGTAAACCGACCTTCCCAAGCTCCGCTTCGAAAGAGCGGAGGCTTACGTCAAAGCATCTTCGGTCGGAATCAAAGCGTCTCCGCCGCCCTCCTGAATGTTAAAAACATCATTTTCAACCTCAATCTCCAAATGTTTAAGAAAATCGTTTACACCTTTGACGGCAGAAAAACTGCGCTATACTTTACTTCCAGCGCTATACCCAACCTAAAAAAGCTTTTAGGCCGGGCGCCGAAGGAAAACGATGCGAACGTCTGTCGCGGCCGAACCACAGGTTTCGCTCCTCGTCGATCCCTCAAAACCCCAGGCGGTGTTGAAAGACGCGAAGAGATTTCTACGCGATTCCTACCCCGATTCCGACCTACGATTGATCGAACGAGCCTTTGTGCTTACGAAGCGCCTCTTCGACGGCCGCTTCCCGGGTTACCAGGCCTGCGCCGTCGAATACCACAACCACGCCCATACCGTTTCGGTTTTCGCTGCGGCATCCCGACTTCTCGACGGATGCGCCCTCGCCGGCATGGCTATCGATTCCCGGGTCGCCGTCGATGTTCTTATCGCGGCGCTTCTTCACGACTCCGGATATATAAAGGAAGACGGAGACATCGCCGGCTCGGGGGCTCAGTACACAAAAGTGCATGTAGACCGTTCGGCGGCCTTCGCCCTCCGCGAAGCCGGCACCTTCGGTCTCGGGCCCGAGCAGGCTGCCCGTGTCGGCCGCATGATCCTCGGCACCGACCTCTCGCGTCCGATTACAGATCTCGAACTGGAGTGCCGCCGCGACGACGAACGCCAGGGAATCGAAATACTCGCCGCGGCAGACCTTTTAGGCCAGATGTCCGATCGGGCCTATATCGAAAAGCTCCTCTTCCTTTACTACGAGTTCCGCGAAGCCGGCATCGAGGGTTACAATAGCGCCTTCGACATCCTGAAAAAAACCGCCGGCTTCTACGAAGCCACCAAGGCACGTCTCGACGGCCCCTTGGGCAGAGTATCCGGCCGCTCGCGCGAGCACTTCGCGGCGCGCTACGGTATCGACCGGGACCTCTACCGCGAAGCGATAGAACGTCAAATGGCCTATCTCGACTCTATTCTGGCGGACGATGCCACAAATTTCCGATCAAAGCTCAAAAGGCTCGATCTGGCGAGCATCGAACGGGCGCATGGGGCTTAATCAAGCACTTGTTTGGTACCTACATTAAAACATGGAAAAATAACAGCATTGTTGCGCATGGCTGAATAGGAGAATCGAAACACACCCTGTTCTCGACTACCTCTCAAAAATCGGGCTTCAGTGGCTACTAATTATTAGCCGATTGAGCAACAACACTCATTTGCTTTTATTACTTTTCATATAATTAGTTATGATTTACCTGCGGTAGAACTCTTTTATCAAAACCTTCAATGACGTTTGTAAGCCATGTTCCAATTCTTTGAAACCAACGACGCATTGTTTCGCAGGCCTAGTGATAGTCTTTTCATCCTTGCAAGCTGCAATTACGCTTTCTACTCTTTTTTACTCCAGGGCCTTTTTACATGCTTTTCTTACTTATCCTTCGGGTAAAACAGCTTTAACGACCCCATGTCCGAATAGAGGCGTATTTTTTCTTGACTTGTCAAGTGAAACATGCCAAAATCTCAAAAAATACTTAAAACCTATGTCATAACTGACACAGGCTAAAAGGAGGTACTATGAAAAAACTATTCTTGATCACAGCTCTCTTCGCATTCACGTTGACTGCTTTCGGCCAAATACAATTATCGGCCGGAGGTGGAGCAAGCTTTATGTTTGGAACTCCTATGTCGATTAAAGTGGAGATGTCTGATGAATGGGTAAAGCAAACAATGAATGCAAACACCCTTACCATCAAGGCATTTGTCGACGCCAAATATGTCGAAGCAAATTTCGGCCTCGCGATGCTTGTTGGAGGCCTTAAACAGTCTACTACATACTCGGACGGCCTCGGAATGCCTGATACATCTGTTACTAATGATTATACCGGGACATGGCTCGTCATCGGCGCCCTCGGCAAATACCCCTTCGCCGTAAGCGGAATCGAGATATTCCCACTTGCCGGTTTCGAATATGAAATAAACCTGACCATGAAGGATGAAGACGGCAGCGATCTCAAAGCATCGATGTCCGACGATTATAAAAATTTCTTAAATCAATTCTGGCTTAAAGTTGGTATTGGCGCCGACATTACTCTCGCCAAGTCTCTCTATATACGGCCCGAGGTCCTTTTCGGCCTCAAGTTCATTTCGAAATTAGAACAAGACATGATCGATTCAGCTGAGGATTCAGGTTTAAATGCATCTGCCTTTGACAGCAGGATAGATATCGGCGTAGCCGTCGGCTACAAGTTCTAATTTGTATACTAAACGGGTAAGAGGCCGCCTGAAGGCGGCCTCTTTTTTTCACTACTTCATCATTTTTCTATACTGAATACTTAATTTTTTTTTAATAGTTTCCATGTTTAATAGCATCACCGTTATAAGTTACATTCTCATTAACAAGTACCTGATGTAATTAGAGAGAAGATTACCAATAAAACTACAGATTAAATAAAAGACCGTCCCTTTCGGGACGGTCCTCGGAGTTTGCGCCGTCGTCGTCTATCGCGGCTCGGTCGGCGCGGGTGTTACTTCAAATACAGCGGTTTTGACTCGTAATGCGTATGTAACAACTCGTGGGCCTTGTGCGAACCGGGCTTTTCGAGGAACTCGGCGTACACCTGTTTGATATAAGGATTGTGATGCGAGCAACGATAGGTCGACTGCTCGTCGGCGTCGTAGATGCCGCGTATGCGGGCGGTGCGCACTTCGTCGGTGCAGCCGTAGGGCTGGCCGCCGCCGCCGATGCAGCCGCCGCGGCAGGCCATGACTTCGATGAAGTGCCAGGGCGTCTCCTTGCCCTCGGCCTTGGCTTTCTTGACGCGTTCGAGGACCGCGGCGACGTTCCCCATCTGGTGGGCGACAGCCACGCGAACTTCGGTGCCCTTTATGTCGATGCGCGCCTCTTTGATTCCGGACAAGCCGCGCACGCCGGTGAAGGTGACGTCCTTCAGCTCTTCGTCGGTGATGAGCGTATAAGCCGTACGGAGGGCGGCCTCCATGACGCCGCCCGTCGCGCCGAAAATGACGCCCGCGCCGGTGTTGGGTCCGAGGGGACTGTCGGGCTCGGAATCGGGCAGATTGAGGAGATCGATGCCCGCCTGCTTGATCATGCGCGCGAGCTCGCGCGTGGTCAGGGTAACGTCGACGTCCTGCTGGCCGGATGAGTACATGGTCTTGTCGCGGTGGTTCTCGAATTTCTTCGCGGTGCAGGGCATGATCGAGACCGAGTAGATTTTCGCCGGATCGATACCTGCCTTCTGGGCGTAATAGGTTTTTATCATCGCGCCCATCATCTGCTGTGGCGACTTGGCGGTCGAGAAGTTCGGGATCATATCGCCGTAATACTTCTCGAGATAGTCGACCCAGGCCGGGCAGCAGCTTGTAATAAGGGGCAGGGGGCCTTCCTTGCCAGTGGCCATGTTCGTGAAGCGCTTCACGAACTCGGTGCCCTCTTCCATGATGGTGAGGTCTGCCGCGAAGTTCGTGTCGAAGATCACGTCGAAGCCCAATCGCCGCAGGGCGGTGTAGATTTTCTTGGTGAGATTGGTCCCCGGCTTGCAGCCGAAGGCCTCGCCCAATGCGACGCGGACGGCGGGGGCGATCTGAACGATGCAGGTCTTCGCGTCGTCGCCGGTCTTGAGAAGTGCGTCCCAGACTTCCTTCGTCTGGTCGTTCTCGTAGATCGCGCCGACGGGGCAGTGTGCCGAGCACTGGCCGCATTTGATGCAGGGGCTCTCGCCGAGCTTGACGTCGGCGGCGGGAGCGATGCGCGTCTTCTCGCCGCGCCCGAGGAACTCGATGGCCCAGACGTTCTGCATCTCCTGGCAGACTTTCACGCAGCGTCCGCAGCGCACGCACTTCTCGGGGTTGAGGATGAGCGATCCCGTGGACGTATCGCAGGGCAGATCGCGCAGTTTCTTGGGGAAGGGCTGTTCGCGGACGCCGAATTCCGCAGCCAGGCGCTGGAGCTCACACTCCTGGTTGCGCGGACAGGCGAGGCAGTCGTCCGGATGCGTCGAGAGAATAAGCTCGATGACCGTCTTTCTGGTCGCGACCAGGTCGGCGTCGTTGGTGATGATATCCATGCCCTCTTCGATGGGGGTGCAGCAGGCGCGGATCAGCTTGGGGCTCTTGCTGTTCTTGACCACGCAGATGCCGCAGGCGGCCCAGGGCTCGAGGTCGTCGTTCACGCAAAGCGAGGGAATTTTTACCTCGACCTTGCGCGCGGCGTCGAGTATGGTGGTTCCTTCGGCCACTTGGACCGGAATACCGTTTATTTTCGCGTTGATCATATCGCTCTCGTTCTCCTTAGCTCTTTACGACCGCGCCGAACTTGCAGGCCTTGTAGCACTCGCCGCACTTTACGCACTTCGAAGCGTCGATCACGTGCGGCTGCTTCTTCTCGCCGGAGATACAGGGCACCGGGCACTTGCGGGCGCAGATGCCGCAGCCGATGCACTTCGATGCGTCTATCGAATAGACGACGAGGTCCTTGCACTTGCCCGCGCGGCACTTATGGTCCCGCACGTGCTCGAGGTACTCGTCCCTGAAGTGCCTGAGCGTGGAAAGCGTGGGGTTTGCCGCCGAGCCGCCCAGCATGCACAGGGAGGCCTTGGTCATCGCCTTTCCGATCTTCTCGAGCTTATCGAGATCCTCCTCGGTCCCGGCTCCCTTGGATATCTTGTCGAGGATGTCGTACATCTGACTGGTGCCGATGCGGCAGGGCGCGCACTTGCCGCAGGACTCGTCGACGCAGAAGGCCATGTAGAACTTCGCGATATCGACGACGCAATCGTCCTCGTCCATGACGATCATGCCGCCCGAACCCATCATCGAGCCGAGGGCGGAGAGACTTTCGTAGGTGATCGGTTCGTCGAGCGCCTTTTCGGTGATGATTCCGCCCGAGGGGCCTCCGGTCTGCACGCCCTTGAACTTCTTGCCGCCTTTTATTCCGCCGCCGACGTCGAAGATGATCTCTCGGAGCGTCGTGCCCATCGGAACCTCGACGAGACCCGAGTTGGCGATCTTGCCGGTGAGGGCGAAGGTCTTGGTGCCTCTCGATTTCTCGGTTCCGATCTTCGAGTACCACTCAGCTCCCTTCGCCATGATCGCCGATATGTTGACGAAGGTCTCGACATTGTTGATGACCGTGGGCTTCTTCCAAAGGCCGCAGGTCGCGGGGAAGGGAGGCTTGGGCATGGGCATGCCGCGCTTTCCTTCGAGCGACTGCAGGAGCGCGGTCTCTTCGCCGCAGACGAAGGCTCCCGCGCCCAGGCGCAGCTCGAGATCGAAGTCGAATCCCGAGCCAAGGATGTTGGTCCCGAGGAGGCCGTACTCCTTGGCCTGCTTGATGGCTATCTTGAGCCGCTCGATCGCCAGCGGATATTCGGCTCGGATATAAATATAACCTTGCTTCGCGCCGATGGCGTATCCGCAGATGATCATCGCCTCGATGAGCGAATGCGGGTCGCCCTCGATGGTCGAACGGTTCATGTAGGCTCCGGGATCGCCCTCGTCTGCGTTGCACACGACGTACTTCACGTCGCCGGGAGCTTTCTTCGTCAGGTCCCACTTGAGCCAGGTCGGGAAGCCCGCTCCGCCGCGGCCCCGGAGTCCGGAGAGCTTGAGCTCTTCGATGATCTCGTCGGGCTTCATCTTAAAGAGGGCGCGCTCGAGTCCGGTATAGCCGTCGCGCGCGATATATTCGTCGATGTTCTCGGGATTGATGACGCCGCAGTTTCGAAGAACGACGCGGAACTGTTTCTGGTAAAACTCGATGTCCTCGATCTTGACGGTGTCTGCGCTCTTCGCGTCCTTCTTATACAGGAGCCGCTGTACTTCGCGGCCCTTCACCACCTGCTCGGCGATGATTTCTTTCGCATCCTCGGGCTTGACCTCGACATAAAACGATTCCTGCGGCAGGACTTTGACGATCGGTCCTTTCTCGCAGAATCCGAAACATCCGGTCTTGACGACCTGGACGTCGTTCTTGACGCCCTGAAGTTCGGCTTCGCGCAGGAGCGCCTCGTATAATTCGGTCGATTTACTGGACTCGCAGGCAGTACCGGCGCAGACCAAAATGAAGTTCTTGTATGCCATTGTGGCCCTCCGCCTTACTTCTTCATGATGTCGGCCGCGGGCCGGTCGAAAATATGATTGTCGAGCAGCTTGTGCTCGACCAGGTGCATCTTAACGAGATCCTTCGCCGTGCCCTCGGTCATCTTTCCGTAGATCACCGTCGGCATACCCGGGACGACCACCTCCACCGTCGGCTCGACATAACAGAGACCCATGCAGCCGGTCTGCCTTATAACGACTTGATCGCCGAGGCCGGCCGCCGCGACTTCGGCGACGATCGCATCGAAGGTCTGCTTGGCGCCCGCCGCGATTCCGCAGGTGCCCATGCCCACAATGACCTGTATCTCCTTGCCCTCAACCTCGCGTCGGGACAGGTCCTTCTTCTTTTCCTCGCGGAGCTTACGAAGCTGCTCGAGGGTCATCTTCGCCATGTTTCCGATCTCCTTTCCTGACTGCGGGCACCAGGCCCGTCATTCCTCTTCCTGTGAAATCAAAAAATCCTTGACCGCAGCCAAAGAAGAGCCGAGTTCGAGCCCTCCGACGGCCTCCGCCAATTCTCTTCTCGAAACCTCATATCCGCCCCGCCGTCCCGAGCGTCTGATACGCAGCTCGTGCTCGCCCGGGAAACAGAGCAAGGCGAGAAAGACCGAGGGC
Source organism: uncultured Treponemataceae bacterium (assembly GCA_964644505.1). GTDB lineage: Bacteria > Spirochaetota > Spirochaetia > Treponematales > Rectinemataceae > CAZXXZ01. The sequence continues at coordinate 115,593 of CAZXXZ010000001.1, read as the reverse complement.
AGATCGCCCATCGGCGGACTGTCGATGCTCGCGGCGGGGAACGTGAAACTCACCTTCGTACCCTCGCCTTTTTGCGACTCGATGGACCAGCGCCCTCCGGCCTGCTCGACGGCCTGCACTAAAAACGGAATACCGAGTCCGACCCTGCGGTTTTTATGCTTGCTCCCATCGGTGAAAAAGGGATCCACCGCACGCGCCCTCTCGTCATCGGACATCCCGCATCCGTCGTCCGCGACCACGACGCTCGTGCCATCTGCGTTCTCGTTCACCTCGACGAGAATTTCGCGCGCCCCCGCCTCGATCGCATTCTGCGCAATATCCAGAACATACTCCCCGATCGTGAAATGCACGCGGGGCTCTCCTTTCGCGGGCCCTCCCTACTTGTCCCTGAACTTGGCGATGATTTCGGGCATCTGTTCCTTGGTGACCTTGCCGAAAACCTCGTTTCCGATCATGAGAACAGGCGCCAGGCCGCAGCAGCCGAGGCATCGCACCTCGTCGATGCTGAACTGCCCGTCGTCGGTCACCTCGTCGCCTTTGATGTTGAGAATCGAACGCGCCTCGTCTATAAGGTCCTGGGCGCCCTTGAGGTAGCAGGCCGTTCCAAGACAGATGGCTATTCTGTGCTTTCCCGGCCGCGCGGTCTTGAAGAAATGGTAAAAGGTGACGACTCCGTAAATCTTCGCGAGGGGGAGGCCCACCTGACGGGAAAGCTTCTCCGCCGCCTCGCGGGGAATGTAACCGAACTCCTCCTGGATGCGGTGAAGCATCATGATGAGACTGCCCGGCTTCTCCTTCCACTCATCGATATATGCGGTGAGTTCGTCGGAGAATGTGATTTGGGCCATTGGCATATTGTAAACCCCCATGGATAAAAAAATATCGATATTTTGTCGGCGATAGTATAGTGAGAAACCGTGATGAGTGACAAGGCTCACCACCCCTCTTCCATACTGTTCTTAAGTATAGAAAAACAATGTCTTCTTGTTGTGCTAAATACAAAATTTACAGATATAATAAATCCATGAGTCAAATGAATATTCGCTTTAAATTTCAAACACACCGGTTATCTTTGGTTTTTTCATGCGTACTTGCACTTCAGACAACAGTTTTATCACCACTGTATAGCAGCCCTTCGCCTACTAATTCGATCGTATTCAATTGGGGTTCAAAACCGATGTTGCTCGATGAGAGATGGGAGCGCTACGAAGGTGTATACACAGATGAGGGCATCGAAACCTCGAAGGCGACACCGGTGGATATCAGAGTAGAATCAAGGCGAGGATTCCCTGCCGCTCGACACGAAAACGGCTCTGTCACCTACCGAACGAAAATCAGCTTAACCGGTGATCGGGGAAGCGCGAAACGCCTCGCTCTGTTGATCTTAGGGGCTGAGGGCATCGAAGCCGTGTATATAAATGGTTCGCCGTTGTTCGATCATACGATCGACGCTCATGTGCCACAGCCATTGTATTTCGACGCGCCCGGAAACGAGCTATCAATTATCGTTCAAAGCGGCCCGGGCGGGCGGAGATTGGAGCAAGCATCCCTTGTGCCGATCCAAATGCTCCTCGGGAAACCCGAGGATGTCGGCGCTCGTCTCTTCCTCTGGTCCACGCTGTTTTCTTCCGCGATCGTTTTTTTCTTCATAGTGGGAATCGTGGTTCTCTTCCTTTTTTTGTTCTGGAATAAAACAAAGGAGCTTTTCTGTTTTTCGTCGGCCATGCTCGTATCCTGCCTCTACCTTTGCATGGAAGGCGCTTTTCTGTTCGGACTCTCGCCCTTCGAAATCCCGAATTTCGATGTGCTCGAATCGCTGTTTCTTACGGCTCTTATCGGAATATTCGTTGCCTTTGTAACGTTTTTCAGATCGGCCTTACGCGACAAAATACCCGCCTTCGCATCCCTCGCCCTCTGTGGTGTTCTCGCGGCGCTCGCTCTTGCGGCTCTCATCGAACCGTCTTTTTCGACGATTGCGGCGATGATCTGTGCCGCCGCGCTGGCCCTCGTTTTCATCGGTCTTTTTATACTTTCCGTGCTTGCAGCTCGGCGATCACAGATACGCGGCTATGTCATCATCGGAGCCCTTATCGTGCTCGCCGTCGGAATCGGGTTTTCACAATTCGCTCCACCTTCATTCGCCGCGACCTATCTCGCCATCCCCTCGGTTCTCGCCGCCCTCGGCTTCGCCTTTCTCATCCTTCTTCTGAAAAAAGCAGGCAACAGTCTGGACACGGTGGAATCACTGACGGACTATGTCAGCTCGATTTCCAAGACAGTCAAAAGCTTCATCCCGAAGGAGTTCCTGGAACACCTCGACAAGGCCGATATCACCGATCTGAAACTCGGCGATCATACGCGCAAAAAAATGACGGTTTTCTTCTCGGACATCCGTTCGTTCACCGAACTTTCGGAGAAACTCTCGGTCGAGGAGAATTTCGCGTTCATCAACTCCTATTTCTCGAGGGTCGTGCCGATCATCCGCGAACACGGAGGCTTCGTGGACAAGTACGTGGGCGACGCGGTCATGGCCCTCTTCGGAGGGGCAAACGGCCCCGACAGGGCGATACAGGCGGCCATCGCCATGAACGCCAAAATGGTCGAATACAACAATCACCGCGCGAAAGTGGGGTATAGGCCCATCTCCGTCGGAGTGGGAATCCATACCGGCGAACTCATGCTCGGCGTTATCGGCGTTTCCGACCGCATGGAGAACACCGTCATCTCGGACGCGGTGAATCTGGGCTCCCGGCTCCAGGCGATCACCAAGGCATTCAACATTCCGCTTGTGATCTCGGAACAAGCCTTCAAGGAACTCGAGGACCCGGGTATGTACAAGTACCGGTTCATCGGGAAAGTCAAAATTCGGGGCAAGGCTGAGCCTATAGCCGTCTTCGAGATATTCGACGGGATAGCGCCCGAGTTGTTCGACCGCAAGATGAAAGCGAACACATTCTTCGAGCAGGGCATGCTCGCGTATTATCAGAAAGATTTTTCGGATGCGATCTTTTACTTCAAAAAAGTTCTCGAAATTCTCCCCGAGGATGGAGCCTCTACCTTCTACTTCGAGAACTGCATGGCCAAGGTGATAAGATGAGGGGATGAACCAGTGATCACGGGTCTTTCGTTCGGAGCGGATTGGTACCCGGAGCAATGGGACGGGGGGAAATGGTCGTCTGATGCGGACCGGATGCGGGAATTCGGTATCGACATCGTGCGAATGATGGAATTCGCATGGGCTGTCATCGAACCGCAGAAAGGAAGTATCGATTTTTCCCTGTTCGACCGGGCCATCGATGTTCTCTCGGCACGGGGAATCCGCGTCATACTCGGCACGCCGACCGCGACCTTCCCCGCCTGGCTTTTGAACGAGGGCGATGTTCTTCAGATTTCGCGATCGGGCATGCGGCGCGACTTCGGTTCGAGGAGGGCGGGCTGCTTCAACAGCCCCGCGTACCGCGAGGCTTCGATGCGCATAGTCCGCGCCTGCGCCGAGCACTTCGGCTCGGACGAGCGCGTGGTCGGCTGGCAGGTCGACAACGAGATCGGCACCGAGGGTTCGGATTACTGCGTCTGCGAGAACTGCCGCAGGGCCTGGCATCTCTGGCTCGAACGCCGCTACGGCGATCCTTCGAGGATGAACGCCGAATGGGGGACGGTCTTCTGGGGAGCGGCGTTCCCCTCGTTCGATCATGTTCCGGTACCGCGCGAGCAACCGGCGACGGGCTTCAATCCGGGACTGCTTCTCGATTACCGCCGCTTCTGTTCGGACTCGATCGTATCGTTCGCCGGCGAGCAGGTCTCGATACTCCGCTCGATGATCCGACCGGACGCGTTCATCACGACCAATCTCTACTCCCCGCCATTCTCGAACAACATAGATTACGAAGAGCTGGTCAAGGGCATGGATTTCGCGTCGTGGAACAATTATCCGACATGGGGGGATTCCGAAGCTCCTCTTCCATATTTCGCCCAGGCCCTCGCCGAGTCCTTTGTCCGCTGCCTCCGCGGCGCCGGACCATATACGGTGCTTGAATCCTTCTGCGGCATCCAGGGCCATGACTGTCTCGGATACCTGCCATCCGAGCGTCAGGCCGCGCTGTGGACCAATCAGGCGGTCGCGCGGGGCGCCGACAAAATCGTCTATTTCCGCTGGCGGACCGCGCCCTTCGGTCAGGAGCAGCTCTGCTACGGTCTTCGCGACACCGACGATGAAGAGACCGAGCGCTTCTGCGTTCTTCACGACAATGCGAGCGCAACGAAAAAAGCCTTCGCGCGCTTCGCCTCGACGCCGATCGACAGTCCCGCATGCCTCGTGTATTCGAAGGACAGTCTCCGCGTCCTGAGCGATCAGTATCTTTCGAAAGGCCTCTACCTCAAACCCGTGGACTGGGTCCAGGCCGGGACCGACATGGAACTGGTCAAATGGTTCGCCCCCTATGTCGTCTTCAACGTCAACGCGGATGTGAAGAGCACATCCTCGGTCGAACTCGACAAGTACCGAGTCGTCAGTCTTCCGCTCTGCCAGATCACTGATCCGGTTTTCGTCGGAAAGCTCGAATCCTGGGTCCGATCGGGAGGATGCCTCGTGCTCGGCTATCGCTCCGGAGCCCGCGATGCGCGCAACTGGAACATAAGTGACAGGCTCCCCGGTCTCTTCGCGGACATGGCGGGCGTCAGAGTACCGCGCTTCGAGTCGCTGGGAACCGGCGAGGTCGGTGTAAGGATCGGGATGCTGAAGGCGCGCGGTGAAGTCTGGGCGGATATCATAGAGCCGACAAGCGCCACGGTCGCCGGCCGCTATGCCGACAAACGAAAGTTCTATTCCGGGCTGCCCTGCGTTACGGTCAATCGCTACGGTTCCGGATGCGTCTGGTACATAGGCACTAGTCTCGATTCCCTGGGGATATTCCTTCTATACCGCCGCATTCTGAAACAAGCCGGCCTCAGCCCGCGCTTTCTCGGCATGGGAATCGAGGTTATCGAGCGTATCGCGGAAGACGGGCAAAAAGTGAAGGTCGTGCTGAATCACACACCAAAAGCGAAACTCGCATTCGGCCGACGCATTCCCGCTTACGGCTGGGCCGTGATCGAATGAAGACACCGGAGGAACACGCGGACAGGTCTTTTTACTTGCCCTCGTACTGAACCGATGTTAGCTTTATTGAGGAGACCGAGCGCCCCCACGGGGCTCGGAATCAGCGCCGCTCCGTACGGAGGGCGCAATACGGAACGCGTCGTCCGATACAGTTCGTCGGACCGCGAACCGACTCGCTTTAACAAGGAGGAGCCTATGTGCTTCCCGAAAGATTTCCCCTTCAACGCAACCTTCGACGATCTTGCCGCGGCCGCCCGAGAATTCGGCGAACGGATGAAAGAGATGGGGCCCGAACTTCATCGCTTCTGGTCCGAGAAAGGAGAAGGCCCCAAAAAAGACGAGTATTTCGGCGCCTTCGGATTCCACGACTATTACGCCTATCCACCGGTCAATATCTTCGTCGATGCATCAGGGAACAAGGTATTGGAATTCGCCCTGGCGGGGATCGAAGAAAAAGACGCTTCGGTCAGTTTCCAAGGCGATTATCTCGTTCTCGATGCGAAGGCTCCTGCCGAGTCCGGCTACGAGGATGCGCGCTTCACGCGCAGATCCTTCAGACCGCGCGAAATCAGAAGGCAAAAGTACTATGTCCCCGCCGAGGACTACGACCAGGAACGCGCGAAGGCGGTTTTCAAAAACGGTATACTCACGGTGAAGATACCGCCCAAGGATTTCAGCGGCGGTATCAAGATCGAAATCATAAAAGAAGGCAATTGAGTTTCGTTTCGAGGGCGCCCCGTACACTACGCAGGGGCCGCCCTCGATGAACTTGCCCTGTTGCGCTAAGAATAATACCTTAACGTATACGAAGGGCGGCGGGCCGCGGCCCGCGACAGGAAGGAAGATATGAAAGGCAACAGAATGTATGTCGATATCGGTACGATCCTCGACGAAGTATTCGAAGCGGCCAAAAAATTCGGCGAGAACTTTCAGACCATGAGCGGTACGCCTTTCGACCGCGGAGGCCCCGAGGCGCCGCCGGGGTCGAAAGCCTGGTTCGAGGGAAGCCAGGACGAGAACGCCGATTATTACCCCGCCTACTCCTATCCGCCCATGAACATTTACCTGACTCAGGAACGCGGGATGGTGTTCGAATTCGCCCTCGCGGGCTTCGATGAAAAAAACATCAGCCTGACATTCCAAGGCGATTACATGGTGTTCTCGGCTAAAATCAACCTCGACGATCTGCCCGACGACGGCGTCCGGTATTTCAAGCGGCGCCTCAAGCTCAAGGACGTCGAAAAGCAGAAATACTACGTTCCCGCCGACAAGTTCGCCCAGGAAAAAGTGAAGGCTGTCTTCAGAAATGGGATTCTCAGGGTCTCGGTTCCGCCCAAAGACGAGATGGAGACGCCCGAGGGCATTAAGATCGAAATTCTGAAGGACGGCGAATAGAGGACCGCGAGGTCTTTGACAGGCTGCCGACTAACATCGAGTTTGTCATCGAGCTGTCAGCGTGTCCTAAGACCCCGCTTTGAAAGGAACTCCTCGAGCTCGTCCAGGTGCGTCCCGATAAAGAAAGCAGAGTAGAGGGTCACGGCTGCGCCTAGAACGATGGCGAGCGAAAGCGCATAGCCTTGGCCGAAAAATGTCCGCAAAAAACCGCTCGACTCCGAAAGCGGCAGAAGCAGCGTGGATAAGGCGATCACGACGCCCGCCGTCACCCAATCCCGTATCGCGAAATCCTGACGCGGAGGTTGTACAAGTCTCACCGCCGCCATGATTCGCTCTTCGGCGGCTTCGTCTTCCGATGTCGCCGGGGACGACTCGGCACGATAGGCCCGAAGCGCACTGTCGAGCAGTGCAGCCCGCGAGGCGCAGGAGGGGCAACGGCGCGCATGGAAGGCCATGAAGGGGCTCATGCCGACGCCGGCGTCCAAAGCGTCGAGCTTGTCAAGAAATTTCTCACAGCGCACGGCCGCCCTCCTCTGTGTGCTCCAGACGCTCGCGGAGTATCCGCTTCGCCCGGAAGACGTGCGACTTGATCGTATTCACCGGAAATCCGGTGATCTCGCTTATATCGGCATATTTCATATCGTAATAAAAATACAACTCGATGCAAAGCGCCTGCCGTTCGGGGAGCTGCGCCATCGCATCTCGGACGACCTGCGCGGTCTCCCGTCGCAGATGATCCTCTTCGACCCTGGTCCCGTCCGCAACCTCGATATCGCTTTCAAGCGCGACCATCTCCCGCCTTCGCTTTTTCGAATTGATCGCGGTGTTGTACGCGATCCGAAGAAGCCAGGTCGAAAAAAGGCTTCTTCCCTTGAACGAGGCCAGCGCCGTATAGGCTTTCACCAGGACATCCTGCGTAAAATCATCGGCCTCCTCCTCGTCGTGGAAGAAGCTCATGCCGAGTCGATGGACGCGCGGGCGATGGCGTTTGACCAGGACAGCGAAGGCTTCCGTATCGCCGTCGAGGACCCGGCCTATGACTTCCTCATCGCTCGGCTCCAGGAGGCCGGGCGATGAACTCATGCCCTATTCCGGCTTCTGCGCAAGAAAAAAAAGATCAACAAGGCGGCTCCCGTCGACAAGGGGATGAGTCCGCCGAGCAGGGCGTATGACACCGTACCGAGAACCGCGAACATGATCGTCAGCACGACTCCGACACAGGACAAAAGCAATCCGGTCAGAAGGCAGAACGTTTCCAGATCCAGCTTGTTCGGCTGAAACATACCCCGCTCGATAAGTCTGACCTTCTCCCTGTGCGTCCATAATAGGTAGAAAAAGACGACCACCGAACCCATGACGATGCCCACGATCGGAATAAGCGAGATGATCACCTGTGCGGCCTGCGACGTTTCCATACGATGTCTCCCTCTCTCATGCAGTCAAATACCGCGCCGTATTACATAGACGCGGCACGCAGTCTTCCGGTTGCAAATAATCGTATTCCTTCCCAAGCACCGACACGACACTGTCACCGGGCGTTTCGACGCCCTCTCACTCGATTGTTCTTGTTGCGATCACGTCAATGCCGGTATCGAACGCATTTTCGATAAGCACCTGGCCGCGCTTGACGGGCAGTGCCACTTCGAGATCGTATATCTCCGATAATAATTTGTTCACGAGCTCCTTCGGGAAGGGCGACGAAGTCCGGCAGGGGATTCTGCGAACAGGCTCCGACACAACAGTCGAGGGTTCCCGGGAGGAATGCGCGTCTCCCCTGGCTCTGCAGGTCGCCGTCACAACCCGTTTCGGAGACAAAAGTTCCTCGCGTGCGTAGACCGCGCCTCGAGGGCAGCGGTTGCCTGAAACGGAAATCTCGTCCTCCCCTGTTCTATCGACCACAAGCCGACAGCTCATGGGACAAACGACGCAGGTCATCTCCATCCTGCACCCCCTAGACAAGCGCTATCTCGAGCGCAGATTCGGGAGCGGCACGGGCAAGCTCGTCCGGTCCCAGCGTCAAGGAGAGCATCTCCGAAGGCTGGATATGGGCTTTCTTGATCGAACGCACCAGTTCTCCGTCGAGGCGGATTTCGAGTGCCGCGTCGTTTTTTACAACCATCGACCGGAGATACAGCTTGTTCTCCCGACCGGGCTCGACACGCGAAGGTGCGACATAGCGTACATTAGCGCCCGATTTGACGCGGATTTCGTTATGCGGTCTTTTCCCGTCGAGCCAGTCCGCGGCGAAACGTCCGGCGCGGCCCGCCTCCTCGACTACATAGTCCACGAGATCGTGAACATGAAGCACATTGCCGCACGCAAAGACACCGGGGACGCTGGTCATCAGATATGAATCGACCCATGCGCCGTTGGTCATCGGGTTTATCTCCACACCGGCCTTGCGCGACAGCTCGTTTTCAGGCACGAGTCCGACCGATAAAAGAACCGTATCGCAGGCTATCTTGAACGCCTTCTGCAGCATGAGCGCTCCATTCTCGATAGGGGCGGCCTCGACCCCCTCGACCCTGAGATCTCCGTAGATCTTTGTCGTCAGATGCGAAAGATAGAGGGGGATCGAGAAGTCCTCGAGGCACTGCACGATGTTCCGCGCAAGGCCCGAGGGATAGGGAAGAATCTCGACGACCGCGCGGACATTACAGCCTATCCAGCTCATGCGCCGTGCCATAATAAGCCCGATATCGCCCGAACCGATTATCACGACATCCTTTCCCGGGACATAGCCCTCGATATTCACCAAGCGCTGCGCGAGACCCGCCGTGTACACGCCCGCGGGCCGGGAGCCCGGTATACGGACGTTGCCGCGGTTCCGCTCGCGGCATCCCATGGCGAGAACCACCGCCTTGCTCCTCAGCCTGAGAACTCCGAGCGCGGACGAGACGCATAGCAGCGAATGCCGGTCCCCTTCGGACTCGATATCGAGGACCGTGCAGCTGCAAAAAATTTTTACGCGGCTTTTATCGATTTTCTCTTCGAAGCGCTCGGCGAATTCGGGTCCGGTGAGTTCCTCCTTGAAGTGGACAAGCCCGAAGCCCGCATGGATGCACTGCCCCAGGATGCCGCCGAGACGGCTCTCGCGCTCGACGATGGCGACCGTTTTACCGCGGCTGTCGAGTTCGAGGGCGACCGCCATGCCCGCTGCGCCGCCGCCGACGACAAGCGCGTCAAAGCTCATCTCCTTCATAATTCGCCCCGGAGAATTTCCGATCCCGTTCCATGTTTCGTTATTTGATCGTAGGACATCCCGGTTTCCCTCATGAGAATCTTGATGATCTTGTAGGTGCAGAAACCGCCCTGACACCGTCCCATCTGCGCCCGGGTGAAGTATTTGATTCCATCGAGCGTCGTATGCCCTCGGCGTATCGCGGCCACGATCTCGGCCTCGGACACGCACTCGCAGCGGCACACGATTTCGCCGGCACGCGGATCATCGGCGACGGCCTTGTCGAGTTCGAAGGGATCAAGAGCGCGGACACGGGGCGTATCATCGATATACGGATCCCAGTCGGACTTCTCGACCAGCCTGAGTCCGGCCTTCTTGAGAAGGTCCTTCACGTATTCGCCGATCGCCGGACTCGCGGTGAGCCCGGGGGACTGAATGCCGGCCACCTGCACAAGGGCGGGCGCCTTCGCGGATACACAGATGTAGAAATCCTCTCCCACCGTCGGACGGATTCCGGCGAAACTGGTGATAACGTCAGCCTCGGACACCGAAGGGATCATGCTCCGCGCCGTCCTGAGAATGGATTCAAGCGCGGGGAGCGTCGTCGCATCGTCCTCCTTGTCCTCGGTGGCGGTCGCAGTCGGTCCTATGAGCACAGTCCCTTCGACGGTCGGGACGACGAGCATGCCTTTTGAAAGCTCGTTGGGGACCGGGAACACAACGCGGGAAGGCCGCGATTTCGCAAGCTTGTCGAGAAGGTAATACTCGCCCTTCCGTCCTCTGACCGTAAAATCCTCGGCTCCGAAGATACGCGAAATCTCGTCGGCGTACAGACCGGCGCAGTTGACAACAAAGCGTGCGGAAAGGACCTCGCCACCGGCCGACACAAGGCGCCAGCAATCGCCCGAGCGTTCGGCCGCCGCCACCTTCCATCCCGTCTCGAGGCGGACGCCGTTCTTCTGCGCCGATTCGACAAGCGAGAAAACAAAACGATAGGGTTCGACGATACCCCCGCAGGGCGCGTACAAACCGCCCAAGGTTTCAGGGCTCAGCTTCGGTTCGAGTTCGAGCATACGCTCCCGCGAACACATCTCAAGTCCTATGGCCCCGTTCTCCACTCCCTGAAGATAGAGCTGCTCGATCACGCGCATCTCGTCCTCGTGCAGGGCCACGACGACGATACCGCAGCGCTCGAAGGGGAATCCGAGTTCCGCTTTGAGCTGATCGAACATCGACGCGCCTCGGATTTCGAGACTTGTCTTGAGGTATTTCTTGGGATGATGAAAACCGCCGTGGACGATGCCGGAATTCGCCTTTGATACGCCGAAGGAGACATCGTCCTCTTTCTCGACGAGAACGACATCGAGTTCGTATGCCGAGAGGCGTCGTGCTATGTTCGCGCCGCAGACCCCGGCTCCGATTACCGCCACATCGTAGGTCTCGGCGGATCCGAGCTGACGCGCGCTCATTCGTCGACTCCAGCCATACCGACAAATCTAGCACGCGCTCACGTCGATGTGAACACGATCCCCGGAGGAGTTTCGATCAGTCCCTGCGCTCGATGACAAGCAGACAGGCATCCTCGGCTCGAGGACCTTCTTTCTCGGTATGCTTACGGACCGTATCGACGAGGAGCGTCGACGATTCACCCGAGTATTCCTCGAGGAGTTTTTCGAAGTTTTTCAATGCCGCGGTGTACTCTCGCCCGAAAACGCCCATGAGTCCAGAGGAGGCGATGGCAAGACGGTCACCCCGCGCCAGCACACCCTGTGCAATCACAGGCTTCCGAACCTCGGCCTGGCCGGTTTCGCCGCACTCGATTTTGCAAAACTTGCCCCGGGATGTAAGCTGAAGAACCGGCATCCTTCCCACCTGAGAAATCCGGTATTCCCCGCTCGAGGAATCGATCGTGCCATACACCATCGAGAAGGCCGGACTGCCTTTTGTAGAGTATCGTGCTTGTAAAGCCGAAATAACCTCATCGGGCGGCAGCGCCGATCCATCGCCCGCCCGACCGATTACTGAAACCAGGTTGTGTATCGAAAACGCCAAAAGGGTCGCGAGAATACCCCTCCCGACGACATCGAGTCCGTAGAATGCCACGGTCGCGGGATTGATCCTGATGACATTATAGAAATCGCCGGTACCGGAGAGGCAGGGACAGAGGAAGCCCGAGACGAAGTAGTCTGGTCCGGCCGCATCCACAGCAGGTAGAAGCGACTTGAAAAACGCGTTCGCTTCCGCAGCCGACGTTTCGAGAATTTTTTTATGTCGGCGCTCGACACCGCCCAGTATGACAAGCTCCCCATATATGCGGCCGTCGGTGTGCATGAGTTTTTCGCGTTTGGCTATCGAAATGGAGGAAGACGGAGAACCGAGTTTTCTGCTCAGCCCGGCGATAAACAGATCTTCGATGTTTGGCGAAAGGAGCCGAGAAAGCCGTATACCGGCGAGACGGGATGGGTCAGTGGACTCGAGATACTCGGCGGCCGCGCGATTCGCGCCGACAATTGTTTCATTCACATCGAGAATGAGAATGGGTTCGTCGAACATGCCGATAATCGACACCGCGCCCAATAGTTCGCGTTTCAGGGCGAAGTCGCTTTTGGCCTTGGCCAGCGCGATTTTCACATTGGCGGCGAGTTCGCGTTCGTTGTAGGGTTTTAGCAGAAATGCGTCGGCCGAAATCCGGGCCGCCCTGCGCAAGGTCTCCGCGTCCGAATAGGCGGTGAGGAAAATAACGGGGACGCCGAATTCCGCCTTCGCCCGATACGCAGCCTCGATCCCGTCATCGTCGTCCCGAAGGTGAACGTCGACTAAAAGAAGATCGGGCTTGTACTGGGCAACCGAGGGCACGACCGAGGCCCCCGAATCCACGACGCCCGGCACCGAATATCCCAGGCGTTCGAGATTCTCTTTGAGTTGAAGGGCTACAATAGGCTCGTCTTCGACAATGAGTATTTTTTCTTCCGGCATCTCGATACTCCGATCCGACGCCGATACGCCACCGGCTGTTCGGACATCGGTTTATAGTTCCACCGCCCACAATACTCCTATGAGAACGGCGACTCCCGAAAAGGGAGTGAATAGTACCGGAGCCCGTACCGGTTCTTTACGATTTCCGCTGATGTCAGCCTGTGTTTCTCTCGGGCATTTTTAAATCAAAAAGCCGGAATACGGCTTTATGAGGGTAGAATACCCCTCGTGGGCCGAATTCGCAAGTACGGGAATACGCGGGGCTAAGAATCGTATAAGGGAACCTCTAAAAAACCAACCGGGTTTTTTAGAGGTTCCCATAATTATACAGACCGTCGTCTTATGCCCATCGCACCAAGCCCGGCACAAAGGGCGTCACGAGCGCCGGATGTTTCGGCAGAACGCGCACCGCATAACCTCTCTTACCGGCGCTGTCACAGACAACTGTGGCCCGATACTCCCAGCCCTTACCCCTCTTTTCGACGGCGGTCATGACGGCACGAGACGCCTCCAAAAACTCTCCCTGGCTGGACAGCACGCCGTGATAGAGTTCGACATTTGCCTCGCCGGGCTCGAGGCCTCCGAGTTCCACATAGGCGGAAACCGTGACGGAATCTCCGCGATTCATGATCGGCTGGGCATCCGACCTCAGATCGGAAATCACGATCGAGGGCCAGGCTCGTTTCGCCTTTTCGAGATAGATCGCAAGATCCTTTGCCGACGCAAAGCCCTCCGATATAAGCCTGCGGCCATTTTCGAGCGCCGGGAAATAGAACATCTCGGAATACTCTTTGAGCATGCGATGCGTGGAGAACCTCTGCCCTATCGACCGCATCGAAGCCTTCATGCGCTTTATCCATTCCCGCGGAAGACCGTCGCGGCCGCGCTGGTAGAAGAGGGGCACGATTTCATGCTCGAGCAAGTCATAGAGCGCTTCGCCCTCGACACGATCCTGAAGGTCCTTGTCCTGGTACTCTTCGCCCGAACCGATAGCCCATCCCACATCGGGGCTGTAGCCCTCGGCCCACCATCCGTCCAGAATCGAGCAGTTGAGCACGCCGTTCACGCCTGCCTTCATCCCGCTCGTCCCCGAGGCCTCGAGCGGCCTGCGCGGGGTGTTGAGCCATACATCGGAACCAGAGGTGAGGTAGCGCGCCATCGTCATGTCGTAGTCTTCCAGGAAAATGATGCGGTTCTGCACCTCGTCCCTGCGCGAGAAATGCACTATCTCTTTTATAATTTCTTTACCCGGCAAGTCGTGCGGATGTGCCTTGCCCGCGAAAATAATCTGCACCGGGCGTTCTTTATCTGAGATAAGCCTTATAAGACGGTCCGGGTCGCTCAATAGGAGGTTCCCGCGCTTGTATGTGGCGAAGCGCCGGGCGAAGGAAATCGTGAGCGTGTACGGCGAGAGCACATCCTCGGCCCGGAGGAGGGCGCCCTCGGACGCCCCCGAACGCTTCATGGCCCTCTTGTAACGGTCGCGGGCGAAAACCACGAGCCGTTCGCGACGACGTTCGTGCGTGCGCCACAGTTCCTCGTCCGAGACCCGGTCCAGACGATCCCACATGTCGAGATTGGCGGGCTCCTCGTAGAACCGCGGACCGAAATACCGATCCAAGAGCTCCAGCATGTTATGCGAAACCCAGGTGCGCGGATGAACCCCGTTCGTGACATGGGTGATCGGCACCTCGTTCAAAGGAAGACCGGGCCAGAGCCCTGCCCACATTTTCCGCGAGACCTCGCCATGAAGTCCCGCGACACCGTTCGCGTAGGCCGAAAGCCTCAGTGCGAATACGGTCATGCAAAAACTCTCGCTCGGGTCCTCGGGTCTCTCCTTCCCGAGCGCGAGAAAATCCTTCCACTCGATGCGAAGAAGCTGGGCCCAGGAACGGAAGTACTTCTCCATGAGCTCGTTGCCGAACCGTTCGTTCCCTGCCGGCACGGGCGTATGCGTCGTGAATATATTCGTCTGCCATACCGCCTGGGCAGCCTCGGCGAACGTGAAAGACTTTTCAGTCATGACCTCGCGGATCCGTTCGAGCGCGAGAAAAGCCGAGTGCCCCTCGTTCATGTGCGTCACCACGACATTGATGCCGAGCGCCCGCAGTGCGCGGATACCGCCGACGCCAAGAAGAATTTCCTGCCGTATTCGCGTGTCCTGATCGCCCCCGTAGAGCGCCGCAGTTATCGCGCGATCCTCGGCCGAGTTCTCATCGATGTTCGTATCGAGGAGGTACAAGGAGGAGCGGCCCACCTTCACCTCCCAAATCTGGGCGGCTATTATTCTTCCCGCCATCTCGACGGATATCAGAATCGGCTTACCTGATTCATCGAGGCAGCGATAGACGGGCATGTTATACCAATCATTCTCCGGGTATGACTCCTGCTGAAACCCGTCCGGATTGAGATACTGCTGGAAATATCCTTGGCGGTATAAAAGCCCCACGCCGACAAGGGGAAGGCCCATATCGCTCGAAGCCTTCATGTGATCTCCCGAAAGAATACCCAAGCCTCCCGAGTAGGTCGGCAGGGAAACATCGAGGCCGTATTCCATCGAGAAATAGGCGACGAACTCATCATGCGAGCCCTTGTACCAGGTCTCGCCGCCGAGATAGCGCTGGTATTTATCCTCCACCGTTTTGAGCGCCGCGAGGAAGGAGTCGTCGTTCGCCATCTCCTCATAGCGCTCCTGTGAGACCATACCGAGCATGCGTACTGGGTTTTGGTTCGAACGGAGCCATACATCGTAGTCGAGACGCATGAACAAGGTGACGGCCTCGAAATTCCATGAAAGCCAGAGGTTGTGGGCCATTTCCTCGAGCGATGCCAGGGGTGCAGGAATCTTCGGTCGAACGGTATGGGAGATGATCTTCATAATCAATACCCGCCTTCAGCCACAGCATACTTAAAAAAACAGTCTGTGCCAGCAGCAGCGTCGAATCGAATCCTAGTTTACCATGTAGTGGCCTGTCAAGTTAAACCGGTTTAGATTCAATGCGCAATTTCCTCTCTTCCTCGAAGCTTGTTGCTACCTCGTGTTCAGACACTACCCCTGAGGGAACAGGGACTTACCCTCGGTAATCGTTTTACGGAAGTTCAACACGATTCGAGGCTGTCGGCTTTTTTCTATCCCTGCAATGGCGTTACGGCTCCTCCGCATCATCGGCCCCAGGCCCGCGGGGTCTCTCGGCTTGTCGTTGGTTCTTCGATCCGGTGCGGCTATCAGTTCCGGAAAGATACCGGGCGTATTTTTCGCGATAGTGTTTCATACGCTCCTCCATCGGTATCGAATACGGATTACTCGCCGCAGCCTCATCATGTGTGTTGTTTCTTCGAGGGAGGGGCGAAGCGACTTCATGCTTGGCCGTTCTGAAAGGCTTTCGGTCTTTATATGCATCCCTGTCACGTATAGTGGATGAAGAGCGAATCCGCTTTTCGTCGACAAGCTTGTTTGTTTTCGGAATTTCTTTACGAGGAATACTTGTCGCCCCGATATCGAGAGAGCCTCCTGTCGCTTCTGAAATGCTTCTTCGGATATCCGGTACGCGGTCTTCCCGGCTTTGTACATCCTCCCGATCACCGCGTCTCCAACTACCGGCATCGTGTACGCGGTTGCGATACGCCTGTTGGTTTTCACGCGGATGCATATCGTTGTATACCGCGCCGCGATCCACGCTTCTCCGTTCGAAATCCATACCCTCGCTCTTATCCTCGACATCGAGCATCGATGGAAGTACGGGTGTCGTATCGAGTTTTGCTTCAATGTATTGTTCGACGGCCGGCAGTCCGTAGATATAGCGATCGCATACGATACTGATTACCTTGCCTCCGGCGGCGGATCGATCGAGCATTTCGAGGCGTTTGACAAAGAGTTCCGGTTCGAGCGGGAAGTCGTAATTGACAACGAGGGGGAAGCGCCCCGGGGGCAGCCCTTCGGCCCCCTTGTCGGTCAATACCAGAGCCGAGCCCCGGCCGCTCGCGATCTTGTCGACAACCGCACGTTTTCGGTCTATGGCGAGGGCTCCGATTATGAAATCCGACCGGATACCATTGACATTCAATCGCTTCGCAATTTCCTCCGCGCTATCCCGCAGATTGCAGAAAACGCAAAACCATGCCGGTTGTTCCTTTTTTATTATTCCGAGCAACAACCGGAATTTCTCATCGGAATCTACGCGCCAGGTCTCCTTTGTAACGCTCTGCGCCTTGGATACCTCGCCGTCGATCGACAACTCCGCCGGATTATCGGCGAGATCCCAGGCAAGGTTCTTCGCCTTGAGCGTCAGACGATCGCAGACGAGTACACTTTTGCGCTCCCAGGAAGGGAGCAACACACCGCCGAGCCTTCGCATGAGATCTATGGACCGTTCAGCGAGCTGATCGGTTCCATCGACGACGAGAAAGCCGAAACTGCGAAAGTGTATGAGTCCCGCCGATGAGGCTGCAAGCAAGGACTCGGGAATACCGACGACCACTTCGGCGTCGGCCGGGCCTTGCAAGGACACAGATTGCATATCCTCTGTCCCCGTCAGCTCGACGGTACAGGTGTTCACGTCCACAGACCGAGCAAGACGTACCGCGGTTTTTGAAAAAGCATCGGCACTGGAACGATCAGCTGAAACGATAAGAGCTCTGCGGCTTTCGGAGCCCTGAGCGGACAGGATCCAGTGAAGGGCGGGCAGGAGGGCGACTTCCTCTCTCCCCGCTTCGAGATTTATTTTTGCGCAAACACTCTCTCCATCCTTAATGGTCCGAGAGAGGAGTTTTTCGAAAACATAGGGACTTAATCCAGCGGCTTCAATGGTAGAAGCGAGCCGTTGATCTATGCCGAATTCGTGTAAATCCATATATATACACACCTAAATTAAAAATAAACCGTTTATGAAGAACAGATACTTTGTATAAACGGCTTCGCATTTGCTACGGTTTCTTTGAAACCATATACAAACGCTGATATCGTGTGGCTAGTCTCTAATCCATCACACTAATAATACTACCGAAAACCGTGTTAAAAATGAAGCGTACAAATTTATCGATTTAAGGGGAATACATGCTTCAGATCGTGTTGATCGCTCTGGCGCTCTCGATGGATGCCTTCGCCGTCTCGATCGGCTCGGGAATTTGCGTCCCGTCTATAAAACCCTTCCATGCCCTTCGAGCCTCTCTAGCCTTCGGTTTCTTTCAATTCGCCATGCCCGTAGCGGGGTGGTTGATCGGAGGCTCCTTCCGGTCCCTCATTCAAGGTTTCGACCACTGGATCGCATTCGGTCTTCTATTACTTATCGGCGGAAAAATGGTACTGGAGTTCTTCACCGCCAAAGATCGACAAAACTCCTCCTGCGACGATACTCGAAGCGATATAAGAAACCCCTGGACACTCCTCCTGCTCGCCGTCGCGACCAGCATCGACGCTCTGGCCGTCGGTCTTTCCTACAGCATCCTCGGCGCACCGATCCTCATTCCGGCGATAGTGATCGGGGCCGTCACCTTTGTACTGTGCCTGATCGGAGTCGAATTCGGGAAACGTATCGGAGCGCGGTTTGAGCGCTGGGCCGAGCTTACAGGCGGTCTCATTCTGGTTTTTATCGGGACTCGCATCCTGATCGAACACCTTGGAGCTGTCTCGTAAAAACGAGTCGTCGCCCGTCGAAGACTTGGCAATGGAATCAGGATTTCAGTTCGGACAGTTTTATAGGCTTGGGTTCCGTATTTTCGCCTTCGACTCGTCGCAGCTCTTCGGCGAGTTCGTGTCCGCGCTTCGACAGCTTCTGGGGGATCTGTATTATCAGTTTCAAGTAAAGGTCGCCTCGTCGGCCGCCCGGCGAAGGGACGCCCTCTTCGCGGACGCGAAGCATCTTTCCGTACTGCGAACCCGCAGGTATGTTGACCCTGATTTTTTTCCCCTCGATCGTCTCGACGGTTATCTCGCCGCCGAGCATCGCCATGGTAGCGCTGATCGGCAAGGCGCAATACAGGTCATGCCCGTCGCGCTCGAAATACTCATGCGGGGCAACATGAATGAAAACGAAAAGGTCTCCGGGGGCGCCGCCGTTGGGGCCTACGTCGCCCTGCCCCGGAATGGTCACGCGCTTGCCATCCTCGACCCCGGGCGGGATCGTGACTTTGATTTTCTGTTTCTTTTTTCCAAGGCCGGAGCCGCCGCATTCGCCGCAGGGGCGCTCGATTATATATCCTTCACCCCGGCAGGTCGGGCAGGTCTGCGCGATGGAAAAGAACCCGGAGGAGCGGCGAACCTGACCCGAACCCTGACATGAGGGGCAGACGCGCTTGCCCGAGCCGTCGGCGCTGCCCGAACCTCCGCAGGCCTTGCACGCGTCGTTTTTCGTATACGCGATTTCAACTGTCGTTCCGAAGACGGCCTTTTCGAAACTCAGCTCGAGATCGTATCTGAGGTTCGCGCCCCTGGATGCACGCTCGCGATTACGCGAACTCCGAGAGCCGCCCCCGAAGAAAGAATCGAAGATATTCGTAAAATCGCTGAAGCCGCCGAATATATCCTCGAAACCCTTGAAAACACCGGAAAAATCTTGAGGCCCTCCGCCCGCCATCCCCTCGACGCCTGCGAAACCGAACTGGTCGTAGGCTTGGCGCCGCTGGTCGTCGCCGAGCACTTCGTAGGCCTCGGTCGCCTCCTTGAACCGTTCTTCGGCGGCCTTATCCCCCGGATTCTTGTCCGGATGGTTTTGTACGGCAAGACGGCGGTACGCTTTCTTTATGTCTTCCTTCGACGCATCCCTGGGAACGCCGAGGACTTCGTAGTAATCGCGCTTAGCCACAGAGAACCTCTATCGAGTTCGCCGCGGTGGGTGTAAACACTTCAGAGAAAAATCTCACATCAAGCGACCGACAGGGAACCTTCGTGTTTGTTTCTCCATCACTCGCTTTTATTTTTCTCTGCGTGCTCCACCCCCTCCGCGGCTTAACCAAGCCTTATTTCTTGTCCTCGTCGTCGACGACACGGTAATCGACATCCTCGGCCTTGCCCGAGCTTCCGCCGGAGCTTTCGCTTGAATCGGACTGAGGCCCGGCGCCGGCGTTGTTCTGCGAGCCCGCCTGAGCGCCGGCTGCTTTATAAATCTCCTCCGAGACTTTGTAGAAAGCCTGCTTCAAAGCCTCGGTCTTTCTCTTCATGTCCTCGGCGTCGTTTCCTTCGATCGCCTTTTTGAGTTCGGAGACGGCGGCCTCGATTGCCGCTTTGTCGGTGGCGCTCACTTTGTCGCCGTAATCCTTGAGGGACTTCTCGGTTGTGTAGATAAGGCTGTCCGCCTCGTTTCGCGCGTCGGCGCGCTCGCGCTCGCGCTTGTCCTCGGCGGCGTGAGCCTCGGCTTCCTTCACCATCTTCTCGATCTGATCTTCGCTGAGCCCGCTCGAGGCCTCGATGCGGATCTTCTGTTCCTTCCCGGTGCCGAGATCCTTCGCGGAAACATGCACAATACCGTTCGCGTCGATGTCGAAGGTGACTTCTATCTGCGGCACTCCGCGCGGGGCCGGCGGTATACCGACAAGGTCGAAGCGGCCCAATGTGCGGTTCTGCGCCGCCATCTCGCGCTCTCCCTGCAGAACATGAATCGAAACGGCGGTCTGACCGTCGGCGGCCGTCGAGAATATCTGGCTCTTCCTGCAGGGGATCGTCGTGTTCCGCGTGATGAGCCTGGTGAAGACACCGCCGAGGGTCTCGATACCAAGTGAAAGAGGAGTGACATCGAGAAGAAGGACGTCCTTCACATCGCCGCCGAGGATGCCGCCCTGGATCGCCGCGCCGATGGCGACCGCCTCGTCGGGGTTGACGCCCTTCGAGGGCTCTTTCCCGAAAAGATCGCGGACAATCTGCTGGACTTTAGGAATGCGGGTCGATCCGCCGACGAGGATCACCTCGTCCACCTGCGCTGCGGTTATGCCCGCGTCCTGGAGGGCCTTGACGCAGGGCGTCTTCGAGCGCTCGAGCAAGTCGTCGATCATGCGTTCGAAGGTCGAGCGGGTCAGCGACTTCTGAAGATGCTTGGGGCCCGATGCGTCTGCGGTGATAAAGGGCAGATTGATCTCGGTCTGTTGGACGTTCGACAACTCGATCTTGGCCTTCTCCGAGGCTTCCTTGAGCCTTTGAAGCGCCATCTTGTCCTTGGAAAGATCGATGCCCGTGTCTTTCTTGAACTCGTCGACGAGCCATTGCATTATCCGCCGGTCGAAATCGTCGCCGCCGAGGTGGGTATCTCCGTTGGTCGACTTGACCTCGAAGACGCCCTCGCCGAGTTCGAGGATCGAGATATCGAAGGTTCCGCCGCCGAGATCATAGACGGCGATGGTCTTTTCTTTTTTCTGGTCTTTATTGAACCCGAAGGCCAGACTCGCCGCGGTCGGCTCGTTGATGATCCGCTTGACCTCGAGGCCGGCGATCTTGCCCGCGTCCTTGGTGGCCTGGCGTTGCGCATCGTTGAAATAGGCCGGAACCGTGATGACCGCCTCGGTAACGGCCTCGCCCAGATAGTCCTCGGCGGTCTTCTTCATCTTCTGGAGAATAAAGGCCGAGATTTCCTGCGGGCTGTACAACTTGCCCGATATGTCTACGCGAACGTCGGCGCCGTTATCTACAACCTTATACGGAACGAGTTTGATCTCGTCGCCGACCTCGCTATAACGGCGTCCCATGAACCGCTTGATCGAGTAAACCGTGTTTTCCGGATTGGTGATCATCTGGTTCTTGGCCGGCTGGCCGACGACACGTTCCCCCTTGCCGGTAAAGCCGACGATCGAGGGGGTCGTGCGCTGTCCCTCTGAATTGGCGATGACGACAGGCTCGCCGCCCTCCATGACCGCTACACAGGAGTTTGTAGTTCCCAGATCGATACCGATTATTCTACCCATATATCTCCGCTCCTTCGTTTATCACCTATATAGTTCTCATGAACCGGCTGTAGCCGGTCCTGTTTCCGCCGTAGTCTCTGAAGACGTATTAAGGTCCGCCCCCTCTGCCGTGCCCGATTCGTTTGGACGGGCTGCCGGCATGCGGACGCGTACTTTTGCCGTCCGTAGCACCCTGTCGTGGAGGGCGTAGGCGGGAAGAAATTCTTCGGCAACGATCGCTTCGGATCCATCCTCCGGACCGCCCTGCGTTACCGCGACCGCCTCGTGACAGTTGGGATCGAAGGTCTTGCCTAAGGATTCAAGACGGCAAAGACCGTACTTCGTCTCGAGCATCTGCGCCAGTTGCCGCCGTATCAAGACGACGCCGTCATGTAGCACCGAATACTCTTTTGCTATCTCTGCGCTGGCGATCGCCCGGTCGAAATCGTCGAGAACCGGGATGATGTCGCTCAGAAGAGTGGCGAGCGCGAAACGCTGTCCTTCTTCTTTTTCCCGCGCCATCCGCTTCCGGAAATTGACATCGTCGGCTAGTTTTCTGAGATACTTGTCGTTGGTCGCGGAAAGTTCTTCACGCAGAGCAGTCAGTTCCGCTTCGAGCGCGGCTATTTTTGCCATGGGGTCCTCCGCACCGGAAGTTGCTTTCACTGACTCCTCGTTCGCTCCTGCGGTACTCGGCTCGGTCGCAACAGACTCGGGAGGCGCCGCATGTGTATGGTTTGCCGCATGAGTATGCTGTTCTTCGTGGTGCTTTCCCGACATCATTCCACCTGATTTTTCGGCCGGGTATAGGCCGTTATCTATAATCAAGGTAATAACTAATATCCGAGCGCGTCAATATAAAATGCCGAAGCCAGGGGGTTTTATACGCCGTTTCGTGCCATGTACTGGACGATAGGCATGATTTCTGCTTACGATTATTCAAAGATAGAGGCGGCTCTTTTGCTTGACAAGCTCGGGTGGAAGGCTAAATTTTAACCAGACCGAGCCAATTTCAAGGTAGCTCTTTCAAAACTCTCTGAGTTTGAAGGAGCTTCGATTCCCGGAGGACAGGGTGCAGCTTCAAAAGCCCGTTCTGATCACCGAACAGCGCCAAAAACTCAGTCCGCAAATGATCCAATCGATCAAACTCATGGCGCTTCCCCTCCAGGAATTGAAAGAGCAAATCCAACAGGAAATCGAATCAAATCCCGCACTCGAGGTTGTCTCCGATCACTCGACCATGTCGCTCGAAAGCATGCCCGACGGCGACACCGGCGATATCGAGTCGTATTCCTCGCCCTTCGAAAACAGTTCGGATCCCGGGTTCACTATCCGCTCGCAATCCGACGAGGATTCCAAGCGCATGTTCCTCGAAGGGGCGATTTCACGTTCGGAAACGCTGCAGGAACACCTGTTGTGGCAGCTCAGGCTTCAGCGAATCGACGACGATCAGCGAGCCATCGGCGAAATGCTCATACAAAACCTCGATGACGACGGATTTCACAAAGAAGATCCCGCCGTCCTCTGCTCGGGGCGACCGGCCGAACTTCTTCATAAGACGATAGAGCTTATCCGCGGCTTCGAGCCGGTCGGCACCTGCTGCAAGGATTTCCGTGAAAGCCTGGTGGTTCAGGCCCAGCTCGATCTGAACGCCCCGAAGGCGGCGATACGCATACTCAAAGAGCACATCGATCTTCTCGAAAAAGGCAAGCATGCGGAAATACAAAAACGCCTCAAGCTGGACGAGCACGAACTGAGCGAGGCTCTCGCATACATCAAGGGACTGTCCCCCTTCCCCGGTCGCGCCTATTCGACCGAGGAACCTCGATACGTGGTGCCCGATCTCCTCGTCAAACTGAAAGACGACGATTTTGTCATCGTCCTCAACGACGAAGAGATACCGGTGCTCGGCATCGACCCGTTTTTCGACCGTCTCGCCGAACGTAAAAAAAGCGACAAAAAAGGACCTGCGCTTACTTTGGATCGCGCGACAAGCGCCTATGCGCGCGAGAACATCAAGCAGGCGAGGTTTTTCATCCGCTCGATCCATCAGCGGAACCAGACTCTGCTTAAAGTCGCGCGAGCCATCGTCGAGTACCAGCGCGCCTTTTTCGCCGAGGGCCCGA
This sequence comes from uncultured Treponemataceae bacterium, assembly GCA_964644505.1. Lineage (GTDB taxonomy): Bacteria > Spirochaetota > Spirochaetia > Treponematales > Rectinemataceae > CAZXXZ01. Next base: position 91,952 of record CAZXXZ010000001.1, on the reverse strand, counting down.
AAAAGCTCGCCCCCCTCACCCTGAAGGATGTCGCCGAAGAGGTCGGCGTCCACGAAACGACCGTTTCGAGAATAGCCAATCAAAAATACGTCCAGACCGACTGGGGAATTTTCGAGCTTCGGTATTTCTTCACGAACTCGATCTCCGGGGCGGGATCTCGCGGCTCGAGTTTTTCCAAAGAAGGCGTAAAACAGATAATAAAGGAAATAATCGAAGAAGAAAAAACCGCCTTGTCGGACAAGGATATTGTCGAGATTCTCGCAAAAAAGGGCATACAACTCGCCCGCAGGACCGTCGCCAAATACCGCGGCGAGCTCGATCTCGATTCATCGTTCGGGCGTAAAAAAACGTAGTCGGTTTTTTGCGGGACGATGCGTCCCGCGTTATTGAGCATATCGTGAGGAGGCAAGCATGACCGTCGATGTCCGTTCCGTACACTTCGAGCTGAGCGACAAGAGCAGGCAGTACCTGGATCAAAAACTTGAGCGGATCGGCTACGCGAAGGACATGATCGTCGACCTTATCTTCATTTTCACAAAGGAAAAAGATTTCAAGCTCGAGGCTACCGTCAATTTCCGCTGGGGCGTGCAGGCACACCTCGAGGAACGGGAGTTCGAGCTCAATCCTGGGATCGATAAACTTATGGACCGTCTGGAGCAGAAAATCTCCAAAGAAAAAGAAAAAGTGCAGACGAAAAAATGACGTCATAAAGCCGTGCAGGCTTGTAATTGCCTACACGGCTTTATCGTAGTAGACTCACATTGTGGCGCGACCGGACGAACAGAAATTTACGGTTCTCGATCTTTTGGACCTCGACCTCAAGGAGCAGAATGCTCTAAATCTTCGCTGTCTCTGCGGTCGTAAAGGCCTCGCACGGGAGATTACCACTCCCGACCTCAACCGCCCCGGCCTGGCCCTGTCGGGTTTCTACGAATCCTTCGCCTGGAACCGGCTTCAGATCTTCGGACGCGGCGAAAACGCCTACCTCAAAATGCTGGAGGAGGAGGGGCGTACCGAGTCGCTGCAAAAACTGTTCACCTATCCGATCCCCTGTTGCATATTCACTCACGACATACCGCCGGGGAAGTTGTTTACCGCGGCCGCCGAAGCCGCCGATTGTCCCGTTCTGCAGACCGATCTTCCGTCCAGCGAGTTTTCCAGCCGGGTCATCCGCGTTCTCTCCGACATTTTCGCACCCCAAACCACGGTACACGGTGTCTTGGTCGAGGTATACGGCATCGGCATCCTCATCATGGGTGATTCCGGCGTCGGCAAGAGCGAAACCGCGCTCGAACTGGTCGAACGAGGCCATCGCCTCGTCGCCGACGATGTCGTGGAAATCCGCTGCGTCAACGGGGCCATGCTCCTCGGCCAGGGAGCGAATAAAATCATCGGCCACCACATGGAAATCCGCGGACTGGGCATCATCAATGTCACCCACCTCTTCGGAGTCGGCGCGATCAGGGATAAAAAGCAGATACAGCTCGTCGTCAATCTCGAGGAGTGGGATCCCAACAAGGTCTACGACCGTCTCGGGACCGAGGAGCTTACGACGGAGATTCTCGGCGTACGCGTCGCGAAGCTCGAAATCCCGGTCAAGCCGGGACGTAATATTCCTATAATAATCGAAACGGCCGCCATGAACGAAAGGCTGAAAAAGATGGGCTATCATTCGGCGAAAGAGTTCAACCAGAACGTACTGCGCTGGCTCGAAAGCGAAAACGCGCGGGCCCTGTACTTCAACAGGGACGATTACTTGTAATACTTTTGTTTTTTTATCACAAACCCTCGCACTGCGAGAGCGTCCGAGCGTGTAGGGAAACACATGGGGGAGCGATGACCGAGCTTATGGTTACCATAAAGAACCGTGCGGGAATACACGCCAGACCCGCGGCCTTGATCGTCCAGACGGCGGGAAAGTTCGCCTCGAGCATCTGGATCGAGAAAGACTCCGACAGGATCAATGCGAAATCGATCATGGGAATCATAACACTCGGCGCAGCCTACGGAACACAGCTCAAGCTGATCGCCGACGGGAAGGACGAAGAGGCTGCGATTCAAGCGATCCAAGCGCTTTTCGATTCGCGTTTCGAGGAGGAGTAGCGCGCTCGAGGCGCGCGGCCGATGGCCAGGCAGCCGATCCCCCGCGGGCGGACACTGCCCGATCTTGTCACGATCCTCGTCGTCTATGCCCTTGTAGCTATCGGATCTTCGGTGTTCGCATCGGAGGTTTTGTCGGGCGAGCCTGATTTCCCCGGATTGTACGAACGACTGCCCGTTGTATTGCTTGCGCTCCTGCCCGCAGGACTCCTTATTGCACTCGCAGTCAAATTGCGCGGTCTTGTCATCGACCTTCGCAAACAACATTACGGATCCAGGCTCCGCCTCCGACTTTCGCTGATGTTTCTCGTATCGGTCGCCCTCGCCTCGGTGCCCCAGGGCGTATTTCTCATAAGGTTGGCCTCGGCATCACAGGCCTCTTCGTCGGCGCGAACAATCCGTGAAGCACTCGCATCCGGCCAGACTATCGCCCTTGCCTGGTACGACGAGGAGCTCTTGCGGCTCGAACGAGCTGCCGAACGCCTACGACTCTCGAACAAGACTACGAGGGCAGCCGATATTCTCCGCGGGCTTACGGCGATAGACCCGCGCATGACGGCCGTCGAGTTATTCAAAAACGGCAAAAGCCTTGATTACGCAGGCACTCCGGCCGCGCGGTTGGCCCTTGCACCCTCGGCGCCTTCTCCAGAGTCAAAGGGCCATCTTCTGCCGGTTTCAATCATCGGACGCACGAGCATTCTTCGCTATACAGTTCCTCTCGAATCGACGGGCGGCTTCGCCGTGATCAGTCTTAAACTGCCGGAGGGACTCGAGGCGACGGCCGCAGCCCTCGGCTCCGCCGCCCGCACCGTCGCGCTGTTAGACGAGTTCTCGCCGCTCTGGACCAACTTGGTCGCGATTCTCTACTCGTTCCTGGTTATACCCCTCCTCCTCATCGCAATCATGTTCGGCATGTCCTCGGCCGACATCATCGCCGAACCGCTAATAAGCCTCGAAGAGGCTACTAAACGCGCGGCCGCGGGCGATTTCGGGGTCCGGCTTATCGTCAAACCCGGCGACGAGACCGGAAGGCTCGTCGCATCCTTCAACAGAATGCTTACCGAAATAGAAAAATTACGAGTCGACGATGTGCGCAAAGGGAAGATCGATGCCTGGAAAGACATCGCCCAACGTCTGGCACACGAGCTCAAGAATCCGCTCACGCCGATCCGTCTTGCCGCGGAGCGCGTGTTGAAGAAATGGAAAACCGATCCCGAAAGCGCGGCTCCGATCGTCGAGGCCTCGATGTTGGCGATCATAAAAGAGGTCGAAGGCATGGACGGACTACTGTCGGACTTCCGTTCTTTCGCCTCTCTGCCCGAGCCCGATCGCGATTGGGTCCGGCTTCGCAGCCTTGTCGAGGACACCGTCGCGCTTTACCGAACATCATATCCTTCGGTCTTCTTCAAGCTCGACGATATTCCTGCAGACATACAACTCCGTATCGACGCTTCGGCGATGAAGCGCGCGCTCGGCAATCTGCTGCTCAATTCCATAGATGCCATGAACGGCGCCGGCACCGTCGAAATAGCCGCCGATCTTGTTAAGGCCGCGGATTCTCGATATTGTAGACTGAGGATCCGCGATACGGGCCGGGGCATCAAAGCGGACATAGGGGATAAGATTTTTATTCCCTATTTTACGACCAAGGAATCCGGCACAGGTCTTGGCCTTTCGATCGTCGAGCGCATCATCTCGGAACATCGAGGTTCGATACGATTCGAATCCGAGGAAGGCTTCGGGACTACTTTTTTTATCGATTTGCCTCTCGACAGATAACGGGTTGCGTGCAAAACGTTTTGTACGGACAGCCTGATTTCCCAAGGGGGAGAAGGTCGGATGGCGACGATTCTCGTGATCGACGACGAACCCGGCATCAGATCGGCGGTTCGGGACATACTCGAAGACGAAGGCCACAGGGTTCATGTGGCCGAAGACGCCGTCGTCGGCCTCGAGATCATGGATTCGGAACGGCCCGATCTGGTTGTTCTCGATGTATGGCTGCCGAGAATGGGAGGGCTCGACGCGCTCGCCAAAATGAGGGAAGCGCGCCCGGATATGGAAGTCCTCGTCGTCTCGGGACATGGAACCATCGACATGGCCGTGCGGGCGCTCAAACTCGGTGCCTTCGACTTCATCGAAAAACCCCTCTCCATGGATCGCCTGCTCACCGCGGCACGCAACGCCCTGAAAGTCGCCTCCCTCAAGCGCGAAAACCAGGACCTTCGACGCGCGGTCGCACGACCTTTCGAGATTGAACCGCTTATAGGCTCTTCGCAGGCTCTCCAGGAAATCCGCACACTTGTCGAGCAGGCGGCCGCGAGCGATGCGCGTATTTTGATCACCGGAGAGAACGGCACCGGCAAGGAACTCGCGGCGAGGCTCATCCATGCGAAAAGCAGACGCGCGGGCAAGCCCTTTATCGAAGTGAATTGCGCAGCCATCCCCGACACGCTTCTCGAGAGCGAGCTTTTCGGGCACGAAAAAGGGGCTTTTACTGACGCCGTATCCCAACGCACCGGAAGGTTCGAGGCCGCCGACGGGGGGACGCTCTTCCTCGACGAGGTCGCGGACCTTTCTCTTCCGGCCCAGGCGAAAGTGCTCAGGGTTCTTCAGGAACTCCGCTTCGAACGCCTCGGGGGTCAAAAAACCATCTCGGTCGACGTCCGCGTCATCGCCGCGACGAATAAAAACATACGGGCCGAGATCGAGGCGGGTCGGTTCCGAGAAGACCTATACTTCAGACTCGCGGTCGTGCCGATCCGCATGCCCGCCTTGCGGGAGCGGCTCGAGGATCTTCCCGAGCTCTGCCGATACTTTCTCGCCAAAGCCGCGAAGGCCGGGGCACCCGAACGCGAGATATCCTCGGAGGCTATACAGGTTTTGCAATCCCGCAGCTGGCCGGGCAATATCCGCGAGCTCGCCAACTTCCTCGAACGCGTCGCCGTCATGAGCGACGAACGCGTTGTCACGCCCGAGACCGTAGCCCGCATCCTCGGCGAGGACGGTCGAGGACACGAGGAAAGCACGCTCGATAAAAGATACCGGGAACTGGCGCTCGCCGACGCGCGCGAGCTGTTCGAGCGGGACTATCTTGCGCATAAGCTGAGAGAGTGCGACTATAATGTAGCCAAAGCGGCCGCAGCCGCCGGCATTCATCCGAGCGGTTTTCACGCAAAGATGAAGAAATACGGAATAGGGCAGGATTCATGAAGACGCTCACCGCCCGTCAAAAACAGGTCCTCGACTTTATCGCCTCATACCACGAAGCGCACGCCTATCCGCCGACGATCAGGGAAATCGCCGAGCGTTTCGAGATTTCGGTGAAGGGCGCGTACGATCATGTCAAAGCCTTGGGCAAAAAAGGCTGCATCCGACTCGGCGACAACCGCTCGCGAGCCCTCGAGCTTGTGGGCAGGGACGGCGGCGAACGATCGTCGATCGAACTACCGCTCCTCGGCGAGGTAGCGGCGGGACGGCCCATCCTCGCGGAGGAGAATTTCGCCGGCACCGTGTGCGTCCCGGCCGACATAGCCCGCTCGGGAGAATGCTTCGCGCTCACCGTGCGGGGCGACAGCATGAAAGACGTCGGTATCCTCCATGGAGACATCGCCGTCATCGAGCAGCGTCAGCATGCAGAGAACGGGGAGATCGTGGTAGCGATGATCGACGATTCGGTGACCTTGAAACGATTCTATAAAGAAAACAACAGAATCAAACTCGTCGCGGAAAACCCGGCATACGCTCCGATCTATACCCAGGATGTCCGAATTCTCGGGCGCCTGCGCGGGATCGTGCGGAAATACTGACCGATCGATGAAAATAGCGGGCTGCTACATCCTCGCCGGTCCCGAAGCCGGCAAGCGCGCGGCATTTATCGCCGAACTTAAAAAAACGATCGCATCCTCCGACGACAGTCCGCCCGAGGAGCATAGGCTGTACGCACACGACACCTCGGTCTCCGCACTGCTTGAATTGCTCCGGAACGCTTCGCTGTTCGCATCTCGGCGACTTGTCGAGTACAGAGAAGCGGAGCTGATAAAAGGGAAAGAGGACCTGTCGGCACTCGCGTCGTATATCGCCTCCCCGGCCCCGGACGCCGTTCTGCTTCTCGTCACGGACTCCTTCTACCTCGACAAATCGCTTGAAGAGGCGGCGGGCAAGGATCGAAAGAAAACATTTTTCGAGATGTTCGAGAACGAGAAACCCCGCTGGGTCCTGTCAAAGCTCAAAGAGCTGGGGATCGACGCCGAGGAGGAGGCCGTCGACGCTTTATTGAATCTTGTCGAAAACGAAACGAGCGCGCTCGAAAACGCCTGCCTCCAGCTCGCGGCCGCCTTCCCCGCGGGAACCGTCCTGAGCGAGGAAGATATAGAAACATCACTTGCCAGAAACAGATTCGAGGACGCCTTCAGCCTTTTCGACCGGATGGTCTTCGCCCGCCTCGAGGAGGCCCTGGACACGCTCGAGGCCGTGCTCGCGGATCGGCGGGGAGACGCGGTTCAAATACTATCGGCGATATCGTGGTGCTTCCGCAGGCTCGCCAAACTTCACGCTCTTATCGAAGACGGGGAGGGCTTCGAGGCAGCGTGCTACAAGCTGCAGGTCCGAAGCAAGACCGTGCAGCGACAGCTTCAATCCGCGATGCGGCGATACTCGTATACGGACTGCGAACACATTCTTCTCTTCGCTTCGGAAATCGACTTCCGTATCAGGAGTATGGGATCCGCGTACGAGCGAACTCTGCTTCACGCCTTCGTATACGGTATCATGGAGAAAAAAGGGAATCTCGATCTGGCAGCGCCCTGTATAGCGTGAAAACAAAAAACAAAAAGCACATCCGTGATCGGAGCATCAGTATTGCGCGATTACAGCCTCATCGGGCCCGAGTTCTGCATGGCCGCCTTCAAGAAGCGCGGACGGAGCTCTGCGGCTCCCCAAAAGCACTCGACACTCCTCGCGCACCGTGATGCGCCGCGGACGATTCGAGAAATTGAGAATGACGAGGATTCTCTCCTGGTGCGAAAATCGCTCGTAAGCCAGAATGTCCCGACCCATATCGATAAAGCGGATCCCGCCCGAACGAAGGCACTCGTGCGAGCGGCGCAGGGTAATTAGTTTTTTATACCACGACAATAACGACGAGGGATCGGATTCCTGGCGCGAAACGTTCTTCGATGTGTAATCGGGATTAAGGGGGAGCCAGGGCCTGCCCCGCGTAAAGCCCGCGTTCGGAGAGTCGTCCCATTGCATGGGCGTACGTTCGGGATCCCGGCCGAGGAATCCAAGCGGCCAGGTGTTGATCCCCAGGGGGTCCCGAAGCGCGGCGCGGGGTATGCGACGGCAGGTCATGCCGATTTCCTCTCCGTAATATAAAAACGGCGTACCCCGAATCGTCAGTAAGAGCGCCGCGGCGACCCGGGCCCGCGCCTCGGTCGAGCCGCGCGAGCGGTACCGCCAATAATGACGCGGCTGGTCGTGATTCGAAAGGGTGAAATTCGGCCATGCGCCCTCGGGAAGAAGTTCATACCAGCGTTCGGCCGAACGACGAAACGCCTCCGCGCTCCAGGGCTGATGGAGAAAATCGAAATTGAACGCCATGTGCAGTTCGTCGCCGCACTCGCCGTGAGAAGCGGCCGCGAGCCGAGGGTCGTTGCCGTGAGTCTCCCCGATGAGCACCCGACCTCCCGATTCGTCGGCGACCCGCCGCATTTCCTTGAAAATTTCGTGAACCTCCGGTCTGTTGCGGTCGTAGATATGTCGCTGGAAAAAATCGGGGATCGCCTTGAACGAGAATGGATTCGATCGCAGCTCGGCGTCCTTGATATAACCGGTGGCGACGTCGAGGCGGAAACCGTCGACCCCCACATCGAACCAATACCGCATAATGTCGTAAAACGCATCGCGGACCGCAGGATTACGCCAATCGAATTCGGGCTGATGCCGAGTAAAGGTCCCGAGGTAGCGCTCTCCCGTGGCGGGATTGCGGTGCCATGCCGAACCAAGTTCGAAAATCGCCTTCCAGTTATTGGGAGGCCGCGGGGCGTCGGGCGTCCAGATGTACCAATCGTGTTTCGGCGAGTTCCTCGACGAGCGCGCTTCCACGAACCAGGGATGCTCGTCGGAACTGTGATTGGCGACGAGATCGAGGACGATTCTAATCCCGCGCTCGTGCGCGCCGGCGATCAATTCCTTAAGATCCTCGAGCGAGCCGAAAATCGGATCGACGTCGCGGTAGTCCGAGACATCGTAGCCGAAGTCCTTCATGGGGCTGGAGAAACAGGGGGAAATCCAGAGCGCGTCGACGCCGAGAGCTGCGAGATAACCGAGTCTCGAGCTGATGCCTTTTAAATCGCCGACGCCGTCACTGTTCGAGTCTTGAAAACTCCTCGGGTAAATCTGGTAAAAGACCGCGTCCTCCCACCACGGGCGTGCACTCATGAAGTCACTCCGAGACGCTCACCCGGTTCCGGCCGTTCTGTTTCGAAATGTAGAGCGCCTGGTCCGCGCGGTCGATCAAGGATTTTGCGGAATGGTCACGCTCCGGATCGTACTGAGCCACGCCGAGCGATACGGTGACGGAGAGTGTCCTGTTCTCGTACGAAGTCTCCGCTTCGGCGACTGTCGTGCGTATTCTCTCGGCGACGCTGCGGGTCTTTTCAAGATCGGCCCCCGGAAGAAGAACGCAGAACTCCTCGCCTCCGTAGCGCGCAGCCAGATCGATCGTACGGATACAGCTTTGCACAAGATGGGCGACATTCTTCAGGACGGCGTCGCCGAAGGAGTGGCCGTAGGTGTCGTTGACTTTTTTGAAAAAATCTATGTCGAGCATGATGACCGAAAGAGGTTCCCTCGACGAACCGGCTTCGCTCATCCGCTCTATCAGAACCGAATAGAAATAATGCTTCATCTTGAGCCGGGTCATCATGTCCGTCGTCGTCATCTCGAAAAGATAGGCGTTGTTGATCGCGACGGCGGCCAGGCTCGCGAGGTTGAGCGCATACTCACGTTCGTATACGTCAAAGTCCTCATCGCCGATCTTATCTCCGACGACGAGAAGGCCGTTGATCGTCCCCTTGGCCTTGAGCGGTACGACGAGACTGGGCGCGAGCGCGGTTATTCCCTCGAGGCCGTCCAGAGAGCCCAGATGATGGGCGATGTCGTTTATCGTGTAACAACCGCACTGACGCGAGAACAGCGAAATGACAGGGTGATCCTCGGCGATCGAATACTCGACCCCGTGCTCGATCTCGAAGCCCTTATAGTTGCGATGAAGACTCAAGGCTGCCGAGTCCAGACCTTTTTTCGCAAAAAGCCCGGCCTTCAATACCCTCATCTGCCCCATAACATGAAGCAGAATCGAGTCGATGAGGACATTGTATTCGAGTGTCGAGTTCAAACTCTTCGAGACTTCGAGGAGCTGGCGCAGATCGAATATCTGCTTTTCGTATTCATGCCTTAGAGCATCGATCTCTGCGGAATCCGTAATCGTCCCCCCGGCCCATCATCAGTATAGCCTTGCGTAGTATGTAAAGCTAGACATCCTGCAGCGCTTCAGCGGCTCTCGCGAGCGGCGGCGACTCCGTTTTCAAAGAGACGGAGGCCCGTTTCCCGGATCGCCGTTCTGCGCCGATCGGGATGATTCTCGGGCTCTAAAAAACACTCGGGATGGGGCATGAGCCCGAAAACCCTGCCGCTCGGATCGCAGATTCCGGCTATATCGCGCGATGATCCATTCGGATTATGCCCGAGGTAGCGAACGGCGATAAGCCCTTCGGCTTCGAGCGTGTCGAGCGTCGCTTCGTCGCCTGCGATGAAGCGTCCCTCTCCGTGACGTATAGGATACTCGATGTCCTCCAGGCTCCTCGTCCAGACACAGCGGCTATTCCGCTCGAAGCGCAGGCGAACCCATGTATCGACGAATCGCCCCGATTCATTGTGGATGAGCGAGACTTCGCGCCGCCAATTCCCTTCACGATTCGGAAGCATGCCCATTCTGACCAGAACCTGGAAACCGTTGCAAATACCGATAACAAGACCGCCGTCAGCGACGAACTTTCTAAGCGCGTCGCGAAGCCGGTCGCGGCATAACAGAGCCAGAACCTGTCCCGAGCCGAGGTGATCGCCGTACGAAAATCCGCCGGGGAACGCGAGGATGCTTGTACGCGACAAAAGCCCTGGATCGGCGATCAGATCAGAAATATGCATCCGCCGCGACCGCGCGCCCGCACGTTCAAAGATTACCGCAAGCTCGGCGTCTGCGTTTATCCCGTATCCGCCGAGAACCAGTGCTGATACTTCCACATCCCCTCCGCTTCTCAGACTATCGGCGTTTTGAAGGCCCGCTCCAGTTCGCGTACCGTCGTATCGAGCACGGGTCGTCCAAGATATGAAGCGCGAAGCCGGGGCTCCCCGCGGGTCTCGCCGATCAAGGCGAAACGCAATCCCGCCATGCTCCGCTCGAAGCGCTCACGGTCTTCCTTCCGTATCGAGACGATGAACCTGCCGGTATCCTCCGCAAAGAGCCGTGTCGCGGCCCGTGGATAGGAGGAATCCTGAACCGACGAAAGCCGCTCGGGCACGGCGTCTAGCCTCACATCCGCACCCAGGGCCCCTCCCATGCACGACTCGGCGAGAGCGACCGCGAGCCCTCCGTCGGCAAGATCGTGGCAGGAGCGGATGATCCTCCCCGATATGCAATGCGAGAGCGCGCGGTACAGGGGAAGGTGCTCGGCGGGATCCGCGACCGGGCAGGGGCCGAGCCGTCCCTCGCCGCGCGCGAGGCCGACCCGTTCCAGCATCGAGGAGCCCAGGCAGGTCCCCGTTCCGCCCAGAATATAGATGAGATCCCCCGGAGCGAGGAAATCCGTCGAGGGAGCTTTCCGCACATCGTCGAGTACGCCGACGAGGGTCACAAGAAGCGTCGGCCTCACGGAAATTCTACGACCGCCGGCGAAGGCGTCGTTTTTCATCGAATCCTTGCCCGAGACGAGGGGCAGATTGTATGCGAGACAGGCCTCGCGTAGCGCCTCGCAGGCTCGGACGAGCTGGGCGAGTTTGAAATCCCCGTCCGGATTGGAGGCCGAGAGGACGGGATCGGGCCAGCAGAAATTGTCGAGCGCCACCGCCTGCTCGGGATCGCCGCCGAGCGCGATGTGAGCCCGAAACGCCTCGTCCACCGCGGCGAGGACCATCGCGCGGGCGTCGTGGTCGGACAGCCTCGGCGCGATGCCGTGCGTGATTGTCAGGCCGCGATACGAATCATAGCGCGGCTTGAGCACGGCGCCGTCGCTCGGGGCGTCACGATTGACGCCGGTACAGGGCTTCTCGATCGAGATCGCCTTGACCTCGTGGTCGTACTGCCTGACGAGCGCTTCCTTGGACGCGACATTCGGTTCGGCGAGAATTTCAAGGAGCGCGCCGGTCCAGTCGCCGCGGTCCGCAAGCGCGGAGACTTCGATTTGTGGTTTCTTCCACCGAGCGGGCAGGCGCATGATCGGTAGACCGCGATGGAGGAAATCCATCGAGACGAGGCCGACAAGTTTTCCGCCGTACCACGCCTCGACATAGCCCGAATCGGTGAAACGGCCGACCACCGTCGCCTCGACGCCCCGTCGAGCTGCAAGCTCCACCAGAGCTTCACACTTGTCAGGCTCGACCGCGAGGCTCATCCGTTCCTGGCTCTCGGATACGAGAATCTCCCAGGGCGACAAGCCCTGGTATTTAAGCGGACAGGCGCTCAGATCGATCGATACGCCGCCCGAGGACTCGGCCATCTCCCCGAGGCTCGAGGACAGCCCGCCGGCTCCGTTGTCGGTAATGCCGGCGTACAAACCCGCGTCCCTCGCCTCCATGAGAAAATCGGTCATGCGTTTTTGAATGATGGGATCGCCGATCTGGACGGCCGAGGAAGGGCTTGTCTCGTCGAGGGCGAGACTGGAAAAGGTCGCGCCGTGAATGCCGTCTTTCCCGATTCGACCGCCGACCATGACGGCGAGCATGCCCTTCTCGATGCGCTTTTTCCACGAATCTCCGCCGCGGATTTTCAAGGGCATCATTCCGCCTGTGCCGCAGAACACAAGGGGCTTGCCCATGTAGCTTTCATCGAAGACAAAGGCTCCGGCGGCGACGGGGATACCGGACTGGTTGCCGCCGTCGACGATCCCCCTATGAACGCCGGCGAGGACATCGCGCGGCTGCATGAGCCCCTCGGGAACCTCTGATTCGGGCGTCGAAGGCGGGGCGAAACACAGGACATCGGTATTGAATAGCGGCTGCGCTCCGATGCCCGTGCCCAGGATGTCCCGATTGACGCCGACGATGCCGGTGATCGCCCCGCCGTAGGGGTCGAGGGCCGAGGGAGAGTTATGCGTTTCCGCTTTTACGCACACGGCGTAGGAGTCGTCGAAACGGAAGACCCCGGCGTTGTCGGTGAACACGGATAGAAGATCGGGGCGACGGGGGATAAGTTCATCCGTCGTGGATTTAATATACGTTTTGAACAATGAGCGGATGGATCGCGACGATCCGCCTTCCTCGGTATAGTCGATCTCGGCGTTGAATATTTTATGTTTGCAATGCTCGCTCCAGGTTTGAGCGATCATCTCGAGTTCGACATCGGTCGCCCGCGGATCCATGCCATGCGCCGCCCTGGCTTCGATTGTTTTCGTATCCGCATAATAGGCGCGGACTGATTTCATCTCGGCCGGGCTCAGGGCAAGAAGCCGGGATGAAGAAAGCGCTTCGAGCGCTGCATCGTCCATCGACGCGATATCGAAGAGTTCGGGCTCGGTTGGATCATGGATCGAGACCGCGGGGTAGAGTTCGGGAAGCCGCGCGCCCGATTCCCATTCGCCGCGGGAGATGAAAACCGCGCTCTGCACGAGCGGATTCCACAGGCTCTTGAACGCCCCTCGAACCGCTTGCTCGCTCACCTTCGAATCGGCCACGACGACGAAAAGCCGCGCAGTCTGTATCAAGCAGCCCGATGCAGCCCTGGGAAGGCGCAGCGCAATCGCCTCGCGCGCCGTCAACGCGACCGTATCGGTCACGCCCGGCTTATAGGCGATCTCGACAAGCCACTCCCACCGACCCACACGATCGGGAAATGGTTGTGTACAAATTTCCTGAGTTACGGTGTCGGTGAGAATCTCGGCCGCAAGAGCGCGCTCAAGCGGTATATCTGTAAGGAAAACATCTGCGACGCGAATATCGGCGCGGAGGCCCGCCGCGCGCTCAAGCTGCTCGGCCGGCACACGTCCTCTATCGTCCAAACGGGAATCGAGGAAACAAATCTCGATGCGCATGCGGAACTCTACAGAAAGGACCAAGGCCCGTCAAGAAGATACGAAAAACACCGCCCTTTTTGACTTACTCGGTGTTCTTCTTATACAAAAGCCGAATATCCTCTGTTTCCTTTTTATGCTTCATCTTGAGATACAGGGCCCTTCGACCCGCATCGAAAACGTATCCGGAGGCGTTGTAGATCTCGAATTGTCTGTCTGCGCTGTAATCGATTCCGTAGAGTTGGATCACCGCGAAGGGTTCAATACCGTACAAGGTCAGATAATGCGACAGCCCCTCGGGGAAGCGGGACAAGAAGACCGACCCCGATTCATTTTTCTTGAATGTTATCGAAGGAGAGCAGGTCCATGCCCAGACGCCGGGACCGGCCTCGCGGTACAGCGAGACTTCCCGGGCGTAATAGGGATTGTCGACAAGTATGGGGTAGACATCCTCGGGACCGAGAGTCCCCATGCGCAGATCGATTGTTTTCGAGCCGAGCGTCAGATGCGCGGGCGAGAAAGCCTGATCGTCGGCCAGGGCGATCCCCCCTTCGATGAGTCCCTGCCCGATTCCCACAAGATCAGGTTTGCCGAGCGCCGTCCCCAAGGAAACGAGGTATTTGCCGGCCAGGAGGGAAAGACGCAGATCGCAGGTTCCATCATCGTCGGCGACGAGGAAGAGCCCCTCGGGGGCTTCTTTGACGGCGCCGAGCAGACGGGTTGTCAAGGCCGTGGTATCCGCAAGGGGGTTGTCCGATTGCGGCAAAAGGCTCTGCGCCTCCACGGCGCAGCCTAAAAGCCCAACTACTTGGCGGTAGTTCAATTTTGCGGCATCGAGGGTTCCAAGAACCCGCAGGGCTTCGGGCGCGAGCGTGGCGGGCGCTCGATCGAGTAAAAACGTGACGAGTCCTTCTTTTTCACAGAGCGCAGGCGAGGCTGACGCTATCATCTGCGACAGACGCTTGATTTCGGAGGCATCGGCCGCCTCGCGGGACTGCATCCTCGGCACCAATCCACCGATATACGGAGCGCTCAACTCGCTCAGTTTATCGGGCCAGGCCTTTTTAGCCGTCTTGCCGACATCCAAAGCCGTAGAAAAACTGCCGCGTGACAGGGCTTCGGAGCAGTACGCGGCCAGGGCTTTTTCGGAAAACGTGTAATTCCCGTCAGAACCCTTCCAGGTCGCCGTTTTAACATCGAGCCTCGATCCTGAAAGCGAAGCCCAGGCCTTGTCCCTCCACGCCGCAATGATTCCGGAGAATTCGGCCTCGCTCTTGGGCTGTCGTACGAGCTTTTTTTCCGACTGGCGCTGAGGATGCACGACCGGTTTATATGCACGCACTATAGAAAAGCCGCTGGAGGAGGAGTCTGCCGTACCAGTCTCGACGACAAGCATATTGCTTGCACGGTCTATGTCTGCCGAAACGAGCGTCATGTCGAAGGAGGCGCCGCCCGAGGCGAGGACAAGCTTGCCGTTCGAAACATAGGGCAGGGCCGATCGGGTGGATAGAGGCAGGCGGAGTTTCGCCGACCCCGCTCCGGCCGGCGGAACAACCGTAAGGGAGAATTGCTCGCGTTGCCCCGATTGGACCCTTGCGACAAGGCTATGACCAGATGAAAACGTAATACGCGCGCCGTCATCCGTCGCTTCGATTGAGCGCGGGGAAATCGTCTTTACAGTACCATTGGCCGCCGCAAGTTCCACGGGCACAAGTTCGGAGAACTCGATCGTCATGCCCGCATACGAAATACGCACCTTTTCGGGAGGGAGAGCCTGGTCGCCGCTCGACTTGGGCACGGTCGCGGTTACGGTCAAACCTCCGATTTTACGGGAAAAACCCGGCCCCTTCGAAAATTGCACGAGGACGATGGCAATAAAAATTCCGACATATAAAAAAGCGAGTCCTATTCCGCGCTTTAGGTATCCCCTGCTCATTGCGGAATCCGACTATAGCCCGTTAACGCTTCTTGCGCAACCTTGCACAAGCACCGTATCGGGGAGTACTATCGGCCGATAGACACGGGCCCCTTGAGGAGTTCGCTGTTATGAAAACAGAGACAAGCATGGCGATTAAAACGTCGAGGAATGTCATCCTGCCGGAGGACGAGGGTCGAAGACCCAGTTATAGACTCATAGCGGTATTGACCGGCGCCCTGAGTGTGATCCTCTGTGCAAGCGCATGCACCGGCGCGCCGCGCGCCGCCGGAACAACGCCGGAAGCTGCACCGGAAAAAGCCTCGTACAGGCCGCCGTCTCAGGAGCCCGACGCTCAGGCGCGCCGCATCCAGGACATGGAAAAGGCGGCGGCCTTATTGGAAAAGGGCGACACCGCCGCAGCCGAGGATACCCTCGCCCGCCTCGCCGCAGCCTCTCCCGGGGACACGAACGTGGAACTCGCGCGGTCCGCCGTCCTCGTCTCGGCCGGCAAGCTCGAGGAAGCCAGGAAAAATGTCGATGCCATACTCGCCTCTTCGCCCTCCAACGTCGACGCATTGATTATGGGAGCCGAACTCGCCCGATTCGCCGGCGACCAAAAAGCCCGACGCGTATATCTCGACAAGGCCTTGGCAGCCGCGCCTTCGAACGACGCGGTTCTCTCGGCCTGGGGCGAGTATCATCTCGATGCGAAAGAATGGACGACGGCGGACGGTTTTTTCCGCCGCGCCCTGTCGATAAACGCAAACAATCCCGATGCGCATCTCGGTCTGGGACGAGCCTTGTACCGACAATCGAAGTACGCCGAGGCCGAAACAGAACTCTCGAAGGCCATCACGCTCGAACCCGAATCCCCCCTCGCCTATTCCGATCGGAGCCGGGTCCGCTCCCAGCTCGGCAAGTACCCCGAGGCAGAGGCCGATCTCAACGAGGCCATCGCGCGAGCCCCCGACGAGTCCTGGCTCTACATCGACCGCGGCCGCTTCCGCCTCAACATGATGAATCTTTCGGGCGCACGATCGGATTTCGACATCGCGATCCGTCTCGATCCCGGTTACTTTCTGCCCTACGTTCTCCGCGGCGGCATCCACGACGACGAGGGGAGGGACGCGGAGGCGCTCGCCGATTATCGCAAGGTCATCGAGCTGTATCCCGAGTATTGGTATACCTATGAATCCGCGGCGGCCGCGGCCTTCAGACTGGGTCTTTGGTCCGAGTCCGCTTCGTACTTCAAAAAAGCCTATACATCGGACAACAGCCGTTACGAGTATGCGATAGCCGCCTCCGTCGCCCTGTGGCGTTCGGGGAACGTCAAAGAGGCGAAAACATACGCCGAATCGATCGCCCCCTCGATCGACCGCGATAAAAACTATATCTATTGGGCCATGCTCCGCTTGATACAGGATCAGAACGACGCCACTGCGGATCTCGAGGTCAAAATACAGGCCGCCAAGAAACTCGACGTCAAGAGCGCTATGCTGTTTTATCTTGCGGAGTATTGGATTTGCAGAGGGAAGACCGATCTCGGCGCGAAGTACCTGGCGCTCGCAGCCGAACAGAAGCGCGAAGGAACGCTCGAATACAGGATGATCCAGTCTGAACTGAAGCGGCTCGGCCAGGCGGCCGGCTGAACGTCGGAAGACAGGATTTCTTATACACATCGCATGCGGCCCGGGGCGCAATGACAATCGCCGGCCGGGATTGGAGAACTGACGTGTCCCAGACCATACGCAGGATCGAGCTCAAGGACCGGACAATAATTCTGGCTGGAACTGTCCATATTTCGAAAGAGAGCGCGGACGAAGTCCGCGCCTTGATCGCCGAGGAAAAACCGGGTCGGGTCTGTGTCGAACTCGACGAAGGCCGATGGCAGTCGATCTCGAAGGGCGCCGGGTGGGAGAACCTGGATATCGGGAAAGTGTTGAAGGAAGGCCGCGGATTTCTGCTCCTTGCGAACCTCGCGCTCGCAGGCTTTCAGCGCAGGATGGGTTCGGGCGTCGAAAGCCGAGTCGGCGAAGAAATGATTGCAGCCATACAGGCCGCCGAAGCCGAGGGCATTCCCTACTCGCTCTGCGACCGCGAGGTACAGGTCACTCTTAAGCGCGCATGGTCGCGCTCGGGTCTATGGAACAAGGCGAAACTGCTTGCAAGCCTCCTCGACTCGGCCTTCGCAGGCGAACAGCTGAGCCAGGAGGAGATAGAAAAACTCAAGGAAAAAAGCGAACTCGACGAAATGATGTCGGAACTCGCATCCTTTCTTCCCTCGGTGAAAGAAGTCCTCATCGATGAACGGGACCGGTATTTGGCTTCGCGGATCTACCGGGAAAAGGAGAATCGTATTGTCGCGGTTGTCGGCGCGGGCCACCTCGACGGCATCGAAACCTGGCTGCGCCGACTCGAGGCGGGCGAGGTCGGACAGGACACCTCGGACATCGAATCGACGCCGCCGCCCTCGAAGGCCGGGAAAATCATAGGCTGGTCGATACCGATCATCATCGTAGCGCTCATCGTGCTCGGTTTTATCCGATCGGGCTCGGCGATGACGCTCGGACTTGTTTTCCGCTGGATATTGCTCAACGGCTCCCTGGCGGCGCTGGGATCGGCGCTGTGCCTCGCTCATCCTTTGACAATACTCGCGTCCTTCGTCTGCGCCCCGATCGCAAGCCTCAATCCCTTTATCGGCGTCGGGCTTTTCGCGGGTCTTGTGGAAGCCTTTGTTCGGAAACCCCGGGTTGCCGATCTCGAAAACCTTATGCAGGACATCGTGTCGGTCAAAGGCTTCTATAAAAACCGCGTCACGAAGGTCTTGCTCATTTTCCTTTTATCCAGCATCGGAGGGATGATCGGGAATTTCATCGCCCTGCCCTTTTTGGCTTCGGGGGCCTTGCGGTAAAACGCACATTCCACGCCATGGAGTCGATTCGCCACTACCCCTAAAAGCAGGCCCCCGGCATTGACGCAGACCTGTAAAAGCAAGATTTTTAAGACCGATATGGGCGAGGCTTTCCGCCGAAATCACGGGGGAGCTTCCGCGGCAAGGAGGCTTTAGATGAATACGGTCACAATTATAGTCCTCGGCATCGTCGTCGTTTCGATCTTCGGAGTCATCGGCGACGTCATCTCGAAGATCACACACGCCAGAATCAGCGCGAAAAACCAATCGGCGGATGCGACGGTTCCGCAGAAGCAGATCGAAGAATTGAGCCGGAGGATCGACGTCCTCGAAACGCGTCTCGAAGAACGAGAGGACACGGTCAAAAAACTTCAAGACGAGGTCCGCTTCGTGACAAAGATGCTCGAGGACAGAACGGAACGCAGCTAGAAGAGCTCGACAGCATTCTTTTTTTCGGCTGTAACGAGATTTCGGAGGGTTCTGATGGATAGTTGCCCCTGTGGATCGGGACGCGCGTACGATATATGTTGCGGCCCCTTCATCACCGGTAAAGCCAGACCGGCGACGGCCGAAGAGCTCATGCGCAGCCGCTACAGCGCGTACGCACAGCGCGCCGTCGATTACATCATCGAAACATGTCTAAGAGACGACGAGCACGACATCGACGAGGAAGCCACCCGAAAGTGGGCCGAGAACGCTCGCTGGATGGGCTTGCGAATACTCACCACCGACAAAGGCGGCCCCTCGGATACCGAGGGCATGGTGGAGTTCATAGCGACATACTCGATGGACGGCCTCAGAGAGGAGCACCACGAAAAGGCGCGTTTCGAAAAACGCGACGGCCGGTGGATCTACGTCGAGGGGGAAATCATACCCGAAACCGTCATCCGCGACGGGCCGAAGGTCGGACGCAACGACCCCTGCCCCTGCGGCTCGGGGAAGAAATACAAAAAATGCTGCGGACAGGGTTCGTAAGACGCTGTCAGTGGTTACAGCCGTTTCGTGCGCGAGAACAACGATATTGAATGCGCCTCGAAAAGCATGTGGTTCCCTTTTCGTCGGGCGTTGAGAACCACCGGTTCGGCCGAAGCCCAGCGATCGGCCGACTCGCGCCAGCTCTTGTCCGAAAGATTCACCAGGCCCTCGATCAGTCCGTCCCGGCTGAACAACCTGAAGACATCCCGTTCCACATATTCGGCTCCGTAGCCCCGGCCGGCGAGGCGATCGTGGAGGCCGACGATTCGCTCGGTGAAGGCGACTTCTTCAGGTCCGCCGAAGGCCTGAGCGTCGTCCGAGAACATGATCTGCGAGGCTAGCATCATATCCACGAGCGCGACCAGTTCTTTTTCACGCTCCGTCAGTTTCATGCGTTCGTCGGTCCTGCAGAACACCACATCGGGATCGTTTAAAAAAACCGTTCGGTCGAAGACCGTGCGGCCGATCGTGTCGCGGAGACTGTTATAGGCGCTCGGCCTGCCCTGATGCCTGAGCATCCGCAGTTCAGGCCACTCCCAGGATTCTTTTGTATCCGCGCCGATCCGCATGAGCGGAAGGTGGCGGAAGGAGGGCTCGAAGGGAGCTCCGCAACCAAGATAGGCCACGGGCTGTCCGCGATGATTTGCGAGTTTCGAGCAGAGCCGTCGGAGGACCCTGTCGTAATGCTCGTACGCTGCGCCTCCGTACGTTCGCTTTCCGCGAAGCATCCCGGCGTACAAGAAGTCAAGCTTGAGGTAGCGATACCCCCATTCCTCGATGAGGGTGTCGAAGATACCCGCGAGATAGTTCTCGACCTCGGGAATCGAAAGATCATAGCAGTAATAATCGTAGCCCCAGCCCGGGTTCCAGCCGGCGGTCACCGGCGCCCCGCGCTCGTCACGCAGGATCCACTCGGCGCGCTCTTTGAACGAGGCGCTTTTTCGCTCGACGATAAACGGGGCGATCCAGATCCCGCCGATCATGCCGCGCGACTCGATCTCGCCGGCCAAGACTGCCATGCCGCGGGGAAACTTCGATTCGTCGACCGTCCAGTCGCCGACGGCTCGCTCCCATCCGTCGTCGATTTGAAAGACCGTTGGTCTACCGCGTCGCAGGTAAAGCTCGTTGATGAGGTTGTTGTTCGAGGAGATCGCTCCGAGATCCTTCGAGATCAGCGCATCGTCGATCGAGGCGTAGTGATTGTACCAGGACTCGTAGCCTCCGGGCACGGTCCGTTCGGCCGAATCGAGGAAGCGAAGACGGTTAAACGTATCATACGGCCGAAAGATATCGCCGAGCGCATCCTTGAGACCGAAAAACGAGTCCGTCAGGACGAGGACGAACTCGGCGACCTTCTGTCCCGCGGCGAAGCGCGCTCCCTCGGCATAGGCCTCGATCGACAAATCGAGGCTGCGCCGCGACAGCGCGAACGAAAGAGGAGGAAGAGCCCCCTCGGTGGAATTCGCTGAGATGAAGGCGAGCCTGAGATCGCCTGAACGAAGCCATCCCACGAAATGCGAGAGCAGCTCTCCGCGCGCTTTTTTTCGCGCGGGGTGCGCGACCTGAACGGCCATGCCCCGCACCAGAAGGGTATCTCCGATGTTCGTCCCTGAAGAAATCTCGCCGCCGAAGGACCAGGACTGCCATCCATTCGAGAAAAAGCGTTGCGCCCGTCGGTCGGCGAGGGCCGAGCGTTCCTTCGGACCGGCGCCCACAGCCTCGTAGAGTTCATCGAGCGAAATGCGGGCGAGACAGGTCATCATCTCGCCGCATTCGAAGGCCGCGGCTGAAATAAAACGGAAAACCGCTCTCCCATTCAGGCGTTCGATTGAAAGTGTAAAACGGGGATCGACGTTCATCATCCACTCCAAGAATGACCGCCGACTTTGGCAAGTTCGAGGACAAGCTCGACGCTCGTCATCACGTTGTTAACTGGACGGCCATCGTCAGTGTACTATTGCAGAATCGTCATGGTCAAACTGGAACAAACACGAGCGCCGCGGGCGCCGGGGAGTCGCATCTGATCAAACTCTACGCATTTCTCGGAAACCACGGCCGCGAATACCGCGGCAACCGCCACAATGTGGCGTGGCAGTTCCTCGAGACACTGCCCTTTTACGGCAGCCTTACATGGGATCGTAAGTTCAAGGGACGAGTCTCCTCGCTCGAGACTGCCTCCGGACGGATATGGCTTCTCATGCCGGAAACCTACATGAATCGCTCGGGCGAATCCATCTCAGAACTCATGAAGTTCTACCGTATTGAAAGCGGAGAACTACTCGCTGTTCATGATGAACTCGAACTTCCTCTGGGCACCTTCGGTTTCAAGCTCGGCGGAGGGCTGGGCGGACACAACGGACTTAGATCGATCGAGAGCTCCCTGGGGAGCCGCGACTTCGCGCGGCTTCGTTTCGGTATCGGCCGCCCGGACCATCCGGATATCGCAGGATATGTTCTCTCGAATTTCTCGGATACAGAGCGGGAAATCCTCGAAACCTCGGTTTTTCCCGCTGCGGCCCGCGCGCTCCTCGAGTGCATTGATGCCGGTTTTGATTCCGTGCTGAAAAACTACGCGAAAATCAAAGTCATTCCCTAAAAAATCAATTCCTCGAGCTTTTTGTCGTCGTGCTTCCAATCCGGATCCACACGGACCGAAAGCTTGAGGTGTATCGGATAGTCGAATATCTCGGCGAGATCGGCCTCGGCCTCCTCGCGGATCCGTCTGATCATGGAACCGCCCCTGCCTATGAGTATCGCTTTCTGCGATTCTCGTTCGACGACGAGATCGTATTCTGCGTTCAAGGCTCCGTCCCGCAGCCGTGACGAATCCTTGTATGCCACATAGACCGCGTGCGGCAGCTCGTCTCGTGTATTACGGAATATCTTCTCGCGGATGATCTCGGCGATGCGAAAAACCGGCTCTTGATCTGTGTAGAACTCCTCGGGATACCAGGCGGGCCCTTCGGGCGCTTTCGCAAAAAGCGCGTCGAGCAAGGCTTCGAGGCCTTCGGCCTTGAGCGCGGAAACCTCAAGGACAGGAACCTCGGGGAATCGGGATGCAATAAAGCTTCGGGCCCGCGGTATATCGGCCTCGGGCGCATCGATCTTGTTTATCGCCGCAACGAGGCGGGACTCCGCAGGAATGAGTGTCTTGGCCAGAGCCTCCTCTTCGGGCCCGCTATCGCGGCTTGCATCGAGCAAATAGAGCACGACGTCGGCGTCCGTGAAGGCATCGACCGCCACCTCGCGCAGTTTTTGATTCATTTTCTTGCCGGAGATATGAAAGCCGGGTGTGTCCAGAAAGACGAGTTGTCCTTGGGCGCGGGTGACGATGCCTCGTACGGCATTGCGCGTCGTCTGAGGCACGGGTGATACAATCGACACCTTCTGGGCGCACAGTGAATTGACGAGGGTCGATTTGCCCACAGAAGGACGGCCCGCTATAGCCACGAATGCCGACTTCGCCACATTCCGCCTCACGAAAAATACGAGTCGGGTGGCTCCCGCCCCGTCCAAATCTGAAACTGCGCCGCCGACTGATACCGAAGCATCTGCCATCCATTTATGGTCTTGCAGCCCGCCGCGGCGGCACGCTGCAAAAACGCCGTTTTTTCGGGCCGGTAGATGATTTCGAATACCGCTTCGCGACCGGTGAACTCGTACCAGTCGAGGGGGTCGCCTTGTATTTCATTTTCCATACCGACACAGGTCGCCTGAATGATGATGTCGGAATGATCGGCGACAAGGCCTGCGGCGTGTTCTGCGAGCGGACCGAAGGCGAATCCGTACCGTCTCGCCAGCTCGCGCGCCTTGGGTATTGTTCTGTTCAAGACAAGCGCGACCGCCCCGAGCTTCGCGAGGACATAGGCCGCCGCCTTCGCGGCCCCGCCCGCGCCGATAATCGTAGCTCGCAGTCCTCTGAGATCTCGCCTTCCGAGAAAATCCAAAAGACTGCGTTCGAAACCGATAACGTCCGTATTATGCCCCGACCATCCGGAGCCATCCCTCACGAGCGTGTTACAGGCGCCGATCTCTTCAACCGCCCTCGATTTTTTTGTAAGCATGGGAAGAACCGTCTCTTTCAGCGGGACGGTAATAGCGGCGCCCCGTGCCTCGGTCGCTTCGAGCGCGGCGAAAAGGGACTGCGCATCGTCCGCCGGGACGGGAACATAGACCGCATCAATGCCCGCCGCTCTGAACGCCGCGTTATGAAGCGCAGGAGCCTTCGACGAGGTGACGCTTCGACCCCCGCCGAGCGCGTACACCTCGGTATACCTGCCGATCTCGCGGAAATGATAGTGCTCCTCGAGCGCGGCGGGATCGAGATGCCCGGGTGCGGCGACGGGTAGACCGACATAGAGAGCGCTCGTATAGGCGATGCTCGATCCGAGACGCGCCGCAAGAACACGACTGGGCAAACCGAACTCGCCCATGCCAACGACAATCCGCTCCCCGGGCGGCAACAAAGAAGCCCATGACATGAGACGAGCAAAATCTGCGGCGCCGCGCGGGGTGACCGCCAACTTGGGGATCTCGCCCGGCTCTGCCGCAAGTTCGGCCCAGGCCGCGTCGAGATCGGCGGGCAGTCCGGTCATATCGTGGCGGGAGCGTATGATCCTGGTCCCGAAGGTCCGCGCCGCCTCCTCGACCGAGGGCACGCGAAAATCATTCTCGAGATCGACGTACGCGAAGTTCGCACTTTTATCTGGTCTTGCGAAGGCGAGGGCTTTCGCGAGAATAACGAGTCGGGCCCCTTCGCCGTCGGTGAATCCGCCTCCGTCGCACAATCTACGAACCGCAAGGATGCAGGGCACACCCGCGCGTTCCGGGAAACTCCGTATACCGAATACTTCGGAAGGGTCGAGGCGATCGGCCCGCAGTTCGACGATGTCAATTTTCCCTCTATACCGGTCAAGGACGGCGAGATTTCCGGAGAGGGTGCGGCCCGTTAACGAAAGACAGACAAGAGGCATGCGTCCTCCACATCTGCAAAATGCAAACCACGCGGCTGCATACGGTGAAAGCCATGATGCCGGCTAGACATCGGAACGGTAAACGTATGCATCGACGATACTCCCCTCGGCCAGGCACAAGCGCAGCCTGACCGGAAAAGCCTTGTACGGCATTCGAAACACAAGGTAATTTGTACCGGTTTCGAAGGGTTGCCCGAGGATCGAACAGGCCTTGTCCGCCGAATCGCCGAGGAACAAACCGAAGATCGATCCGGCGTATGGTCGTGTGAACCGTATTTGCCACACCCGATTCTCATATACAACTAGAGTGTAGCCTTCGGTATATAAAAAGGCCACATCGTCCTGCCATGCTTCGTCGCCCCGAAGCGCCGCTACCGAAGAAGGGGGACCAAGTTTCGTATAAACGGCATCTAATGTAAGACCCAAAAGCCCCGAAGGATCATCGTCGAGGACCGGGGGTGCCGCCGCCGCCTCTCCCGACAACCACACAAGTGCCGTCAATGCAATAACCGCTCGAACCGCGCCACGCATGCTTGTGTGAATCTACCTGAACAGATATGAACCTGTCCATGCCGGAGTATAATCTTTTATCTTGCCGTACTACGGTCTTTCGTAGAAAATATACGCGGACCTCGAAAAAATGAAGTTTTTCGAGGTCTCCATACGATATTACACAGGATCAAGGAGCCGTACGTGCCCAGGGACAACGATGCAAACAAACTCTCCTCCGAAGCTCTCGACGCTTTTTTGAATGGAATACTCGACGATCTCCGCAATCCTCCAGATCCTGAGATCTTGAACGAGGTCCGCGCCGTTTTTCGCAGACGAATACCCCTCGCATTGCGCTCATACGCGGCGGCTTTGCTTATTCTGAGGGCAGCCGGTCTGTCGCGGGCGGGCAACCCTAAAACCGAGCGACGGGAGCAAGGTACAAAAGGAACAGCAATCAATAAAGGACGGCAAAAGACTATCGACAAAAAGCCGCTTTATCAAAAAAGCCAACTTGCGACATCGGGTGCGGAAGAGCGTCCGGCGCCGCGGCCGCGCTTTTCCGGAGAAGCCGTAACGCTCTTTTTTTCCATGGGCAAGCGTCAGCGGCTCTACCCCCGCATACTCATCGACCTCATAGTCGACACGGCGAAGCTGACGATCGATTCCATAGGGGACGTGCGCGTTTTCGACAACTACTCATTCGTGGACATCGATCCCCAGAAAGTGAGCACCGTGATCACATCGCTCGACGGCAGCGAATTCCGCGGACGCAGGCTTTCGGTCGGTCCTGCAAAAAAACGGGATGTGCAGGAGACATGAGGGAGAGCCGCGTTTACATCAACGAACGCCACACTAAAAAGGCGAGCACATAATTAAGTGTCAAAGCCGCAGCCAGACAGAGGCCGGATGCCATAACCAGTATCACCGATTTGCGATTTAGGGCATCCGCCCGACGGCGGAGTTCGACATGTTCGCTCCCGTCCGCGGGTGCATCTCGTTTTTCTAAGCTCGGAACGGCCAATCGAAGCATATCCCTGTCGATTCGTAATGAAAGGGCTTTCCGCCACAGCCTTCGATACAGGAGAAAAAGCACAAGGCCCGGCGGCGCAAAGGGAAGGACCGGTACGGTACCGATCAGGAAGATGAGCGCGCGCACGCTCGAAAAAGGACTCGATCGCGCGATCACGAGAATAATCGAGATCGCGATCAACCCAAGGGCGAAGGATAGGGGGGTGACGTATCCGAGGTACTCGTTGGCGCTCCTGCCGCCGATGATCAAACGCGATGCAAGACCCGCATCCTCCCCCTCGTACACGACAACGACGAGGCTTTCATCGGGGGTATGAACAAAGACCGCCCGATCGGCCTCGACAACGACTTTGCCGCCGACAAAAATCCGTGTTCCCTCGACCACTGACGAGAAAGAACTCCATCTGTACTTTTTAACCGACCCGGGCTCGCTGGTATCCGGCGGAATGGTATATACAGGCGCCCGCGACAAGTCGACAAGCGCGCTGACTCCTTCGCCGCGCACCCACACTCGATTTGATCCCTCGATGGCTTCTATAGACCCGAAAAAACGGAAAGAACCGGAATCCTCGTCGCCACCGAGTATTCGTGCGACATGGCCGTATGTCAGAACAGGCTTCGTCTCGAGTTGTGCAATTCGCATTCTAAAAGAACGCCACTGCGCCCGTAGACCGACGGCGCCGATTATCGGAATCACTAAAAAGAAAATGAACGCGGCGGTCAGCGCAGCGTAGAGGGGAACGAACACCGCTTGTCGCTCCTCGAAAGAAAAGTCTATGGTAAGAGTACCATGACGCATCGTATCCGTGTAGGACCATTGGGCGTCAACGCATATATACTCGAATACAAAAACACCCTCGTTCTCGTGGATCCCGGGGATGAATACGAACCGACTTTCTCTTTTTTTGAATCACACGGAACGGCCCCCTCGATTATCGTCGCCACACACGGGCACCTCGACCATACTGCGGCCATCCCCCGTCTGCTCGAGGCATTCACGAAAAACGGAGCAGCCGTTCAGCTTGCCGTTCACAAGGACGACGCATGCTACTTCGGCGAAGAGGGGGCGAGGACAAACCGAGAGCTTTTCTCGAGGATAGGCTTTTCGACGTATTTCGAGGCTCGCTGGTCGGCGATGCCCGAACCCTCACTATTGTTATCCGAAGGAAGCCGAATCCCCGGCACGGGATTGAACGTACTGCACACTCCGGGCCACAGCGCAGGATCGATATGCCTGTATGATGAAAACGCCGGTATTCTTCTTTCGGGTGACACACTGTTTCGTGATGGCATAGGACGAACCGACGGGCCCGACTCGGATTATCCGGCGCTCGTGAAGAGTATCGCCCGCCTGTGCGAGCTTCCAGCGGAGACAAAAGTCCTCCCCGGCCACGGACCGGAAACGAGCATAGGCTGCGAACGAGAGTACGGGGTATGACGACGACTCGAAGCTCGAAACATAGATCGCCCTTCATTCTTTTTTTTCTGTGTGCAACGGCATACAGTTGCGTTTTCATATCATGTCATCCATCCGACACACACGAAGTATCCGGTACAGAGTTCGTCTTAAACACGGTCTGTTCGATACATATCTACCGAGGAGGAAATGCCTCGCTTATCGGATCGGCCTTCGATCGCCTCAAGAGTATCGAGGCGGAGCTGGGAACATATGGACAGAACGGCGATATCGCTCAGGTCAATGCGCAGGCGGGACTGTCTCCGGTCCGCGTCGGCGATGACGCCTTGACGGTTGTTAGCCGCGGGCTCGAGTATGCAGCTCTATCTGATGGAGCATTTGATCCGAGCGTCGGACCGCTGGTGCGTTTGTGGGGAATCGGAACCGATCACGCCCAGGTTCCGCAACCGGATGATATCGTCGCGGCCTTGAAGGCCGTCGGATGGAGAGACGTCGTCCTCGATCAAAAAGAAAAAACCATTTTTCTGCGTCGAAAGGGAATGTCGCTCGACCTCGGCTCGGCGACCAAGGGATACGCCGCAGACCTCGTCGCCGATATTCTCAGAAAAAACGGAGTCACGAGCGCGCTCATCGACCTCGGGGGCAATGTCATGGCGCTCGGAAGCCGCCCCGACGGAAAGCCCTGGAGGGTAGGGCTTCAGGATCCGACACATGCACGAGGCTCGGTGATCGGCGTCGCATCCCTCGTCGACGAGTCCATGGTCACATCCGGCGTCTATGAACGATTTCTTGAAAAGGACGGCAAACGATACCATCACATTCTCGACACGAGCACGGGCTACCCCGTGGACAACGGACTGGTATCGGCGACGGTCATAGCCCCCAAGTCCTTCGACGCCGACGGCCTCACAACCACGATTTTCGCGCTCGGCAGAAAACGAGGGATGGAACTCGCGCTACAACGAGGCGTCGAAGCGATTTTCGTCGATACCGATCGCCGCGTGTACATGAGCCCCGGTCTTTCGAGGAAGTTTACGATCACCAACTCGGCTTACACTTACTCCGAGTGAGCTTGCGTCCCGGTACCCGAATCGGCCGTCGAAGAAGCTTCGGCGAGGCGCAGACGCATAAAAAGCCACGAGGCGCCGACAGAAGCCCACAACCCGACGAGGGCATAGCGCAGGAAGCGGACCAAGGGCGGCCCCTCCGCCTCGATCCCGGCAAGAAGCAGCTTGGGGAGTATATAGACAATCGCCAGGGTGCCCGCGCCCACCAGATACCTCAGTGTTTTTTGGGACCACGGTCCTTCGGCTGAAAAGCCCGCCGCCGAGGGAAGATATGTGCAGCCGGCGGCGAATCCGAATAAAAGACCGGCCGTCGAAACGTCCTGACGATTCGATGCAACTATGACAATGGTTACAGCCGTTACCACAGCCATGCGTAGACTCGGTCGCAGCGACGACAGCCACTTCGTCGTCCTCTCGCCCAGGAGATAATCGAGACCGACGATAAGGCCCCCTATGGCCCAGCCCGCCATCACATCGGTCGGATAGTGAACCCCGAGGTAGACACGAGAAAAACCGATGAGGAGGGCCGGTACAATCGCAACGACGATGCGCCGCCAACCCCGAAAGAAATACCAGGCTGCGGCCGCCCAGAAGACAAAGGCCGTCTGCGCATGGTTCGAAGGAAGAGCGAAGGTAGGTTCAAAATCGAGAGCAACGGAAGGATCGATAATAAAAGGCCGGGGTACGGCAAACACGTTTTTGAGCCAAAGATTCAAGGCCGTCGAAAGCAGCACGAGCACGGTAAGACGAATACCCCTTCGGCGATCGACACACCAATACAGTGCGGTCAAGAGCGCCAGGTAAAAATACTCGGTGCCCGCAAATGTAAAGGCCTTCATAAGAAGGGTCAGGATCGGGCTCGCAACACTTTGAACTGTGCGGATTACGTCGAGCCCCCAGGCTATAACCGGATCCATCGATATGGCCTCCGGATGCACTGTAGTATCTTGTACTTTCCAAAACAAGCTTAAACGGCCCTCATCACACTCGCCTTGACTCGCCGCCCGCTGCGTAGTAGAAACGATCGACCGCCGGCATGGTGAAATGGCATACACGGCAGACTCAAAATCTGCTGCCAGCGATGGCTTGAGGGTTCAAGTCCCTCTGCCGGCAAAAGCCTTTTTTGTATACTTTTTTAGACGCTCGTCGAACCTTCTTGCCGTATAATCCAGGTACACTGCTAAATGGCGATATACTATCGTGAGGTTTTGATCGATGAATGTATCGAGCTTCCAATACGACCTTTTTCGAGCACTCTCGCCGGTCATGATAGGAGTGCTTTCGCTGCTCCTTGTCGTCAGCTCCACTCCTGAACGGAGACGCCGTCCCGAAGCCCGTGTATACATTCTCTTTCTCATCGCCTGTATCGGTTTCATAGCGATGAACTTCATGGAGATGATCTCAAAAAGCGAAGAAGCGACCCTTCTGTGGTCGAAGTTCATCTATCTGTTCATAGGGTTCATCCCCCTCATCTGGATCGATTTCTGCGTACGCTTCACTCACGAAGGCCGCGGTTTGAATCCTGTACTGATCGCGGCGATTATGGTCATACCGCTTACAACGCTCCTCATACTGTTCATACCGGATCTTCATGTATTGATGTGGAGTCGAATCGATTATTTTGCCCAGGGTAATTTCATCATTTCGAAACGCAGCCATGGCCCATGGTTTACGGTTTACGCGGTTTATACATACACCTGCACTGCATGGGGCGCAGCTCTCGTGATTCGTCATTTCCCGCGTCAAAGGAGTTACTACAGACGACAATCATTTATGATCCTCGCAGCTCTTATTATTCCTCTGGCCGCCAGTCTCATTTACATTCTCAAGCTCGTCCCCGGTTTGATAAAAGACTACACACCTTTCGGTTATGCGGTATCGGCATGCGTCTTCTATGTAGCTCTTTTCCGCATGGACGTCTTCTCGCTCGTTCCGATCGGCAGAGCCGCCGTCATGGAGCGCCTCGGAGTCGGAGTTCTTGTCCTAGACCGCGAGTGCAGATTGGCGGATGCGAATCCAGCGGCGATGAGGATCCTCGGCATCGAGGAAAATCATATCGGGAAGCTGGTCGGAGGATCCAAGAACGGGGAAAGCATACTCCCCCGCGCGATTCTCGATGCTGTTGGATCCTACTCCACAAGAGAGTTGAAAATCGATTCTCCCGAGGGGCCTCGGTATTACCGCGTGGCAGCCTCTCTGCTCGACGGTTCGGGCTGTCTCGCCGTACTGTCCGAAGAAACCGAGCTGCGCAAGTTGTTGGAGAAGGTCGAAGAGCTTGCGCGTACGGACGAGTTGACCGGGCTTCCGAACAGACGGGCGTTCATGGAACAAGCCCGACGTGAAATCGCCCGCGCCCTGCGCTACGGAGTTTCGTTGGCTGCGGCCATGATCGACCTCGATGGTTTCAAGGCGGTGAACGACACTCTCGGCCACAGTTCTGGAGACGCTGTCCTTAAGGGTTTTGGCGCGATTATTTCCCAGGAAGCTCGTACCGACGACGTATATGGACGCTTGGGAGGGGACGAGTTCGCCATACTGGCCGCAGGCGGCCCGGGAGCGACCGGTATACGATTCCTCTGCGATCGGCTCCGCAGGCGGCTCGAGTCCGCCGACTTCCGCGACGAATCCGGAGCTCCCTTGCGTGTAACGATAAGCACCGGCATTGCGGCCCTGGATCGCTCCGCTCCGTCTTTGGAGAAATTACTCGCGAACGCCGACTCTGCGCTTTACGCCGCCAAGGAGGGAGGACGAAACGCCATCGTCGTCTATGGAGAATAAATCCATGACATTCCTCGAACATGCGGCCGAACTCCGTAGACGGCTGATCTTTTCACTCATAGCCGCGTTGGCGGGAAGCGTCGCCTGCTTCATTTTATACGACCCGATAATCAAGTTTCTTCAGGCGCCGCTCGAAGTCGTCGGTAAAGACAAAAGCGATGCATTTCTTTTCGTCGGCACCGTTTTTGAGGCCTTTATCGTCAAGTTCAAGCTTTCGATATACGCCGGCTTCGTCTTAACGACACCCGTGCATCTTTTCAATATCGCGGCCTTCGTCTTTCCGGGACTTAAAAGGCGGGAAAAAAGAATCATTTTGTGGTCCTCGGTCGCATCGACCTTCCTTGTCGCATTGGGGTTTTACTTCGGGTATTACAGAATCATACCTGCGATGCTCGAAATACTGACCAGTCCTTCCTTTACGCCCGGCCGCGTCGGGTTTTTGCTCGGATTTGAAAAAAACATCACATTCATCGTCGGTTTTATCTTTGCCGTTTTGATCGTCTTCCAGTTTCCCGTGCTTCTCTTGATCCTGTTCGCCCTCGGGATCCTGTCAAGACGGTCCGTTCTCCGATCGGCCAGATACGTCATAGTCGGTATTTTCGTTCTGGCGGCGGTCGTAACACCCTCCCCGGACATGGTTTCCCAGCTTATGCTTGCACTGCCGCTCGTAGCTCTTTTTTTCCTGTCCATCTTCGTTGCGAAGATTCTGCATCTTGGAGACGGCTCATGTTCGGAATAGGATATGAAGAAGTCCTCGTCATAGGGATTGTGGCGCTGGTTTTCATAAAC
Organism: uncultured Treponemataceae bacterium; assembly: GCA_964644505.1. GTDB lineage: Bacteria > Spirochaetota > Spirochaetia > Treponematales > Rectinemataceae > CAZXXZ01. The sequence continues at coordinate 60,218 of CAZXXZ010000001.1, read as the reverse complement.
CCGAAAGATCTTCCCAAGCTTTTTCGAAAACTGGGAAGGCTCTGGGGCAAGATACAGGCGGCGCTCAATTCCGCGACAAAAACCGCCCGCGACCTTGCCCGGGATATTACTGCAGAAAACACAGAGGAGGAACATGATGATCGGACCGAATGAATTGATCGTCGTCGTTTTGGTTGTATTGATCTTGTTCGGCGCTTCAGCGATTCCTAAATTTGCACGCTCGCTCGGGAAAGCGAAATCCGAGTTCGAAAAAGGACTCAAAGAAGGGAAAGACGAGAATTCAGAGAGTGCAAAAACAGAGACATCTGTCACAAAAGAACATGATCGATAACGCGGTACGAGAAGACGGTGTTTTCTTCTTTTTTGGTTCCGGATCACGGATTCAGAGTCCAGTGCAGACTCGGCTCCCATGCTTCCCCCTCGACGAGGGGGCCGTAACCTGAACAGCCCCGGAGGAGTTCAAGCCCGAATTCCTTGGATCGAGTTTTGAGGGTATCGGTGATTCTGCGGCGGTCTTCACCCGTCGCGGGAACCGGCGTATAACGTTTTCGAACAATACGCACGGGCAGAATATCAAAGGCTTTGACGAGGGCCCGTCCTGTTTCATCTTTTTCCGCCCAAAGAATTACGACCATGCTGTCATACGTCGCATCGGGATCCATATCGAAAACGAAATTGCCAAGCGAGTAGAAAACCAAACCGTTCTTGTATTTTTCTATGCCTTGAAGCACATGGGGATGGTGACCGAGAACGACATCGGCGCCGCAATCGATCGCCAGCTGCGCAATACGTCGTTGGCGAGCGTAGGGGACTTGCATGAACTCATCCCCCCAATGAAAACTCACGACGATCAAATCGATTCCCGGCCGGTTTTTCAAATTCTCGATATCCGATCGTAGCGTGTCCTCACGGATGATCGCGGTTCCCGAGCGGCCCCGTACATCGGAGGCTGGGCCTGGCGCCGCAGCCGGTCCGTACCCGAGAGCCGGAACAGGGCCGGTCGCGGCCATCGTAGCCAGAGGTTTTGGCCACGGGGGATCGCGGGCTTCGATGACGCTCCACACGGATTCCGCGTATGCGAGAAAGGCGATCGTGTATCCCGAACGACTCACTATCGCGGCTCTCCGAGCTTCTGCTCCGCTCCTGCCTGCTCCGGCATGAGCCACACCGACCAGATCGAGAAGGCCGAGCGTCTCATCGACGGCTGTCGTACCGTAATCGTTCATGTGATTATTGGCGAGAGATACTACGTCGTAGCCCGCATCTTTCAAAACATCCGCAGCCTGAGGCTCGGCGCGAAAGGTCACTCCTGGGGGTTTGTTCGGAAAGGGAGTGCCTCCCGTGGAGATGGGACATTCCAGATTGCCGAAGGCGATATCTGCCGCTTCGATCAAAGGTCGAATTCCGCTGAATAGAAAACCAGTTCCGTATGCTTTCATCCGTTTGGCGGGCCCGCGTGTTAGAAGCATGTCCCCGTTGGCTACAATCGATATTGCGTCACCGTGGGCCGAGGCCAGGACGGCAGGAAGCGAATCGGCAGTATTGTTATCTACCGTCGTTGTGCGCGAAGAATCACAGGCGAAAACAGCTATAAGCGCCGCGAGTAAGAATAACGCTTTATGAAAAAACCTGAGCATAGTGATTCTTGACAGCCTCAATCATAAAAGGGATTGGAACGGGCGGACCAATTCTGCGTTCCGTCGATTATACCATAAAGATACCTTGATGAACCAACCGGGTCTTTTCGATTCTTTGCATGGAGAAATCGGCTGACAATGGTGTACAATACAAAGTACATGACGGACGACACGATCTTCGGAGCCAGCCCCATCGGCAAGAGGCTGGACAGCATGATGAAAGACGATGATCGTACCCTCATTTTCTGCGGCCAACACATACCTGTGGTGGGCAAGATACTCATAGGCCGCGATCCGGGCTGCGATATCGTCCTCGACAATAAACTGGTCAGCAAAAAACACGCTCTTATTCAGAAAATCAAGGACGATTTCTTCATCACCGACCTTCACAGCACCAACGGAACATTTGTGAACAATGAGAGAATCCCCGAAGGCAAATACCGCAAGCTGGAACCAGGAGACAAGATAAAAATCGGTAAAACCCAGCTCACGCTCAAATAAGCTTGACCTCTAAAAACCAACCGGGTTTTTAACGGTTCCTATAAGCGACATGTACAAAAAAGTACACATCTTCGGCAGGAAAAGCCCGGCTATCGACATATTCGAATCATGGACGCATCGCTTACTCGAGACATAGTGTCATGCATCCGAATTGAGAGAACTGAACAGACGCTTCGTCGCAGGATACAGATCGCGGAAAACCTTGTAATTTCGATCGTGTACCACGCGGGTATCGGAGCGAGGCTCAAATCTATCGCGCACCGGTACGATCGAGGCCGCAGTCTCCAAATCGGCGAATCGTCCCATGCCCCAGGCGGCGACCAGGGCCGCTCCGGAAGCTCCCGCGTTCTGCGGCTCGACCACCGGCTCTATGATGCGACCGCTTACATCTGCGAATATGCGGCAGGTCTCGTCCGACAGCGCCCCTCCGCCGGCGATACGAATGGCATTCGATGTTCTCGTCTTGCGCTCCTGAGCTTCGAGGAGCATACGCGTATTGTAGGCCAAGCCCTCGACCACGGCGCGGATCATCTGCCGCTTGCCGGTTTCCAGCCCGATATTGAAGAACATGCCCCGGACTTTGGGGTCCTCGAAGGGGGAGCGGCTTCCATGCAGCCACGGCGCGAAAAGAAGGCCACCCGAACCGGCCGGTATTTCGGCGATCGAGGCCGTCAGGTAATCGATAAGGCTCTTGTATTCTTCCTCGGGTCCGGAGGGAAGAATGCGCTTGTCCAAATACACTCCGATCTCATCGAGGGCGAGATGGTCTCGAACCCATTCAAGACACTTGCCCGAAGTTTCCTGTTCCCCGAAGTAGGCGTAACGACCAGGCGAGGGACCCGGCACGGCAGCCATCATCGTAAACGGATCTACGATTCTGCGCTCGACGACCGTTGACACCCAGCCGCTGGTGCCCATGTAAATGTGCGTGCTACCCGGAGCCGCCGCTCCCGCTCCGATTCCGATAAGCGAGGCGTCGCCGGCACCGGCGAAAACCGCTGTCCCCGGCGAAAGCCCGAGTGAACTCGCCGCCGAGGGCAAGAGAGAACCCGCGACATCTGAAGGAGCGAGAATATCGGGTAGATGGGAGGGGCGGACACCGAAGCGGCGAATCAGATTCGGACTCCAGAGGGTTGTATTCCCGCGCGTATCCGCGAGAAAGGTCGCATACGCCGAATCGTTGCTCATGACAAAACGGCCGGTGCATCGCGCGATCAGAAAATCCTTGGCATCGAGCCATTTGTGAACACGCGAAAACACATCGGGCTCGTCGTCCATCACTCTGAGATACTTCCACAGAGGGTCCTTCGCGCTCGCCGCCACGCCGCCGGCAATACGCATCCACGGAATCAACAATCCAAGCCCGATTCCGGCCACGCGCGGCCCTCCTGAAGTCAGGCGTTCACGTCGAACCGAGGCGCGGGAGTCGAGGTAGCTCACGGCTGGTCTGACCGCCCGTCCCTCGGCATCGACCAGGACAAGGCACTGCATCTGCGCGCAAAAGGAAAGAGCGGAAATCGAAGCAGGTCCTACACCGGAAGCCCGTACTGTTTCCGAAAGCACGGAAGCGCAAGCATCCCACCATTCTTCGGGATCCTGCTCGGCCCGACCGTCATGCCCCGAATCGAGCGAAATTCTCCGCGATCCCGATGAACGCAAGACGAGCCTCTCCCCAATTTCATACACACAGGCCTTAAGAGCGGTCGTCCCCAGATCGATTGCGGCGATATACAAGGGGCGGCTCATACAGTCTCCTTATCAAAGCACCTCTATCGTGAGCCATGGCTCACCATTACCGTACTTGATACTCCACCATCGTTCAAGAGCCCTAGTTTTCTACTTCGTGAGTACGCCCAATCCGTTACGAATAAACTTGAGCGTCTGCGTTATCAGCAGTTCATCGTCGGCGTCTTTCGATGTGCCAAGATATACCTTTTTGCGGAGCGAGTAGTACCCGGAGGAAAAAGAAAACTGTAGCGCCATGAATAGATTGTCCAGGCAAAAGGCGGCGACGTTTTCGTCAATATCCGGGCGGATCACGCCCGCTTTCTTCGCTTCGGCGACAAGCGTCGAATAACATCGCGCGCTGAGTCCTTCAAACTTCTTACAGAAGTCCTCCGCGATCGACGAAAGCCCTTCGCTGCCGATTTCCTGGTAGAGCCTGAGTATTTCCGTATGCTTCCGCGAGTGATCCGGAATGAGCCTCACGATGGCTTCGATCCGCTCCAGGGGACTGGCATACCTGAGCATTACCTGGTCGAGCTGCGCCTCGAGTTCCTGCATACCGTTCTCGAGCACCGCCAGAAAGCAATTCTCCTTGTTGCCGAAGTATTTGTATAAAGCGCCGACACTGATACCCGCATTCACGGCGATATCGTCAACCTTGGCGGCGGTAAAACCGAAACGCGCGAACTCCGCGGCGGCCGAATCCAGGATGGCCCGCTGTTTATCTTCTTCCAGGCGATCAAACAATGCTGTCGTATGAGTGCTCATGCTCTGCAGAATACTCCTTCTTTGTTTTCTTTTGTATGGCTTTGACAGAAAGCGAGGCTTGTAGTACAGTAAAAGTGAGCCACGGCTCACTTTTGGAGGAACTATGTCCGCCACATACGCTATTTCGGAATACCCCGATGCATCCGCACTCATCAAATCGCTCGACGAGCTCATAGCACAACCGATCAGGAGACTGCGCCGAGACGCCTTGGCTCGTTATATTTCCGACTACTATGAAGGCGGATGTCAAAACTCGAAACACATGATCGAAGAAGCCAAAACCTACATCCCAGGCGGCGTTCAGCACAACCTCGCCTTCAATTACCCCTTTCCGCTCGTGTTTACAAAAGCCGAGGGACCCTACCTCTACGATCTCGACGGGCATCGGTACTTCGATTTCCTCCAGGCAGGAGGACCGACCGTTCTCGGATCGAATCCTCCGGAAGTGCGCGACCAGGTCATAGAGTTGTTGAAAACCTGCGGTCCTTCGACCGGGCTGTTCCACGAGTACGAACTCAAGCTGGCGAAGTTCATCGCAGAGCACATGCCGTCGGTGCAGATGTTCCGCATGCTCGGTTCAGGCACCGAGGCCTGCATGGCGGCCATACGTGTAGCGAGACTGGCGACCGGCAAAAAGAATGTCGTCAAAATGGGCGGCGCGTATCACGGCTGGAGCGACCAGCTCGCGTACGGCCTTCGAATTCCGGGTACGCGGCACCTCGAGGCGCACGGGGTCCCGCGCTTTGTGTTCAAGCATACGCAGGAATTCTTCCCCGGCGACCTCGAGGATCTCGAGCGCGTACTCAGACGCAACCGATTGAGCGGAGGAACGGCTGCGGTTCTTATCGAGCCAGTCGGACCCGAATCCGGGACGCGGCCTCTAGCCCGGGATTTCAACGCGGGCGTCCGGGCGCTCTGCACGAAATACGGCGCTCTTCTTGTATTCGACGAGGTCGTCACCGGCTTCCGACTCGGTTTGTCGGGAGCCCAGGGATACTTCGGCGTCGAGCCCGATCTGACCGTCTTCGGCAAGGTTGTCGCCGGAGGCTATCCGTCGGCGGGGGGGCTTGGCGGAAAACGAGAGTATATGAAACTGCTCGCCGCGGGACTCGAGGCGGGACAAAAGAAAGCCCTGGTCGGCGGCACCATGGCGGCCAATCCGCTTTCCTCGGCCGCAGGCTACTTCACTCTCAAAGAGATGGAGAGAACAAACGCGAGCGCGCGGGCCGGAGCCATGGGCGACCGCTTGATCGCCGGGGTCAGGGCTTCGATCACAAAGAGAAAGCTTCCGTTCGTCGCGTATAATTTCGGATCCATCTGTCACATCCAGACCGTCGGCACCATGCACTTCGTCATCGATTTTTCAAGACCGTGGAAGATTCCGGCGATGATGAAAGAAATCAAGGCGAGGAAAACCGTCATGGAGGAGATGGGAGCCGCCTACATGGCCGAGGGAATCGTGACCCTGGCCGGATCGCGACTCTATACCAGCGCCGCATATACCGAGGATATGATCGATCGAGCGATCGAAGCCTTCGATCGTGTATTCTCCAATATTGAAGGAGCCGAGCAGTGAACATGACCGAATCTCAAATCGCGGAAGCTCGAACACGGCTCGTCGCCGCGGGCATGAGGCTTCTCGAAGAAGGGCTCGCGGCGCGCACCTGGGGCAATCTGAGTCTCCGCGTTTCAGATTCGACAATGCTCATCACGCCGAGCGGCATCCCCTATCCCGCTATCCGCGAAACCATGCTCGCGCTCGTCGACATCGACAGCGGAGAATGGACAGGCCCTCTCAAACCATCGGGGGAACGAGGACTCCATCGCGCGATTTACGCGGCTCGGCCCGATGTCATGGCGATCGTCCACACGCACCAGAACGCCGCCTCGGCCTGCGCGGCCGCACGGCGTCCGCTGCCCTCTTCCGAGGGCGAAATTCCCTGCGCAGCCTATGCCCTTCCTGGAACGCAAAGACTGGCACGGGCTACCTGCGCGGCCTTGTCGACCGGCAGCGCCGCCCTCATCGCGAATCACGGAGTCGTCGTAACGGGCGCGACTCTCGAGGACGCCTTCGCAAGGGCACGGAAGATCGAGGCTGCCGCCGCCGATTTCTTTTTAAGACAATCCCTCAACACACTCCCCGCGCCCCCCGACAGTCTGTGGAACCCGGATGATCTTGTTCGAACGAGACTGGGCGACGGCACATCCGTCGTCGTAAGCCGCGCGCCTTACACGCTCGCCTGGGCCTCTCGCGGCCGGAGCCTTCCGGCCGTCCTGGACGACCTCGCGCAGATCGTCGGCCTCAGGGTACCCGCTGTACCTCGCCTACCAGAGAAGCGCTCCGGGAAACCCGCACTCTTCGTCAAAGACCGGGGGCTACTCATTCAGGATCCCGACGCCGAGGCCCTTGCGATGGTCGTTGAAAAAGCCTCGCGCGCGGCTATCTGCGCCGAATCGGTCGGCGGGGCGGTGAAACTGAACCCGGTCGAGGCGATTATTATGCGAATCGTTTACAAACAGTCATACTCGAAGCGGGCAGCCAAGGTAGGGGACGATTAACAGGTTGATGACAAACTCGGCACTTCCCATCAACCTGTTGCGCAATTGCTCAAAAAACTTCCGATTCTTTTACATTATTGCACAATTCACGAAACTGCTGACAAAGGCACCTTCGCCTTTATCGGCAGCCTGTTAAGTCAATTATTGATCGAGAAGACGCTGGGGTTCGCATCGAACAATGAAGTTCATCACTAACCCTGACAGATACTGACACAGAGCTCGGGTAGAATCGGAGACGACTTCTACAATTTAGGAGCGTACTCATGAAGAAGCTGTTTCTCGCATCCTATTTTGCGAAGGTTGCAGATGTACTACAGGATTTCCTGCAGGATGACGTGCAAGGAAAAAAGGCCGCCTTCATCCCGACGGCCAGCGTTCCGGAAAACGTCAAGTTTTTCGTCGAGGCGGACCGAAAAGCCCTCGAAGGGCTCAGCATCGAGGTCGACGAACTTGAACTGTCCACCGCATCAGTCAAAACAATACGGAAAAAGATCGAGGACGCCGACCTCATATTCGTCTCGGGCGGTAATTCTTTCTTTCTGTTACAAGAATTGAGACGAACGAAGGCCGACGATATGATCCTCGATACAATCAAAAGCGGCAAGCCGTACATCGGATCCTCCGCGGGATCGATCGTGCTGGCACCTGATATTCGCTATATCGAACGAATGGACAATCCGAAGAAGGCGCCGGAGCTTAAAAGTAGCGCCGCACTTGGAGCGATCGATTTCTATCCCCTTCCCCACTTCGGTAACAGCCCTTTCAAGAAGATCGACGAGCGTATCATCGCGGACTATGGCGAAACGATCGAGTTGGTACCCATAAGCAATACCCAAGCGATCCTCGTAAAAGGCAAAACCCGACACATACTGACTATATGAACATCTCGAATGCCGATACGACATCGCTCATCCAGGGCATCTTCATAGGTAGATTACTCACCGCATTGCTCGCTTGCACCCGCGGCGACCGCCGGTGACTCCTTCAGTCTGAGCGACAGGAGGACCATGATGATGGCCGCGAGGCCGAAGGCCAGGAGCCAGGTTCTCACTCCCGAAGTGCCGCCGGCCGACATTCCGGCCGTGAAGACGAGCCCCGAGGCCTGACCGGCCAGCAAGAGCAGTCCCTGACTCGCCGACTCAGGCGCCGGCGCAGTGACCTCGGCCGCATACTGAAATCCGATCGGGCCTGCGCTCATGAGCGCAAAGCCGAGAATAGTCATCGCCGCGATGCCCAGGCTGTACCAGCCCTGCGGCGCGAGAACGAGGGCCCAGAGCGCCGGTATCGTCAGGGCCATGCACAGAACGATAAAGGCCTTACGCCTACCGAAACGATCCGAGAGAAGGGGCAGGATGACCGCGCCGACAATGCCTCCCAAGATAAGCCCAAGGCCGAGCAGACCGTTGGAATCAGTCACGCCCATCGAAGCGGCGATACTGTCGGTCAGCGCCGTCACCGTGTTCATGATCCCGAGTCCCAGGAAGAAAAGCGCGAGCGTCCAGCGAAAATCGCGCTGCCTAAGAAGTTGTTTGAGCGAGGCAGAGAATGTCGGTTCGTCCTGGAGCGATTGACGGTTCGGTCCCTTACGAACCACGAGCAGCGAGAATAGGCCAGCGGCGAGACTGATTCCTGCGAATACATAAAGAACTGTATCTACTCCCGCTCCGTAGTCGGGCTTAGCCGGATCGATCTGTACAAAAACCGGCGCGAGCCCGAGCGCGGCCACGAACCCGAGGTACTGAGCAAGACTTGCCAGGCCGCTCGCCGTCGCGCGTTCCCGGACGGGGAACCAATCATGTGCCAGCGTCGTCGCCGCGTTCGTGAGGAAGGGCTGGGCGACGGCGAGACACACTTGAAATGCGATTTGTGCGGAAAAACTGCCCGCCCACAGCGCTTTACCAAGAGAACCGAGGATGACGAGACCCGAACCTATTCCGACGCCGATTCCGAGGCCCAGCTTCGCGAGCACCCAGCTCGCCGGGAAACACATGACGAGAAAAACGAGCATGTACGACATGCTCAGGAAATCGACCGTGAAGAGCGAAGCGGGATCGAACTGCCCCGCGTAATACGCAGAGGCGGGTCGGGCGATCGCGGCATGCGAAAGCCACTGAACCTCGCAGGCGAGTGTTACGGCCATAAGCGCCGCAAGGACAATCCAGCGCCGAGCCGGCAAGGCGTTTTTAAGCGTAGTGAGCCTCCGCTCACCAGCCTAGCAGAGCATATTCGCGTTGTCAAATTCACTCTTCACTTCGCCACGGTCCTATCCATGACGAAGTGAGGCATCGCCTGGTATCATGGCTCTCATCATGAGCAGCTTCGCAGTCGTTTCGGATATTCACGGCAATATCCTCGCCCTCCGCGCAATCCTCGATGATATTTCCCGACGAAAGATAAAGAAGGTCTTCGATCTCGGAGACGACGCCTCGGGACCGCTCTGGCCGCTCGAGACGACGCGCTTGCTCATGAAACTCGGATGGACGCACGCATCTGGAAACCATGACCGTCTTATCGCCACAGCCCCCCTTGAATCCCTGAAACCCTCGGATGCCTTCGCTTCGGGCCGATTGGGGGAGCATGAACGACTCTGGCTCGGAAATCACCCGCGCCTTGCGCGGGCGGAGGATGGCATTGTCGGTTTCCACGGCAGACCCGACGACGACGAAGGCTATCTGGTCGAGCTGGTCGAAAACGGTCGTGTACGACCCGCTCCCCCGGATATCGTCGCCTCGAGACTGGATACTCTGCGATCCCCTGTCATACTCTGCGGCCACACGCATCTTCAGCGCTGCATCATGCTTTCGAATGGATCGATCGTCGTCAATCCGGGCAGCGTCGGACTGCCCGCCTACGCCGAAACAGAAAACGATCCCCATGTGGTCGAATCCGGCTCGCCGCACGCTCGCTATGCGATCGTGTCGGACGATCACGATTCTTGGAGCGTCGAGTTCATCCTGCTGGGCTACGAGTGGAATCGCGCGGCCGACAAGGCTCGGGCAGAAGGCCGCGGCGACTGGGAACGAGCCCTCCGCACAGGTTTCATGCGATGATGCAGGGGGCTTGAATTAGCAGGTTGATGACTAGCATCGAGTTTGCCAACAACCTGTTAAGGAGGCGGGGATATGTCCAAGGAAAAACATGTTTCGATGGCGATGTGCTACGATTTCGACGGGACCCTCGCGCCGGGGAATATGCAGGAATACGACTTTATCCCCGCGATCGGCGTCTCGCCCGAAGAATTTTGGGCCGAGGCATCCGAACTCGCCGTAAAAAGCGATGCCGATACTATTCTCGCCTATATGCGGCTCATGCTCAAAAAAGCGGCCGCCGCCGATGTCTGCGTGACACGACAGGCGTTTCGCAGCTTCGGCTCGACGGTCGAGCTTTTCGACGGCGTCGAGTCATGGTTCGGCCGAATCAACAGCTACGCGCATTCGCGGGCTATCCGTATCGAGCATTACATAATCTCGTCCGGTCTGCGCGAGATGATCGAGGGCACCTCGATCGCGAAAGAGTTCAAGAAGATCTACGCATCGGGCTTCATGTACGACGCGAACGGAGTTGCGGTCTGGCCTGCGCTCGCGATCAATTACACGACAAAAACTCAGTTCCTCTTCAGAATAAACAAGGGAAGTCTCGAGGTGTATGACAACTCTGTCATAAACAAATACATTCCCAGGGATCAACGCCCGATACCGTTTACAAACATCGTTTACATCGGAGACGGAGAAACCGACATTCCCTGCTTCAGGGTCGTCAAGGATGAAGGCGGCCTAGCTATAGCCGTATATCAAGAGAAAAAGACAGGGTCTCACGAGCTCGCCGACCGAATCGTCGCCGAGGGCCGGGCTACCGTTAGCGTTCCGGCCGATTACTCAGAACACTCCAGGCTTGAAGCTACCGTCAAAGCATACATCGATCGGCTGGCTGAGCGTTAACGGGCTTCCGAGCAGCCTGTCAATCGTCAAGCCCCTCGATCTTGAAATACACAGGCCGTGTCCCGTCCGTGCAACAGGCGATGATAGTCTTTCCTTCGTACCACAATTTCCTTGTTGAACGAAGTCTTGAGCACTGTGATCTTGCATCGTGCCATATAGGCTCACATCCTCCGCATCACACTGTACGACTAAAGCCGGATAACCCGCTCGCTGAAGGATTTCCTTGGTCGCGGAGCAGGCGATTCCGCGGGATATCCGAGCGGTGTCAAGGCAAGAGCTTCCCATCCTGGTTCGAGTCGGTTGCGGCGACGATAATCCTGAAGGGTTGAAAATTAACCGCCGTCGGCGCAAGAAGCCCCGCTTCGAGGACAGCCTGAAGTTTGGCCTCTTCGACCGTATCCGGCTTATAGGCGCGGATACTGCGCCTCGATGTTATGACATCACGGAATTCCATACGTACCTCAGGACTATCTTGTATTGGAACAACAAAGCACCGATTCTCCCGCCGTCGTTCAAGCCCCTGTCATCGCAGATTTTCCTCGGTATAGAGGGTCAACTCTACCATGCGTTCTAATAACTCCTCTTTGTCGACTTCGGGGAAATTGGCAAGAACGAGTTCCTTTGCAAAGAGCCTGGCGATATAGCGGAGCTTTGTCATCGGCTGCCTGGAGGCGTACACGAAATCCGCATGGGCGTTGTTGATGACGATGATGGAGCGCTCAGGATCATATCGAGAACGCCACAGCTCGCCCGGGGCTTTCTGGTATGTATAGCCGGGCAGACCGCGCCGGGCCGCGGCGCCGCTTCCGCCTCCCCGCTTGACCAATTCGGCAGTGACGGTGATCAAGGCATTGGCGACGATAAGTGTTTCGCCTTGCCGCGCGCGTAGTTCCACCGTGACAAGACAGGGCTCTTCAGGAGCGAGGTATTCGACAAAAGCCGAATCGATGCCATCGAGCGATCCGCCGCCTTCAAGCACACGCCACGCGTACTCGATTCCCGTATCGATCGTTCTGCCTGCACGATCACGGGCCACGGCTCGCAGTTTCTTTTTTTCGCCGACTCCGATCACCGATGACGCAGGAGAAATCATCAGTTTATGGAGAGGTCCGGCGAAATCGAAGAAAGATTTCTGCGTCTCATCTTTTTCAACCGCTTCGGGCAGGTATTCTCCGAACGAGGCATCAATTGTGCCTGCTCCGGCGATCTCATCAGACTCCCGAGACTGAAGACCGCCCTGTCCTTCTTCGCTCGGAACGAGAGTACTACCGGGAGCACTGTCGCCGCTTCCGGAGCCGCCTCCTCCGCTCGCAGCGCGTCGGCTGTCGCGCACCTTGGCCGCCAGCCATCCGTACTCCTCACTAGGAAGATGAAGAAAGGCTTCGCGGAAAGCTCGTGTGACACGCCCGAGTATCTGCCTGCTCGCCTCCTCGTCCTCTGCCCGTTTGCGTTCCTCAAGGAGGGCGACGAGCGCGTCCTCAAGCGGCTCGAGCGCGATACAAAGCGATTCATAAGCCTCATCCTGGACAACACCATCACGAGTTCCCGGAGTCAATTGAAGAAAGGGGGCGTCGATCATGCCTTCGAGCTGACTGGATATCCATGGTTGCCGCGAAAAGCGTTCGAGTTTGGTGATATCCGCCAGTACCCGCGTGCCGTGCTTGAACAAGCCGACCGCATTGTCATGCGATGCATCGGCGAAGTACAGCTCGTAATAAATCTCTCCAAAGGGGCTTTTAGCCTCGGGAAGTTCATGAATCAAGCGTCCTTTGAACTTGCGCGGTTCGACGATGAGTTCTCGCCGGGACGTATGATCGACGATGCGGATCCGAACTCCGCTCTTGACGATCCTGTCTCGAAGCTCGGAAGCCAGAAAGTTTTGTATTTTCTCCCCGGACAGTGCTCGAACACCAGGAAGAAGCGGACTGATGACGAGTTCCGTTCCACGTCGCCCGAAAAGTTCTTCGGAGTCACGGATCGCAAAAGTCGGATCGCCCTTGACCAGCCTGAGCGATCTCGCCTTACCGTCATCCGCCGCCGACGTTATTGTGCAGCTTTCACCGACCGTCCAAAAGGACAATAGCCCGATGCCGAACTCGCCCTGTATGCCCTTTTCACCTTTTTTCTTGAGCTCGCGCTTGATCGAATCCCCGATATGCGTAGCGACATACTTGAAATCCTTGATGCCGTGGCCGTCATCCACGATTTTCAAATAGTGGTCGCCATTGTGCCTACCTCTGACTATCGTGACATTCGCGGCACCGGCGTCTATCGAATTCTCCACAAACTCCGCTATCGCCTTCAGGGGATTGTTCTGAGAAAGCGCAATTATCGTAATGACATTCCAATGGTCGCCGATTTTGAGTCTGCCTGATTCACCACTACTGGGCATACTTTACCCTATATCCCATGCGCCACGCTGACAAGATATAAAACACTGTTCATAACTGTAAAATCAGTTTAGTGTATATGCCGATGCAAACAGATAGAGACTTTTCATTCCCGCCGGGATCGCGCCTTTTGGCGAAAATAACCCCACTTGAACGAGAACGGGGTTTTTTTATCATCGGCCATCGCCTTGAACCATTCAGAGCTGTAGAAATTGCACCGTGGGACCTGTCGATAGTCACGGAATCGGGGGAAGAGCGAAAAACCCGCTTCGTTTCCATATCTCTTCCTGAGGTATGGACTTTTTTCTCGTTCTTCGGAACGGAAAATTTCCCCCACTTTCTTGTTCTTCAAGATGAAACAAATGAAAGTCCCTTGGTAGATGCTATGAAGGGGAACCGGGATACGCTCGTAAGAATCAAAATCGTCGACATGCAGGATTTGTATGCCTCTGAGGGACTCTCGGCCGGCGATTATCTCAGTCTCGAGCTCACCGACAACTCAGGCCTACACTTTATTGTAAGGCCGTGCCGTGCTGAATCCATAACCCCCGATCGGAGGGCCGACTGGTTTCAACACATCGATCGAGCGAAAGACGCCGCTCGACAGAGTCTCGACTGTCCTGTCCATCCCACTCAGTTTATACGCGAGCTGTACCGGAGACTGCCTGCGGCGGTATTAGAAAATCCGGCGGCTTCTTTTTCCGAATACTTCAACGAAAACAGATCATTAAAAATCGAAGAGTTTATGGGAAAATCCTTTATGTGGGTGAATGACGAGGACATATCCTCTCTTCTATTGGGAAACGTGGAGACACGTCCCGATGACGAACTCGACGATGTTTCAAAGCTTCTTGCTGAAATCGGGCTCGCCCTGGATTCGGTCGAGATTACAGCCTTTGTGCGGGATGCCCTGTGGCGCGGTGAAGGCGTGGATGAGGCCATGCGGCGATGCTTCGTCGGCGTCGAAACACTCGGAATACCGAAAAAAAAGCTCGCCGGAGTTTTGGAGAACGTGAGGATGTTCGGAATCGGGATTGCACAATGTTGGAACCGGGCGGACGAAAAACCTGACATAGCCGATTTCCGTTCCTGTGTGCTCGACATTTACTCACAGTTCCTGGCGTGGTTCCGAAGAATAGGCGGTTTATTTACATCACCGATGCAGTTGCAGACAAAGGACTTCAATACACTGTTCGAACAGATGAATTCGATAGTCCGGATTATTCACGCCATCCACGACGGCGAGTATGACGCAGAAGAAGAATTGTCATCGAGCGGCAAGCAGGTTTCTATACTTGGAGAAAGGACCAAAAAACTCATGGAAAAAATAGAGGCTGAACTGACCGCGGAAGAAGGCGGCAGCACCATCCCAACGACACCCAAAAAAAGAAAAACTAAAAACCGCCGCCCTGCAGAAAAACTGTACACGTTTGAAGTTCGGATCGCCGACATCGATCCGCCGATCCGTCGTCTCCTCGTGGTGCCAGGTAATCGAAGTCTAAAGGATCTTCATTTGATACTACAAAGAGCCTTCGGCTGGTCGGACTCGCATCTTCATCTTTTTAGAATCCGCAATGAAATATACAGCACCCCCTCGCCCGACGATTTCGATCCTGTCATCGACGAACGGAAAATCCGCCTTGACGATCTCGGTCTGAGAGCTCGGAACAAGATCCTGTATGTCTATGACTACGGCGACAATTGGGAACACGAACTCACGATTGTATCGACGCAAAAGGCGGGACCTGCGGATATCGATCGACCGGTTTGTCTCACCGCCGATCGTTCCTGTCCGCCTGAAGACTGCGGCGGTGTACCAGGCTACGAAGAGCTTCTTGCAGCCCTTAAAAAGCCCTCATCAAAGCGGAACAAGGACGAAGCCGAACTCGCAGCATGGTACGACGGGACCTGGGATCCGGACTTTTGCGATCTGGAGCGGATAAATAAATCGATAGCAAAACTATAAGTCCGAGAATTTAAAAAACAAAGCATCGCTGTCTACTATCTGTAATCTGCGGAAGAATCGCAGGCTCTTCAGATTGTGTCGAAAACCGAAGGGGCCGCCCTTTTCCGGACGGCCCCTTCGTACAATTGCACGCTATCGTTTTACTTTCTGATCGAGTAGAAAGCCTTCTTGCCGGCGTATTCCGCGATGCCCTCCATCTCGTCCTCGATCCGCATGAGCTGGTTGTACTTGCAGATGCGGTCGGTGCGCGACATGGAACCGGTCTTGATCTGGCCGGTCTCGCGAGCCACGACGAGGTCGGCGATGAAGGAATCCTCGGTCTCGCCGGAGCGGTGGGAGACGACTGCTGTGTAATTCGCCTTCTTCGCCATATCGATCGTCTCGATGGTCTCGGTGACCGTGCCGATTTGATTGAGCTTGATGAGAATCGAGTTGCAGACGCCCATGGCGATGCCCTTCTCGAGCCGCTTGGTGTTGGTGACGAAAAGGTCGTCGCCCATGATCTGGATTTTATTGCCGAGCGCCTTGGTCAGCTTGACATAGCCGTCCCAGTCGTCCTGCGAAAGCCCGTCCTCGATCGAGACGATGGGATACTTGTTCACCCACTTCGTGTACAACTCGATCATCTCGTCGGAGCTCAGGACCTTGTTGGGATCCGACTTCCAGAATTTGTAGCCCTTGCGATCGCCCTCGTCGAAGAGCTCGCTCGCCGCGGGGTCGAGGGCGATGGCGATGTCGTCACCGGGCTTGTAGCCGGCCTTCTCGATGGCCTTCATGATGTACTCGAGGGCTT
Organism: uncultured Treponemataceae bacterium; assembly: GCA_964644505.1. Taxonomy (GTDB): domain Bacteria; phylum Spirochaetota; class Spirochaetia; order Treponematales; family Rectinemataceae; genus CAZXXZ01. The sequence goes on along the minus strand of CAZXXZ010000001.1, from coordinate 43,941 downwards.
CCTCGTTGCCGATATTGGGGGCGAAGCCGCCTTCGTCGCCGACTCCGGTGTTGTGGCCGTCGGCCTTGAGGATCGACTTGAGGGTGTGGAAGACCTCGGCGTTCATCCGGACCGCCTCGCGGATCGATTCGGCGCCCACGGGCATGATCATGAACTCCTGGAAATCGACCTTGTTGTCCGAATGCTTGCCGCCGTTGATGATGTTGGACATGGGCACGGGCAGGAGCGTCGTGTGGGGGCCGCCAAGGTACTTGTAGAGGGGCACGCCGAGGAACTCTGCCGCGGCGCGGGCGCAAGCCATTGATACGCCGAGAATGGCGTTCGCGCCGAGCTTGGCCTTGTTCTCGGTCCCGTCGAGGTCGATCATGGTGCGGTCGATGTCGACCTGCTCGAGCGCGTCGAGACCGCAGATCTCGCTGGCGATGGTCGTGTTGACGTTCTCGACGGCCTTGAGCACGCCCTTCCCAAGGTAGCGCTTTTTATCGCCGTCCCGGAGTTCGACGGCCTCGTAATCGCCGGTCGATGCCCCGGAGGGGACGGCTGCGCGTCCGAGGGTGCCGTCCTCGAGAACGACATCGACTTCGATGGTGGGATTGCCGCGGGAATCGAGGATCTCGCGAGCCTCGACGTATTCGATAATGCTCATAGGATACTCCTTAAAAAAGACAATAATGACGGCTCAAACACTATCGGCGGGACATGCGGGAGTCAAGAGAGAGCCGACGAAGTATTGGAACATTATCCTACAAGAAACATCGACCTGAGAGCCGGCGTAGAGGAGGTATGGTCGATCCCTACAGCCGCTCGGCTTAGGGTGAAAGCGTATCGAGTATGCGTTCCAGGTCCTCGAGGCTGTAATACTCGATGTTTATCGTGCCCTTTCGGGCGTCGCCCTTGATGCTTACCTTCGTGCCGAGCGCCTCGATGAGGCGTTCCTCGACGGCAAGAAGCTCGGGTTCTTTGGGCTTCTCGGGTCGCTTGGCCTCCTCGCCCCGCCGCGCGGGGGGCGCGTTCAGTTCAGCCGCAGCCGCCTCGGCTTCGCGGACAGAAATACCCTCGGCGACGATGCGGGTGAACAGAAGCTCTCGTCTGCCCGGATCGATGACCGAAAGGATGGCGCGGGCATGACCCGCGGTGAGGTTTCCGTCGCGCAGGGCCGAGAGCATAGGCTCGGGCAGTTTCAACAAGCGGAGCGCGTTCGCGACGGCGCTTCGACTTTTGCCGACCGCGTCGGCGACCTCTTCCTGCGAGCGGCCGCCCAGGCTCATGAGCGAGCGATAGGCCTCGGCCTCCTCGACGGGGTTCAGGTCCTCGCGCTGGACATTCTCGATAAGGGCGATTTCGAGCCGTTTTTGCGGATCGAACGAACGGACGATGACGGGAAGCTCGGACAAGCCTGCCATTTTCGCCGCCCGATACCGCCGCTCGCCCGCGACGATTATGAACGATCCATCGCCCGCATCCTCGGCCACGATGGGTTGTATGACGCCGTGGCTTTTGAGCGAATTCGCGAGCTCGGAGAGTGCGGCCTCGTCGAAACTGCGGCGCGGCTGGTCGGGATTCGGCCGCAGCTTGCTGAGCGGAATCGTGCGGACGCCCCCGGCCTCATCGAGGCCCTCCCCGGCGGCGAAGGCTATCTCGGGCTCGGGGATGAGAGCGCCGAGACCCTTACCTAAGCCGAACTGCTTAGCCATTCGCACCCGCCTTTTTCCCGGGCCCCGACTCTGCGGTACGGGTCGATCCGAGGGTTCGATCCGCGAGTTCCTTCGCCAGGGCCTGGTAGCTCTTCGCGCCGATGCACGAGCCGTCGTATAAACAGATGGGCTTCCCGTGCGACGGCGCCTCGGACAGGCGGACGTTGCGCGGAACGATCGTCCTGAAGACCTTTTCCTTGAAATACTCGGTCACCTGTTGGACGACATCCTGGGCGAGCTTGGTCCGGGAATCGTACATCGTAAAAAGAATGCCGCAGATTTTCAGTTTCGGGTTCATGCCCTTTTGCACGAGATTGATCGTCTGAAGGATCAGCGAAAGACCTTCCAGCGCGAAATACTCGCACTGCAATGGAATGACCACCTCGTCGGCCGCCACCAGGCCGTTGAGCGTCAATATTCCAAGCGAGGGGGGGCAATCGATGAGGATAAAGTCATACTGGGGGAGAATCGGAGCGAGCGCGCGCTTGAGGTATTCGTTCCGGTCCTGTTTATTGACAAGCTCGACTGTGGCTCCCGACAGATCGATCGAGGAGGGAGCGACATCGAGCCATTCGACCTCGGTCGGGACGATTATTTCGGAGATTCGCGCCTGCCCCGAGATGACCTGATACACACTTTTCCCGCCCGGCTTTTTCCCCAAGCCCGAGGTCAGATTGGCCTGAGGATCGAAGTCGACAAGGAGGGTTCTTTTGCCCGCGAGCGCGAGATACGCACCGAGATTGATGGCGCTCGTTGTCTTTCCCACGCCGCCTTTTTGATTGACGAAGACGATTGTTCGCGCCATTGATCCTCTTTCTCTGCAATTTCGACGGCATTGTAGCACGAGACAAGTCCATCTCCAAGACGGATTACAGTCCTTCGACTTGACCTGCGGCGTCTGCGACCGCTACATTCACGGTAGGAGAAAGCTCATGTTGGAAGAAAAGGTTCGTAATGCCATACAGGACGTTCGCCCCTCGCTTCAGGCCGACGGCGGCGATATAGAACTCGTCTCGGTCGAAGCTGACGGTACCGTAAAAGTCCGGCTTACCGGCGCCTGCGGCGGCTGCCCCATGGCCACCATGACGCTCAAGATGGGTGTCGAGAACTACTTGAAAAAGACGGTGCCCGAGGTGAAGGAAGTCGTACAGGTGTGATGTCATTCCGCCTCGATACGATCAGAAATCTGCAACTATTCATACGCTGAGTTCAACAAGTAGATTGTATTGTTCAAACTCATAATTACGATTCAATAAAAACTACACATTGTTTAGCGTAGAAAACCCGATCACCTATACTCTTTTGCGAGCTCCGAAATCGTTTTGGCCATATCCGCAAGGCTCACCTGACGGCCGACGTGGCCGAGCTCGAAGGCCACTTTCGGCATGCCGTAGACGACGCTCGAGGCCTCGTCCTGGCCGAGCGTTATGCCGCCTTCCCTGTAAATCGAGCCGAGTTCGCGCGCGCCGTCCCTACCCATGCCGGTCATGATTACGCCCATCGCCCTGTTGCCGTAGACCCGAGCGACGCTTTCGAACAGGACGTCGACGCTCGGGCGGTGGCCGTTGACGAGCGGAGCGTCGGACAGAACGGCGACGGCACCCAGGGATCGACGCTCGACCATGAGATGCTTGTCCCCGGGCGCGATGAGGACGCGGCCGCTTTTGAGCAGGTCGCCCTCGGCGGCCTCTTTAACTTCCAATGGGCAGATTTTATCGAGGCTTTTCGCAAACTCCTCGGTGAACCCGGGCGGCATGTGCTGGACAACGACGATGGGTTGCGGGATATCCTCGTCGATTTTCGAAAACACCTCGCGGAGAGCGTTCGGTCCGCCGGTCGAGATCCCGATGGCTATGAGTTCGAGAGGTCCCGGCTGTCTGAGCGGCACCGGCCTGGCGCTCGACTGCCGCGCCCGTTCCGCCCGAGCCTCGAGAACCGGGGCAGGCTCGAAGAGGCGTTCGGGCGCCTCGAAGTCGTATTTGGGAGGGGTCTTGCCCTTCCGTTTCTGATACTGCGAGCCGTACGCGATAAGCAGTCTCGTGAGTTCGCCGGCGACGGTATGAAGATCGGCCGAAACCGAGCCCGATGGCTTGGTTATGAAGTCGGCGGCGCCCAGACCCAGGGCCTCGATGGTGACCTGGGCGCCCTCTTTGGCGACTGACGACAGTATGATCACGGGAATGTCTATCCCGAGCCGCTTTCGCTCCTTGAGAAACTCGATGCCGTTCATTTCCGGCATCTCGATGTCGAGGACGATGACATCGGGATCGCAGCGCGGGATTTTTTGAAGCGCGAAAACGCCGTTCATGGCCTTGTCCGCGACGGCGAGCCCCGGCGTCGACGTGATAATCCTCGAGATGAGGTTTCTCATGAGGGCGGAATCGTCGACGATCAATACGGATATTGGATCAGACACAGTCGGTCTCTCCCGGCCTCAGATGTTTTTCCGATAAAAGGTTGCCCAATCGGTCTTTACAAACTCGAATCTCGTGTTCATCCCGAAAAGCGATTCGGAATGCCCGATGAAAAGGTAGGATTTCGGCGCCATCGCCTCCCAAAACCGCTCGACTGTCGCCTTCTGCGCGGCCTCGTCGAAATAAATGAGTACATTCCTGCAGAACACGACGTCGAGGCCGCGAAGCCCGGAATCGTTCTTCAAGTTGTGATAATCGAAGCGCACGACAGCCTTGAGGGCATCCTTGATTTGATAGCCCCCCGGCTTCTTGTCCAGGTACTTGTCGAGATACGCATCGGGGATTCCTTGTATCCTGGACTCGGCGTAAAAGCCTTCCTTGCCCACCATAAGGCACTTGAGCGAAATATCGCTTGCAATGACCTCGAACGTCCAGTCAGGCGGGAGGATCTCCTTTAGAAGCATGGCGATCGAATACGGCTCCTCGCCGGTCGAACAGCCCGCGCTCCAAATCCTCAGCTTTTTTTCGGCCTGCCTGAGCTTGAGGAGTTCCGGAACGACCGCCTTCTCCATAGCGTCAAAATGGGCCTGATTCCGGAAAAACCGAGTTAAGTTGGTTGTGACCGAATCGAGGAGGGTCTTCATCTCCTCATGGTCTTTTATGATAAGGGCATGGTATTCGCCGAGGCTGTCGATCTTTTTTTCCCTCAGGCGTTCTTTAAGACGACTTTCCAGTATAGAGCGGTTTGTCGCCGAAAAGGTGATACCGCTTTCGTCGTATATGATTTTGCGATACAGCTCGAAGTCTGCGTCGCTCAAGAACTCGGACATGACCCGGCAAACGCCTTTCCCCGCACATATGTACAGGTGAAATACAAAAAAAGCATAGGCGGCCGGTATTTAGGTGTCAATAGCGCGGGGTTTGCCGGTTTTCATGTAAGAAATCCACAGTCTTACGGGATAGACTCTACAAGAAGATGAATATGGACTTGGTCGAGCTTCGCATCAATTCGGTGCGGCTGGAACATGGGGAGCCTTCGGTTCTGCTCGAGGATCCACGGTCGGGGCGTTTTTTGAGCATTACCGTCGGCCCCTTCGAAGCGAGCGCGCTCATCATTAAACTCGAAGGCATTGTTCCGCCCCGTCCTTTGACTCACGACCTGCTCGCCGATGTGTTTCTCGAAGCCGGTTTTTCGCTTGACTATGCAGAGCTCTTCGAAAAGGGGGGATCCAGAGCCAGGTTGTCTTACCGAAAAGACGGACTATGTATGACAAAAGAAGTCCGGCCGTCCGACGCCCTCGCCCTTTCACTCAGGCTGGGCGCCCCTATCATGGCCGATCCATCGATTTTGAAGGATCCGATTTTCCGCCCCTCGCTTTTCAAACGAGGCCGTAAAAAAATTATATACACAGGCCTTAAGAAGGGCGCCGCAAGGAAATCGGCAGATATCACGGTATTCGGTCAAAAACCCCACCGCTTGCCCTGATTCCCAAGGCACCGTACAATCTCAGTATGGGTCTCCTCTCGTGGCTTAAAGCATTGTTCTCACGCCTCTTTCCCCGAGATCCCGAAGAAGCGCGTAAACGAACCGAGCTTCGCAGGATTCATTCGATGCTTTCCGAACGGCATCCGCACATATACAAGCCGAAGCAGAACATCGTTCTTCCAGCATTCGCCGTCTCCCTTTTACGTTTCTATAATCTGCTCAAACCCTTCGCGGAATTGGCGCGCGCGACGATCGCGAACTCGGACCCGAAGGTATCCCAGCGATACTTCGATTATCTGATCGACTGCAGGCTGCCGGATTTCGAGCAGGAACGAAAACATTACTTTTCGTACGAAGGAATGTCCGAGAGAATCAACGCCTCGCTCAAGCCCGATGACGAAATGGAAGCGATTGTCCGGGAGTTTCAGTCCTTCCTGCGTTCCCTCGAAGCCCTGGGATCGCAGCTCGTCAACGACGAGCTTTACGAAGTGGACCGTTTCGCCGAAATGTGCAGGCACGATTATGAACGACTTCTCGGCCTATTCGATCCTTCGGCGAGCGTCGACAATCCGCGGTACAAGCCCGATTTCGCGCCGGTCGCTGGCGAGCAGGCTCTCCCCGAGATCCTCGACTTTTTTTATTTGATCGAGGGCTTCGTTTTTTCGCCGCAACTTAAGTCGAATGTGCTGCGGCTCATAGAGCGAAGACAATCGCTCGCGGTCGATCATGACAAAAAAGCGAAAATCGACAAGCTGTTCGCCCAGCTCGACGCGCTCGTATCCGAGCGGCTGAGCATAGACATTCTGCTGTGTATGATCCGCGCGATCCGCGGCGATCCGTTCTACATGCCGCCGACCCCGCGCGAACACAAGGACTATGTGGAGTCATACAAGCGGCGCTTGCTCTCTCAATTCGAGAAGGATCGCGAGCGGATTACGCGAGAGCGCCACGAAAACGCTATCGCCGCCGACATCCGCACACTCTTCGGAGACACTGAAATCCTGGAAGTCGAAGGTTACGACGACGCGCACGACGCATTGCTCAGGCGCGAAAGTCCGAACGGCTTCATTTGGATAAAACCGCTCAGACTGCTTAAAACTTTTATAACAACCATCTTCGATCCGATGCTCAAAGAGTCGGTCAAGCGAATCCTCGTCGAGGGATACTTCGACGAGAAGGCCTTCCAGAACAATCTCGCTAATATACTGTATCAATGCGAACGAGCCGGTTCACGGATCGCCGAATTCGAGGAACAGCTCCTGGGCTCCGGAAGGATATCCTTGGCGTCCATGCGCCGTTATCTCGAAGAGATGAAACGAGGCAAGGACATCGCAACCTTCCTTTCGAACTTCGTCGATAATGTCAACGACCGCGCTCGAAGCATCGTCGAGGACGAGTCGAGCCTCTTCGCCATGCTCGGCGAGGCGCTTGGGGACTTGTTGGCGGATTTCAGGAGATCCAGTCCCGATCTCATCAGCAATATTCATACCTTGGGCGGCGGGCGGAACAAGGAGCTCATGGGACAAATACAGGCCGGACGGGATCGAATAGCCACGCTCGTCAAGATCATGCGCAACTTCGTCTTCGTCAAGGCGCCGATTCAGAGCACCTGGGCCGCCGGCGCGATGGAAAACGTTCATTCGGCGCAGGAACTGCGCCGCCCGACGTAAAAAGCTCAACCTTGACCCTCATCGTTTCGTCGTGCTAGAACCTGACATGCTCGACGACGCCTCTGTTTGCGGTCATATCGATGAGCCGACGCCATGGCCGGTTTCGCTCGGCCATGAATGCGGCGTCGCCGGCGTCTTCTCGCACGAACCGACCGAAATCCCCCGAACGCTGTTTTATATGCTTTTTTCGCTCCAGCATCGGGGCCAGGAATCCTGCGGCATCGCCTGGGAGGAGGAGGGAAGGTGGAAGTCGCACCGCGATCTCGGAATGGTCGCCCAGGTACTCGGCCGATTCCTCCAAGAGCGGCATCCCTCCCGGATGGGTCTCGGGCATGTGCGATACTCCACCGCCGGAGGCTCGGGGGTGCAGAACGCCCAACCCATCGTCGTCGAATGCAATAAGGGAAGAATCGCGCTCGCGCACAACGGGAACATTTCGAACAGCGCCGAGATCCGCGCCACATTGACCGAAGAAGGTTCGATCTTCCAAGGCAGCGCCGATTCGGAACTCATCCTCCATCTGATTTCGCGGTCGAAGGGGCGCAGCCGGGAAGCTTTTCTCCGCGAAGCCTTCGAACCCCTTGAAGGCGCGTACAGCATCGCCATGCTGCACGAAGACGCCCTGATCGCCGCGCGCGATCCCTCAGGGTTCAGGCCCCTGTATATCGGCCGATCGGGCTCTACACGCTTTGTCACATCCGAAACCTGCGCCCTTCACTATACCGTTCCCATGGAGTATCGCGAAGTCGAACCGGGCGAGGTCGTCATTATCGACGCCTCCGGCGAGACTTCATTCAGACTTTCGGCGAGACCTCGAATCACACGATGCGTTTTCGAGCTGATCTACTTCGCCCGCCCCGATTCGGAGGTCTTCGGCCGATCGGTGCACGCCGCGCGCGTACGACTCGGCGAGGCCCTCGCGGAACTCGATGCCGACGATACACCCGGCGACATTGTCATCCCCGTGCCCGATTCTGGGAACATTTCCGCGATCGGCTATTCGCGCCGATCGGGCCTGCCATTCGACTTCGGTCTCGCCCGAAATCACTACGCAGGCCGCAGTTTCATCATGCCGACGAAGGACAAGCGCGAACTCGCGGCCCGCCTAAAACTCCATGCGGTGCCCCAGGTGGTGTCGGGAAAGCGCGTCGTCATGATCGACGACTCCTTGGTGAGGGGGACGACGAGCCGCATCATCGTCGGACTTCTCAGGGAGGCCGGCGCGCGCGAGGTGCACCTCAGGCTCGCCTCGCCCGAGTTGAAATGGCCCTGCTATTACGGCATCGATATTCCGGACCGCGACCAGCTCATCTCGAACCGACTCGACCCCGAGGCGATCGCACATGAAATCGGCGCCGATTCCGTCAAATTCCTGCCGGTCGATCGGCTTTTATCGGCCCTGGGAGGAGGGGGGTTCTGCAGCGCGTGTTTCGACGGTTCCCACCCCTTCCCTCCGAAAACGGCGCTTTGAAGGAGGCCGATGATGGCTCGACTTGCGGTACTCGCCAGCGGCAACGGCTCGAACTTCGAATGTCTCGCCGATGCCCTGCAATCCCGTCCCCTCGCCGAGGGTCCCGCGCATGACTGTGTCATGCTCATATACGACCGAAAGGCCGCCTTCGCTGCGGAACGTGCCGCACGACTCGGTATTCCTTCTCGGTATGTGCCCTACATCGGACGCAGGCGGGAGGAAGCCGAGGCTGAAATCAGCGCCCTCCTCCATGAAGCGAAGATCGATCTTGTCGCTCTCGCCGGCTTTATGCGCGTCCTCTCGCCCGAGTTCGTCCGCCGGTGGAAGGGCCGCGTTATAAACATACATCCCTCGCTTCTGCCCAAGTGGCCGGGCGCCCATGCGATACAGGACGCTTTTGCCGCGGGAGAGAAGCTGTTCGGCGTAACGATCCATTATATCGACGAGGGAGTCGACACCGGGCCGATCATCGCGCAAGAGTCTTTTAGGGCGGGCCCGGGCGAAACCATCGAGTCGATCGAAAAGAGAACGCATGAGCTCGAGCACAAACTCTACCCCAAGGTGGTTTTCGAACTCTTGGACACGTTAGAGAAGAAAGGACATAGATCGTGAAAATACTGGTCGTTGGAAGCGGCGCGCGGGAGCACGCCCTGGTTTACTCGCTGGTGAAATCCGGGCATACGACAGCCTGCGCGCCGGGAAACGCAGGCACCGCCGAAATCGCCGACACCGTCGAAGCAGACGCCGAAGATCCCGCCTCGATCGTTGCAGCCGCCCGAAAGCTCAAAACCGAGCTCGTCGTCATCGGCCCCGAAGTTCCTCTCGCGGCCGGACTTGTCGACGCTCTTTCCGATGCGGGTATCCCGGCCTTCGGTCCTGGCAAGGCTTCCGCCGCCCTCGAATCGAGCAAGGCCTTCGCCCGGGCCTTCGCCGAACGCTGGGGCGTACCCTGCGCGGCCACCGCACGATTCACCGACGCCTCCTCGTTCCGCCGCTTTCTCGTCGAACGCCGAGGGGAGCGGCTTGTCCTTAAAAAAAGCGGCCTCGCTGCGGGCAAGGGGGTCTTGGAGTCGGACAGTCGCTCCGAACTCGAATCCTTCGGACTTGCGGTATTGGAAACCGACGAGCTTCTTGTCGAAGAATATCTACGAGGCCGCGAGTTGTCGGTATTCGGAATCTCGGATGGAGAGAACTTCATCGTACTTCCGCCCTGCGCTGATCACAAAAAAGAAGGCGCGGGGGATACAGGTCGAAACACGGGCGGCATGGGCGCCATCTGCCCCGTCCCCTATGCAGACTCGGCCGTGATGGCCCGCATAAAACGCGAAATCATCGAGCCTACCTACAGGGGTATGGCCGCCGAGGGACTCGCGTATCGAGGGGTCCTCTTCTTCGGCATTATGCTGAGCGACCGCGGCCCGCGGCTTCTCGAATACAATGTCCGCTTCGGCGATCCCGAGACACAATCGCTCCTGCCCCTGCTCGAATCAGACCTGGGCGAACTTTTGGCGGCCGCGGCGCAGGGCGATCTCTCGACGTGCAGGCCCGTGTTTTCTCAAGCCTGCAGCTGCGGCGTCGTCGTCGCGGCGCCGGGATACCCGGGATCGTACCCGAAGAACATCGCCGTCGATCTGTCTTCGGCTTCGGTCTTGGAAGCGGAGGGACGATCGCTCCTTTTCCACGCATCGACGACGCGCGACAATGACGGAGTTCTTCGGACGGGCGGCGGACGCTGTTTCACCGCTGTCGGCCTTGGTTCTACCTGGCCCGAGGCCCGCGACAGAGCCTATACCATGGCCGCCGCAGTCCGTTTCGATGGCGCCTGGTACCGGCCGGATATCGGCCGGGGAGCTTACGGCGTCTGATCTACTGATTTAGGGAACCTCGAAAAACTTCAGTTTTTCGAGGTCAACCTTTTATTTTTTGATGAAGGCCGACGCCTTCGATGAAAACCACTTGAAAAGAGCCTCGGCGCGATTCGAGAACGAGTCTTCGAGCTTGCCCTTGAACAGACCGGGCGCCGAAGCCCCGCTCTCGACATAGAACACGATCGCATCCTCGGCCTGTAGTATGAGGAGCCGAGTCTTCAAGGCCCCGGGAGAGAGGACCGGAACAAGCGAATAGCTCATCGTCGTCATGTTCGTCGTCGTCACCCGAATCGCGCCGGAATCGGACTCGAAATCGTAGCGGTATACATTCGATCCGAACGACAAATCGCGTTGAAATGCGAATAAAGACTCCGATCGGGGGATAGCTCCGGCCGCGGGCGGCTCGGGATCGGGAAGCCTCGTCTTCGATTTGGGATCGCTGATCAGATAGGACTCGGCGTAAAACGTGCGCATCTTCTTCCGGCTCGCCGAATAGTATTCGATGCCTTCGAGCGAGCTTATCGAACGCATGAGGCCGTAAAGCGAAGCGAGTTCGGCCTCGAGCGAGGCCGCCCCGGAGGGAGCCTTTCGGGGAAGAATAAAAACTGTCTCGACCAAGACAGGGGGCTTTTCGTCGCCGATCGCGCTGCGGATGGACACGGCGGCGGGATGCGAAGGCAGGAGCGAGGGACTGCCTTTTCCGAGCCGTACCGCTTTTCCGGTCGATTGCACCTCGTCGTAAACCTCGGGGCCCACAAGACTGCGGGCGTCCTGCAGACTTTTACTTTGCGCGGAGCTTAACGCGCCGATCAGCATCAGCGCGCTAAACATGATTACTCGATGGAGGACCGATCGTAGCTGCATGCTCTCAAGTATACCGGCGAAACGATGATCCGCCCATCATCCTCCGCACTCTACGCAAAGTACTTCGGCAGTTCGTATATATCGGCGACGCCCTCGACCAGAATCGCACCCATGCCAAGCTCCATCGCTGGGGCCAAATCGACATCAAAGCGATCGCCGATGGACACACACTCGCTCGGCGCACGACCGAGGCGGCGACATACTTCCCGAAAGGGCTCGGGAGAGGGCTTGCCGGACAAGGTATCGTCGAGCCCAACCAGAACCGAGAAATGAGCGCGGATACCCAGCGCTTCCAGGCTCTTTTCCCCGACGAGCCTCGGATTATTGGTCATGAGAGCGAGGGTGAATCGTTTTGCGAGCGCACGAAGCGCGGTGTCGAGCTTTTCATCGCGCTTAAGCCATCGCCCGGGCTCGATACATTCCTCGCGCCACTTCACGCTGTCGCGCATATCGATGCCGAGAGCGGCGAAGAGTTTCCCGAGACTCGTTTTTCCGAGGCCGGCCGCTTCGCGCTCGGCCCGAAGCGCGGCGATTTTATCGGCCGCGGCCCGGGCTCCTATGCCGAGCTTCTCACCGAGCTTTTCGACGAGGATATCCTCTTGGAACTGCGCATAGGCGGGATTCGTATACAGCGTATTGTCGAGATCGAAGACCAGGGCCTTCGGATCGTCGCCGACGGCGATGACCTTCATCGCAGCGCCGCATCCTTCGCCATTCGCTCGGCCTGTTTTTTAATACGTTTGGCCACAAGCTCGCGGTTGTCGAGCATCGAGGACACCGAGCGGTTGTGGTGCACGAGACTGATGATCTGCGCGAAGAGGCCCGTCACATCGGCCTGGATATACCATTCCTTCTGCAGAAGCTCGCGATGGTGGACACCGTTCGTTCCGATGATTTTGTTGAACAGCCCCTGACGGTACGCTGCATCGAAATCGTCGATCGCCGAACCGGAAAACAAAGGCAGCGAGACCGCGCAGATGACCCGTTCGGCCCCCATCTCCTTGAGGTGCTTCATGCCTTTGATGAGCGTGGAACCCGTCCCGATCATGTCGTCCGCCATGAACACGGTCTTGCCCTTGACGTCGCCCAGTAGTTTCATGTCGCTGATATTGGAGTCGGATGCGCTCTTTGTAATTTTAGAATAATCCCGCTCCTTATACAGAAGCGCGAGCGGCTTCTGAAGGGCGTTCGCGTAGAACTTGTTCCGGTCTATGGCCCCGGTGTCGGGCGCGAGGACCACGATATCATCCTTGGTGATATCCACCACGCCGATGAGTTTCTCGATTATTTGTAGCGAGGCGTGTAGGTTCTCCAGATGAAGATGATCGAAGCAGTTCTCGATTTCCTTCGAGTGGATATCCAGCGTGATGATCCGTTGCACCCCGAGGTTCTCGAGCATCTGTCCGACCCTTGCCGCGGTAAGACCTTCGCGGCCCTTCTTTTTATGCTGTCGGCTGTAAGGATAGGCCGGCAGAACCAGATTCACGCGCTCGGCCCCGGCCTGGACTGCTGCGTCGACGGTGACTAACAGAGAAAAAAGATGGTCGTTCACGGAAAGATGACGGTGTACGGTTCCGTCGTTGAAGGGAATCGGCTGATGATTCTCGACATCCTGAAAAATGTACAGATCCTTGCCGCGCACAGAATCGAGGATCTCGGTTTTGACCTCGCCGTTGGGGAAGTAGGTGTGACGCGCGTTGATCTTGAAGCGCGGCGGTCGGTATTTGCTTACATTGCCGGGGATGTACAAGAGGCTCGACCGCATGTCGCTGTCGAGGTTGAACTTCCGCGTGACAAGTTCCTGGGAAATGTTGTAGCGGGACGCAAGAGCGGCGCACTTCCGCTCGAACCGACGCTGATATATGCCGGCCAGCCTGCGGATAACCTGATTCGCGAACGCGTCGGCCCCGGGACAGGCCAAAATGCCTAGCTTTGTCGGGTCGGAATAGGTCATGCGGAAGTACCTTCGTTGATCACGGGCTTGAATTTGAGGCTATACTCGGGTCCTGTCTCTGTCAATGCCCGGTCGAACGGATACCGCCCGCGCATCGAAAATACGCCTGTTCCCCGGCAATGGCACATGGTAATATGCCGCTACACTTTTCAAGGAGAGAATACCGCATGAAACGCACACTCATTCGAATGATGGACGAGGCAGCATCGAAATGGAAGGCCACTCCCTATGCGCTAAAAAAATCCGACTCGGGATGGGTCGCGACATCATTCGAGGAGGCTCGCGTCAAATCAAGGGAATTCGCAGCCTGGCTCATATCCCAGGGCTTTCAAAAAGAAGACCGCATCGCCATTCTCGGCGAGGGATGTCCCGAGTGGATCATCGGCGAATGCGGAGTTCTGCGGGCCGGATGCATCTCCGTTCCTCTTTCCATAAAACTCCTTGTCGCCGAAATACCCTTCCGCCTCGAGCATTCCGAGGCAAAGGCGATCTTGACGACGAAAAATCAGCTCGAAAAAGTCCTCGATGCCTTGGCATCTCTTTCGAACCGCGGTATCAGGCTCGTCTACCTCGACGACGATGTCGAGTTCGCCCGCGAGGCCGCCTCAAAACGCGGAATTAAGACAGAGAATGTCATCGGCTTCACCGACGCATTACTCAAGGGAAGGGAGGCCCTCTCGGTTTACGAATCGAAAACGGCTTCGCAGCTCGACGCACTCGCCGAATCGATCGAAGAGGACGATACCGCGACGATCTGCTACACATCGGGAACGACGGGGAACCCCAAGGGCATCATGCTCACCCACTTCAATTATTGGACAAACTGCCACGACGGAGTCTCGCTATTCAAAATGCCCTCGGGTTTTACAACCCTGATTATCCTGCCGGTTGATCATTCGTTCGCCCACACGGCAGGCCTCTATATCGCCCTTCTCATCGGCATGTCGCTGTACTTCGTCGATTCGCGTGGAGGCGGTATTGCGACGCTCAGGAACATCCCGATCAATCTGAAAGAGACCCGTCCGACCTTCATCATGACCGTTCCGGCCCTCTCCGGTAATTTCATGAAGAAAATCATCTCCGGCATCGAAGAGAAAGGCGGCCTCATCGAGAAGATTTTCAAGGCCGGCATCGAGGCCGGCATCGCATGGAACGGCGACGGTTTCAATCGGCCGCCCCTCGGTACGCGGATGAAGGCCTTCTTCCCCTATATGCTCGCGAAGGTGCTGCTGTTCAACAAAATCAAGAACATGATATTCGGCGACCGCATTTTATACTGCGTCGGCGGCGGAGCGCTTCTGGACATCAAACAGCAGGAGTTTTTCGCTGCCTTCGGCGTCCCGATTTACCAGGGATACGGACTGACCGAAGCCGCGCCGATCATTTCATCGAACAGCCCCGTCAAACACAAGTTCGGAACCTCGGGAATCACCTGTCCTTCGATCGAGGTCAAACTGGTAAAAGAAGACGGCAGCCTGGCGGCGGTGGGAGAAACGGCCGAAATCGTCATCCGCGGCGGCAGCGTCATGAAGGGCTACTTCAAAAACCCCGAGGCGACCGCCCAGGCATTGCGCGGAGGCTGGCTCTACACCGGTGACCTCGCGTATTGGGACAAAGACGGCTTCCTCGTGGTCGTAGGACGCGAGAAGGCCCTTCTCATCGCCGAAGACGGAGAAAAGTACAGCCCCGAAGAAATCGAAGAAGCGGTGACCTTCTCGACCGATGTCATCGACCAGATCATGGTCTGGTGCGAACAGAAGAAATATGTCACCGCCCTCGTCACGCTCGACACGGATAAGGTGAACAGGCTCATCAAGGCCGAAGACATTGGCGATGCGCAATCGCTCCTTGTGCGTCTCTCCGAGGAGTTCAACCGGTACAAGGGCGACCCGAAGGCCAAGAAAGTCCAGACGGCCTGGGCTCCCGCGGTGTTCCAAATCATCGCAGAAGGTTTCAGCGACAAAGACGGCACCGTGAATTCGACCATGAAGATCGTCCGGCACCGGATCGCCCAGGTTCATAAAGAAGCGATCGAGTATTCATATACCCCTGAGGGTTCCAAAACGCTGAACGATCGCAATCTGCGGGTTTTACGTACAGTCTATAACCTTCCCTAGACTGAAGGAGCTTGCAGCACAAGGGGACCTCGAAAAAAACTTCCGTGTTTCGAGGTCCCCACAACAAGCTTCGCGTCAGTCCCCCTCGTTTTCGGACGACACGGGAGCATCATCGTCCGTACGGCCTTCCTCGGAGGCCTCGTGGTCTTCCTCAGAAGCCTCGCGGTTTTTCAGCTCGGCGTGCCTCCGCTTTTTTTCCTCTTTTTTCCGCTTTTTCTCGAGTTCCTTTCGACGCTTTTCCGCACTGTATTGGTTTGGCCGCATGAACTCTCCTCGGAAGACCGGATTAAAACCGAAGGCATAGTAGCACGAATCGCGAAGACCGAACGTAAAAAAAGCCCCTCGCGTATTGTTTCTTAAAACACACGAGCGACGCTCTACGACTAATAGCGCCGTGTCGCCGCGACCGCCCGCTCCCAGGCAGAAAGAAGCCGCGTTCGCCGTTCCGGAGCCATGGAAGGGACGAACTCGCGCCTCCGCCGCCAATTGCGCTCGACCTCGGCCTCGGAGTCCCAATACCCCACCGCCAGACCGGCGAGATAGGCCGCCCCGAGCGCGGTTATTTCGCCGACTTCGGGAAGGATGACGCTGCGGTCGAGAATATCGGCCTGAAACTGCATGAGAAAACTGTTGGCCGATGCACCTCCGTCCGCCTTGATGCAGGGGATATCCGCTCCGAAATCGAGTTCCATAGCGCGGATAAGATCCCTCGATTGATACGCGATCGACTCGAGCGCGGCTCTGACAAGATGCGCCCGCGTCGCACCGCGGGTGATCCCGAAAATCGCGCCCCGGGCCTCTGCATCCCAGTAGGGGGCGCCCATGCCCACGAATGCGGGCACCACGAATACCTCGGCGGAGTCCTCGACCGAGCGCGCGAGCGCCTCGCTCTCCGCCGCATCCGATAACAGCCCCACTTGATCGCGGAGCCACTGAACGACGGCGCCGGCGATAAACACCGAACCCTCGAGTGCGTACGTGTATCCGCGGCCGAGATCCCAGGCGACCGTCGTCAAAAGACCGTTTTTGGAAGCGACAGGTTTGCGCCCGGTATTCATGAGCGTGAAACAGCCGGTCCCATAGGTGTTTTTTATCGACCCCGGTTCGAAACAGGCATGGCCGAACAGGGCCGCCTGCTGGTCCCCGGCGCAGCCGGCGACCGGTATTTCGACGCCGAACAAGCTCTTGGCTGTTGTGCCTATGCGCCCGGAGCTGGGAACGACGCGGGGAAGCATCGCCCGGGGCACTTTCAGAATCTTCAAGAGTTCATCGTCCCAGGTTCCTGTATGAATATTGAAAAGGAGCGTTCGGGATGCGTTCGTCGGATCGGTGATATGAAGTCCGGTCAATTTGTAGACGAGCCAGCTGTCCACCGTTCCGAAAAGAATGTCGCCGCGCTCGGCGCGCTCGCGTAAACCCGGAATCGAATCGAGAAGCCACAATATCTTCGTGCCGGAAAAATACGGGTCGAGGACGAGCCCCGTCTTTTGTTTGAATATGTCGCTCAGTCCCAGGGCGCGCAATTCATCGCAGAGTTCGGCGGAGCGCCGGCACTGCCAGACGATCGCGTTGTACACCGGGCGGCCGGTCGTTTTTTCCCATAGAATGGTCGTCTCGCGTTGATTCGTGATGCCGACGGCCGCGATCTGTTTCGCTTCGATCTGCGCGGCATCGATCGCTCCGCGCGCCGCCTGAAGCTGTGTCGACCAAATCTCCTCCGGATCGTGCTCGACCCAGCCCGGCTTCGGGAAAATCTGCTTAAAGGGGATTTGCTTCAGTCCGATTATCGTGCCCGCGTGCGAAAAAACAATCGCCCTCGAGGTCGTCGTCCCCTGATCGAGCGCAAGGATGTAGCCGTCTTTCATACGGGGATTATATGCCCCAGCGAAGCGTCAATGACAGTCCCGCCCGCAGCCGCGCTTCGGCGTCCAGGCCGACACTGGTCGTCTCGCCCTCCGCCGCGATGTACCGATCGTACTCGAGTTCGGCGCCGAGGGCGAAGGAAAGACCGGCTATTCGAAAGCGATGCAATGTGTACTCGAGCCCGGCTGTCGCGAGCCAGCCGCCGGAGGGCTCGTATGCCCGGCCATCCAAATTCGGCGAGCCGATCGTCAAGGCGGGCCCCGCGAAAAACTTGAGCCGGCGGTCGATCGCGAGCGAGGCGACCACCGGTATCCTGAGCACTTCGAGGCTTGAATCCAAGGACGGCCTGATTTCAAGCCCCGCTTCGAGCCCCCAAAAGGAGAAGGCCGCGCCCAAAGAAGCTCTGACTCCCCGGAAAAAATCATAGGCCCCGAAGCTCGGCCCGAGGGAGGCCGATGCTATCAAGCCCAGTTGCTCTTCGGGCGGTAAAGCCCTCCCGGCCCCGACGAAGGTTCGCGCCCAATAGCTTTCATCGAGATCGTTCTCCGTTACCCCCGTCTTGCTTCCTTCCGAAGGCGAATGAACGAATTTGTTTTCGCCGGTATAGATTCCGACATGAGAGATTCCGCCCGTGGTATCGAAAAACACAAGATCGCCCGCTTGAAGTTTCGAACGCGGTATGGGTTCGCAGAATGAATACTGAGCTTTCGCCGTTCTGGGCAGGGCGACATGCACCGTATCGAGAAAAACGCGATAGACCAAGCCGGAACAGTCGAAACCCGATACGCTTGTACCGCCGCGCAGATACGGAGCGCCTCGGTACGAATAGGCTTTCGCGACGACTGCGGATCTCGCGCTCTTCGGCGATGCGACCGAGATCGGCGCTTCGGCGGCGACAACTCCGACGGTTGTTGCCATAACCGCGCCGATGATCAGACTGCGCAAACGAGAACGGCAGCCGTATGCCGAGCCTTTCGCTGATGCTCTTCCGTTCATATACAGAATATACATCGTCGGGACTATTGAAAAACTGATCGAAATGATCCATATTCATGCAATCAAACCCACGTGCGTCGCGCTTCGGTTTGATCCCGCCGATTTGGCCGTATTGCGGGCGGGTAAGAAATACACGCTAAAAAGGAGGCCCACCATGGGCGTTTCTGTACTAGCGCACACTTCACCAAATACATCAAAAGAAAAAATCCAAGACTATCTCGTCAGAGACCTTTCGCTGGCCTCGTGGGGCCGCAGCGAGATCGAACTTGCCGAGCGCGAGATGCCCGGTCTTATGGCGCTCCGGAAGAAATACGGCCCGAGCAAGCCTCTCGCCGGCGCGAGAGTATCGGGCAGCCTCCACATGACATTGCAGACCGCGGTGCTTATCGAAACCCTGGTCGAACTCGGAGCCGAGGTCAGATGGTCGAGCTGCAATATTTTTTCCACCCAGGATCATGCCGCGGCCGCGGTCGTCGTCGGCAAAGACGGGACGCCCGACTCGCCCCGCGGCGTGCCGGTATTTGCGTGGAAGGGGGAGACGCTCGACGAGTACTGGGACTTCCTCGATCGCGCACTGCGCTTTCCGAATCCGAACGGCGGGCCCTGTCTCGGACCGAATCTGATCGTCGACGACGGAGGGGACGCGACCCTCATGTTCCATCTCGGATTGGAGGCCGAGGCCGATCCGTCTCTTCTTTCTCGACCTGCATCTTCAGAGGACGAGGCAGCCCTGCTTCGAAGACTGGCCGCCATTCGCGCCGATGATCCTCACCGCTGGTCGAGGACGGCTCCAGACCTCAAGGGCGTCTCGGAAGAAACGACGACCGGCGTGCATCGCCTCTACCGCATGGAAAAAGAAGGCAAACTCCGCGTCGCCGCGATCAACGTCAACGATTCGGTAACGAAAAGCAAGTTCGACAATCTCTATGGATGCCGCGAATCGCTTCTCGACGGTATAAAGCGGGCGACCGGCGTCATGATCGCGGGGAAGACCGCCGTCGTCTGCGGATACGGAGACGTCGGGAAGGGCTGCGCACAGAGCCTTAGCGGCATGGGCGCCCGCGTCGTCGTGACCGAAGTGGATCCCATCTGCGCGCTCCAGGCGGCGATGGAGGGCTACACGGTCGGGACCATGGAAGACTTTGTCGACCGTGCCGATATTTTTGTTACCGCGACCGGCTGTGTCGATGTCATCACGGTCGAGCACCTCAAGCGGATGAAAAGCGGCGCGATCGTCTGTAATATCGGCCACTTCGATCACGAAATCGATGTCGCGGGTCTCAAGGCGGTGCGGGGCATCGTCCGTAAGGAAGTAAAACCGCAGGTCGACCGCTGGATCTTCCCCGACGGCCGCGAAATTATTCTTCTGGCCGAGGGACGTCTGGTCAACCTCGGCTGCGCCCAGGGGCACCCCTCCTTCGTCATGTCGGCCAGTTTCACAAACCAGACATTGGCTCAGGTCGAGCTGTGGCGGAACAGGGTTTCGGCGAAGCCCGGAGTCAGTGTACTGCCGAAGAAGCTCGACGAAGAGGTCGCCCGTCTACACCTCGAACAGCTCGGCGCGAAACTCAGTCGCCTGAGTCCCGAACAGGCCGAATACCTCGGTGTTCCGATCGAGGGCCCCTTCAAGAGCGACACATATCGATACTAGCAAACCGACAGGAAGCTCGAAGTTCATAGACAATCCGTCACACCGACGCAGTACGATCGAAAGGACAGCATAGTATGAGCACGAAGCGTTATCTTTTCACATCCGAATCCGTGGGAGAAGGGCATCCCGACAAGTTGTGCGATCAGGTATCCGATGCGGTGCTCGACGCCTGCCTCGCCGAGGACCCCCAAAGCCACGTGGCCTGCGAATGTTACGCGACCACCGGCATGATCCTCATAGGCGGCGAGATCACCACCGAGACCTACGTCGACATTCAGCAGCTCGCGCGCGACGTCGTTTACGATATCGGCTATACGAATCCCGATTACGGAATCGACTATGAATCGATGGCAGTTCTGAACACGATTCACGCGCAATCGCCCGATATAAACCAGGGCGTCATCGGACAGGGACTCAAAGAGTTCGCCGGTCGCCAAGGCGCGGGCGATCAGGGCTTGATGTTCGGTTTCGCCTGCTCCGAGACGCCCGAGCTGATGCCCGCGCCTCTCATGTACGCCCATAAGCTTCTTCTCAAAGCGACCGAACTCCGAAAAGCGAAGTCGATTCCCTGGCTCAGACCCGACGCCAAAAGCCAAGTGACCTTGGAATACGAGGGACACAGGCCCGTCAGGATCGACACGGTCGTCGTCTCTCATCAGCATGATCCCGATATACGCTACGAGGAAATACGCGAAACGGTGATCGAACGGATAATAAAACCCGTTCTCGAACCCACGGGACTCCTCGGCAACGATACCAAGTATTTCGTGAATCCGACGGGTCGATTCGTTATCGGCGGCCCCATGGGTGACACCGGTCTTACGGGACGTAAGATAATTGTCGACACATACGGCGGGATGGGGCGGCACGGCGGCGGAGCCTTCTCGGGCAAGGACCCCTCGAAAGTCGATCGCTCGGCCGCGTACATGGCGCGCTATGTCGCGAAGAACATTGTCGCCGCAGGCATAGCCGAACGCTGTGAAATTCAGCTCGCATACGCCATCGGAGTTCCCGATCCGGTCTCGGTCATGGTCGACAGCTACGGGACCGGCTCTGTCCCCGATGATACGATCGCCGCTGCGGTACGCGAGGTTTTCGCGCTCGATCCGGAAGGCATCATCAAGAGTCTCGATCTAAAGCGTCCCATTTACCGAAAAACCGCGGCATACGGTCACTTTGGAAGGGACAGTTTCTCCTGGGAGAGGACGGACAAAATCGATGCGCTGAAAAAAGCGCTCGCATGAGTCATCCCAGGGCATCGTAAAACAGTTTTTTTAACGACCCATCGCCGACAAAAGCCGCGCCGCAAGTGTAAAGCGCGCGGCTTTTTTTATAAGCGCTTCCGCCTCCGCCGAACGCGCAGTCTGATTTTTTTTATTGGCTTCTTTCGAGACATACGATGCACAACGTTTAGCCTCGGCGGAACGCGGCGAAGCGGATAATGCAAGTAACGCCTCTCCGAACTGTTTTATTTGAAGGTATGTGGGATCATCCTTTTTAGAAGCCGGAATCGGCCATTGAACGATGATTCTATTGGCGTTTACAGCATCGACGTTTTCCTGGGAAAGATATGTCTCCGTTTCAGTAACCACAGTTTCTATTTGAGAAAATACAAGCGTCAAACGAGCTGCGGTTGTCGCCTTTGCGTTCTTCACTCCAAGTGCCGTGTATAATTCCGATGCGAAAATGAAATCATCGGTATCCAAGGCCCGATCCGCCACTCGTTCAACATTGTTCAGATCCTTTATGGCGGCGAATTGTCCGGCTGCATGAACATACTCGCCCTTGGTCAACAAACTTTCCCCGGCGAAATGACATAGTGTCGGATCGGCTCGTTTTTTCAAAGAGTCCAGGAGTTTTTCGTCCCACACATTTCCGGCAAACGCGGTCTTGGCCATCCGAGAGAGACCTGCGTCGTCCCGAAGCCAGAGATATGCTACCGCGGCGTCACCCCATTTCTGTCTACCTTCGAGCGCGCGAGCCGCCTGCGCGTAGAGCTCGTTTTGCGACAATCCCAGTTTCGCCCCTGCATCGAGGCACCACTCTATCGTCGAGGGCCCGTCAACAAAGGCGAGTCTTTCTATTTCCTTTTGTGCACCTATCAGAAAATAAAAATCGACAGCCTCGGCAAAGGCCGATATCGCCTCGGCCTTCTTGCCCGCCGCTCGGGCGAGCCGATCAATCGGGACACCAGCCTTTTCATAAACCGATCTGCAGTCCGAGAAATTCTGCTTGAGTTCTGGAAGAGAAAAAGCGGACTGTATCAATGAATCTGCGACTTCAAGTGCACGTTCAGACGCCCCTGCTTTGATGAAGTCATACGCAGCCTCGATTTTTTTCCCCTGCCTGAGTTTGGATTCGGCAAACATTCGGTTTTTCGTTTTTTCATCTACTGCAGCGATGGTCCAAAGGCGTTCGGCCTCGTCATAGTTCCCCGCGTCTAAAAGGTATCCACATAGGACGGCGAATTGCTCTTTCATTCCGAATTCTTTCGCCAAAGAGGCCGCGCATTCGCCTCGATCGAGGAAGGGGAAAGGAGCAAGAACAACACCCTCTCGAGCCAGTATTGCCACGGTCAGAGCGTTTGGAGAAAGAGCGGCGTCTACACCGCCCGAGTATCGCAGCTCTTTCATACTACCCAAGGGCTGTGACAGCGGCCCTCTGCGAATCATTGCCTTCTCGGAGAGAGGCTCGACGCGAATATCCTCTGCAGAGGAGGAAGGTATAAAAACCGTATACCCATGAGTCGTATCAACAAGCACACCCGCGCCAAAAAAACTTGTTGCCGGCAAAGATACAAAAGCGGGTGCAAGGTCCGTTTTTTTCGACTGAAGAGTTGTCGATGAAAAAGTCGCATATCGTCCGGACCCGGAAAGCCGGCATGCGACGATTTTCGTATCAGGAAGGTAGTATAGTGAGTCTATCGCTTCGTCTGCCTGGGCTGTCGCTTTAACGTCGCCGCTCCATGGATCGAATAAAACAAGAGTTCTGCCAAAGGCTGCACAGAGAATATCATCAAGAAAAACAAGGGCGGTTACCTTTTCCTTGGGGAAACGAGAAGATAATACAAGCTTCTGTACGGTAAGAGCCGTATCAAGGCGTTCCATCCGAAGCATCAAATTCTCTTTACTGTTTTTTTCCTTATCGCGGCCGATTAGAACTAAAAACCTGCCATCCATGTCCATCGCGAATTGATCAACGGGAAATTGCATTTCAACCAGTCGGCATCGTTCAGACAAGGGTCTATCCGGACGCAATCGTAAATCTTGGACTTCTATCTCGGAGCAATCGGCATTTGTAAGAATTAGAAAACGCCCTTCCGGACTGAATCTCAATTGTCGCGGGATCTTCGAGATATGACCCATTATATAAGGCTCGGAAGAGACCGCTTCTTCGTATGCCGCCCGTCCTGTAGATGCGATGAGCTTAGGATCTTCCGACTCACGGGCATACAACAGCGCAGCCAAGGCTTTGCCTTCGGCAAGTTCACGACGGGCTATCTCCGCGGTTGCTTGTATTTGTAAGCCATTGGCACGCGCAAGCCGAAGTGCGGCGCTACGATTCCCCTGTGTAAAGGCTTCCGATATTGCGGTGATCGCCGCATCTTTCCTATCGACACCTGATGCCATCAGACGTTCAAACGCCTGATCATATAGAGCGAGCTTAAAATAGAGTTCTGCCGAGCGTCGTTGCGCCCCGGGATCCTTGATTTGTTTCTCTAGGAGCCGTGCCGCCTCATACAACCGCCCGTCTCTGAGAAGCTCCGCCTCAGGACCATCCTTGGCGTACAACGTTATCGGTCGCTGCAGAATACCGAGCACTACTGTAGTTAAAAAGAGAAACTTCATTGCCCGTGAAATCTGCATCGCCACCCTCGTAACACTGCACATTGATTTTTCGCGGTCGACCTTTAATACGCAAAAGCCTCAACTAAGAGGACTTGTCGAATAGTCTTAAGAGCGCTCTTTATAAGATAGCCTCATATCGAGGCTGCGGCCACCACGAGCGTAGCTGCTGCGACGACCTACAAAGAGTATTTATCGAAAGCACTTCTTTGATGAATTGCCAAGTAGTCACGGTTCTCAGAATACAATCCTTTAATGCTTCTTGTAGATGGAGATGATTTACAGAAGGGGGATATAGGCCTTCCTTTGTTTCTATAAATAGAATCGCAGCGGGCTTTGTTTTTTTATAAGTTCCTCGAAGCTTGTTGCGACTCAATCAGGAAAAACAGACACGCGCGTAAGAGGGGGTATGAGCTATACCTTCCCCTTCTGCCCCTGGAAAGGCTGCCGCTACCACACCACCCACCTCCCCGGCCCCTACACCGCCTTCCGTCCCTGGGGCTATTACTGGACCAAGACCTTCGGCCAGGTTCCCCGCTTCCGCTGCTTCGGCTGCGGGCGAACCTTCTCCACCCAGACCTTCTCCGTCGACTACTACGCCAAACGCATAATCTCCTACCCCGATCTCCTGCAGCGCCTGGGTTCCTGCGAGAGCCTGTCCGCCATGGGCCGCGCCTTCTCGGCCTCCACCGACTCGGTCTCCAACCGGATCTCCCGCGCCTCCCGTCAAAGCCTCGCCTTCCTCGCCCAGCTCACCCTCGACCCCACCGCCTCGGAACAGCTTGTCGCGGACGGTTTTGAGAGCTTCTGTGTCTCCCAGTACTTTCCGAACAACATCCAGATTCTCGTCGGTTCGGACTCCCAGTATGTCTACCAGATCGACTACGCGACGATTCGGCGCAAGGGGCGGATGACGAAGGCGCAGAAGCTGCGTCGGGCCGAGCTTGAGGGTGAGTATCGGGCCGAACCGGACGCCGTGGAGCACTCGTTCTCGCGGCTTATGGAGACGAGTCTGCGGTTTCTGGCGGCTGCGGTTCGACCGCAGGTCGAGCTGTGGACGGATAAGCATTCGGCCTATCCGCGGGCAATCGCATCCTCGCCCTGCGCCCGAGGCCTGCTCGAGCAGGGCCGACTCCGCCACTACACCGTTTCCTCGCGGGCGGCCCGCACGATCCACAATCCCTTGTTCTCGGTGAACTACCTCGACCGGGAGATCCGCAAGGACCTGCACGAGCATGTGCGCGAGTCGGTGTGCTTCGGCCGGAATGTGAACCGGCAGATGGAGCGGCTGAGTCTGTACCGGTACTACCACAACATCGAGAAGGTGCACCGTGCGGCCTGGGGCTGTTTCAGTCACGCGGTGGTGGCGGGAATCAATGCGGCCGAAATCGAGCGGGCGAAGAAGCTACTCTGGAAGCGTCGAGCGTTTTTGTCGCTCATCGAGCTCGATCCGAGCGCCGAGGACACCTGGCTGAGGCGCTGGCAGACGCCCGTGCGTCAGGGGCCGGACTATTTGCCGGCGTACGCGGCCGCCTAGGGATGGGATGCAGGGCGCTTTGGTGCGGGGGGTGTGGTGGGTGCGGGGAGGTTTTGTTTAGTCGCAACAAGGTTCGAGGCACTTTATGTCTTTACGCCGACTCCCGGATAACGATCTCGGGCGGGAAGGTTACGATCCGCGACCAGGACTCCTCCTCCCCTTCAATCAAGGCGACCGCAAGTTTCAGCGCAGCCTCGCCCATCGCCCCGGCCGGCTGTCTGATGGTACTCAAGCCGAGGGTTGTCGTCTGGGCGATAATCGAATCATCATAGCCGAGGACGGCGATATCGTCGGGGACGCGTATTCCTTCCCTCCTCGCCTCCTTGAGAAAGGCCGCAGCGGTGAGGTCGCCCGATGCGCAAAACAGGGCGTCGGGCCCATCCTGTCGTACGCGGATTCGTTCGAGCATGAATCGCCCGGCATCGAGGTTGTAATCAGGAAGTTCGATTATGTCGGTAAAGTCGAGGCCCAGGTCGCGCATAGCTGCGGTGTATCCGCGCAGACGCTCATCGACAAAGCAGTGTCCCATGTATCTCTTAAGCCCGAGAGAAATCGCGATCCGCCTCCGTCCCTTGCCTGCGAGGTATCGTACAGCCTCGTACGAGGCGGCGTAATTGTCGAAGCGCACGCCGGGGAAGCCCTCGACTACATCTTCGACAAGTACAAGCGGCTTTCGCGCCGCTTTCATTTTCTGTAAAAAAACAGGATCGGCGATGGTGCTGAGCGCAATGGCCGCATCGGCCATCTTACCGTAAAGGATTTCCTTGCACTTCGAGCACTCGCTGCCCGACTCGGCATAGAACTGTCTGAGCTGAAGATGCGTATTTTGAATCGCGCGTTCGACCCCGCCCATGATTTCCATTTTGAAAATGTTCTGAAAATACGACGAAACAACGGCGACGGCATCGGAACGGCCCTGTTTGAGAAGCTTCCCCGAATGATTCGGGTAATAATCCATTTCCTCGATGATGCGAAGTACTTTCTGCTTGGTCTCCTGGCCAACTTTTTTGCTGTTACGCAGCACCAGCGAGACCGTCGTAGGAGCGACACCTGCGAGGGCGGCAATCTGTTTTATGGTGACACCCATGAATCAGGGCGGAGTATAGGTAGCGGGATATGTGCTGTCAAGCGCGAACCAGTCTTTAGCAATCGCAGACAGTTGCCATTGAGCGGTTACGCTCAGTTGTAGATAATCCATAGGACGCCTATACTTCCATCACTACTAGAGCGAGGCAGGACATGAAACCCTGTGTAAAAGAGTATCTCGATAATATTGAAACGGTCATTTCCCGTGGTTATTACAAAGACAACTGGGAGTCGCTCGGAGATTACCCGATTCCCGCATGGTTCAAAAACGCCAAGTTCGGAATTTTCATCCACTGGGGCGTATACAGCGTGCCTGCCTTCGGCAACGAGTGGTATCCGCGCAACATGTACATCAAGGGAACCCCGGAGTTCGAGCACCACATTAAAGTCTGGGGAAAACAGAAGGATTTTGGGTACAAAGACTTCATACCGTTGTTCAAGGCCGAGCGCTTCGACGCCTCGTCCTGGATGCGGCTTTTCAAAGAGGCCGGCGCCCGCTATGTAGTCCCCGTCGCCGAACATCACGACGGTTTTCAGATGTACGACAGCGCCATTTCGGAATGGAATTGCGTGCGTATGGGCCCAAAAACCGATGTCCTCGGGGCGCTCAAAAAGGCGGCGGAAAACGAAGGTATTGTGTTTTGCACATCGAGCCATCGTGCTGAAAATTATTTTTTCTTCGCGGGCGGACGAGATTTCGATTCCGGTATACGGGATATAACGTATGAAGAGCCCTATGGATACGCATGCAAAGACTTTTCGACAAACGAGAAGCTCGAACTCAGTCACGATATCCACGCCGTACCGGCATCGCGGGAGCATCTCGAGGAATGGCTTGCGCGGAGCTGCGAGCTTGTCGACAAGTATCGGCCAAGCTCGATCTACTTCGACTGGTGGATACAAAACGTCTCGTTCAAACCGTATTTACGCAAATTCGCCGCATATTATTACAACCGAGCGCGCGAGTGGGATAGAGAGGTCGCTATCGTATATAAACACGACGCCTTCATGTATTCGACCGCCGTCTTCGACATCGAGCGCGGCGGACTCAGCGGAATCAGCCCGCGACCATGGCAGAGCGATACGGCGATAGCGAAGAACAGTTGGGGGTACACGAAAAGCAACGAGTATAAAGAACCCAAAACCTTGATCTACGAGCTTATCGATATTGTCAGCAAAAACGGCTGTCTCTTGCTCAACGTTGGGCCGAAGTCCGACGGTACGATAACGGAAGAGGAAGAACATGTTCTCCGCGCCATCGGTACCTGGCTCAAAAAAAACGGTGAGGCGATATATGGCACGACTCACTGGATCCGACACGGGGAGGGGCCGACCGAAGCGCCCACCGGATCGTTTGCAGAAACCGGCGACACAGCCTTCACAAGCAAGGACATACGCTTTACCTTCAGGGCTCCCTGGCTCTACGCCTTCGTACTTCGATGGCCGGACGACGGCGCGATCTGCATCAAGTCTCTACGACGCCTGAGCGGAAACACGGAGATCGGATTCAGGGGGCATATCGAATCTGTCGAAATTCTCGGTTGTACAAAAACCGTCAGATTCGAACAAAGCAGTGAAGGATTGTACGTGAATGTCGAAGGTTCGGTCGAGAGCGAGTTCCCCGTCTGTCTCAAGATTAGACTAGATTGATTTTGAGGTTTACAATCGTCATTCGTCACCAGCGGGATGAGGCCATGTAAGGTCCTCATCCCGGTCGTTTTATCTACGCACTTCCAGATTTCTGAACTGGACATTGGCGCCCAGGGTGCGCAGCGACATACTGACGCCGGCGCCGATGCCGAAATACGTTCGATACGCGGCGCGAATCGAACCGTTGACGGCGATCACGATGAACTCGTCAGCCGGTTCGTAGAGAATCTCGATTTTATTCCATGAGTCGAGTTTCTCTTTGATCTTCGCGTCAAGCACTCTCTCCATATTCACATCGTCGTCGGAGCGATAGACCTGAAGATAGGTCCCGCTGTTGCCCCGGGTTTTTTCGTCCCTGGTGAGCCACACGAGAAGGCTCTTGCCTTCGCCGTAGCCCTTCGTTTTCTTAACCCCGGCGGCGAATAGGTGAATGCCGGTTCCGACCCAGCCGGAGGACCCGGTTTTCGTCTCGAAAGAATAGAGAACGGGCCGGGCGGACTGCGTCAGCGGGAAGGTCAGTCGGGAGAAGAACTGTTTCGGATCAGTCTGCGAAAGGATGCCGTCTTTTATCTTCCAGGTTCCGAGCCTCGGCGTCGAACCGTCGAAGCCTACCCGTATTTTCTCCTTGAAGGCCGAGGAATCGATGCGAAGCTTCCCGAACGAAGCGAGTTTGTCGTACATGACATCCCTGCCGCTCTCGAGCGCGGCGATCTTCGATTCGAGTTCGGCGATCTTCGCCTTCAGCGATTCGGCCTCTGCCGCAAGCGAATCCGCCCTGGCGGCCGCCTCGGTCGCGATCTTGAGCTGAGCATCGCCTGCGTCTTTTATGCCATTCGCGGCTTTCGCCTTGCGTTCGGCCTCGTCTGCACGTGCGAGAGCCTCGGCGGCCTTTTTTTCGGCTTCGGCTGCACGCTTTTCGGCCTCGGCCGCTTTCCGTTCCGCATCCGCCAGTTTTTGATCCGAAGTCGTTGTGGTTGCAGTTTTTCCGCCCGCCGAGGAGGCGCTCGCCGAGGCGGCGCTCGCCGAGGCGGCGCTCTCAGATGCGGCGGCTGCAAGCCGTTCCGCATCTTTTCTTAACGCCTCGGCTTCCGCAAGTTTCTTCTCGGCCTCGGCCTTCGCCGCAACGGCTTCGTCGGCCAGTTTTTGAGCCTCGGCGGCCTTCTGCTCTAAAGCCTTTGCCTTCGCGTCGGCGCTTGCGGCCCGCATGTCGGCCTCTGCGCGCTTGAGTTCAGCGTCCGCAGCCCGCTGCTCGGCGTCCGCAGCGCGCTGCTCGGCCTCGACCGCTTTCTCCTCGGCGGCGCGCAGCCGCGATGCCGCTTCCTCATCCGCTGCGCCAGCCCGCTCGCTCAAGCGCTTGGCCTCGGCGAATTTCGCCTCGGCGTCGGCAGATCGGCGCTCGGCCTCCTCTTTCAACGCGGCGGCCGCCGCCGTCAGCTGCTCCGCCGCGCTGATCTTCGAGTCAGCCTCGGCGGCCTTGGCGAGAGCGACGGCCATGGCCCGATCAGCCTCTTCTTTGATCTTCACAGCTTCCGCGTACGCGGCCGCATCGGCGGCCGCCTTTTCACTCGCTTCGGCCGCGAGGCGCTGATCTTCGGCCGCTTTCGCGACCGCCTCCGCGGCCTTCGCCGTCTCCTCGGCCGCTATGCGCTGAGCCTGAGCAGCCGCCTCTTCCGCAGCGGCAGCTCTGGCACGCAATTCGTTCGCCTCGGCCCGAAGTTCATCGATGATGACATTGGCCTCCTCGAGTTCGGCCGAGAGCCTCCTCACTGCCACAAGAAGCTCTTCTTCGCTCATCGAGGCCCATTCATCGAGCTGCTCATTTTGTTTTTCAGTCGAACCATCACCGCTGACTACACTTTGTTCTCCGCCTTGTTCATCAGGGATGACAGTCTCTTCCTGTCCTATTACCAAAGTTGAAAAAAGTATGAGGATGACAAGTATCGTCAGTTTTCGCATGGCCTGCCTCATACGGCGGGAAGGTCGACTTATCGCTGAACGGGTACAGTGCTCATTTATTCCCGCCAGACTTTCTGATTACTAGCTTTTACCGCCGTTCTCATTTGAGTATCGGAAATTGAGCATTTAGGGTTAATAGCATTATGACAGGTGCAAGCAATGAATCAACGATAAATGCAGCGGCCGCCGTCGAAATGACGGCGGCCGCTGTGCTTTCCATTACGTATCAGACCCTATAAGAAAGACTTTTTACAGGCAACACCAATACAAGGCCTAGGAGCCGCCAAGTGTTCGGACGGCGCCTAAAAATGCCTCGATGTTGACGGTCGAAACCCCTGGCGGCATACCGCCCGCACAGGAGTGCAGCAACCTGGCGCCCGACGGCAGGCCGGCCGCCTGGGCTTTTACCGCCGCCGATATTTCCTCCGGTTTCGCCACAGCGAGCGTATCGCGGGGCGGTATGGCTCCGAGGATGGCGAGTTTGTTGTTCACCTTTTCGAAAATTTCGGGAAGAGGCGTTTGAATACCGGGGTTGTACAGATTGATGCCGATCTCGGGATAGTGCGCGACCGATGCCTCGCAGGGAGCGTCGTTATGGAACAGCTTGATACGCGCCGGGATCGAGAACAACTCGTCAAAATAAGGCTTGCCGAATTCGATAAAATCCTCTTCTCCGATAAACCCTACGATGTCGTCGAGGATCATGGTGCCCTCGATCGAAGGAAACAATTCGCGCTGAAGAGAATGCCATTTCTTGAGAAACGATGTGATGAGCGACAGAAGCTTTTTTGTCCGTTCAGGTTCCGTCTTCATGGCGATAAGAAACTCGGTCACACCCATGAGGAATGTCGCGATATTCAAGGGGCCTCTCGAAACCGAGAATTTGAAAGCATGGCCGATAACCTTCATTTTCGGCTCGGCTCTCTTCATCCGCTTCAGGACAAAGGGCAGAAGGCCGTCCTTCGAGGGATCGGGTTCCTCGAGAATATCGATATCCTCGACCCTGAGGATCGTCGGTTTCGCGTGCGGGAACTCGTTTTCGGGGAATGAACAACGTGCACCGAAGGCCGAAGGCTCGGTGCACATGCCGTACTCTGCCCAGAATCCGGGTATGAAAACAGCAGATGGGAACGTTTCGACCGCAGCCTTGTTCGCCGTAAACCAGAGCTCGTCGTCCGTGAAGTAGTCGAGTATCGAAGAGCCGAACCAGCCGGGCAGCCAGGGGCAGTCGATAATGAAACAGGCTATCGGCTTCGAAGAACGACCCTCGACAGCCGCGCACAAAGATTCCCACTGTAGATCGGTCATGAATCCATCCTTCCGTCGTCGGCGCAACGTTAGCGCTAACGTATTCTACTTGCGGACGCCGCTTTGTCAATGGTAAAACATAAAGAATCATGTCGTACCGACGATGCACCATCGACGACGTGGCCCGAGCCGCAGGAGTTTCCAGCATGACCGTTTCGCGGGCGATGCGGGGCGTCCCGGGTCTGAGCGAAGAGACCCGTAAACGCGTGCTCAAGGCTGCGGAACGACTGGGCTATCATCCAAGCACCGCGGCTCGGGCTCTTGCCACGAGGTGTTCGACGAGTCTCGCCATCGTCATGCCCGATATGGCAAACCCCTTTTTTGCCATTCTCGCGAAAGCGGCGACCGACGTCGCACGATCAGCCGGCCGAAGTGTTTTTATCATGAACACGGACGAGGATCCGGCTCTTGAACTGGCCGCGCTCGAATCGCTCAAGGCCGAACAGATCGCCGGGATCATCGTCGCAGGCTCCCGTATACCCGAATCGCGCCTGCATGAGGCTGTCGCGGATTTCAAGACCGTCGTCCTGATAAACCGGGACTGCTCGGGGCCCGCTCGAGGCTGCGTCAATGTGCTCGACCGGGAAGGCGCCGCAAAAGCCGTCGAATATCTTGCGTCGACCGGCCGTCGGCGGATCGCGCTCATCGCCGGTCCTCGAAACGCCGCAGGAGCACGTAGACGACTGGCCGGCTACCGCGACGGATTGAGGCGTAGAGGTCTCGCCTTCGACAGCAGCTGCATCGTCTCCGGCACTCCGACGATAGAGGGCGGCTCTATAGCGGCACATACGCTTCTTACGCGGATATCCGGCATCGACGCCATACTCGCATACAACGACCTCGTCGCCATCGGCGCCCTTCGGGCCCTGGAAGAAAGAGGTATCTCGGTTCCGCGGGATGTCGCAGTCATGGGCACCGACGATGTCCCCTATGCGGCGATAACAAAACCCGCTCTCTCCACTGTGCGGGCCGACATTCCCCGCCTCGGAGCCGATGCAATGCGCCTTCTTCTTGCGCTGGAAGGAGGAGAGAAGGCCGCTCCCGTGGAGCCCCAGGTCCCTACGATCGTCATTCGCGAATCGACCTAGTTATGATATTTCAATTTCAAAACTGAACTTCGCGCCATCCTCGTTTTCGGCGACAAGCTTCCCTCCCAGCTGCTTTACGAGGGCATTG
The DNA here is from genome assembly GCA_964644505.1 of uncultured Treponemataceae bacterium. Taxonomy (GTDB): domain Bacteria; phylum Spirochaetota; class Spirochaetia; order Treponematales; family Rectinemataceae; genus CAZXXZ01. Next base: position 11,335 of record CAZXXZ010000001.1, on the reverse strand, counting down.
ATGATCAACATGCCGAGCGATGTGGCTGCGTGCGGATCGAAGCCCGGAGGTAGACCAACGCCGTTATCGCGATACACAAGCTTGAGACGAGACTCGTCTTGCTTCTTGACGACAAGTCTGATTTCTCGGGTGGAATTTTGTTTGAAGAAAGCATGCTTGATGGAATTTGTAAGAAATTCGGAGACAATGATCGCAAGAGCGACTTCCTTGTCCATGGGAAGCGACACCGACTCGATATCGTAACCGACGCTTATGTCGTTCCTGACCAAATCCTCGAGAATATAATCACACAATCGGGGCAGATAGATGCCGAGATCGGGCGCTTCGACACCGCTCGATTTGTAGATTTGTTCGTGGACCATGGATACGGCGAGAATACGATGTTGGACATCCTTGAGCGCTATCTTGGCCTCTTCATCGACGCCGACCTGAAGTTGAAGGCTTATATAACTTATTTAAATGTTCAACTGGTTTTTCAAGCGGTGGTGAATTTCCCGGAGCTCAAGCTCGCGCGCGCTGAGGCGTTCTTCGAGCTCGTTCTTGAGCAAAATGTATTTGAGATCGGTCTCGATGATCTCTTTGAACTCCCGTAATAGCAGGAGGAACTCGTCCTGGTAACTGTTCGCCTTGTCGGTCAGCATGCAGAAAGTACCGAAGAGTTCCCCGTCCTCCCACTCGATGGGCACGCCCATATACGCCTTCATACCCAGGCCTGCATGAGGATTCTTCTCCCAGTATTCATCAACCGACACGTCATCGACCCTCATCTCGTGGCGCCGGCCAGCGACGGTTTCACAGAACATGCCGATGCCCAGTCGATCATGATCCCCCCGCTTATACGGATTGCCTTTTGTATTGCTGGCAACGACAATCTCGAGAGTTTCCTCCGTCAGCTGGGTGATGAGACCGGTAGGCACATGCATGATCGATGCGACGATATCTACGATACGCTGCCATTTATCGATTATTTGTCCTGGGATGTCCGGTTTATTGTGTGAAACCGGAACGACGACGAGTTCGTTCTCTCCAAGAACCTTCACACGGGCGAAGGCTCCTTCGGGAAGGTGTGTGCCGCTCATACAATAAAGTATGTAGAAATTTGTCTGGTTCGCCAGAAAAAAAGTACTGCCCCGAATCTTGTTGTTTCGGTCAAGCCCGAGTGTCGAAAGAGGCTAATTCTTTATTTAATATGTACTTGTTAATTCACAACACGCTTCGAGGCACTACTGGATAAGATATCAGGCAGCCTCGTGGCGTTTTTTACAGGCCGCTGCGGCCGCCTCTGCCGCACTCGCGGCGTCGGGCGTATAAATATCGGCCCCTATCGATGCACAAAAGGCCTCGGTCACGGGGGCGCCGCCGACCATGACGACCAACTTGTCGCGGATACCCGCCGCCGAGAGCGCCTCGACAACAGACTTCATTTCGGTCATGGTCGTGGTAAGCAAGGCCGAGCAGGCCACGATGTCGGCGTTATACTCTTTGGCAGCGGCCACGAATTTCTCCTTCGGTACGTCGACCCCGATATCGTGCACCTCGAGCCCCTTGCCTTCCATCATTATTTTGACAAGATTCTTGCCTATATCGTGAAGGTCCCCTTTGACCGTGCCGAGGACTACAACTCCCTTGACGGCGCCGCCCGACTCGGAGAGCCGTGATTTAAGAATATCGAGAGCGGCGTTCATAGCCCGCGCGGCTATTAGAACCTCGGGTACATATACTTCGTTACGCTTGAACTTGCCGCCGATGACGTTCATACCCGCCATGAGGCCTTCCTCGAGGATGGTCTTGGCAGGGATATTTTCGTCGAGAGCGCGCTGAACAGCGGCCTTGGTCTCGTTAGCCTTGCCCTTTTGTAAAAGCGCTGAAATTTCCTCGAGAACGGACATAGTCCCTCCAAAAACGTTACAGTGCTTTTATTTTACCTTTACGTTTTGTACCCGTATATAACAGACTTGTCTGATTTTGGTTTTTTTTGCGCCCAAGCCTCCTCGACGGCACAATAACTTTTCAGCCGCGATCAATGGTATTTACATAAATGCATAACTGGTTTATCACGAGCATACAGTTTTTCGACATCCTTCATTTCCTTTGAGTTCGTCGCGCCCCCGACTCTCGGTATTTGCCCGGCGACAATCCCGCGATCTTTCGAAACACTTTGGTGAAATAACTCTGATCTTCGAAACCCACACGAAGCGCGATATCGACCAAGGGCGCCTCCGTATCCGAAAGCAAGAACTTAGCGCGCTCGACGCGAAGCTTGTTGAGATAGACGGTAAAGCGGCATCCCATTTCTTCGCTGAACAACTTGGAAAAATACGTCGGGCTGAGTTTGGCGACCCGAGCTACGTCCTCAAGCGTTATTTGTTCCGCGTAATGCGCATTTACATACTTTATCGCCTTTTGCATGGCGTCGGCGTGCTTCACGCCTTCGAGGGGGAGCACGAGCTCGGTGAAACGGACCATTATCCCCGCGAGCCAGAGCGCGAGATCGTCGATACTCCGCATCCTGGCGATCTCTTCGAGGTATTCGTAATTGAGACCGAAGATACGTTCGATATCCGCTCCGCCCTCGAGGGCCGCGCGCGAAAGCAGCACAACGAGTTCAAGAACCCGCGCCTTGACCGCACGGAGGTTCGATCCAGTAGAAAAAAATATATAACCAAGAATCTCGTTGAGAAGGCGCTGGGCCTCGGCCTTGTCGCCGCGGGAAATGGCGCCGAGAAGTTCGCGTTCTTTCTCGATGGGATATGAAGGAGCTTTCTGTCTATCTGCACCAGATTTCAAATCGTGGATGGATTCCGAAATCCGCGACCGCCGTTCTTCGAGTTCTCGTTTCTCCCGTAATATTGAAGGCTGTACAATTACCGAAGCGATATCGGATAGAATTTCACCAAGGCTGGTCGCGCGCCGAGGTGAAACGCGACAGGCCGAGTCGAGAGTCTCTTTGAGCGCGGAACGGCCATCTTCATCCATACCGCCAGACGAAGCCAATTCTTCGATGATCTCGTCGGTTTCGATGATCATTACGGGTCCTCCGACGAAGGCTGCCCGCATAATGCCATCCGAGATTATAGGCGCGGCCCAAATAAGGAGGGAATGAGGACAGAGTCTGATATAGAAACCTCCGAAACGTTCGGCTTGAAAGGACGCATCGAGTTGCGCCTCGCGTTCTTCCTCGAAAGCTCTCTGGCCGAGTACTGCGCATACAGGACAAATCTCGCGAGCCGCATCCCCCTCCAGTTCGCAACCTGATGCATCGAACGAGCATAAAAGATCGCCGTTCCTCGAAAAAAGGCGCGCGGGTACCCCCGTAGAACGGCAATAGTGTTCGAGTCTTTCACGGGCCGTCTTGAGTTCAAAACCGAGATCGTCGTTCTTCATGGTCGCTCCGGAAATGCCATGTGTTCGACATAGGCCGCTGTAAACAACGAAGAACTTGAAAGCTCGACGTATTTCGACAGCGATCGGATGCGTTCGCAGGATTCAAGTGCGCCGCGCGAAAGCACAACCGAAACCGCCCCCGCGAGGGCCGAGTTGCCGACGGCGATCGCTTTTTCGGCAAGGTGCCGAGGTATGAGGCCGATTCTCGCCGCGCTCCGAGGATTGACGAGACTGCCGAAACCTCCCGCCAAGTATACACGTTCGGGGCGGGGTCCCTCGGCAATGATAGTCTCGATACCCGCGGCTATGGCGGCTTTTGCGAGCTGGGCTGCGCGTATATCGACCTGACTGAGATATACGTTCCTTTCATCGTCAAGAAAGACAAGGCTTCCACGCTCGTCCCTCGAGATGCGCGAAGCCAGTCCAGGAGACAGCCGCGCCGCCTCGTCCTCGTCGATGATTCGACCGGACGAGTCCATAAGACCCGTGTCGAGTAAAACGGCGAGAGCGTCTATCAGTCCTGAACCGCAGATTCCGTTGGGCGCGGTCCCTCCAATCGTTCCGACGCGGATGTCTCCATTCTCGATCCAAACCGAGTCGATCGCTCCGACGGATCCGACGACCCCCATCTCGATGCCGCCCCCCTCGAAGGCAGGGCCGGCCGCCGCCGAACAAGTGACAATACCATCACTTCCTCCGCAGGCGATTTCGCCGTTCGTGCCGAGGTCGAGATAGAGGGCGCGGCCGGAAAGCCGGTCAAGGCCGATAGCCGCCATCCCGGCGACGATGTCGGCGCCGACGTAAGCCGATAGCCCGGGAAGAAAGCGGATCTGGCAGCCCGAATGTTCCGCCAAGCCGAGTTCGGTCGCATCGATCTCGCGTCCGCCAAGAAAAACCGGAACAAAGGGAGATGCGGCGATGGCGTCCGGGGGGAGGCCTGCGAAAAGATGAAGCATAGTCGTATTGCCCGCGAGGACCATCGAGACAATCCTGTCAATTGAGGAATCCGCCGACTGCGCGAGACTACGGGCCATTTCCGAAACCTGCGTACGGACGGTATCCCTGAGCTCTCGAAAAGCTCCTGATGAGGCCGCCGCAATGCGCGAAATCACATCCGCTCCGAAGCGGCGCTGTCCGTTAAGCTGCGCCTCGGTCCCGAGCGCTTCCCCTGTCTGCAGATCGACAAGACGGCAGGCTATCGATGTCGTCCCGATATCGACGCCGAGGCCGAGAACGCGGCCGTCCGCCGGTCGTAGGCCGACGATCCGCTGCCCTGAGATGATCGCGTCGACAGAAGCGGTACCGCGTTCGAGTTTCGCTAGATCGGAGAGCACGGAGAGCGCGACGGGACTCGACGTGAAAGAAGGCTCCTGAATCTCTATGTCGCGTTCGAGTTCGGCCGCGCGATCGCTCCGGCGAACGGCCGCCCGAGCGACCGCGGTTACAAGGCGCGATTCATCGTCATTACCGGCGCCTATCCTCGGTTCGTCGAGTTCGATTCGCAGAACCTGCACCGGCGGGTCGAGGTCAAAACCGCGCTGCGGCCCCTCGGTCACAAAGCGCGCTTCCCCCTGTTCGGGCAGTTCAATCACCGCATCGCCCTCGACGCGGGCTTGACAGGCGAGCCTGAGGCCCGATGCGCGCTCGGCGTCGGAGAGCAGTTCTGTCTCGGCGGGAGAGGGAGATGATAGTCCCCCTTCTACAAGCCTGAACCTGCACTTCCCGCAGAGGCCGTTTCCGCCGCAGGGTGTTTCGACAGAGCCGAGACCGGCTGATTCGAGGACCTCGACGATGGTACGCCCGGTCTCGGCCAAGACCTCAGCAGTGTGAAAACCTCTGATAAAACGGATTGTATGCTTCACCGCCGATCCTCGTCCGCATTATGCGCGGGCCCGGACTGAAAGCGCAATCCGGTCATGGAGGGCGCCTCCTTGACGGTATAGTCCGCCGAGGGCCCATACTAAGCGTGAAAGAGAGTCGATCGGCGATGGCGAAGTACAAATTGATTTCCTGCTCGGTTTTTCAACGCGAACTCTGCGCGGCTATCGCCGAGTCGCCCAATATCATAGATCCGGAATTCCTGGAGATCGCGCTCCACCTCGACCCCCTGCGTTTGAAGTCGGCGATCCAAGAGCGAGTAGAATCGGCAGCCGACCGCTACGACGCCGTACTTCTGGGCTATGGGCTCTGCGGCAACGGCCTTGCGGGGATACGGGCGGGGCCCATCCCCTTGGTTGTCACACGCGCACACGATTGCTGCACAATCCTTTTAGGCTCGAAGTCCGCGTTCGAAAAACACTTCGGCGGCAATCCAAGCGCCTCATGGACTTCGGCCGGCTACGTCGAACGAGGACCCAACTACCTTCGCACGCCGGAAGAGGCTCTCGGCATCGATTACGAAGAACTTGCGCGCAGATACGGCGAGGAAAACGCCCGCTTTGTCAGAGATTCGCTGAAACCCGCCGTCCCGGAACAGGAACTGCGATACATCGAACTCGACGAAACCGCTCATCTCGGCTATGCCGAGCTCGCGCGCGCGAGGGCAGAAAAGGACGGCAGAAGCTTCATCCTGATCCGCGGATCCTCGCGGCTGCTGCGGGGGCTCCTGGCCGGCGCCTGGAACGACGAAGAGTACCTGGTGCTGCCGCCGGGGAGCTCTATCACGCCGCTCTACGATCGGGACAAAGTCTTCGAAGCGGGATGACTCACCTCGCCCCGATCGAAACGTAGTCGCGCTCCTCGGGTCCCGTATAGATCTGCCGCGGCCTTATGAGTTTCTGCTCGGGATCGTCGAAGGCCTCGAGCCAGTGCGCGAGCCAGCCGCTGGCGCGGGGTACCGCGAACATGACCGTAAAGAGCGAGGCGGGCAGGCCCATCGCCTTATAGATGAGGCCCGAGTAGAAATCCACGTTGGGGAAAAGCTTCCGCGAAATGAAGTACTCGTCCTCGAGGGCGCGGCGTTCAAGCTCGCGGGCGACCTCTACAAGAGGACTCTCGCCCGTCACGCGGAACACCTCCTCCGCCGTTTTTTTGATGATCCTACAGCGCGGATCGTAACTTTTATATATCCGGTGTCCGAAGCCCATGAGGCGGCACTCGCCCCTCTTTACACGCTCGACGAAGGCCGGAACATTTTCGGGCCTCCCGATCTGCTCGAGCTGGGAAAGCACCGCCTCGTTGGCGGCGCCGTGCAGAGGGCCGTAGAGAGCGGCGGCCGCGCCTGCGATCGCCGAGTAGGGGTCGCCCTGCGCGGACCCGATGACACGCATCGCGGTGGTGCCGCAGTTCTGCTCGTGGTCGGCGTGAAGCACGAAGAGAATGTTGAGCGCGCGCTCGAGGACCGGATGCGGCTCGTAGCGGACCTCGGTCATCTTGAACAGCATGCCGAGCAGGTTGCCGACGTAGGAGAGTTCGTCGTCGGGGCCGTTGAAGGGCCAGCCCTGATTGTGGCGGTACGCGCAGGCGGCGATCGTAGCGACCTTGGCGATGATCCGTTCCACCTGAAGCCTGCGGTTGTCAGGATCGGTGACCTTGCGGGAATCGGGATACAGGGTGGCCAGTGATGCCACCGAACTTATGAACACACTCATGGGATGGGCGTCGTAGCGGAACGTCCCGATCAAGTTTTGGATATTCGTATGCAGCATCGAGTGGTTCATGATGGCGCGTTCCCAGCCTGCGAGCTGGGGCGCGGTGGGCAGTTTACCGAAAATGATGAGATAGGCAGTCTCGAGATAACTCGCCTTCTCGGCGAGCACTTCGATCGGATAGCCGCGGTAACGGAGGATGCCCTTGTCGCCGTCGATATAGGTGATCGCGCTGCGCATCGCCGCGGTGTTTGCCAGGCCTGGATCGTAGGACATGAGGCCGAAATCACCCTCGCCGGTTTTGATCGCGCGGAGATCCGCGGCCTTGATCGTTCCATCGACGATCGGCAGTTCGTAGCTCTTTCCAGTCCTGTTGTCCGTAACACTGAGACTATCCTTGCCCATACCGCCCCCTTGGCGTCCCGCTACCCGAGCCGCCGCGCGACCGCGTTAATAAAGCCTTCGGTATTCTCGTATCCGGTGGGCCTCGGCTCGACGAGCCCCACGAGGTCCTTGGTCACTATCCCCGCTTCGATGGTTTCGATCACCGCCGCCTCGAGCCTGTCCGCAAATGCGACGACATCGAGAATTTTATCTATCTCGCCACGCTTTCGCAGGGCCCCGGTCCAGGCGAAAATCGAGGCGACCGAATTGGTGCTCGTCGGGTTTCCCTTCAGGTGCTCGTAGTAATGGCGGCGGACCGTGCCATGGGCCGCCTCGTACTCGAAGGCGCCGTTGGGCGAAACCAGAACCGAAGTCATCATGCCCAGGGAACCGAAGCCCGAGGCGATCATGTCGGAAAAGACGTCGCCGTCGTAGTTCATGCAGGCCCAGATGATTCCGCCGGGATGCTTCATAACCTGAGCGACCGCGTCGTCGATGAGGAGATAGCGGTACGAAATTCCCGCGGCCTTCATCTCGGCCTCTCTTCGGGACGCCTCTTCGGCGAAGATATCCTTGAAGCGCGCGTGATACCGCTTCGATATCGTGTCCTTCGCAGCGAACCAGATATCGATTTTCTCCGACAGGGCGTATGCGAACGACGCCTTGGCGAACGAAGCGATCGAGGCATCGACGTTGTGCATGCCCATCGCGACGCCGCCGCCCTCGAAGCGATGCACGGACAAGCGCGTCGGCTCGGCGCCGGAGTCGGGGGTGTAGACGAGTTCGACCGTTCCGGGACCGGGGACGACGAAGTCAACCGCCTTGTAAATATCCCCGTAGGCGTGTCGTCCGATGACGATCGGCTTTACCCAGCTCCGCACGGCGGGTTTTATATTCTTAACAAGAATGGGCTTTCTGAACACGGTACCGTCCAAGATACTCCGCAGGGTACCGTTCGGCGAGGGCCAGGCCTTCTTGAGGCCGTATTCGACGACACGGTCCGCGTCCGGCGTTATTGTCGCGCATTTGACGCCCACCCCGTGCCTGGCGATGGCTTTAGCAGCCTCGACGGTCACTTCGTCGTCCGTTCGATCGCGCTCTTTCACGCCGAGATCGTAGTATTCGAGCTTCGCGTCGAGATACGGAAGAATCAGCTTCTCTTTGATCATCGCCCAGATGACACGGGTCATCTCGTCGCCGTCGAGTTCGACGATCGGATTCTTTACCTTTATTTTCGCGCTCATCATTTCATCCCCTTCACCCAGGCGAGGGCGCCGCCCGCCGCGGCTATGGCCCGCTGCCTTGAACTAAGGTCGCATATTACATCGAATTCGATACCCTTTGTCGTATTCCTGACCTTCAGACGATCCGCGCCGGCGGTCAGCTTTTCGCGCAGGCCCTGTATTTCCAGCGCATCGCCCGACTCGACGCGGTCGTAGTCGGACTCGTCGGCGAAGACGAGCGGAAGAACGCCGAAGTTCACGAGATTCGCCTTGTGCATGCGTTCGAATGACTTTGCGATAACGGCGCGGACACCCAGGGCCGCCGGACAGATCGCGGCGTGCTCGCGCGACGAACCCTGCCCGTAGCTCTGGCCGGCGATTATGACGTTATGCGATCCTGAGTCGCGGGCGGCCGCGGCTCTCGCGGCGAAAGTGGGATCGACACCCTCGAAAACAAAGGCCGAGTAGGCCTTGATGTTGCTCCGGTACTTCATGCGCGCGCCCGCGGGCATGATGTGGTCGGTCGTGATCTTGTCGCCGACCTTGATCGCCGCGGTCCCCGCGAGATTCTCGGGCAGGGGCGCGGGACGGGGAGGCTCTCCGATATTCGGCCCGCGCGGTATTTCGACCTTCGCGCGCTCGACCGCGGGAAGGGGCTCGACGATCATGCGGTCGTCGATCTCGAAGCGGGACGGCATCTTCACCGAGGGCCGCTTGACGCCGAGTTCCGCCTCGAGCTCGGCGCCCGAGGCGATACGCCCGAGAAGTGCGGAGGCCGCTGCCGTCTCGGGGCTGACAAGGTAGACTTGGGCGTCGGCGGTGCCCGAACGTCCCTCGAAATTGCGGTTGGAGCTGCGCAGGGACACGGCTCCGCTCGCAGGCGAATGACCGTTGCCTATGCAGAACGAACATGAGGGCTCGACGAGCCTCGCGCCCGCGGCGATGAGATCCGCAAGATAGCCGTCCCGATCGATGCGCTGAAGAACCTGCCGCGATCCCGGAGCGACAACCAGACTGACTCCCGGAGGGACGACACGGCCGCGAAGCATGAGCGCGACGGTCGCCAGATCCCGGTAGGACGAGTTCGTACACGAGCCGATGCAGACCTGGTCGACCTTGACGGAGGACAACTCGCGGACAGGCTTGACATTACCCGGGGAATGCGGCGTCGCGGCGAGACTCTCGAGTTCATCGAGATTGATTTCGACCTCGCGATCGTACTCGGCGTCCTCGTCTGCCGCGAGGGCTGTCCAGTCTTTTTCGCGGCCCTGCGAGCGGAGGAAGGCCCTGGTCATTCCATCAGAGGGGAAGATCGAGGTCGTGACGCCGCACTCGGCCCCCATGTTCGCTATGGTCGCGCGTTCGGGTGCCGAAAGCGTCGCGAGTGCCGGCCCCGCGTACTCGAATATCCTGCCGACATTGCCCTTGGTCCCGAAGATCTCGAGAACCTTGAGCACAATATCCTTGGCCGAAACCCAGGGTCTGAGTTTTCCTTTCAGCGTTATGCGAACGACCTCGGGGCAGGGCATGTAAAAAGGAGCGCCGCCCATGGCGAGCGCAACATCGAGCCCGCCCGCGCCTATGGCGATCATGCCCATGCCGCCACCGGTCGGGGTGTGGCTGTCCGAACCAAGAAGGGTGCGGCCGGGCTTGCCGAAACGCTCGAAGTGAACCTGATGACAGATACCGTTACCGGCGCGCGAAAGATAGATACCGTAGCGGCGCGCGACCCCGGCCAGGTAACGGTGGTCGTCGGCGTTTTCGAAACCGACCTGCAGAGTATTGTGATCGATATAGCTGACCGATAGCTCGGTCGCGAGTTTCTCGACCCCCATGGCTTCGAACTGCAGATAAGCCATGGTGCCGGTCGCATCCTGGGTGAGCGTCTGATCGATTCGAATGGCGATTTCGGTACCAGTCTTCCATTCGCCCTCGACCATGTGGGCTTCGAGTATTTTGCGGGTAAGGCTCTTTCCCATGCCGGGCCCTCCTCAGGAATGTATATTTGTACCTAGAAATTGCATAAAAATGCAAGCAGGGAACCCATGTTTTTCAACAAGGTTCGAGGCACTTCCTTTCATATATCAGAATAGAGGGGAATAGGACAGCCCGCGGCCGATGAATCTCCGCTCACGACAAGAGCCACGGCTTGCCCCTCGACTCCGCCTCGGTATAATTCCGAAGCACATGAGATACGCCATAATACTTGCTGGAGGCTCGGGGACTCGGCTCTGGCCGCTTTCGAATGAGTCGCTTCCAAAACAGCTCGCGCCCATCGCGGGCGGCCGTTCGCTCATGGAGGCGGCCTACGCGCGGCTCGAGGGACTTGTGCCCGAGGAGCGCCGCTTCATCTGCGGCGCGGCTCGTTACCGAGAAGCCACGCTCTCCCGCCTGCCGAGCCTCGGCATCCCCTCGAAATCGGGCTTGGACAGGTATATCGGGGAGCCGGAAGGCCGGGATACCCTGGCCGCGATCGCTCTGAGCTCTGCGCTTATCGGACGGGAAGACCCCGAGGCTCTCGTCGCGGTCTTGACCTCGGACCATGTCATAGAACCGGAAGAAGAGTTCAGGGCGCTGCTCGACAAGGCCTTTCAGCTTGTAGAAACCGAGCCGGACCTTCTCGTGACATTCGGCGTCAAGCCGGATCGTCCTGCAACGGGTTTCGGCTACCTCGAGCTGGGCGATCCGATCGGCGGCCACATAGGGGCGAGACGCGTTATGCGATTCCGCGAGAAGCCCGACGCAGAAAGCGCCGCT